>NZ_JAWUDN010000003.1:0-430307 GCF_044430645.1 Ewingella allii | reverse complement strand
GCCACCGAGGTGGCTGATATCGTCTTGTGAGTGCCCACACAGATTGTCTGATAAATTGTTAAAGAGCAGTGAGTTACGCGCTTTCGCTTGGCAACTCGAGGTGGCGTATATTACGCTTTCCTCTTTCAGTGTCAACCGTTTATTTCACCCGGTTGCCGCTGTTTTTAATCTTTCCGACTCGTTCACTTCGTGATGTTGTTCACGTTGTTCCCTGTCGATGGAGCGGCATTATAGGGAGTTGGGATGGAATGGCAAGCAAATAAAATCACTTTTATTCTGCTTGCCGTTTTTTTATTCACAAAGCCTTATTTCTGAGCTTTTTTGATGAAAACAGGCAGATCAGCAAGGGTATCGAGCACGGTATCCGCCAAGTTTTCGCCCTCAGCCGTGACAGGTTTGCCGCTTCTCACCAGAATTTTATGTCCGACGCCCGCAGCAATACCGGCCTGCAGGTCTTCGATTTTGTCCCCTACTATATAAGAAGAGGCCATATCGATGTTTAACTCGTCTTTGGCGGTCAGGAACATGCCGGGCATCGGCTTGCGGCAATCACAAACTTGAGCGAACTCTTTTACTGAACCTTCTGGGTGATGAGGGCAGAAATAGATGCCGTCCAAATCCACGCCGCGGTCGGCAAGCGACCAATCCATCCACTCGGTCAGGGTCATAAACTGGGCTTCGGTGAATTTGCCACGGGCAATACCAGACTGATTGGTTACCAGCACCAGAGCAAACCCCATTTCCTTTAATTGCAGGCAGGCTTCGATAACACCGTCTATAAATTGGAATTGGTCTATTTCATGAACATAACCATGATCGACATTAATTGTGCCATCTCGGTCTAAAAAAATTGCTGGGACTGTCTGTGCCACGTGTTTGCTCCTGATAACAACATATATAGGTGCAGTATCGCATGTTTTAGCCCACAGTGAGAGTGCTCCGCTGGTTGACTTAGACGTCTAGACGCCTTAGCATCCACCGCATACTTCTGGTTTAACCAGAGAGTTACTCATTAAAGTCACGGCACAAAAGATAGAATAAGAAGAATATGATTAAACTTTCTAATATCACCAAGGTGTTCCAGCAAGGCACGCGTTCAATCGTGGCGCTGTCGGACGTGAATCTTCACGTTCCTGCTGGGCAGATTTACGGCGTGATTGGAGCTTCTGGTGCAGGGAAAAGCACCCTAATCCGCTGTGTTAATTTGCTGGAACGTCCAACTAAGGGTCAGGTTATCGTTGATGGCCAAGATCTGATGGCATTCTCTGAGAAAGCGCTGACTCGCGCTCGCCGGCAGATTGGCATGATTTTTCAGCACTTTAACCTGCTCTCTTCTCGTACTGTCTTCGGCAACGTGGCTTTGCCGTTGGAGCTGGATAACCTCTCCTCTGGCGAGATTCAAAAACGCGTTAGCGAATTGCTGAAATTGGTCGGTCTGGAAGATAAGCATGATGCTTACCCGGCCAATTTGTCCGGCGGCCAGAAACAGCGTGTGGCTATCGCGCGTGCTTTGGCCAGCAATCCTAAGGTGCTGTTGTGCGATGAAGCCACCAGCGCGCTGGACCCGGCAACCACGCGTTCTATTCTGGAATTGCTGAAAGACATCAACCGCCGTTTGGGCCTGACCATCTTGTTGATCACCCATGAGATGGACGTGGTGAAACGTATCTGTGATCAGGTGGCGGTGATCAGCAACGGCCAGCTTATCGAACAAGATAAAGTTAGCGAGATGTTCTCTCATCCGAAAACGCCGCTGGCACAGCAGTTTATTCAATCCACGCTGCATCTGGATATTCCTGATGACTACGCCGATCGGCTGGTTGCTCAGCCCGCTGCCGATCTGGTTCCTTTATTGCGTCTGGAATTTACCGGCCAGTCGGTAGATGCTCCGCTATTATCTGAAGTGGTTCGTCGCTTCAACATTAACAACAATATTATTAGTGCTCAGATGGATTACGCCGGTGGCGTCAAATTCGGCATCATGTTGACCGAAATGCACGGTGAAGAAGCTAGTACGCAGGCTGCGATTGAGTTCTTGCAGCAGAATCAAGTGAAAGTAGAGGTGCTCGGTTATGTCTGAGGCAATGATGTGGTTAATGGGCCGAGGCATCTGGGAAACCGTTGTAATGACGCTGACCTCCGGCTTCTTTGGTTTTGTACTTGGTTTGCCTTTTGGCGTGCTTCTGTATGTCACTCGCCCTGGTCAAATCGCTGAGAATAAGAAGGTCTATCGCGTCATGTCTGCGGTGGTGAATATTTTCCGTTCGATTCCTTTCATTATTCTCTTAGTGTGGATGATTCCATTCACGCGAATGATTGTTGGGACATCAATCGGTCTGCAAGCGGCCATCGTGCCTTTAACCGTGGGCGCTGCGCCGTTTATCGCGCGTATGGTTGAGAATGCGCTGTTGGAAATTCCTAGCGGTTTGGTGGAAGCGGCTCGCGCTATGGGTGCAACACCGATGCAAATCATCCGCAAAGTCTTGCTGCCAGAAGCACTGCCGGGCTTAGTCAATGCAGCGACTATCACGCTCATCACGCTGGTTGGTTATTCAGCCATGGGTGGCGCAGTGGGTGCTGGCGGTCTGGGCCAGATTGGTTATCAGTATGGTTACATCGGATATGATGCCACCGTCATGAATACCGTATTGATTTTGTTAGTCGTATTGGTTTATCTGATTCAGTTTTGTGGCGACCGCATTGTGAAAGCGGTAACCCACAAGTAAAGCAGCACGGTTCTACCTAAAAAACATTGCGAATAATTTATCTCCCTTATAGAGGAAAGGATACGTCTACAAAATTCAAATCGATTGCAGTTGTCGGCGCGCTTTTGGGAACGCTGGCTCTGGTAGGATGCGGGCCGAAAGAACAAGATCCAAACCATATCAAAGTGGGTGTGATCGTGGGTTCTGAGCAGCAAGTAGCTGAAGTCGCACAGAAAGTGGCTAAAGAGAAATATGGTCTGGACGTTGAGCTGGTAACTTTCAATGACTATGTTCTGCCGAACGAAGCGTTGAGCAAAGGCGATATCGACGTTAACGCCTTCCAGCACAAGCCTTATTTGGATCAGCAGATTAAAGATCGCGGCTACAAACTGGTGCCAGTCGGTAACACCTTCGTGTACCCAATTGCCGGTTACTCTAAGAAAATCAAATCTATCTCTGAGCTGAAAGCAGGCGACCAGATTGCTCTGCCGAATGACCCAACTAACCTTGGCCGTTCACTGCTGCTGTTGCAGAAAGAAGGTTTGATCAAACTGAAAGACGGCGTTGGCCTGCTGCCTACCGTTCTTGATGTGACTGAGAACCCTAAAAACCTGAAACTGGTTGAGTTGGAAGCGCCACAGCTGCCACGTTCACTGGATGATGACAAAATTGCTCTGGCAGTGATCAACACCACTTACGCCAGCCAAATTGGTCTGACCCCTGAGAAAGACGGCATCTTCGTAGAAGACAAAGAGTCTCCATACGTCAACCTGATCGTTTCTCGTGAAGACAACAAAGACGCTGAGAACGTTAAGAAATTTGTTCAGGCGTACCAGTCTGACGAAGTTAACGCTGCGGCGAATAAAATCTTCAACGGCGGCGCAGTTAAGGGTTGGTAAGTTTCATCAGAGGCTAAATTGCCCCTGATGAGGCAAACTCTTTTCTAAATAAATAACAAGGCGGGCTTATGCTCGCCTTGTTATTTTCCTAATACCTTGCTTCAATAACGCCACATTATTCCCCACTACATAGTACAAAGCAGAGGATATACCATGCGTGCTTTACCTCTCTGTTTGTTAGCTCTCTTGCTAGCTGGTTGTTCTGCGACTCACAAACCGCTGCCACCCACGCCTGAAAAGCCAACTCCGGTAGAACCAAAACCTGTAAAACCAAAACCAGCGCCCGTTCGCCCTGCACCAGTGAAACTTTATAAAGATGCTGAAGCTTTGGTAGGCACACCGTTCCGCGATCTGGGTGAAGTCTCTGGCGAATCATGTCAGGCCGATACTCAGGATTCACCGCCAAGCTTAGCGACAGCCCGTAAGCGCATGCTTACCCGCGCGTCCTATATGAAAGCCAATGCCGTATTGCTGCACCAGTGCCAGATTATTACCGGCGTCCCAGGTTGCCACCAGCAAGCTGTTTGCCAAGGTTCGGCGTTAAACGTTACCTTTAAATGACATCATTTTCGTTCGCCCAAATAGGGACCATTCACTCTCCCTATAAAGAGAAATTCGCGGTGCCGCGTCAGCCTGGCTTGATTGAAGATGGCGGCGGAGAACTGCACTTGCTGCCTCCTTACAATCAGGCTGAAGCCGTAAGAGGGCTGGAAGATTTTAGCCATATTTGGGTGATGTTCATTTTCCACCAAACGATGGAAGGCGGCTGGCGTCCAACCGTGCGCCCGCCTCGTTTGGGGGGTAATGCGCGAGTCGGCGTGTTTGCGACTCGCTCAACCTTTCGGCCAAACCCCTTGGGGATGTCGCTGGTTGAGCTGAAAGGCATTCGCCGTCAGGGGCAAAATGTAGTGCTCGAGTTGGGCAGTCTGGACTTGGTCGACGGCACACCCATTGTCGACATCAAACCTTATCTGCCTTTCGCCGAGAGCCATCCTGAAGCACGCGCCGGTTTTGCCCAGTCGGCGCCTGTCGCCACTATGCCGGTTACTTTCTCTGCCAGCGCAGAGCAGCAACTGCTGCTTAATAGTGTCAAGTACCCTTACCTGCGCCGTTTTATCACGCAGGTTTTAGGTCAGGATCCCCGCCCTGCTTACCGTAAAGGTGAGGAAGTTGAACGAGATTACGCCGTCCATCTGCTGGAATTTAACGTGCGCTGGCGGGTGATTGACGATGTGAACCACGTCTTGTCTCTGGACAAAAACTAAATTTCCATCCCTTCTCTTTTGACAACCCACAGTCGCTGGTAAACTAAACCACTTTTTCACGTTTTGGCTGCCCACTGGCAGCTCGATTGCAATTAGCAGTGCTAACGGAATCAACACAACATGCGTACAACTCAATATCTGCTCTCCACATTAAAAGAGACGCCAGCCGACGCCGAAGTGATCAGCCACCAGCTGATGCTGCGCGCCGGGATGATCCGCAAATTGGCTTCAGGTTTATACACCTGGTTGCCGACCGGTCTGCGCGTCCTGCGTAAAGTTGAAAATATCGTGCGCGAAGAGATGAATAACGCACACGCCATCGAAGTATCAATGCCGGTGGTTCAGCCCGCAGACTTGTGGCAGGAGAGTGGTCGCTGGGAGCAGTATGGCCCTGAGTTGCTGCGTTTCGTCGATCGTGGCGATCGCTCATTCGTGCTCGGCCCAACGCATGAGGAAGTCATCACCGACTTGATCCGTAACGAGCTCAGCTCTTATAAGCAACTGCCGCTGAACTTCTTCCAGATCCAGACCAAATTCCGTGACGAAGTTCGTCCGCGCTTTGGTGTGATGCGTTCTCGCGAATTCATCATGAAGGATGCTTACTCCTTCCACACCACGCAGGAATCCTTGCAGGAAACCTACGACGCGATGTATGCCGCTTACAGCAAAATCTTCAGCCGTATGGGTCTGGATTTCCGTGCTGTGCAGGCTGATACCGGATCAATCGGCGGTAGCGCCTCTCACGAGTTCCAGGTGCTGGCGTCAAGCGGCGAAGATGACATCATCTTCTCTACAGACTCTGACTTCGCGGCTAACATCGAGCTGGCAGAAGCTGTGGCTCCAGCTACTCCGCGCGCAGCTGCAACCGAAGAGATGCGTCAGGTTGCTACGCCAAACGCCAAAACTATCGCCGAGCTGGTTGAGCAATTCCAACTGCCGGTTGAGAAAACCGTTAAAACGCTGATGGTTCACGCCACCGAAGAGAGCGGCCACAAGCTGGTTGCCCTGCTGGTTCGCGGCGACCACGAGCTGAATGAAGTGAAAGCCGAGAAGCTGCCACAGGTTGCTTCGCCGCTGACTTTCGCCACCGAAGCTGAGATCCGCGCAGTAGTCAGTGCTGGCCCAGGCTCTTTAGGTCCAGTTAATCTGCCAATGCCAATCGTGGTAGACCGCACCGTAGCCGTGATGAGCGACTTCAGCGCTGGCGCAAACATCGACGGTCAGCACCTGTTCGGCATCAACTGGGAGCGCGATCTGCCGCTGCCACAGGTTGCGGATATCCGTAACGTGGTTGAAGGCGATATCAGCCCAGACGGCAAAGGCACTCTGCTGATTAAACGCGGGATCGAAGTGGGTCACATCTTCCAACTCGGCACCAAGTATTCTCAGGCGATGAATGCCACCGTGCAGGGCGAAGACGGCCGTAACCAAGTGATGACCATGGGTTGTTACGGTATCGGGGTGACTCGCGTGGTGGCGGCGGCTATCGAGCAGAATCACGACGACCGCGGGATCATCTGGCCAGACGCTATCGCGCCTTTCCAGGTCGCCATCCTGCCAATGAACATGCAGAAATCTTTCCGCGTGAAAGAAGCTGCAGAAACCCTGTACGAAACGCTGCGTGCCAAAGGCATCGACGTCATTCTGGATGACCGTAAAGAGCGTCCGGGCGTGATGTTTGCTGATATGGAGCTGATTGGCGTGCCTTATCAAGTGGTTATCGGCGATCGTAATCTGGATGCGGAAGAGTTGGAATATAAAAACCGCCGTACCGGTGAGAAGCTGATGATTAAGCAAAGCGACATCGTTGAGCACCTGCTGGGCCAAATCGCGCGTTAATTAGCGCAATTCCAGCTTATAGCAGCAATAAAAACGCCCGTCTAAAACGGGCGTTTTTTATGCTTTGCTTTTAACCGTGAGAACCGAGCAGTGAAATTACGGACAGCCTTTGCCGGCGTCGAATTTAACTTTGTTATCAGCCACGACGGACTTCTGCATCACGCCTTGCTCAGTGGATGGCTCAACGATGAAGTGACCGTCCATTGAAACAAACACCAGCTCATTCGGCTTTTTACGCGCCGCAAGATAGCCCTGCTCCAAGGTTTTGTCATTTGACACTGGGAAAACCTTGCCCGTCGCGCAATCGCTGAAGGTGGCGATATCTTCGCTAAACTGCACCATACCGGTCAGCGCCATTGGCGTTTTCGGCATGTCTTGCTTCGTCGGGGTCAGCTGATAATTAAACTGGGAGACAATCGGCTCGCCGTGGATATCCAGCATCTCCAGATTTTCCCCTTGCGGGCGGAAATAGCGTTTCTCCCCTTTGCCGTCAGTCAGCACCAGCTTGTCGGCGGTACGCGCCCACTTACCATAGCTGGCCAAGGCCAAATCGCCATCCCGCGCGCCTTGGTAAGTTTCCTGCAAAATGTACGTCCCATCCTGTTGTAAGAACAGGGAGGTTTTAATTCCGCTACAGTCAGCGCACGGCACTACGCCGCTGAAGCTCTGCTGCATTGCCTCGAAAGGCTGTTCGTGGTTGCTGGCCAAGGTATGACAGCCAAACAATGACAACGAACCCAGCGCCAGTACTGCGCCAATAATTAATTTCTTCACCCTATCTCCCTTTACATCCCATGTCACTGTGGCAAAAAAGGACCCATTCCACAGTTGAGCCGATCACGGCTGCCGAATCTTCCCACGCAATGCTTTGGTTGCGCCTTTTTTAACTTTTCCTTCTACACGACGAATTTTAGACCCTCTGGTGGGTTTCGTCGCTTTTCTAATCTTTTCAACCACCATCGCCTGCGAAATCAGGCTATTGAGACGAGCCAACGCGGCTTCGCGATTCATCTCCTGACTGCGATACTCCTGCGCTTTAATCACTACCACCCCTTCTGCGGTGATTAGGTGGTGATTAAAGGCCAAAAGCCGCTGTTTGTAATAATCAGGCAAACTTGAGGCTTTAATATCAAAGCGTAAGTGAATGGCGGTGGAAGTTTTATTCACATTTTGACCACCCGCCCCTTGGGCGCGGATGGCGGTTAATTCTATTTCACTGTCTGGGAGTTCAAGCTTTCCGGAAAGAATTTGCACGTCTGCTACCTTACATCTTACTCTGCGGGCGTTTTCCATTCAGAGAATTGTATTTCCAAATTATTCTGAGCGTCAGAAAGCCAAATAGTTCCGTCCTGCAACGTGGCTTGCAAGTTCATGTTGCGATTGGCAAAGGCGGCGAGCTTGGCTAACAGCTCGTCATCAATGAAGCGCACGCTTAAATTGCCGAAGCCGCTGATTTTACTCTCAATCGCCGACCACCAGACTTTTGCCGCGCGCTCGCTATACACATACAGCACCACCTCACGCGACTGGTTGCAGCCTTTCTTCAGGCGTTTCTCATCGGGCAGGCCCAGCTCAACCCACAGCTCAATGCCGTTGTGATCGTTTTTCCGCCAGATTTCCGGCTCATCTTCGGCGCTCAGGCCACGGGTAAAGCTCAAACGCTCATCGGCGTGGCAAATCCAGGCCAGCAGGCGCAGCATCATGCGTTGTTCTGTTTCGGAGGGATGCTGAGCCAAGGTCAGGTTGGCATCGTAGAAGAAATTGCGGTCCATATCTGCAATGTTAATCGCCGCTTTGTAGATCGTCGCTTTTAATGCCATTGAAAACCCCTTGATATTAGACGCACAGTGTACTGTAAAGCGGGCCTTAGCGACCAGTTTAACGCTGGATTAACTCTCTCCCGGCTAAAGAGAAAGCTGCATCTGCTCGTTAATAACTGGCATTCTCCTGTGCTATAGTCGTTTAATACTGAGAGTTTATCTTTCTGGGCTTTCATTAGGGTTAATACCCCAGCGGGATACGCTTTTGAAGGAGGACCTATGCAAGAGTACTGTGAGTCTATACGCCGTAAATATGCTGAGATTGCCAGTGGCGACCTTGGCTATGTGCCCGACGCGTTGGGCTGTGTGTTGAAAGCATTGGACGATGTCGCGGCGAATGCCGAACTGCCGTCTTCTATCCGGGAACAGGCGGCTTATGCCGCTGCTAACTTATTGGTGAGCGATTATGTCGATGAATGATGAGTACCAAGCCATCAATTGCGATGATTACGATAACCTCGAGATCGCCTGCCAGCAAAGCTTAGTTTTGACGTTGAAATTGCGTAACGGAGAGACTATTGAAGGTAAAGCTCAAGATCTGTTGATGCGTAAAAAAGTAGAATATCTGATTATCGACGTGGCCGGTGAGCAACGCGATTTACGTCTCGATCATATCGAAAGTTTTAGCCATCCAAAAATCGGCACGGTGACTGTTAGCATCGAATAACGTTTAATATCAAATAATTAAACGCTTAACGGGCAATCTTTGGATTGCCCGTTTGTATTTCAGCGGCCAGCAACGGCTTTGCGCCACACGACCTGGTATGCCTGCTGGCCCTGCTCTGCTCGCCCCTGCTGGGTGATAAACAGACCCGGCGCGGCCACCAGTTGCTCATTGTAGAACACCAGCGGGGTGCGCTCTCGCTCCCATGGCGCAACGCCAAGCTCCGGCCACAGCTTTTTCAAACTGCGCCCGCCCTGCCGCCCGACTTTCTCCACCATCCCCTGAGCCGTAAAACGAATAGTGACGGCTTCGTCAGAAGCGGGAAGCCGCAAACCTTCTAGCGAAGAGTCAGTAAGCATTTCGACAGTTAAACAGCCAAGCCCCTCGGGCAGACTCAGCTTTGTGGCGATATTCCAAGGCACAACCTCCTCGCGCAGGGAAGGCAGCGAGGCGGGCAGCAAGTAGAGCCGCTGGCGAAAACGCCTGATACTCGAGGTGTTGAGCCTAAACTGCGGCTCGGCGTCGTCGCGGCAGATTGCCACCTCATCCCAAATACGCTGGAGCTGCTCCCGTGACGGCATTTTCGCCCCCAGCTGCGCCAGCCAGCGGCGCAGCAGAGCCTGACGGCGCGGGGAGGACATCACCAGCATGGGTTCAATCTGCAAACTGCCGTCGCTGGCCTGCAAAGTTTGCAATGACTCGGCCAAAAGTTCATCCAGCAGTGACTCTTGCTCGGCGCAGAGCGCGGCGCTTCGCGCTACGGCCTCGGGAAAATGCGGCCAGCGCTGATAGAGCGCGGGAAGTACATCGAGCCGCAGGAAGTTGCGGTCAAAGCGCGCATCGCCATTGCTGTCATCTTCAATCCAAAGGAGATTGGCCGCCGAAGCAAAGTCTTCCAGCTGCTGGCGCGAAAGTGAGAGCAAGGGCCGCAATAAGCGATAGTGCTGCCGAGGCGCGCTCGCCGCCATAGATGACAACCCCGCAGGCCCGCTGCCGCGCTTTAACGCCAGCATAAAGGTTTCGCACTGATCATTTAGATGCTGAGCCGTCAGCAGGCATTCATCGCCCGCAAGGCTGCTGGCGAAAGCCTGATAGCGCGCCTTGCGAGCCGCGGCCTCAATGCCGTCTTGCTGGCTATCCACTCTGACCCGAATGACCTCCAGCAGCACGCCCCGCTGCTGGCAAAATGCCTCACAGTGGCTCACCCAGCTATCGGCAAACTGGCTTAAGCCATGATGAACATGAATCGCCCGCAGCGCCATCTCCGGCCAGTGGCTGTCGCGCAGTTTGACCAGCGCGTCCAGCAGCACCGATGAGTCTAGCCCGCCGCTAAAAGCGACGCAGAGCTTGCGCTCTCTGCCGATGTGCTTGATTAGCTCAGCGAGAACCGGGTTTGGCGTGGGAGAGTTCATTAGAGTACTCAACTGAGTTCGTAAAGCTCCAGTGGCAAATCGTCTGGATCGCTGAAGAAGGTGAATCGCTTATCGGTATAAGGATCGACCCGCACCGGCTCACACTCTACTCCGGCGCGGTTAAGCTCGGCGATCGCCACCTCAATGTCATCCACCGCGAAGGCTAAATGGCGCAACCCGCAGGACTCTGGGCGGCTGCCGCGCGCCGGCGGGTTCGGGAAGCTAAATAGCTCGATGGTGTAGTGGCCGTTAAGCGCCAAATCCGCTTTCCATGAATCACGCTCTTCACGATAAACCTCGGACATCAGGCTGAATCCCAGCACGTCGCAATAGAAGGCTTTGCTGCGCGGGTAGTCGGAAGCGATGATCGCAATATGGTGGATCTGGCGTAGGTTGAGCATAAAACTGTCCTGTAAAATTTTGGGAGCACGTTACTCAGGCTGCCCTGCTTCGTCAATAAAAGCCCTCAAATGAGGGCCAGGCAAGACAATTATTCCGCCGGCAGCTTCAGTACTTTCACCAGATAGCGGCCGTCTTCCGTCAGTTTCGCGCCGTGAATATCGGTTTCAAAGCCCGGATAATGTTCACCAATCGAGCAGAGCATGATCAGGAAGTCCAGCACCGCGCGGCTCTCCTGGGTGATCATCTCGCCGGGCATCACCACCGGGACGCCCGGCGGATAAGGCAAGATCATATTGGCCGAGACTTTGCCGATCAACTCTTCTATCTCGCACTCTTCAATATGGCCGCGTACCTGATGCTGGAACATCTCATACGGCGTCAGCATCATCTCTGGCAACACATCAAAGGCTCTGATCATCAAGCTCGGCAGATCGTGGTGGCGAATCATTTTATGAATGCCCTGAGCCAGATCCTGAATGCGCATATGGCGGTAAAAATCCGGATCCTCAGCATAAAGATCCGGCAGCATATTCTTCACCCGCAGGTTGAGATCGTAAGAGCGTTTGAAGTCGGTCAGCCCGCGCATCAGGCTCATCGCCTTGGTTTTGTCGATGCCAATGCTGAACAGGAATAGCAGATTATAAGGGCCGGTCTTCTCTACCACCACGCCGCGCTCGTCGAGGAACTTAGCCACCAGCGCGGCCGGGATCCCCTCTTCAGCCAGCTGCCCCTGCTCATCCATCCCCGGCGTCAGGATAGTCACCTTAATCGGATCCAGATACATGTGGTCGCTGTCGGCATTGGCAAAGCCGTGCCAGTTTTGGTCTGGATTGAGCGGCCAGCACTCGGCCTCATCAATCTCTTCAGGCTGCCAAATATCGTAGAACCAACCCTCAGTCTCTTCGCGCAGACGCTGGATCTCTTTGCGAAAGTGCAGCGCCCTTTCCACCGAACGGTTGATCAATCGGCGTCCCGGATTGCCGCGCAGCATGGCGGCGGCGGTTTCTGCCGAGGCCACAATGCCGTAATTCGGCGAGGTGGTGGTGTGCATCATGTAGGCTTCATTAAAGGTGTTTTCATCATAATCCCCTTTAATGTGGATCATCGAAGCCTGAGAAAACGCCGCCAAGAGTTTGTGCGTCGATTGAGTTTCATAAATCACTTTCCCCGCGATGCGTTCGCCGCTCATGCCGCTTTTACCGTCGTAAATCGGGTGAAAATTGGTGTAAGGCACCCATGCGGAGTCGAAGTGAATGGACGGCACATCCAAGGTTTTCTTAATATAATCAGTATTGTAAAGCAGACCGTCATAGGTCGAATTGGTGATCACCGCGTGAACCGGCCAGGTGGCATTCTGGGTAGCGGCGACCTTCTGCTCAATGTTCTCCCGCGTGAACTCGCGTTGCGGAATGCCGCCCAGGATCCCATAGGCATTGCGATTCGGCCGCAGATAAATGGGGATCACGTTGGTCATCATCATCAGATGGGCCAGCGACTTATGGCAGTTGCGGTCAATAAGTACGGTGCTTCCCGCCGGGGCGGCGTACATACCAACGATTTTATTCGCCGTTGAGGTGCCGTTAGTCACGATGTAGCTCTGCTCGGAGCCAAAGGTGCGGGCGATGTACTCTTCCGCCTCAAGGTGCGGGCCGGTGTGGTCGAGCAGCGAGCCTAGCTCGGTCACTGAAATGGAAACGTCCGCCTTCAGGGTTTTCGCCCCAAAGAAGTCATAAAACAGCGTTCCCACCGGGCTTTTCAGAAATGCCGTCCCGGCCATATGGCCCGGTGTACAGAAGGTGTATTTCCCCTCTTCGACATAGCGGAACAGCGCCTTGGTCAGCGGCGGCGTGATGGCATCAATATATTCATCCGTGTATTGGCGAATGCGATTGGCAATGTCGTCGGCGGCGTTCAGGGCATATTCGAAGAAGTAGATCACCATGCGCATGTCATTGACGGTGACGTCCAGCGACGAGTGGGTATTAATGAAGCCGTACAGCGGCAGGTACTCGTTTAATTCGTTGATTTCCACACAGAGTGCTTCGCTGTGCTGATCCCAATCGAAAATCGCACCGCAGATCCGCGCATTGTGTTCGATCAGTTTGAGGAGATCGCTCGGATCCCGTGGGTAAATAATTTTGAAGCCCAGGTTCGTCAGGGCGAGATCCAATTCGCGGATCGGCTCATCTTTGTAATAGACGCCTTCGGGGCGCAGGATGGCGATAATATTCATCTGACAAATCCTTCTGGTTTTTATATCTCATATAATTATAGAAACATGGTTAACTTCGCATGTGTACCTTTTCGCGAATAAGAAATGAAAAATCAGAATGATGGCGCTCACGGCGGAGGCGGGATGGCAGAAACGAAAAAGGCCGTGCAAGCACGGCCTTTGAAAACAAATTGAGCGTTATGACTTAGCAGTAGCCGTAAGTCATCAGACGCTGGTAGCGACGGTTGCGCAGTTCTTCATTATTCAGAACATCCAGATCGCTCAGATCAGCTTCCAACTGGGCACGCAGGGACGCGGCCATGGCAGGAACGTCGCGATGCGCGCCGCCCAGAGGCTCAGGGATAACAGAGTCAATCAGCTTCAGCTCTTTCAGGCGTGGCGCAATGATACCCATTGCTTCCGCAGCCAGTGGCGCTTTATCGGCGCTTTTCCACAGGATAGACGCACAGCCTTCCGGTGAAATCACTGAGTAGGTGCTGTATTGCAGCATGTTAACTTTGTCGCCGACGCCAATGGCCAATGCGCCACCGGAGCCGCCTTCACCAATAACGGTACAGATAACCGGCACGTTCAGACGGGACATCTCGCGCAGGTTGCGGGCGATAGCTTCGGACTGACCACGCTCTTCTGCGCCCACGCCAGGGTAAGCACCCGGGGTGTCGATGAAGGTGATGATTGGCAGCTTGAAGCGCTCGGCCATTTCCATCAGACGTAATGCTTTGCGATAGCCTTCTGGTGCTGGCATACCGAAGTTACGGCGGATTTTTTCTTTAGTTTCACGACCTTTTTGATGACCAATGATCATCACAGGACGCTCACCTAAACGCGCGATACCACCAACGATAGCTTTATCGTCAGCATAAGCACGGTCACCAGCCAGTTCATCAAAATCGGTGAAGATATGTTTGATGTAATCCAGGGTGTAAGGGCGACGCGGGTGGCGCGCCAGTTGGGCAATCTGCCAGGCACCCAGATCAGAGAAAATCTTTCGAGTCAGTTCAACGCTTTTTTCACGCAGGCGCTCAACTTCTTCGTCCAGATTAATATCCAATTTTTCGTCTTGACGGCTGACTGCAGTCAGCGAGTCAATTTTCGCTTCCAGCTCCGCAATCGGCTGTTCAAAATCCAGAAAATTCAGACTCATAGCATTCCTATTTTAGTCAAATTCCAGTTCCACCTGCTCGGTACCTACAAGCGTTCGCAGATCCAGCAACAGTTTATCGGTCGGCGTTACACGCCACGTTGCACCGAATCGTAGCCGGGCACGCGCATTTTCTCGTTGGTAGTACAGATGTACTGGTATCGTCCCCGATCGGTGAGGTTCCAACGATTGGCGGAGACGGTTTAAAAGCTGGTCATCAATTTGCCTGTCAGTCAGCGAGATAGCAAGACCGCGAGCATATTTTTCACGTGCTTCACTGATGTCCATAACGTCGCGGGCCATCATTTTAAGCCCGCCGCTGAAGTCATCAAAGCTGACCTGTCCAGTGGCGATAAGGATACGGTCTTTTTCCAATAAATGCTGGAATTTTTCTAGCGCTTCGGTGAACAACATTACTTCCAGACGCCCGGAACGGTCGTCTAACGTACAGATACCAATACGGTTTCCCCGTTTGGTAACCATTACCCTCGCAGCGATAACCAAGCCCACTGCGATAGTCATTTTGCCCCGGTCGGTCGGGTGCATATCTTTTAGACGCTGGCCGCCGCCGTAACGCTCAATTTCTTTTAGATATTGAGTTATCGGGTGACCGGTGAGGTACAGCCCGAGCGTTTCGCGTTCGCCGTCCAGCACCGTCTGTTCTGGCCACGGCGTGACGTTGGCATAAGACTTTTCAACCTGCTCAGGGGCTTCGGCCAGTACGCCGAACATGTCCACCTGCCCGATAGCCTCGGCTTTCGCGTGCTGATCGGCAGCCTTCAGCGCATCGCCTAAAGAGCTCATCAACGCGGCGCGGTGCGGGCCGAGACGATCAAAGGCACCGGACATGATCAGCTTTTCGAGAATACGTTTATTGAGCTTTTTCACATCGGCGCGGGCGCACAGGTCAAACAGCTCTTTGAAATAGCCGCCTTCGTTTCGCGCTTCGATAATGGCTTCGATGGGGCCTTCGCCCACGCCTTTTATCGCGCCAATGCCGTAAACAATCTCACCTTCGTCATTGACGTGGAAATGGTACAAGCCGCTGTTGATATCTGGTGGCAGGATTTTCAACCCCATGCGCCAGCATTCGTCAACCAGACCCACCACCTTCTCAGTGTTGTCCATATCGGCAGTCATTACCGCCGCCATGAACTCCGCCGGATAGTGCGCTTTCAGCCATAAGGTCTGATAGGAAACCAGCGCATAAGCTGCGGAGTGGGACTTGTTGAAACCATAACCCGCAAACTTCTCTACCAGGTCGAAGATTTTAACTGCCAGTTCGCCGTCAATGCCACGAGATTTTGCACCATCTTCAAAACCGCCGCGCTGCTTGGCCATTTCGACCGGGTTCTTTTTACCCATGGCGCGACGCAGCATGTCCGCACCGCCCAGCGAGTAACCCGCCAGCACCTGTGCAATCTGCATCACCTGTTCTTGGTACAGGATGATGCCATAGGTCGGCTCCAGCACCGGCTTCAGAGACTCATGCTGCCACTGAATGTCGGGGTAAGACAGCTCTTCGCGGCCGTGTTTACGGTCGATAAAGTTATCTACCATGCCTGACTGCAACGGCCCCGGACGGAACAGGGCCACTAATGCGATCATATCTTCGAAACAGTCGGGCTTCAGGCGTTTAATCAAATCTTTCATACCACGGGATTCGAGCTGGAATACCGCCGTGGTTTCTGAGCGCTGCAGCATGTCGAAGCTTTTCTTATCTTCGAGCGGGATGGCAGCGATATCAATAGGTTCGAGTCCGGATTTCGCGCGACGGGCGTTAATCATGCCCAGCGCCCAGTCGATGATGGTCAGCGTACGCAGGCCGAGGAAGTCAAACTTCACCAGACCGGCATATTCGACGTCGTTTTTGTCGAATTGGGTGACCGGATGGTTACCCTCGGCGTCGCAGTATAATGGCGCAAAATCGGTAATTTTGGTCGGCGCGATCACCACGCCCCCGGCATGTTTGCCGGCGTTACGGGTGACACCTTCGAGCTTACGCGCCATGTCGATCAGGGCTTTAACCTCTTCATCTGCTTCATAAATTTCTGGCAGCTGGGGTTCAGCAGCAAAGGCCTTTTCGAGCGTCATGCCCGGATCGGGTGGCACCAGTTTGGAGATACGATCGACGAATCCGTAAGGATGGCCGAGCACGCGGCCCACGTCGCGGATAACCGCTTTGGCCGCCATGGTACCGAAGGTGATGATCTGCGAAACCGCTTCACGGCCATACATTTCGGCCACGTGGTCGATAACCAGGTCGCGTTTTTCCATGCAGAAGTCGACGTCGAAGTCGGGCATGGAGACACGCTCTGGGTTCAAGAAGCGTTCGAACAGCAGGTCGAACTCCAGTGGATCCAAATCGGTAATTTTTAAGGCGTAGGCGACCAATGAGCCAGCACCGGAACCACGCCCTGGTCCTACCGGCACGTCGTTATCTTTCGACCATTGGATAAATTCCATCACGATCAAGAAGTAGCCGGGGAAGCCCATCTGGTTGATAACGCGCAGCTCTACGTCGAGACGCTCGTCATATTCCGGGCGTTTCTGCGCTCTTACTTCAGGATCAGGGAATAAGAACTCCAGACGCTCCTCAAGTCCTTCCTTCGATTTCGCCACCAGAAAGTCCTCGGTGGTCATGTCTCCGGTCGGGAATTGCGGCAGGAAGTATTCGCCGAGGCGAATGGTCACGTTACAGCGTTTGGCGATTTCCACCGTGTTGAGCAGGGCTTCGGGGATATCCTCGAACAGCTCGCACATCTCATCTTCGCTGCGCATGTACTGTTGCGCGGTGTAATTTCGCGGACGTTTCGGGTCATCGAGGGTGAAACCGTCGTGGATAGCCACGCGGATTTCATGCGCGTCGAAGTCGCCCTGCACCAAAAAACGCACATCGTTGGTGGCCACCACGGGCAAATCACGCTCTGCCGCCAGCGCCACGGCGGCGTGAAGGTAGTTCTCCTCTTCGGCGCGCCCGGTGCGGATCAGCTCTAGGTAGTATCGATCAGGGAAATACTGCTGGTAGAACTCCAGACACTGCTCGACCTGCAGCTGATTGCCGCGTAACAGGAACTTACCTACGTCGCCCATTTTCGCGCCGGAGAGCAAGATAAGTCCTTCATTCAGCTCGGCCAGCCAGTCGCGGTCGATAATGGGGCCAGCGGCGCCGTAGCCTCGCTGATAAGCGCGGGAGATCAGTAGCGTCAGATTCTGGTAGCCCTGATTATTCATCGCCAGTACGGTGAGCTGTGCCAGTTCGTCACCCAGAATTTCACTCTGCACGTTAAAGTCGGCGCCAATGATTGGCTTAATACCGGCACCGTGCGCCGAGCCGTAGAACTTCACCAGACCGCACAGGTTGGTGAAATCGGTAATGGCTAAGGCTGGCATGCCGAGGGACGCCGCGCACTTCACCAACGGCCCCACCTTGGCTAATCCATCCACCATGGAGTAGTCACTGTGAGTGCGAAGATGAATAAAACGAGGTTCGGCCATATCCAGAGTCCAGAGATGAAGATTGAATGAACGCTTGTCGGAATGACAAACTGACTTAAAACGCTAACAGACTTACTGCCCCAGCGCCCGCCTGACGGGTGCGAAGCTGCGCCTGTGGTGCGGCGTGGCACCCAGCTTAACCAGGCTTTCGAGATGCACCGGCGTCGGGTAGCCTTTGTGTTTGGCAAAGCCGTAATCAGGGAACTGAAGATCAAGCTCAACCATTTCACGGTCGCGCGTCACTTTGGCTAATATCGACGCGGCGCTGATTTCCGCGACTTTGCTGTCGCCCTTCACCACGGCCTGAGAGGCCATAGGCAATTTGGGGCAGCGATTGCCATCTATCAGCACCATATCTGGCGTGATGTGTAGCCCGGCCACCGCCCGCTGCATCGCCAGCATGGTGGCGTGCAGAATGTTTAATTCGTCGATTTCGTCTGGCTCAGCGCGTCCAAGACTCCACGACAGCGCTTTCTCTTTAATCTCAATATAAAGAGCTTCGCGACGTTTTTCAGTGAGTTTTTTAGAGTCCGCCAGCCCGAGAATCGGCTTGGCCGGATCGAGGATCACGGCGGCAGTGACCACGGCGCCCACTAAAGGCCCGCGCCCTACCTCATCCACCCCGGCGATACACAATGCCTGAGGATAAACGAAGATATCACTCATCGATTTGCCAACTCCATCACGGCCTGCGCGGCCTGCTCATCGGCATCCCAGCGAATGCTTTCGTGCAGCGCCAGGAAAGTTTCCTGCAACTGATGGCTCTCTTCTCCACCAGCCAATAAAGGCAAGAGAGCGGCAGAGAGTTTTTCCGGCACACATTCGGTCTGCAGCAGTTCTTTGACGATTTCGCGCCCCGCCAGCAGGTTTGGCAATGAAACGTAAGGCGTTTTAACCAGACGCTCAGCCAGCCAGTAGGTGAAAGGCTTCATGCGATAACCGACAACCATCGGGCATTTCGCCAACATGCATTCCAGCGCCGCCGTGCCGGAAGCCAGCAACGCCGCATCGCTGGCGATCATGGCGTCTCGCGCCTGACCGTCGAGCAGGTGCGCCGGCAAATCAGGGGCAATCTCAGCCTTAATGCGTTCAAACTGCTCGCGGCGCTTGGCGTTGACCAAAGGAACCACGATGTGCAAATCAGGGTACGTCTGTCGCAGTTGGAGTGCGGTTTTCAGAAAATCGGCACTCAGCATTTCGACTTCCGCGTGGCGACTGCCCGGCAGCAAAGCCAGACAATGAACGCCATCGGGAATGCCTAGCCGCGCGCGCGCCGCAGGTTTGTCAGGATGCAGCGGCATGGAATCCGCCATGGTGTGGCCGATAAACCGGCAAGGAACGTTGAATTTATCGTAAAACGCTTTTTCAAAAGGCAGGAAAGCCAGCACCATATCGGTCGCTTTACCTATTTTGAAAACACGCTTTTGACGCCAGGCCCAGACTGAAGGGCTGACATAGTGAATGGTGCGAATACCGCGCTGCTTGAGACGACCTTCGAGGGTGATGTTGAAGTCAGGCGCGTCAATGCCCACGAAGACATCGGGCTGCAACTCGCTAAAACGCTGAGTCAGGTCTTTGCGGATTTTCAACAGGCGTGGCAGACGTTCGAGAACTTCCACCACGCCCATGACAGCCAGCTCTTCCATTTCGTACCAGGCTTCGCATCCCTCAGCTTGCATCAGTGGGCCAGCAACTCCCACGAAGCGCGCATCAGGATGGTGTTTTCTTAGAGCGCGAATTAAACCAGCACCAAGAATATCGCCGGATGTTTCACCGGCCACCAGGCCAATAGTCAGAACAGGCTTTTGCATTTTTTACCGCTTATTTGCCAAATTACAGGTTTACCAGAGGGTTAGCCCCTTAGCGAATGATGCCGCGCGTGGAGCGCGCGAAGAAATCGCTGAACGGTTTAACCGCCGGGAACTCTGCTGCAATTTCGGCGATTTCAGGTTGCGCTTCTTCCAGCGTTTTTCCGCTGCGATACAATAACTTGTAGGCATTACGGATAGCGTGCAATGAAGATTTGTCAAAACCACGACGCTTCAAGCCTTCGATATTAATACCAAATGGCGTGGCGTGGTTTCCCTGAGCAATCACGAAAGGTGGAACGTCCTGAGCAACGCCAGAGCAGCCGCCAACCATCACGTGAGCACCAATAACGCAGAACTGATGAATGGCAGTCATACCACCAATGATGGCGTGGTCGTCAATCTCAACGTGACCACCAAGGGTCGCGTTATTCGCCAGAATAACGCGATTGCCGATAACGCAATCGTGGGCAATATGCGCGTTAACCATCAACAGGTTATCGCTACCCACTTTTGTTAATCCACCGCCCTGAACGGTACCACGGTGAATGGTCACGCTCTCACGAATACTGTTGCGATCGCCAACTTCAACGCGTGTCGGTTCTCCCGCATATTTCAGATCTTGGTTAATTTCACCAATAGTAACGAACTGAAAAATACGGTTGTCGCGACCAATTTTGGTCACGCCATTAAGAACAACGTGTGATTTAAGCTCAGTACCTTCGCCAATCTCAACGTCAGATCCGACATAACAAAAAGGACCGATTCGAACACCAGCACCGATAATGGCACCGTCTTCGACAACAGAGCTTGGGTGAATAAAGGCGGTTTTATCAATCATTAATTAAGACTCCCGGCGACGGGCGCACATCATTGATGCCTCGCAAGCAATCTCGCCATCTACCTTTGCGACACCTTTAAAACGAGCAACGCCACGACGCTCTTTAATGAATTCAACTTCCAGAATCATCTGGTCGCCTGGCAACACAGGACGTTTGAATCGTGCGTCATCAATAGCAGCAAAATAATACAGCTCGCCTGGCTCTAATTTACCTACGCTTTTGAAGGCAAGAATGCCGGTGGCCTGCGCCATCGCTTCAAGAATCAATACGCCTGGGAAGATAGGCTTACCCGGGAAGTGGCCCTGGAAGAACGGTTCGTTGAAAGAAACGTTTTTCACTGCACGTAAAAACTTCCCTTTTTCAAAATCCAACACGCGGTCAACCAGCAAGAACGGATAACGGTGTGGCAGCAGATCCAATATCTCTTCAATACGCAGAGTATGAGTGTCAGTTGTCAAAATACTCTTCCTGTCTAAAAAACTGATGGCATCAATAACACGGCCTGCTTGATCCCCAAAGAAGATCATTAGGCAGGCCGCAAATAGAAACGAGTGCCGCCGGAAGGTGGCATCCACTGCCAATTTCCAGCAACACAGTAGTCGGTAATTTAGTCTTCTTCGATTTTACGCTCGACAGCTTTTAAGCGCTTATTCATCTCATCGATATTCATTACCAACGCAGCGGTTTTACGCCACACTTTATTGGGCTGTAACGGAATACCGGAGGAGTATACCCCAGGTTCGGTGATTGGTCGCATCACCATTCCCATTCCAGTCACTACAGCCTTATCACAAATTTCCATATGGCCGTTGATAACACTGGCGCCGCCGATTTGGCAGTAACGGCCAATTTTCAGACTACCGGCCATAATCACTCCACCTGCAACCGCCGTATTGTCTCCAATCACGACGTTGTGCGCAATCTGACATTGATTATCAATGATAACGCCATTGCCGATGATGGTGTCGTCCAGAGCGCCGCGGTCAATCGTGGTGCAAGCACCGATCTCTACGCGATCGCCAATCAGCACGGTACCCAGCTGAGGAATTTTGACCCAGTTACCACGGTCGTTAGCATAGCCGAAGCCGTCAGCACCAATCACGGTACCAGACTGAATCAAGCACGATTCGCCAATTTCCACACGATGGTAAATAGAGACATTGGCCCAAATTTTGGTGCCAGCGCCTATTTTTGCATTCTTACCAATGAAACAGCCAGCCCCAATGACAACATTGTCACCAAGCACAACACCTGACTCGATCACCGCATTGGCGCCAACGGAAACGTTGTTGCCCAAGATGGCGGTGTCGGAGATAACCGCGCTGGCGGCAATGTCCGAAGCTGGCGCTGGAGTGGTATCTAACAATTGCGCCATACGGGCATAAGTCAGGTATGGGTTTTTAACCACTAATGCCGCTGTGCGGCAAAACGGCAGATCCGCTTCCGTCAACACTACAGCCCCTGCGGCGCAGGTAGCTAACTGTTCACGGTAACGGCTGTTTGATAAAAACGTGATTTGCTCAGAGTGCGCGGAATGCATTGAAGCAATGCCGGTGATGACGATATCGCCATCACCGTGCAATTGTGCATCCAACTGCTGTGCGAGATCAGCCAGTCGAATTGAAGACATGTTTATTTAACCTGTTTCAGCACATCAGCAGTAATGTCTTTTTCATTGCTTGCGTAAGCAACAGCGTTAGCATCAACAACGATGTCATAACCTTGTTTGCTAGCAACAGACTTCACTGCATCCTGGATACGGCTCAGGATTTTGTTACGTTCTTCAGCCTGACGGCGACGGTTATCTTGTTCAAAAGCCTGAGCTTTTGTAGAGAAATCTTCGCGCTGAGCCATAACGTCTTTTTCAAGCTTGCTGCGATCGCTGGCTTTCATGGTAGAGCCATCACGCTGCAGTCTCTGCATTTTAGTCTGCAGATCACGTTCTTGAGCTTGCAACTGAGTTGCACGGCCTTTGAACTCGTTTTCCAACTGTTTTGCAACAGCATCACGTGCTGGCATTTGTTGGAAGATGCTCTGAACGTTAACAACAGCAATTTTGTCAGCAGCTTGGACGCTTACTGAAGAAGCCATAACTAAACCGAGGCCGGCGGCATATAACCACTTTTTCACTATAAACTCCTTCCATCACCCGTTGTGCCATATGGCACGATAATTACACAATAAGAATGAGTTTATAAAACAACTTCACGGGCGTTTTGCCCGTGAGCTGATAAAAACTCAAACATTGTAGCCCTCATAGCATTGAGAGCCACGAATGTGTTACCACGTTTTACCGATGTTAAATTGGAACTGTTCCGCTTTATCACCATCGTAATCTTTGATTGGTCGTGCGTAAGAGAACACCAATGGCCCTAATGGAGACTGCCATTGCAACGCCAGACCTGAAGAAACACGGAAGTTGTTCGGATCACTGTAATCAGGAACGCCTGCAGCTTCAGTTTGCGCAGTGTTCTTCCAATTGGTATCCCAAACAGTACCGCCATCAACAAACACAGAAGTACGCACTGAGTTTGAATATTTCTCACTGATAAACGGTGTAGGCACGACCAACTCAGCACTTAACACGGCCATGGCGTTACCGCCGACAGCATCGTCAGAGTTGTTTACAGCACAGTTGCTGTAAGAGGTGCTACCCGCAGCACAGTTATAGTATGCCGCTTTAGGACCGATAGTATTCGAACGGAAACCACGGACGCTGCTTGAGCCACCCGCGTAGAAGTTATCGTAGAACGGTACTTCTTTCCCGCCGATACCATCTGCATAACCCGCGCGAGCACGACCCAGTAATACCCACTGACGGTTTTCGCTCAGAGGGAAGTACGTCGTTGAGTCGAACGTAATCTTGTAGTACTCGTTATCCGAGCCAGGCACTGTCACTTTGCCGTTCAGGCTAGCTTTGGTACCTGAAGTCGGGAAGTACCCACGGTCAAGGTCGTTGTAGCCCCAACCCAAGTTCGCAAAGAAGTCGTTCGCGCTGAAGTCTGCATCAGACGTGGTATCTGTACCCACGGTGACTGGCGGGTTGATACCCACAGAGTTCAGGTAACGGAACATACTTACCTGCGGTTCCATATTGGACAGGTCGTTATGTACGTAATCCAGGCCCAGACGCAATGAGTTGTTTTCATTGACTGGGAAGCCGAGCGTACTGCCTATGCCATAACTCTTGTTGGTATAGTCAGACAGGTCGGCGTTATCAGCTTTAAAGTCGTTATAGAAGATACGACCGCCCAAGCTCACACCGTCGACGGTGAAGTAAGGGTCGGTAACCGTGAATTCTGTATACGTCTGATAATCGTTTTTAGTTCCGCTGATCCCAACAGAATAACCAGAACCTAACCAGTTATCTTGTTGAACACCGACCTGGAAGCTCACGCCACTCTCGGTGCCGTAGCCTACGCCAAAGTTAAAGGTACCGGTGTTACGCTCTTTAACTTTATAGACCACGTCGACCTGATCTGGGGTACCCGGTACGCGCTGAGTATCAACATCAACGGTATCGAAATAGCCTAGACGGTTAAGACGCTCTTTGCCTTTATCAACCAGATCATTACCCAGCCACGCACCTTCCATCTGACGCATTTCACGGCGCAAGACGCTGTCTTTACTGGTGTCGTTGCCTTCGAAGCGAATGTGACGTACATAGAAACGGTTACCCGCGTCTACGCTAACGTGCAGCTTAACGGTTTTGTCGGCATCATTGATTTCAGGCTGAGTCTGTACGCGCGGATAAGCGTAACCATAACGGCCCAACATCTGCTTGATGTCGTTTTCCATTTTGGTGACTTTCGCGCCATTATACAGCTCGCCTTTGTCGATCTTGGTCAGGCTTTCAACTTCGGCAGAGTGGCCGGCCATATTGCCGTTAACTTCAACGCCTGAAAGCTTGTACTGATCGCCTTCAGTGATGTTAAGGGTAATATAAATGCCTTTTTTATCTGGCGTCAGGCTGACCTGAGTTGAATCGATGTTGAAACGGGCGTAACCGCGATCCAGATAGAAGCTGCGCAGGGTTTCGAGGTCACCCGCCAATTTTTGTTTCTGGTATTTGCGATCGCCCACCACGTTCCACCATGGCACCTCGTCACGCAGCTGGAAACGAGCAATAAGCTCATCCGTGCTGAACGCGTGGTTACCCACGATGTTGATCTGCTGAATTTTTGCAGAAACACCTTCGGTGAAGACCAATTTCAAATCAACGCGGTTACGCGGTAAAGGCGTAACAACAGCCTTCACGGACGCGCTGTATTTACCGACGCTGTAGTAGAAATCTTCGAGACCTTTCTCGATGCTGGTTAATGTTGTTCGATCAAGCGCTTCGCCAACCCGGACACCAGAGGCTTCCAGGTTTTCTTTCAGCATGTCGTCTTTCACAGATTTATTACCTGAGAAAGTGATGCTGGCGATTGTAGGACGCTCTTTGACCTGAACAATCAAGGTATCACCATCACGCAGAACGCGAACGTCCTCAAAGTTGCCAGTGGCAAACAATGCGCGAATAGTATTACTGATGTCGTCGTCGGTGATGGTATCACCAACGCGAACCGGCATATTGAGTAACGCCGCACCGACGGCAACTCGCTGCAGGCCTTCGAAATGAATGTCTTTCACCACGAAACCATCTGCACCGTATACGGTGGCGCTGCCAAACAGCAGCGACGCTATGAGCAACTTTTTGATCGCCATCGTTGTTATGCGTTCTTCCTAACCTAATCCCCAGCCTTAAAGACGGGAGAAATCATTGAAAAGTGCAAGCCCCATTACCATCACCAGCACTATCGCGCCGATACGGTAACTGAAGTTTTGAACTCGCTCGGAAACTGGCCCACCCTTTAGCTTCTCGATAGCTAAAAACACCAGGTGTCCACCATCTAACACTGGCAACGGAAAAAGGTTCACGATACCGAGATTGACACTGATAAGTGCCAAAAACATCAGGTAGTACACTAAACCATATTCCGCCGACATTCCTGCTCCCTGTGCGATTGAAATTGGACCACTCAGGTTATTCAGCTTAACGTCGCCAGTTATTAACTTACCCAGCATGTTTACCGTGAGCTTCATCAGCTGCCAGGTTTTATCCCCGGCCTCATAGAATGCAACAAACGGCCCATACTGACGGATAGTTTTGTACTCATCAGGCAGTGGTATAACTTTGGGCACCACTCCGGCAAATCCTTGTTCCTTCCCCTTGCCTACCGACTTGGAGTCCGGTGTCAGTGTGAGATCAACCGATGAACCTGCGCGCTCAACTTCTAACGCGATAGGTTTGCCCGGGTTATCACGAACCTGCATGGCAAAAGTACGCCAATTCGCCAAAACTTGACCATCGACTTTAACGATCCTGTCACCAGCTTGCAAACCGGCTTTCTGAGCTGCCGAATCGGTTTGCACTTCTGCGAGCACAGATTCTATCTGTGGGCCGCGAGGAATAATACCCAGCGCGACAACGGGATCTTGCTTTTCGGGGTCAAACCGCCATTGTGTTAAATCTAATTTTTTCTCAACAACTTCAGAACCACCGAATTGTGAGACACCTAAAGTTGTCTGATTGTTTCCGATCTCACCGATTAAAGACAAACGAACTGAATCCCAATCAGGCGTTTCGATGCCATCGATTGACTTAAGTTCCATGCCGGGAGAAATATTCGATTGCGCTGCGATGGATTGTGGGGTGACTTCACCAACAACCGGACGCACGGCTGGGACGCCGATAATGAACACCAGCCAATAGGCAAAAACGGCGAAAATGAAGTTAGCGATTGGCCCAGCGCTGATGATAGCGGCGCGCTGCCAAACGGTTTTACTATTGAAAGACTGGTGGCGCATTTCGTCAGGAACGGTTTCGTTACGCTCGTCGAGCATCTTAACGTAACCGCCAAGGGGAATGACGGCGAGAACGTACTCGGTCCCGTGTTTATCCGTGCGGCGCCACAGAGTGCGCCCAAAACCCACGGAGAAACGCTGAACATAAACGCCACAACGACGAGCAACCCAGAAATGGCCAAATTCGTGCACGGTGATTAGCACCCCCAGTGCAACGATAAAGGCGGCCAAACTCCAGAGTATGTTCATCATATTCCTAACGATCCCTTAGAAGACATCCCGTCTCGGACGGATTAATAAACCAGCAGCATTAAGCATGCAAACACCGGCACAGCCGCAGTCAGGCTATCGATACGATCCAGTATCCCACCATGACCCGGTATCAAGTTACCACTGTCTTTTATACCCGCTTCACGTTTAAACATGCTTTCAGTTAAATCCCCCAGCACCGAAGCCAGAGCAGCAATGACTGAACACACCAACAGCGTAGCAGGAACAACATTTAATGGCGCATAACGCCCGAACAACCAGGAAATCAGGGCCGAAGTGACCAAACCACCGATGACGCCTTCCCATGTCTTACCAGGGGAAACTTTCGGCGCCAACTTGTGCTTGCCGAACAGTTTGCCAAACAGGTAAGCGCCAGAGTCTGCGCCCCAGACCAGCAGCATGACATACAGCAGCCACCATGCTCCAGTGTGGTGATTTTCAGCGTAACCGTACTGGCGCAGCGCCACCATACCCCAAAAGAAAGGAACAATGGTCAATAAACCGAAGGCTAAACGTAATATGCGCGATCCGCGCCAAAATGAGGCAGATTTAGGGTAGAAAATAACCAGAACAAAGGCCGCAATCCACCATATAAGGGAAGCCCATAATGAGCCGCTCACTTGAGGGAGGTTAATTGGCTGACGATAAGCCGGCATGCTCAGCATCATTGCAATAAGGACAAAGCCACAGAGCACGGCCAGCCAAATGCGCTGACTGCGAGTCTTAAATCCTGAAAGTTGCCCCCACTCCCACGCGGCCAACATACAGATGACTAACGCAACAATGGCAAAACCAAGAGGCGGCAGCATAAACAGTGCAGCGATAACAATGGGGATCAAAATCAACGCTGTGGCGATGCGATACTTCAGCAAAAGTTCTCCCTAGGACGCATTGGCGCCAATAGGTGTAGTGCCCCCGAAGCGACGCTCGCGTTGTGCAAAAGCATTCAGCGCGCCTTCAAAGGTGTTTTCATCAAAATCAGGCCAGAGGACATCGGTAAAGTAAAGTTCTGCATAGGCGATTTGCCACAGCAAAAAGTTACTAATACGGTGTTCCCCACCGGTTCTGATCACCAAATCGACGGGTGCCAACTCGCTCATACAGATAGTGCTATTTAATGCTTCTTCTGTAATTTGCTCAACCTGCAAAGAACCAGCTTCAACTTGACTCGCCAGTTTTTTTACGCTCTGGATAATATCCCACCGACCGCCGTAATTAGCAGCGATGTTAAGCGTAAGGCCGTCGTTATTTTCTGTAAGTGTTTCTGAACGACGGATCCTTTCTTGCAGACGCGCACTAAAGCGGCTGACATCACCGATGATTTTTAGCCTGACGTTATGTTTGTGCAGACTTTTAACTTCGCTGTCCAGTGCACGGACGAACAGCTCCATCAATGCTGAAACTTCCTGAGCAGGTCGGTTCCAGTTCTCACTACTAAAGGCATAAAGCGTCAACGCATTAAGCTGATGGTTGGCCGCAAAACTGACTGCTTTACGGACGGATTTCACACCGGCTTTATGGCCAAAAACGCGCATTTTCCCCTGAAGTTTCGCCCAGCGACCATTGCCATCCATAATAATGGCAACATGGCGTGGCATTGCGCAAGGCGCGTCAGATATCTGTTGCTTTTCGAGGGACATAACGCGTACTCATTTCCTTATTAGGGCAGAACTATGTTAACTGACCGCCAGCGTATTTCTGTGCGCAAAAAAGCCGTGTTCCTGTTCAGGCACGGCTTGCCCTGACTGTTTACCGTTTTTATAGAGTAATCGCATTCAGGTATCGGCACTGAAGGCGCAGTCAGGTGGCGCAGACTATATCATTTCAATGTGATGCGAACAAATTACCGCAATCCGCTATCCGCAACATCATAACGCAAAAGTCTGTAATTTCTGGTGAGCTGACGCACGCGCCGCACGGTCAATTTCCAATACTTCATCAACAGATTGCGGTTCGTTCGCGACAGATTGCTCCATAACTTCGCGATTTATGTTGGCAATGTCGGTAAAGCGAATGTGCCCCGCCAAGAATGCGGCGACCGAAACTTCATTAGCAGCGTTCAATGCCGTGGTGGCTGCCTGCCCCGTCCGGCTGGCTTCAATAGCCAATTGTAAACACGGATAGCGGTCAAAATCAGGCTCGCAGAAGGTCAACGCACCGATTCGGCAGAAATCTAACGCTTCAACGCCGGAATCGACACGATGCGGATAAGCCATCGCGTGGGAGATTGGCGTGCGCATGTCCGGCGAGCCGAGCTGCGCCAAGACGCTGCCATCGTGGTAGCGAACCATAGAGTGAATCACCGATTGCGGATGGATAATGACTTCCATCTGCTCGGCAGAGGCATTGAACAGCCAGCGGGCTTCGATATATTCGAGGCCTTTGTTCATCATGGTGGCGGAGTCGACAGAAATTTTGCGCCCCATCGACCAGTTCGGGTGCGCACAGGCCTGGTCTGGGGTGACGTGGGCAAAGTCTGCCAAAGGTAACTCGCGGAATGGGCCACCAGAGCCGGTAAGGATAATGCGCGATACGCCATTTTCTTCCAAAGAGGCATAGCCAAGCTGCTGCTGAATGCGCTCAGGCAGGCTCTGGAAAATTGCATTGTGTTCACTATCGATTGGCAGAAGCTGGCTGCGGCTTTGGCGAACGGCATCCATGAAGATGCGTCCGCAGGTGATCAGCGACTCTTTATTCGCCAGTAATACCTGCTTGCGCGCTTTTACCGCCGCAAGCGTGGGTAACAGCCCGGCGGCGCCAACGATGGAGGACATCACCTGATCAACTTCATCCAGCGCCGACAACTCACAGGACGCCTTTTCGCCAGAGAGTACCTCTGTTTTTATCCCCTGTTCAGCAAGTATGGTTCGCAGTGCTTTGGCAGAAGTTTCATCGGCCATAGAGGCAAAACGAGGTTGGAATTCAATACATTGCTGCGCCATGACGTCCACGTTTTTACCGGCAACCAGTGCAGTTACCTTGAAATCTTGTGGGTTAGCGCGAACGACCGCGAGGGTGCTGCTGCCGACAGAGCCTGTCGAACCAAGGATGGTAAGTTGTTTCATGAAAATACCCGGTAGAACCAGTGCATGATCGCAATGCGCATTAGTCTGAAACCTCTTTGACGGCTTGTCTATGAGATTTAAGCAGCAGGTGGAAAAAGAGAGCGACCACAAAAAATAAAGCGCCGCAAAGGCGGCGCTTGGAGGAAGATAAGTTGTGGATTAGAACTCCATCAACTCGGTTTCTTTCTCGGCTAGTGCGACGTCAATTTTCTTGATGAACATATCCGTCATTTTCTGGATATCATCCTGAGAACGACGATCTTCATCTTCACTGATTTCTTTATCTTTCAGCAAAGCTTTGGTCTTATCGTTAGCGTCGCGGCGTACGTTACGCACGGAAACGCGGCCCTGCTCGGCTTCAGAACGCACAACTTTGATCAGGTCTTTACGACGCTCTTCTGTCAGCGCTGGCAGTGGAACGCGGATAGTGGCGCCAGCAGAAGATGGGTTAAGACCCAAATCAGAGGTCATGATGGCCTTTTCAACAGCGGCGCTGATTGAACGGTCAAACACGGAGATAGCCAGAGTACGGGAATCTTCAACCGTTACCTGAGCTAACTGACGCAGTGGCGTGGCAGAACCGTAGTAGTCGACCATGATGCCGTCGAGGATACCCGGTGAAGCACGGCCAGTACGGATTTTGCTGATATGGTTTTTGAATGCTTCGACGCATTTTTCCATGCGGATTTCAGCATCTTTTTTAATGTCGTTAATCACGTTGCGAACCCTTAAGAACTGGTTACTTGGCAGACCATAGCATTAGTATAGTCCGTGAATACTCATGCCAGCCAAGGCTGGCAAACTTGCTTATGATTTCTTGCCAGCAGTGGCAGGGGGAAGATTATTCACCGCGAGAAATCAGCGTACCTTCGTTTTCACCCATCACTACGCGGCGCAGTGCGCCCGGCTTATTCATATTGAAGACGCGAATTGGCAAGTTGTGATCGCGAGCCAGTGTAAAGGCCGCCAAATCCATCACTTTCAGTTCTTGCTCAAGCACTTCTTGGTAAGTCAGTTGTTCGTACAGCGTGGCGTCTGGGTTTTTCACTGGATCAGCAGAGTAAACGCCATCAACTTTGGTCGCTTTTAACACCACGTCGGCTTCGATTTCGATACCGCGCAGGCATGCTGCTGAGTCAGTAGTGAAGAAAGGATTGCCGGTACCCGCAGAGAAAATGACCACGCGGTTGTGACGTAGCAGGCTGATAGCCTCGGCCCAGCTGTAGTTGTCACACACGCCGTTCAGCGGAATAGCGGACATCAGGCGAGCGTTCACATAGGCACGGTGTAATGCATCCCGCATTGCCAGACCATTCATCACTGTAGCCAGCATACCCATGTGGTCGCCCACAACACGGTTCATACCCGCTTGTGCCAGGCCTGCACCACGGAACAGGTTCCCACCGCCAATGACCACACCGACCTGAATGCCGAGCTCAACCAGCTCTTTGACTTCCTGAGCCATGCGATCCAAAACGCTTGCATCGATACCAAAACCTTCGCTGCCCTGCAGGGCTTCGCCACTGAGTTTTAGCAGAATACGCTGATAAACGGGTTTCGCATTGGTAGCCATGGTGTCTGTCCTAAGAAGCAATGTGTCGTAATGGGAATCAATCTATACATCATAGCGTTGTTAAAAAGAGACAACGCACAATGTTATTGGAATTTGGGGCTGGATAAAACGGAACCGCCAATCTTCAGCGGTTCCATTTTAGAGCATCAACTACGAATTAAGACTGTTTAGTCATTGCTGCAACTTCAGCAGCAAAGTCAGTCTCAACTTTAGCGATACCTTCACCAACTTCGAAACGGATGAAGTTGATAACGTCAGCTTTGTGCTCTTTCAGCACTTCGCCAACAGATTTGCTTGGGTCGATAACGAAAGGCTGACCAGTCAGAGAAACTTCGCCGGTGAATTTCTTCATGCGGCCTTCAACCATTTTCTCTGCGATTTCTTTCGGCTTGCCAGACTGCATCGCGATGTCGAGCTGAACTTGGTACTCTTTCTCTACCACTTCAGCAGACACGTCTTCTGGTTTAACGAATTCTGGCTTGCTTGCAGCGATGTGCATAGCAACTTGCTTAACCAGCTCTTCGTCAGCGCCTTTAGCAGCAACCAGAACACCGATGCGAGCACCGTGCAGGTAGCTACCCAGAACTTCGCCTTCCAGAGTAGAAACGCGGCGAATATTGATGTTTTCACCGATTTTAGCAACCAGAGCGATACGCTCTTCTTCGAACTGAGCTTTCAGAACGTCAACGTCAGTGATTTTGCCAGCAACAGCGGCGTCCAGCACTTTGTCAGCAAACGCTTGGAAACCAGCATCTTTAGCAACGAAGTCAGTCTGGCAGTTAACTTCCAGAATCACACCATAGTTGCCTTCGATCTTGGTTTTGATCACGCCGTCAGCAGCTACGTTGCCTGCTTTCTTAGCAGCTTTGATCGCGCCAGATTTACGCATGTTTTCGATTGCCAGCTCGATGTCGCCGTTAGCTTCAACCAGAGCTTTCTTACAATCCATCATGCCAGCGCCAGTACGTTCGCGCAGTTCTTTTACCAGGGCAGCGGTAATATCAGCCATTGTATTTTCCTCGATTATCTCGCTGCAAAAGAGACTTTTGCGGTGAGATATTTCTCGCATTTAAGATAAGCAAAGGGGGCCAATAAAGGCCCCCTAACCAACATATTCAATACCTGGTTAATAAGGGCTACTCTATACCCATCAGGGTATTTACGAGAGCCTGTCTTATTATTCAGCTTCTACGAAGCTTTCTTCTGCCTGAACAGCCAGATCTTGCGAACGGCCTTCACGGACAGTGGCAGCAACAGCGCTCAGGTACAGATTAACTGCACGGATTGCGTCATCGTTACCTGGGATAACAAAGTCAACGCCATCCGGATCGGAGTTGGTATCAACAATGGAGAATACCGGGATACCCAGGTTGTTAGCTTCTTTGATTGCAATGTGTTCGTGATCGGCGTCGATGACGAACAGAGCATCAGGAAGACCACCCATATCCTTGATACCACCCAGGCTATTTTCCAGCTTCGCAAGCTCACGAGTGCGCATCAGCGCTTCTTTCTTGGTCAGCTTTTCGAAAGTGCCGTCTTGAGACTGAATTTCCAGGTCTTTCAAACGTTTGATTGACTGACGAACGGTTTTCCAGTTAGTCAGCATGCCGCCCAACCAGCGATGGTTCACGAAGAACTGGTCGCAGTTGTGTGCAGCTTCTTTTACCGCTTCGCTTGCAGCGCGTTTAGTACCAACGAACAGGATCTTTCCTTTACGGGAGGAGATCTTCTGCAACTCAGCCAGAGCTTCGTTGAACATTGGAACAGTTTTCTCAAGGTTGATGATGTGAACCTTGTTACGAGCGCCGAAGATGAATGGCTTCATTTTCGGGTTCCAGTAACGGGTCTGGTGACCGAAGTGAACACCGGCCTTGAGCATGTCGCGCATGGAAACAGTTGCCATGATAAAACCTCTATAAGTAGATGCTGGGGTTATGCCTCCACGTATCCCATAACGCCGACCCTGCAGAACGAATTCCCAGAGCACCCCGGCGAATGTGTCGATACGTGTGTGTTATTACTTACGTTAATAAGTACACATATGAGTGAGTGTTCGGCTTTAATCACGCTCAAGCTCCGAAGGGCTGTCGCGGATTGCCGGCGCGCTTTATACCATAATTCACGACCTGACGGCAACTTTTGTTGGGAACTTTAGTTCGCGGAAAATGATAGTTTGGCAGGCAATATCAGGGCTGATACCATAAGTCTAAGCTAATTATTGACGACGTTTTAGCAGAATGAAAGGCGTCAACACAGGATACCCGCAGGATCACCCATGGCAATTTCAATCAAAACCCCTCAAGACATCGAAAAAATGCGCGTTGCTGGCCGTCTGGCTGCTGAAGTGCTGGAAATGATCGAACCTTACGTTAAGCCCGGCGTGAGCACTGGCGAATTAGACCGCATTTGTGCTGATCACATTAATAATAAGCAGCAGGCCGTTTCCGCCTGTCTGAATTATCACGGCTTCCCGAAATCTGTCTGCATCTCGATTAATGAAGTGGTTTGCCACGGAATTCCAAGCGAAGATAAGATTCTGAAAGACGGCGATATCGTGAATATCGACGTGACCGTTATTAAAGATGGCTTCCACGGTGACACCTCCAAGATGTTCATCGCCGGTAAACCGACCATTCTGGGCGAGCGCCTGTGCCGTATCACTCAGGAAAGCCTCTATCTGGCGCTGAAAATGGTTAAGCCGGGCATTCGCCTGCGCACGCTGGGTAAAGAGATCCAGAAATTCGTCGAAGCTGAAAACTTCTCCGTGGTTCGCGAGTACTGCGGCCACGGGATTGGTGAAGTCTTCCACGAAGAGCCGCAGGTGCTTCACTATGATGCAGATGACGGCGGCGTGGTGCTGCAAGCCGGCATGGCATTCACTATCGAACCTATGGTTAATGCCGGTGATTACCGCATTCGCACCATGAAAGATGGCTGGACAGTAAAAACTAAAGATCGCAGCTTGTCGGCGCAATACGAGCATACTATTGTGGTCACCGAGAACGGTTGTGAAATTATGACGCTGCGTAAGGATGACACCATCCCGAATATCATTACGCACGACCAGCAGTGATCCCCTTCTGAAGAAGGCGGTTTAAATCTGGTGATCAAGCCGACGCAAGTCGGCTTTTTTGTCTCTTACTGTAAGAATGGGCTGCGCAAAAATGATTGAACATTCACCTGCTGAACAAGATCTTCCCACTCCGCCATCTTCGGAATCTCTTCCCGCGATCCCCCCGCAGCCCGCCTCCCCTATTACCTATCCTGACGACGACTTAACTCGCCAGAGCTTGAAACAGCACATGGAGCAGTTCCAACTGTGGCTAGCTGATGCTTTTAATGCCGGGCAACGCGCGGAAGAGCTGGTCGACGCGCGATCCCTGTTCATTGACCATCTGCTACAGCGCCTGTGGACCTTTTACGGTTTCGACGATGTGCCGGAAACCGCGATGGTGGCGGTCGGTGGCTACGGGCGCGGCGAGCTGCATCCGCTTTCCGACATTGACGTTTTGGTCCTCAGCCAGCGCCGCCTCAACGACGATCAGGCGCAGCGCATCGGTGAGCTTATCACCCTGCTGTGGGACTTAAAGCTGGAAGTTGGCCACAGCGTGCGCACCCTCGAGGAGTGCCTGCTGGAAGGCTTGGCCGACCTCACCGTCGCCACTAACATGATTGAATCGCGGCTGATTTGCGGCGACGTCGCGCTGTTCCTCAGCATGCAAAAACACGTTTTCAGCGACGGCTTCTGGCCTTCGCCAACCTTCTTCCGCGCCAAGATTGACGAGCAAAATGAGCGCCACCAGCGCTACCACGGCACCAGTTACAACCTCGAGCCGGACATCAAAAGCAGCCCCGGCGGCCTGCGTGATATCCACACCATTTTATGGGTAGCCCGCCGCCACTTTGGCGCCACCTCTCTGGACGAAATGGTGGCCTTCGGCTTCCTGACCAAAGCCGAGCGCAATGAGCTGATTGAATGCCAGAGCTTCCTGTGGCGCATTCGCTTTGCGCTACATCTGGTGCTGCCGCGCTATGACAACCGCCTGCTGTTCGACCGCCAGCTGAATGTCGCCCAACTGCTGCAATATCAGGGGGAAGGCAACGAGCCGGTCGAGCGGATGATGAAGGATTTCTATCGCATGACCCGCCGGGTTGGTGAGCTGAACCAGATGCTGCTTCAGCTGTTTGACGAAGCTATTTTGGCTATCGGGCCGAATGAAAAACCGCGCCCGCTGGACGAGCACTTCCAATTGCGCGGCGACCTGATTGACCTGCGCGACGAGTCGCTGTTTACCCAGCGCCCGGAAACCATCATCAGCATGTTCTACCTGATGGTGCGCCACCGCGAAATTAAGGGGATTTACTCCACCACCGTTCGCCTGCTGCGCCACGCGCGCCGCCATCTCAAAACGCCGCTGTGTATGATCCCCGAAGCGCGCAGCATCTTTATGTCGATTCTGCGCCATCCGGGGGCTGTCTCCCGCGCGCTGGTGCCGATGCATCGCCACAGCGTGCTGTGGGCCTACATGCCGCAGTGGGGGCTGATTGTCGGCCAAATGCAGTTTGACCTGTTCCACGCCTACACCGTGGACGAACACACGATTCGCGTGCTGCAAAAGCTGGAAAGCTTCGCCGACGAGGCCACTCGCCCGCGCCACCCGCTGTGCGTCGAGCTTTACCCGCGCCTGCCTCAGCCGGAATTACTGCTGATGGCGGCGCTGTTCCATGACATCGCCAAGGGCCGTGGCGGCGACCACTCGATTCTGGGCGCGCAGGATGTCTTGGAGTTCGCCGAGCTACACGGGCTGAATTCGCGCGAAACCCAGCTGGTCGCCTGGCTGGTACGCTGTCACCTGCTGATGTCGGTTACCGCGCAGCGCCGCGACATTCAAGATCCGGCTGAAATTCAGCAGTTTGCCGCCGAAGTGCAGAGCGAAAACCGCCTGCGCTATCTGGTAAACCTGACCGTGGCGGATATTTGCGCCACCAACGAAACCCTGTGGAACAGCTGGAAGCAGAGCCTGATACGCGAGCTCTATTTTGCTACCGAGAAGCAGCTGCGCCGTGGGATGCAGAACACGCCGGACCTGCGCGAACGGGTCCGTCACCACCGTCTGCAGGCTCTGGCCCTGCTGCGCATGGACAATATCGACGAAGAGGCGTTGCACCGCATCTGGAGCCGCTGCCGTGCCGACTACTTCCTGCGCCACTCGCCGAACCAGCTGGCCTGGCACGCCCGCCACCTGCTGGAGCATGACTCCACCAAGCCACTGGTGCTGGTCAGTCGGCAGGCAACGCGCGGCGGCACGGAGATTTTCATCTGGAGCCCGGACCGCCCTTACCTGTTTGCCACCGTGGCCGGGGAGCTGGATCGCCGCAACCTGAGCATTCACGACGCGCAGATCTTCACCAATCGCGACGGCATGGCGATGGACACCTTTATCGTGCTTGAGCCGGACGGCAGTCCGCTGGCGCTGGACCGCCACGAAGTGATTCGCCACGCCTTGGAGCAGTCCATGACGCAGGCTTATCAGCCGCCGCGTGCGCGCCGCCCTTCGCCAAAACTGCGCCACTTCAGCGTGCCGACCGAGGTCAGCTTCCTGCCGACTCATACCGACAGGCGCAGCTACATGGAGCTGGTCGCGCTCGATCAGCCCGGCCTGCTGGCGCGGGTGGGGGAAGTGTTCTCTGATTTGGGGCTGTCACTGCACGGCGCGCGCATCTCCACCATCGGCGAGCGCGTTGAGGATTTATTCATTCTGGCGAATGGCGAACGCCGCGCGCTGGACAAAAAAACCCGTCAGGAAATTCAGCGTCGTCTTACCGAGGCGCTCAACCCTAACGATAAAATGTGATACAAAGAATATTAACTTTTTAACACCACTATCAGGAAAGAGAACAGGATGCAGCAACTACAAACCCTAATTGAAGAAGCCTTCGAACGTCGCGCAGACATTACGCCGACAAACGTAGACAGCGTAACCCGTGATGCCGTGACTCAAGTGATCAATAAGATCGACAGCGGCGAACTGCGCGTTGCAGAAAAAATTGATGGTCAGTGGGTAACGCATCAGTGGCTAAAGAAGGCAGTGCTGCTCTCTTTCAGAATCAATGACAACGAAGTGATGGAAGGCGCGGAAAACCGCTTCTACGACAAAGTCCCAATGAAATTCGCCGAATACGACGAAGCGCGCTTCAAGCGTGAAGGCTTCCGCGTCGTGCCACCAGCCGCTGTGCGCAAAGGTGCATTTATCGCCCGTAACGTGGTGCTGATGCCTTCTTACGTCAACATCGGCGCGTTCGTTGATGAAGGCACCATGGTTGATACCTGGGCGACCGTAGGCTCTTGTGCGCAGATCGGTAAAAACGTTCACCTGTCCGGCGGCGTGGGCATCGGCGGCGTTCTGGAGCCACTGCAGGCAAACCCAACGATCATCGAAGATAACTGCTTCATCGGTGCACGTTCAGAAATCGTGGAAGGCGTGATTGTAGAAGAAGGCTCTGTGATTTCCATGGGCGTTTACATCGGTCAAAGCACCAAGATTTATGACCGTGAAACCGGCGAAGTGCATTACGGCCGTGTGCCAGCAGGCTCAGTCGTGGTTTCCGGCAACCTGCCTTCTAAAGATGGCAAATACAGCCTGTACTGTGCCGTGATCGTTAAGAAAGTGGATGCCAAAACCTTGGGCAAAACCGGTCTTAATGAGTTATTGCGTTCCATCGACTAAACTCAATTTGGCGGGTGAATTTACCCGCTATTTTATTGATGTGATTCCCTTTTATGACGGCCGTTTTTATCATGGGAAACTCTGCCTTAAATCAATGATAATGGCCGTCGTTTCGCTCATTATGACAACTTCCTAGTAGAATCTAATAAAGGTGGCGCTATGTATGACAACCTGAAAAGCTTGGGTATTACGAATCCTGACGACATCGATCGTTACAGCCTGCGTCAGGAGGCCAATAACGACATTCTGAAGATCTACTTCCGCAAAGATAAAGGCGAGTTTTTTGCTAAAAGCGTGAAGTTTAAGTACCCACGCCAGCGTAAAACGATCGTGGCCGACAATGCGGGCCAAGGCTATAAAGAAATTCACGAAATCAGCCCGAATCTACGCTATGTCATTGATGAGTTAGATCAAATCTGTCAGCGCGATCAGGTTGAAGTCGATCTGAAACGTAAAATTCTTGATGACCTGCGTCATTTGGAATCCGTGGTGGCAAACAAGATCACCGAGATCGAATCTGATCTGGAAAAACTGACCAGCGGCCGATAAGTTTCGACGCCCGCCGCGTTCGGTTGATATAAAAAAAGGTCAGGTGAATAACCTGACCTTTTTTATTGCCGCTGCGACATGAAAGCTTATTTAAGCAGCTGGCCCCATTTTTCAGCCCAAGGAACCGCCACGGTTTCCGGCTCGGCGGTTTCCATGGCATCAATTTCCAGCAAATCGCCAAGACGCGATGCGCCCTGCTCTTGCAGCAAATCATCCATTTTATGGCCGCCGCCGCAGAAGTGGTCGTAGCTGCTGTCACCCAGTGCAATCACGCCATAGCGCAATTCTGGCTGATAACCGACGGTATCGCGGATAGCCGCAAACAGCGGCGCAATGCTGTCCGGCAGGTCGCCCTGACCGGTGGTAGAGGTAATTACCAAGGCAAAATGGTGACGATAATATTGCCAGGCTTCCAATGTGCCTTCTTCGAACAGTTTCACCTGATGCCCCTGCTTCTTAAGAACAGTTTCAGCCTCTTCTGCTACCAGCAGCGCATTGCCGTAAACGGTGCCGACAAAAATACCAATCTCAGCCATGGTGTAATTCCCTCGTTAATCTAAAAGTCATTGAAAAATGGTTAGCTATCCTGACCGCAGTCGGCAGCAAACTCAACCCTTTCAAGTGCAGGGACACGCGCCAGCCAGCCGAAACGTTCGACCAAACTTTGCCAGCGATTATCCCACTTGGCGGTGATCTCCAGCATGTCGCCCGTCACCGGGTGAGGCAATTGCAGATGGCTGGCGTGCAGCATTAAGCCGGGGCAGTCAAAGTGCTCCACCATGCCACGATTTTGCTTCAAGTCGCCGTGGGCGCTGTCGCCCAAAATCGGATGGCGGAGGTGGGTCATATGGCGGCGCAGCTGGTGCTTGCGGCCGGTCTCCGGTTTAAGCTCAACCAAGCTGTAGCGCGCCGTGTCGTAACGCCCAACCGGCACGGGCATCTCCACCTGAGCCAGCACGCGATAGTGCGTCACGGCAGGCTGAGGGGCTTTGTCAGGGTTGGCGAACTTATCGGCAATCTTGTCCAGCTCTTCGGTCAAAGGATAATCCAGCGTGGCGTCTTCAGCCACGTAGCCGCGCACCACCGCGTGGTAGGTCTTATTCATTTGGCGCGTTTCTAGCTGCTGCGACAGCAGCCGCGCAACCTCGCTGGACAGTGCGAACAGCAGCACGCCCGAGGTCGGCTTATCCAGACGATGCACGGTAAACACGTGCTGACCAATTTGATCGCGCAACGTTTGCATCGCAAAAACGGTTTCATGTTTGTCCAGCCAACTACGATGAACCAACATGCCAGCGGGCTTGTTCACCGCCACCAGATGCTCGTCCTGATACAAAATTTCCAGCATGTCAGTCTTCTATATTCAGCAAATCGTCCAGACGCTGCAGCTCAGCCAGCAGGGAGTAAGCCTCAGGCAAGGCGACTTCGAAATAAGGCGTAATCGCAAAGCGGGTCGGTAAATCGGCTTCGGCGGCCAATAAAGCAAACATCCTTGGTACCAGCACCCATTGCAGCCACTGCTCGGCATTCATGGTGTCGACGGAGAAAGGCTCAACGCTGTCAAAGGCTTCCGCCTCAGGTGGAACTTCGCTCCACAGGTCCAGCCGACGCATAGCCTGTTCAATATCGTGTAAAATATGGCGAACCTGATTTTCTGTACTTTCTGAACTCATCGCACTCTCTCTGCATTCATTATTTGTGGGCGTCAAAGGCTCTCACAATGTGGCAAAGCATAGCATTGAAGCCGTAAGGCCCCAACTGCCAGCTATGCCCCTTCTAAGCTTATCGCTAATTCTTATCTATAGGTTTTTCATACTGGTACTTAGCGTGCTCTGCGGGCAAAATAATCCAACTTTACATAACTTGACGCTGACTATGCCTGTCCAACACACCAAAAAAGCCCACGCCACCCCGGCCAAAGCGATGATTGCCTCCGTCACTGGCTACGCCATGGATGGTTTCGACCTGTTAATTCTCGGATTTATGCTGCCCGCCATCGCCACAGAGCTGGGCCTGACCTCATCTCAAAGCGGTTCACTGGTCACCTGGACGCTAATAGGTGCCGTGCTTGGCGGCGTGATTTTCGGGCCTATCAGCGATCGCTTCGGGCGAATTCGCGTCCTGACCTTCACGATTTTGATGTTTTCCCTGTTTACCGGCCTGTGCGCTATCGCTCAGGGGTACTGGGATTTGCTGGCCTACCGCACCTTGGCGGGCGTTGGTCTGGGCGGAGAGTTTGGCATTGGCATGGCGTTAATCGCCGAGGCGTGGCCCGCAGAGAAGCGCAACCGGGCTTCGGCTTACGTCGGCATGGGCTGGCAGCTTGGCGTCTTGCTTGCGGCATTCCTGACGCCGCTGCTGCTAGGTGTCATCGGCTGGCGCGGCATGTTCCTGGTAGGCTTACTGCCTGCCCTCGCCTCCTTCCTGATTCGCCGCACCATGGGTGAGCCAGAGGAGTTCGTCAAACACGCCAGCAGCGCGCCGACGGAATCGCTGTTCAGCCGGGTCAAATTGCTGTTCAAAGATGTACCTACCACCAAAGCCAGCATCGGCATTCTGATCCTCTGCTCGGTGCAGAATTTTGGCTATTACGGGCTGATGATCTGGATGCCAAGCTACCTGTCGAAGAACTTCGGCTTCTCGCTGACCAAATCGGGCCTGTGGACCGCCGTGACGGTGATTGGCATGACGTTCGGCATCTGGCTGTTCGGCGTGCTGGCGGATCGTTTCCCGCGCTGGAAAATCTTCCTGATTTACCAAATCGGCGCGGTGCTGATGGTAGTGTGCTACGCCCAGCTCACCGATCCTACGGCGATGCTGTTCGCCGGTGCCGTGATGGGGATGTTCGTCAATGGCATGATTGGGGGATATGGCGGTTTGATATCAGACACTTATCCGGTAAATGTTCGCGCTACGGCACAAAATATCTTGTTTAACGTCGGGCGGGGCGTGGGCGGTTTCGGGCCACTGGTGATAGGCATGCTGGTGTCGCAAGTCTCCTTCACCGCCGCCATCAGCTTGCTGGCAGCCATCTACCTGTTAGATATCTATGCGACTTTATTCTTGCTGCCAAAGCGCCAAAGTAAAGAAGATGCGCTGGGCGCTATTGGGTAAGTTATTGGCAAATAGGCACTGAGAAGGCAACTGCCTGAGCCGCTGAACAGGGCTTGGGCAGAGAAATGCGCGGTTAAAATGAGAAGATGTTGAAAGCAGAAGATAGAGACAAAAAGTTGGGGGCACTGTTTGCACAGTGCCCCCGGTTCGTTTTATAGCAATCCAGCTACCTAAGTGCTCCCTGCTCAATCCCTGAAAACTTTTCCTTTGGTTATCCTAACCAGCCATCCTTTGCATCGTCCAACTTTCATCCTGACGAGTCTTCCTAATATCTTCCTGATATTGATCCTTTAGTCTTCCTGACCCACTCGTTATCCTTTCCGAGCTCTCAATCTCCGTCCTGGAGGTGTCCCTTGTTTCGTCCTGAAACATCCTAGCATACTCCGATGCTGTCCTGACTCTTCCTGAGCCTATCCCCTACTTTATGAAACAGCCATCATCCTAATGTTCTGTCTCATGTCATCCTTCGACACAGTTAGAATCGTCTATTTTGTGACGTCGAACAAGGTAGCTTGTGAGACAAATGATAGCTAAGTAACTATCACTTATGGGCAACCACAACCTAACTCATTGTTATTTAAAGGTTGTACTAATGGACTGAAGAAATAGCGCGAACGATTAAACGACATATCTTACAGGCCGTGTGAGAGATCTCTCACACGCTTGTGAGCCAATTGGCTTGAATCAACTGTCTGACTTAATCCGGAAAAGCAGGAGAAAGCCCTGCTAAAAACTCTGACAACGTAGGTGCCAGCAGAGTTCGCTTCTTGCTACCAAACTGTTCCAGCACCACCTCGCCGCTAACATTGCACAGCGAAACCATGCTCATTTCGGAGTCAGTGGTAGCCAAGAAAATGGTCGGTGTGAGTTTTAGTCGCTTCTGAGTCACCAGATGGCCAATCAGGTTTTCTTGCAGACGAGTGAAGTCTTCCGGGCTCCAAACCTGCAGCAGAGTTAGGCGCTGGTCCTGCCATTTAGCCGACATATCCCCGGCGAACTGGGTGGTATAAAACGCGTGAGCTTCGGGGCGCAGCTGCAAGTCGAGCGCGCGTTCAACGTTGACTAATGTCTCTTCAGGGCTGAAAACCTGGGTCAGCCAGTAGACGGCGGTGTCGCTGCTTTTCACTACGCAGGGGGAGTCAACGCCCAGCAGATCCTCGCTCGACGGCGGGAAACCTGTCTCTTGCTGCCAAAAATCCACATAACGCTGGGTAAACTCACGTAATGCTACAGAAACATCTGAAGCCATAAATTCTCTCATCTTCATACCGGGCTAAGTTAAACTAGCGTGAAAGGTTTTCTCATATTCTATTGTACCCAGAACTTAGACTAAGGTGACAGCATGTCCTTATATCAGGATAACCCCGCCCTCTCGCAGCTGACATTGGGCAAATCAACGCCTTATCGCGACCAGTATGACGCGTCGCTGCTGCAAGCCGTTCCGCGCAGCATGAACCGCGAGCCTTTGGGGCTGTTCCCCGACAATTTGCCGTTTCACGGCGCGGATATCTGGACACTCTACGAATTGTCCTGGCTCAACGACAAAGGCTTGCCGCAGGTGGCGGTAGGTGAGATTAGCCTGAATGCTAACAGCATTAATCTGATCGAATCCAAAAGCTTTAAGCTGTACCTGAACAGCTTCAACCAGACCAAATTCGCCAGCTGGGACGTGGTGTTAGAGACATTAACTCGTGATCTCAGCGCCTGCGCCGAAGGGGACGTCAGCGTCACCCTCACTCGCCTTGAAGACGTGGAAGGCAGCCCGGTTGGCCGTTTTGCCGGTGAGTGCATCGACAATCAAGACATCACCATCGACAGCTACGAATTCAGCACCGATTATCTGGCACAAGCCGCCGGCGATGAGATGGTCGAAGAGTCGCTGGTCAGCCACTTGTTGAAATCCAACTGCCTGATCACCCATCAGCCCGACTGGGGCTCGGTGCAAATTCAGTATCGCGGGCCGAAAATCAATCGCGAAGCCTTGCTGCGCTATCTGGTTTCCTTCCGCAATCACAATGAATTTCATGAGCAATGTGTTGAACGCATCTTTAACGACATCATGCATTTCTGCACGCCTGAAACATTAGCCGTTTATGCTCGTTACACCCGTCGCGGCGGTTTAGACATTAACCCGTGGCGATCCAACTTCCCGTTCACTCCTGCAACGGCTCGTCTTGTCAGACAATAATGCGAGATGCCGCTCAAGAACTGACCTAACAGTCAGCTTGAGTTGGTAAAAGCCGGAGGACGAGGTTACTGTTAATTCTGAAGGCGTTACGCGGCGTATCTCATCGCCACGGCGCCTTCGGAATCAGCTAAATATTCCTGCCATCAGGATCCGGCACGCCGCAAAAAGCGAGATCCCAAAAATCATGTGCAGCCTTTCTGCCGGCAGAAGTGAATACCGCCCATCGGGCGTAAAGGAGCAACTTTGATCACACATATCAGCCCGTTGGGCTCAATGGATTTGTTGTCGCAGTTGGAAGTCGACATGCTCAAACGCACTGCGAGCAGCGACCTGTACCGCCTGTTCCGCAATTGCTCACTCGCCGTGCTCAATAGCGGCAGCCAGACTGATAGCAGTAAAGAGCTGCTCGACCGCTACGAAAGCTTTGATATAAACGTGTTACGCCGCGAGCGCGGCGTGAAACTGGAGTTAGTGAACCCACCGGAAGATGCCTTTGTCGATGGCCGGATCATTCGCTCCCTGCAAGCCAACCTGTTCGCCGTGCTGCGCGATATCCTGTTTGTAAACGCGCAGATCGCCAACAATAATCGCTTCGAAAACTTCGACAAAGAGAACTCCGTCCACCTGACCAACATGGTGTTTTCTATCCTGCGTAACGCCCGGGCGCTGCATCTGGATGAAGACCCTAACATGGTGGTTTGCTGGGGCGGTCACTCTATTAATGAAGTGGAATACCAGTATGCGCGCAACGTCGGCAGCCAATTAGGCCTGCGCGAACTGAATATTTGCACCGGCTGTGGGCCGGGCGCGATGGAAGCCCCAATGAAAGGCGCGGCAGTAGGCCACGCGCAGCAGCGTTATAAACTCGGCCGCTTTATCGGCATGACCGAGCCATCAATCATCGCGGCAGAGCCACCTAACCCGTTGGTTAATGAACTGATTATCATGCCAGATATCGAAAAACGCCTTGAGGCGTTCGTGCGTATAGCGCATGGCATCATCATCTTCCCTGGCGGCGTGGGCACGGCCGAAGAGTTGCTGTATCTGCTGGGTATTCTGATGAATCCGGAAAACAGCGACCAAGTGCTGCCACTGATTCTGACCGGGCCGAAAGAGAGCGCCGACTACTTCACCGTGCTCGACGCCTTCATTAAAGACACGCTGGGTGAAGAGGCGCGCAAACACTACACCATTATCATTGATGATCCGGTGGAAGTGGCGCGCCAAATGAAGCGCGCGATGCCATTAGTGAAAGAGAATCGTCGCAACAGTGGCGATGCTTACAGTTTCAACTGGTCGATTCGTATCGCGCCGGACCTGCAAATGCCGTTTGAGCCGAACCACGAAAATATGGCCGCGCTGAATCTCTACCCGGACCAGCCACCCGAAGAGCTGGCCGCCGCGCTGCGCCGAGCCTTCTCGGGGATTGTGGCAGGTAACGTGAAAGAGTTCGGCATCCGTGAAATCGAGAAACATGGTCGTTTCAAGCTGCACGGCGACCCGGCATTAATGAAGAAAATGGACAGCCTGCTGCAAGGTTTCGTCGCCCAGCACCGTATGAAGCTGCCGGGCAGCGCCTATATTCCTTGCTATGAAATCTGCGCCTGACGCTAAGTGACGCGCAGATTTAAGGGAAACGTAGGGCGGCGCGAGTCGCCCTACTTATTGATGGAATCAATCTGACTATGGCTATACATCTGCTAATTATTGACGCGCTGAATCTCATTCGACGCATCCATGCCGTTCAAGGCTCCCCTTGCTTACTGACCTGCCAAAACGCCGTGGGTCAGCTAATTCAACACGTGCAGCCCACCCACGCCGTGGCCGTGTTTGATGAAGACGATCGCAACGACAGCTGGCGTCACCAGTGCCTTCCCGACTACAAGGCGGGCCGCTCCCCCATGCCGGAGAACCTGTTTGCCGAGATGCCGAGCCTGAAAGAAGGCTTTGCCGCGCGCGGCGTGGCCTGCTGGCACTCCGCGGGGAATGAAGCCGATGATTTGGCCGCCACGCTAACCGCCAAGGTGGCGGGGAGTGGGCATCAGGTGACCATCGTGTCGACCGACAAAGGCTACTGCCAGCTGCTGGCGCCTACTGTGCAAATCCGCGATTACTTCCAAAAGCGCTGGCTTGATATGCCTTTCGTGCAAGAGACGTTTGGCGTATTGCCGCAACAGCTCACCGACTATTGGGGACTGGCGGGCATTAGCAGCAGTAAGATCCCCGGCGTTCCCGGTATCGGCCCCAAGGCAGCGGTCACGCTGCTATCGCAGGCCGGAAGCTTAGACGCGCTGTATGACAATCTCGAGGCTGTACCAGAGAAGTGGCGGACCAAACTGCTCGAGCATCGCGATTTAGCCTATGCCTGTAAGCGCGTCTCCACGCTGCAAACTGATTTAGCCCTCAGCGGCAACCTGCAACAGCTGCGTTTGCCTGGCTGATGCCGCACCAATAAAAAACGCCGGACTGCACCAGCACCGGCGTTTTGCGCACTATTGCCTGAAAATGGCCTCAGGCCAGAGAGCTAATTAATGGTCGCGCTCATCGCGACGCCCACCCACGGCGGACCAGAAGCGGCGGACGTGCACCGTCACTTCTTCACGGTCGTGGTAGAGCTGCTTGGCGTGGATCTCAGCGTTGATGCCGTTTTCTTCCAGACGCTCTTTGATACGTTCGAGGATGTTTGACACTTCCTCATAACGCTTTTTCATCGGTAGCTTCAGGTTGAAAATAGTTTCGCGGCACCAGCCATTAATCAGCCAGTCACACATCAAAGCCGCGACTTTCGCTGGCTTCTCAACCATGTCACACACAAGCCAGTAGTTTTTGGTACTGGTCGATTTATAGCGGAAACCGTCTTCACGCAGGTGAATAACCTGCCCTGTGTCCATCAGGCTAGGCGCCATCGGGCCGTTATCAATCGCCGTCACCATCATGCTGCGCTGCACTAACTGGTAAGTCCAACCGCCGGGACAAGCTCCGAGGTCTACCGCGTACATGCCGCTGGCGAGACGCTCATCCCACTCATCCGCAGGAATAAAGACGTGGAACGCCTCCTCCAGTTTGAGGGTTGAACGGCTTGGTGCCTCGGATGGGAATTTCAGACGCGGAATGCCCATATAAAATGGCGAGTTGTTGTTACTGTAGGAATAGCCGACGTAGCAGCACCCCGACGCAATAAAGAACACGTGGACCACCGGGCGCAGAGGGTTCTCCTTTTTGCCCAAAATGCGCTGTTCGCGCATGGCGGAACGCAGCGGCACGGTAAGCTTACGGCAGAACTTGGTCAGCTCTTTGCTTTCATTGGTGTCAGGCACTTCAACACGCAGTTCGCCGCCGTTAGTGATAACCCCGTGCAGCATACCGACGATAGGCGATACGCGATCTTCCGGCGGCAGGTCTTTCAGCAGCTCACCAACGACGATCAGCTGGCGAGCGAAAATCAGCTCGCGGAAAGGCAAGTCGCGCGCCAGACGGTCGGCGTCTTCCGGCTGAAAACATTCGAACAGCACATACCCACTGTCTTCTTTCACGCGGGCAAAGCCGAAGATTTCCATCTGGGCGGCTTTGGCGGTAATTTCGGCCGCACACTCTTTTTCAAAACCAGAGCGGCAGTAGAGAGCAACTTTATTCATGGCGTTTTGCCTTATTATTCAGACGCAAAGCGCCGATCAACATCAGTATCCAGCCGATCAGGAAGAAGGTTCCACCGATCGGAGTGACAAACACAAATAACCTTAAATGCGACAGCGCCAGACAGTAGAGACTGCCACTAAACAGCACTGTTCCTAGCGCGAGGCAGGCGCTGCTCCAGTAAAACCACAGGTTGCGCTGGCGCTGCATTGCAACACCAAGCACCAACACGGCCAGCGTGTGCACACTCTGGTAGGTTAAACCGGTTTGAATCCAGGCCATTTCGGCCGGCCCGAGAGATTTACTCAATATATGTGCGCCAAACGCACCAAAGGCAACATAGACAAAGCCGCTAATGGCGGCAAAAATCAACATTGAACGACTGGTCATGGGACGTTACCTGTTCTCGTTGTTAGTGGGTGATTCACGTTCAAGCCTGATCGTATCGAAAGCGTAGTTTTTCTTGTTCACTCGCCGCCCGTGCGAGTATCCACTGACGAAAGGCGGCTATTTTACCCAGTTCTGCCTGACTGTCATGACAAACCAGATAAAAAGCATTTTTACTGATTAACACCTCGTTGAAGGGGCATACCAAACGCCCTGCTTCAATCTCGGTTTGCGCCATCACGTTGTTAGCCAGCGCAATGCCCTGTCCGTGAACGGCGGCCTGCACTACCATGGCGCTATGGCTGAAAATCGGCCCTTGCTGCACATTAATATGCTGCAAACCAAGCTGTTTGGTGTAAGCCAGCCAGTCGCGACGAGAAGCATCATGCAGCAGCGTGTGGTGCGCCAAATCTTCCGGCAGCTTCAGCGGTTTATCGCCGAGCAGCAGCGAAGGCGCACAGACCGGCAGCAGATATTCGGCATACAAACGTTCGGCGCGCAGCCCCGGCCAGTTTCCCCGACCGTGGAAAATCGCCACATCCACGTCGTCGGCCAGTTTATCCTCTTCACGGTCAACGGCTTGAATACGAACGTCAATTCCCGGATAAGCTGAGTTAAAGCCAGACAAACGCGGAACCAGCCACTGAATAGCAAAACTTGGCGGCAAACTGACGGTCAACGCGCCTTTAGCACTTCGTGCCTGAAGCTTACGGGTAGCTTCGTTGAGAGCTGAGAATATCTCTTTGATATCCAGATAATAACTCTGCCCTTCTTCGGTCAAGAGCAGCGAACGATTGCGGCGGCGAAACAGTTTTAAGCCTAAAAAGTCCTCAAGTGACTTGATCTGGTGGCTTACTGCCGCTTGCGTCACAAATAGCTCTTCCGCCGCTTTAGTAAAACTAAGGTGGCGTGCCGCTGCGTCAAAAACGCGCAGAGAGTTGAGAGGTGGTAAACGTTTTGACATTGAGTGGATACTTATTATTCGCCGGTCAGCAAAGCGCTTCACCGTGGATTTTACTATTAGTTTTTTTAATCCGAGACATTATAAATTGTCCGTTGAGGATGTACAGGCAAAAACCTATAGTGGCGCCACTTCCTAGGCCGGAACGAAAAGTAGATTGGTATGAGGATGCTGAAATACTTTTGGCTTGTGGTTGTGATGTTGTGTTTGCAATTGTCTGGCAATCCAGACGCGTAGCTTAAATGCTACAAATTTTCACTTCCTGTACATTACCCTGTCTGTCCAAAGTGATTTTTTAGCACCGCATTTTGCGGTGCTTTTTTTTGCCTGTCGATAGCATTCTGCGCCAACGCGCAACCTTTACAGATCCCTTGCGTTTTAGCCTTTTAAAAGTACCGACACTATAAAATAACAAAACCGGCAGCATCCGAAGATGGCCGGTTTTGTCGATGGGCATTTTCATGCCACTTTCAGCAAGAGCGCTTCCCGTATTGGAAAGACTCGACTAAGGATTAGTTACCTTTAGCCATCTCTTTCACTTCAGCTTTGTTGATCTGCTGTTTGTTGCCATACGCATCGGTATAGCTGATCATACCTGTATCGTCATCGGTACTTGGCTTCCCTTCTGCAACGATTGTACGACCATCATTGGTATGCATAACATAGTTGCTTGAACACGCAGCAAGAGTACAAGTCAGCAGTACAGCTGAAACTACGGCGGCGATCTTTTTCATCATAGACTCCTTGTTATACCCAAAGTTTTTGGCACTGCTGAAAACAACGTTACAGCGCCAAGTACGAAGGGGATAGATTAAAATGCTTTAGTTGCCAGATAAGTCATCTGACTAATTCTTCTAGCCTTCGTAATTCAGCATAACAAGCTTCTGGTATATTTCCACGGTAACCATTCCTAAAATGAATAAATGCGGAGTACCAGCGGGGATAATTTTCATGTTTTTCAGCCGATTTAAGAGATTTACTTCACTATGACTGATTTCGACTTTGCTGCTTTTCGTGATAATTTTCCGTCACTTACGCACGGGCAATGCTATCTGGATAGCGCCGCAACCGCGCTGAAGCCGCAAAATGTAATAAATGCAACTTTGGAATTTTATTCTCAAGAAGGCGCGACGGTTCATCGCAGTCAGCACCGTGCTGCTCAGTCTTTAACCGAAAAATATGAAAAAGCGCGGTCGCGCGTCGCACGTCTGATCCATGCGCCGACAGCAGAAAATATCGTCTGGACCCGAGGCACCACCGAGTCAATTAATCTGCTGGCGCAGAGCTATTTTGCTCCGCGCCTACAGCCCGGCGATGAGATTATTGTTAGTCAGGCCGAGCATCACGCCAACCTGATCCCCTGGCTGATGCTAGCAGAACGCTGTCAGGCCAAGGTGGTGACATTACCTCTTAACGCCCAATTTATGCCCGATGCCGAAGCCCTGCCCGCGCTGCTCAACAGCAAAACGCGTCTGGTGGCGATTGGGCAGATGTCCAACGTGACCGGAGGCATGCCCCAGCTCGAGCGCATTATCAGTTTGGCCCATGCCAACGGCGCTCTGGTGGTGGTGGACGGCGCGCAGGGCGTGGTTCACAGCGCGGCGGACGTGCAGGCTATGGACATCGACTTCTATGCTTTCTCCGCCCATAAGCTCTACGGCCCGACCGGCATTGGCGTGCTGTATGGCAAAACTGAGCTGCTCGAGGCGATGCAGCCCTGGCACGGCGGCGGGAAAATGCTCACTCAGGCCTCCATGAAGGGCTTTACGCCGCAGAAGGTTCCCCAGCGTTTCGAAGCAGGCACGCCCAATATCGCCGGCGTTATCGGCTTTGACGCCGCGCTTGAATGGCTAGAAACTATTGATACGGCTGGCGGCGAAAAGTACGCGCAGCACTTGGCTACGCTGGCTGAACAGCAACTGACGCTATTGCCGGGCTTTCGCAGTTTCCGCTGCCAAAACGCGTCTATATTGGCTTTTGATATTGCCGGCGTGCACCACAGTGATTTGGTGGCGCTGCTGGCCGAGCAGGGTATTGCGCTGCGCGCCGGGCAGCACTGCGCACAGCCTTTAATGGATGCGATGGGGGTCAGTGGCACATTACGCGTCTCTTTCGCGCCTTATAATACGCAAAATGATGTCGAACGCCTGATCGCTGCGGTGAAGTACGCCCTGGAGCTACTCGCCGATTAACCCATTGATATTAAGCCGAATAAAGAGAATTAACATGTTAGCGCCCCATCCTTTTGGACATGAGATCACCCCCCAGTCGCTGTCCGAGACATTCTCCGGCCTGCGCCAGTGGGAGGATCGTTATCGCCAGCTGATCTTATTGGCGAAAAGAGTCCCCGCGCTGGATCCCCAGCTGAAAACTGCCGACATAGAGCTTTCGGGTTGTGAAAATCGTGTATGGCTGGGGGGAGAACTGGCGGAAAACGGCGGGATGCATTTCTACGGTGACAGCGAAGGCCGCATTGTCAAAGGCCTGCTGGCGGTAATACTGACCACGATGGAAGGCAAGACGCCAAAGGAGATCCTGACGAGTGACCCTCTGGCGCTGTTCGACACCTTGGGGCTGCGCGAACAGTTAAGCACTAGCCGGGCCAGTGGCCTTTCCGCTCTGGCCGAAGGCGTCTTGGCACTGGCTCGCCAACACGCCTGACTGACCGGCTTTACGCCATAAAACAGCCTTAAGCGGCGGCCTGCTGGCGCTGCGCTTTGGCCATCATCTTCTTCAACACGTGCGACACGGCGACAAAACCGAAGGTGGCGGTCACCATGGTGGCGGCGCCAAATCCGGACGCACAGTCCATTCGCTTCGGCCCTTCTGCCGTGGCGCGTGACGCGCAGACGCTGCCGTCGGCCTGCGGGTACATCAGCGGCTCGCTCGAGAACACGCAGTCAATCCCTAGCTTGCCTTTGCTGTTTTTCACCACGCCAAAATCGTTCTTCAGGCGCTCGCGCAGTTTTGCCGCCAGCGGGTCTTGAATGGTTTTCGCCAAATCCACCACGGCGATTTGGGTTGGATCGATTTGCCCGCCCGCCCCGCCGGTGGTAACCACCGGGATTTTATAGCGGCGGCAGTAAGCCAAAAGTGCAGCTTTGGGACGCACACTGTCAATCGCATCAATGACATAGCTGTAATCGCGATTCAGCATTTCCGCCACGTTTTCGGGCGTAATGAAATCATCAATACAGGTGACGTTACACTCAGGATTGATCGCCAAAATACGCTCGGCCATGACTTCCGTTTTCGCCTGCCCGACATTCTCACGCAGCGCGTGAATTTGGCGATTGGTGTTGGTTACGCAGACATCGTCCATATCAATCAAGGTGATAGCGCCAATGCCGGTACGCGCAAGCGCTTCGGCGGCCCATGAACCCACACCGCCGATCCCAATTACACAGACGTGAGCCTGAGAGAACAGCGTCAATGCCTGCTGGCCGTAAAGGCGCGCAGTGCCGCCAAAACGCTGTAAATAGGCATCGGAGTAAGCTGCTGTCATGACGGATTAACCTCTGTACTTGCTTTAAAATTCAAGGGAATGGCTTCTGAATCAGAAAAACAAAGCAGCCCGGAGGCTGCTTTTGATGGACTATTTTAACTCAATTAGGCGCGAAGCCGAAATAATGCTACTTCAACAAGAAGGAACCACCGTTGCTGCTCGCCGCCGGAGCCGGAGCCAAGGTGGTCGCCGGGCCGGATGACGCGCCTGCGGCGTTATAAGCAGTAAATAGCGGCTGTCCGCTCTGTGCTGATTTCAGCACCCACACGCGACCATAGTGATTGTAGAAGCCCGCCGAGTGGCCTGCATCCGGGCCAATCCCTTGATACATATCGAAATGCTGGCCTTTAATTGCCCCGCCGACATCCAGCGCCACCATCAAGCGCATATGGTATTTGCCGGTGAATTTGCCTTTGTTGTCCAACTCAGGCACTTCCGCCAACAGGGTGGAACCTGCCGGGATTAGCGAACGGTCAGAAGCCACGGAAGCTTTGGCAATCAACGGGATACCGCTCGCACCGCGAACTGGCGTGAAAGGTTCTGGCTTGAAGAAAACGAAAGAAGGATTCTGCTCAAGCAGCTCGCGAACTTGCGCTTCGCTATGAGTATCGGCCCATTGACGAATCGCCTGCATCGACATGTTTTCACGCGCCACTTCGCCACGGTCAATCAGTACTTTGCCGATACTGCGGTAAGCATGACCGTTTTTGCCGGCATAGCCAAAGAAGGTCAATGGGCGACCATCGCCATAATCCACATAACCACTGCCCTGAACTTCCATCATGAAGTTGTCCATCAGCGAGTTGGTGTAGGCAATGACATAGTTATCGCTCAGCGCGCCGGAGTAGATTGAAGCGCGATCAGGCAGGCGCCCGCGTTTTGGCGGCATGCGATATAAAGGATATTGGAACTCACCCTGACGGGTGTAGCGCGCCTGCAGCACCGGCGTGTAGTAGCCGGTCAATTGCACATTACCGAAGTTGTCTGCGCCTTCCATCTGATAAGCGCTGATGCCGTATTGGCTCAGCGTGCGGGTATCAGCACCGGCGCGGAGCCACTGCTCCACGGCCTGAAAAGTCGTATTATTTCTGCCGTATAGCGTGGAAGAAGCGTATTGCACTTCCATTACCTGATTGGCGTAATCTTTGGCATTTACCGGTTTGCCCGTGGCGTTCGGCTCATTCACATACTCGAGCGCATTTTCCAGTCGACCATCTTTATACTGCTGCCCGCGATCGGTCGGTCTGGATGAACAGCCCGCCAATATCGCGATGACCAGACCACTCAGCAGATATTTACTCCAACGTCCTTTCATTATTGCCGCGCTCTCTTGCTTTCAGGGGGGAAACTACCGCCAAAACGATAACAAAGGCCCTATCAGAAAGGAATTGCCACCATCGAAAAAAATGAATTCGATCGGGCTGTTTAAAAAGCCATCAGAGTGTATAAAAAGCAGTTAAACAGGCGGTTTATCACATTAATTTGGAAAAAAGGGTTGCACGAAATCTCACGCAGCGTATAGTTCGCCCTCATCGGACGCGGGGTGGAGCAGCCTGGTAGCTCGTCGGGCTCATAACCCGAAGGTCGTCGGTTCAAATCCGGCCTCCGCAGGGGTGGAGCAGCCTGGTAGCTCGTCGGGCTCATAACCCGAAGGTCGTCGGTTCAAATCCGGCCTCCGCAACCAACTACAAATCAGCATAAAAGAAAAAACAACAGACACCTTAACGGGTGTTTTTTTGTTTCTGGCGTCTGGAAATTCTTTCAGCCGATCAAAAAAGGCCAGCGATGTTCTCCACTGACCTTCTTATTCGTAAAGCCTTAGCCCATCACCTTCTGACCGACATGCCACCATCGGCAAAATAGGCCTTGATGCCCGCCAGTATGGACTCCGCCACCTTCTGCTGGAAGTGGCTGGTCTTCAGCTTGCGCTCCTCTTCCACATTACTGATAAACGCCGTTTCCACCAGAATGGAAGGAATGTCTGGCGCTTTTAACACTGCAAATCCTGCCTGATCGACCTTGTTCTTATGCAGATGATTGATTTTGCCCATACGCGTCAGCACCTCTTTACCAAACTTCAGGCTGTCGCTGATGGTGGCGGTCTGCACCAAATCGAACATGGTGTGGTCGAGATAGCGGTCGCCGCTTTTACTCACGCCGCCGATTTGATCGGACTCATTCTGCGTCTGCGCCAGAAAACGCGCCGCGGCGCTGGTCGCCCCTTTGGTCGATAAGGCGAAAACCGAAGAGCCACGGGCGGCACGGTTGGTGAAGGCATCGGCGTGAATCGACACAAAAAGGTCTGCCCGCAGCTTTCTCGCCTTAGCGACCCGGACTTTCAAAGGGATGAAGACGTCTTCGTTGCGCGTCATGTGGACCTTCATGTTCGGCTCGCGCTGAATCAGTTTCTGCAACTTGCGGGCAATCAGCAAAACGATATCTTTCTCACGGGTCTTATATTTGCCGATGGCACCGGGGTCTTCGCCGCCGTGCCCCGGATCGAGCATGATGATCAACGGCCGCTCGCGCCCCGCTTTGCCATCTTTGGCCGTCTCCGGCGGCAGGGTTCGCGCCACATCGCCCCTGTTGTAATCTTCCAGCAATGCCAATAGTGGATCATCCTCCGCGCTCACTGCCCCCTCTTGCGGGTAGAGATCCACCACCAAGCGGTTGTGAATTCCGGCAACCGGCTTAAGGGTGAAAACGTGCGGGTTAATCTGCTTTTTCAGCTCCATCACCAGCCTGATCGTCGTTTTATCAAACTGGCCTACTCTGGCCTGTTTGATAAAAGGATCATTTTGCTGGATCTGCTTACCTACGCCCTTAAGCACGCTATTGAGGTGAACACCTTCAATATCGATAACCAGCCGATGAGGATTGGTGAGAGTGAAATGCTTATATTTCAGCGGGGTACTGGACTCTAGCGTCAGGCGAGTATAGGAAGAAGCGGGCCAGACGCGCACGGCAACCACTTGTGAACTGGCGGCAAAACCCACCCGGCTGACGCTGAGCATCCACGAAGCAGCTACGCTTTGTAACAGGCGTCTTCGGCCAAAATTGTGATTATCGTCAGTCATGCAGTCTCAAAGGTAAGGGCTCAAAATGAGCAAAAAACAAAACAGCCAAAAAGGCTCAATAGGAAAATTCTAACGAATCGACTCCCCCCTGTCATTCATAAACGGGATTGGCTAAATTTTAAGCTTGTTGATGGTTTGTGAACAAAAAGAGAGATTTCTTACTTGCCACATCGACATAAAAGAATAAAAATACAGAAATTACGAATAAAAATTCAAATGAGGTTTTGCCGTGAAGGAACGTAGTACTGAATTGGTTCAGGGTTTTCGCCACTCGGTTCCCTACATTAATGCACACCGTGGCAAAACGTTCGTTGTCATGCTAGGCGGCGAAGCCATTGAGCATGAGAACTTTACCAACATCGTCAATGATATCGGGCTGTTACACAGTCTGGGCATCCGTTTGGTGGTGGTTTACGGCGCTCGCCCGCAAATTGATGAAAATCTGGCGGAGCATAATTATGAACCTATCTACCATAAGAATACCCGCGTCACCGACGCCCGTACCCTCGAACTAGTCAAGCAAGCGGCGGGCTTATTGCAGCTCGACATCACCGCCCGCCTCTCCATGAGCCTGAATAATACGCCACTTCAGGGTGCGCATATTAATGTGGTCAGCGGTAACTTCATCATCGCCCAGCCTTTGGGGGTCGACGACGGTATCGACTACTGCCATACCGGCCGTATTCGCCGCATTGATGAGGAAGCGATCCACCGCCAACTCGACAGCAACGCCATTGTGCTGCTTGGGCCGGTTGCCGTATCCGTTACGGGTGAGAGCTTCAACCTGACCTCCGAAGAGGTGGCGACCCAGCTGGCAATCAAATTGAAAGCCGAAAAAATGATTGGCTTCTGCTCGTCTCAGGGCGTGATCGACGAAGACGATAATATTATTTCGGAACTGTTCCCGAACGATGCGCAGGCTCGAATCGACACCATGGAAGCCAGTGGCGATTATCAGTCCGGCACCGTGCGCTTCCTGCGCGGGGCAGTCAAAGCCTGCCGCAGCGGCGTGCGCCGTAGCCACTTAATCAGCTATCAGGAAGACGGCGCCTTGGTTCAGGAACTGTTCTCCCGCGACGGTATCGGTACGCAAATCGTGATGGAAAGTGCCGAACAGGTGCGCCGTGCGACAATTAACGATATCGGCGGCATTCTTGAGCTGATTCGCCCGCTGGAGCAGCAGGGTATTTTGGTTCGCCGCTCGCGCGAGCAGCTAGAGATGGAAATCGACAAGTTCACCATTATCGAACGCGATAATCTGACCATCGCCTGCGCCGCGCTCTATCCGTTCCCGGAAGAGCGTATTGGCGAAATGGCCTGCGTGGCGGTGCATCCCGACTATCGCAGCTCGTCACGCGGCGAAATGCTGCTGAAACGCGTCGCCAGTCAGGCGAAGCAAATGGGGCTGGATCGCCTGTTTGTGTTAACCACTCGCAGCATCCACTGGTTCCAGGAGCGCGGTTTCCAGCCGGCTGAAGTTGACGTTCTGCCAATCCAGAAACAGGAAATGTACAACTATCAGCGCCGCTCCAAAATTCTGCTGACCGAGCTTTAAAGCAGGGCTTACACTAGGTTAGTGATAAAAAATAACGGGGCTTCTCACGCGTAGAGAAGCCCCGTTTTGTTTTTACTACTCAGGATTGAGAGAGGACGACTCGCCATGTTCGCTCAGCCGTTCCGCCAGCCCGCTGCGGCGGCGAGTTCGCGTGCGGGTCGCAATGTTGAACACCTTCTCACTGGCATAAAGCGACAACTGCTTTTTAGCTCGGGTAATGGCGGTATAGACCAACTCCCGGGTTAGCACCGGCAGGAAATGGTTAGGCAGCACCAGCAGCGTGTGGTCAAACTCAGAGCCTTGAGACTTATGCACCGTCATGGCGTAAGCCGTTTCATGGGCTGGCAAACGACTCGGCTGCACGGATTTCACTTCACCGCCCGGAAGCTGAAAGTAGACCCTCAGCTCGCCACTTTCGCTTTGCAAGGCGATACCGATATCACCGTTGAATAACCCCAGCGCGCTGTCATTTCGGCTGATCATCACCGGCCTGCCGGCATACCATTTCCCCGCCAGCACGGCAGGTCGGCGGATCAGCCCTTTGCGATTTAGCAGTTGTTCGATGCGCTCATTCAGCCCTTTTACGCCAAACGGTCCTTCGCGCAGCGCGCATAGCACCTGAAAACGGCCAAAGTCCTGCAAAATGCTATCCGGCGATGCGCTGTGTCTGACGCCTTGGAGATAAGGAAGATAGCCCGCCACGCAGGCATCGAGCAGCGGCTGGAAATCCTCAGTTTCATTGAGCGGATAGCCCGTCACGTCCGGCAAGCCTTGCGCCAGCACGGCAGACGCGGCGGCGCTCTCCCCTGCATTGACGGCTTTCGCCAACTGACCAATACCCGACGCCGAATCAAACCGATAGCTGCGGCGCAGCAGGCACAAGCTATCGCGCACGCTGGCGGCGTTAGCCACTTCGGTTGGCGCGACAGGGCAGCCGGTCAAATAACTCAGTTGGGTGGCGCGCTCTGCGCTGTACCCCTGCTCTGCAAAGCGGCAGATATCTCCCAACACCGCCCCTGCTTCTACCGAAGCCAACTGGTCACGGTCGCCAAGGAAAATCACTCGCGCCTGCGCGGGCAGTGCTTCAATCAGCCGCGCCATCATCGGCAGGTCAACCATTGAGGCTTCATCCACCACCAGCACGTCAAGGTGCAGCGGATTCCCACGGTGGTAACGCATGCGCTGGCTACCGGGTTGTGCGCCCAGCAATCGATGTAATGTCGAGGCTTCAGTCGGGAAAGCGGCGCGCTCGGCTTCGCTAAGAGGTAAACGCAGACTGGCCTGCCCCAGAGAGTCGGTCAAACGCGCTGCCGCCTTGCCGGTGGGCGCGGCGAGCTGAATGCGCAGTTTCTGCTGCGGATAGAGCTGAACCAGCGCGGCTAATAGCTTGGCAACCGTGGTGGTTTTGCCGGTACCGGGCCCGCCGGAAATGATTGAAATCCGCCGGGTAGCCGCCACCGCCGCCGCAACTTTCTGCCAATCAATCTCGGCCGAGTCTGTGCGACCAAACAGGTCATCCAGAATCGTTTTAAGCCGCGTTTCATCCACGGTCAGTGGTGAAATGGGCGAGGTATCCAGACGTTTTTCAGCACTGAAGAAATCGGCAACCTCGCCCTCGCTCTGCCACATTCGCTGGAGATAAAGACGGTTTTCCTGCAAGACCATCGGCGTTGGCTGGCTGCCGTCGCTGACAGCTGCATGGCGGTTTAATAGTGCCAGCCACTGCTTGGTATCCGGCTCACCGGCTGTTTTCCACAGCTCGATAGCTAGCTGCGGATAACGACCGTCAAACAGGGAATCAGGGCTGAGCTGGTCCAAATGCAGGCACACGTGACCACTCCCCGCTTCACTGCTCAGGCAGGCGGCCGCCAGCATTAACGCGGCATATTCAGTCTCTGCCTGCGTTCCTCCGGCAATCATGCGGGCAAACTGCACGTCCAGTGATCTCAACGCGCCTTGCAGTAAGGCTTGCTCGAACAGGGCATCAACCGCTGAGCCACTTTTCAATGTCGCAGAGCTATTCATAGCTGCCCCTCCAGCATTCTGGCCTGTTCAAGCATGGCTTCATCAGGGACAAACTCGCCTCTAAATAACAGGTCAAGGCACTCGATGAACTCCTGCGACGGGCGACGGCGGAAAACGCCATTACCCGGATGCTCCGGATCCACGCCGCGCAGGAACAGATAAATCACACCACCAAAATGGCGCTCATAGTCATAATCGGCCAGCCGATGGCCTAAATAGCGATGGAGCGCCAGCGTATAGAGCTGGTATTGCAGGTCATAGCGGTGCTCAGCCATCGCGCTTTCCATCGCTTCTTCGGTATAAGCACTACTGTCATCACCCAGCCAGTTGGACTTGTAATCGAGCAAGTAAAAACGCCCTTCCCAGAAGAATACTAAGTCGATAAAGCCTTTGAGCATGCCCTGCACCTGCTGGAAGTTAAGCGACGGGCAGCGGGCGGATAAACTGTCGAAATGTTTCACCACGGCGTTGAGTTGCGAAGCCTGAAGCAAGCTGTCGATAGGTAAGTAGAACTGCAATTCAGACTGCAATTTGCCTTGGTCAATCGCGCTGAGTTTCATCTGCGGCTCACCGAGCGGCGTGTTTAAAATGGCTTCAATCCAGGCTTTAAGCACGGGTAGCCACTCAGCATCAAGGCCCTGAGCTGTTAGCTTTTCCGTCAGCCATTGGTCATCAACCTCTGCGTCAAAGGCGATTTCCTCGAAAATGCTGTGCAGGAAGGTCCCGGGCGAAGCACCGCGCGGAAACGTGTGGGCATTCATTTGTGGCTCGACGGCCTCTTGCTGCTCACCCGCAGCTTCAACATCTAGCTTCGGCAGCAGGTCTTGCGCCAACGCCGTGCCGTGCTGCTGTAGGCCGGAGTAACTGGTGATGCGCCAGCTGTCTTGAATTTGGCGTTTCATTTGGCGTGCGGAAAGTGTTTTTAGCTCATCGCTTGGCGCGGCCCACGGCGTTTGCTCTGGCGATTCAATAGCGGAGAACACCACATCCTCATTGCTAAGGCTACTGAGGCAGACGACTAACCCTGCGGCGTCGGCAGCCTGAGCTTTCTGTACCAAATAGCCCATCGCTCCGAGGTGTAAATCGGTATCGCCCTGCTTTTTGCGGTTGCCCTGCATCAAAGGCGCAATGCCCACGCTACAGTGGTAAACCGAACGCGTCAGCGCCACATAGAGCAGACGGAGATCCTCCGCCAGACGCTCCTCTTCGGCCAACTCCTTACTTTGCTCATCACTGTTGAGGTCTAGCATGGCCGAAAAGGTGCTGCGGTCGTGGTACAAGCCTTGCTGCTGCTGGCGGAAATTACTGATAAACGGCAGCCAGACCAGCGGATACTCCAGACCTTTGGACTTATGAATGGTCACCACCTGCACCAAGTGTTTATCGCTCTCCAGCCTTAATTGTTGACTCTGCGATTGGCGATCCGGGGAGGCGATTTGCTGCGCCAACCAGCGCACCAGTGCGTGCTCACTATCAAGCTGGGCGGCGGCTTCCTGCAACAACTCGCCAAGATGCAGTAAATCGGTCAGTCTTCTCTCGCCCCCGGTTGCCGCCAGCAGGTTCTCGGCCAAATGGCGATGAGCAATCAATGACTTAAGCATGGGCAGCACGCCGCGCCGCGCCCAGCGCTGGCGGTAGCCGTCAAACTCGTCGACTAAGGCATCCCAGGCCCGCTCATCTTTGCTCAAGTTATCGAGCGTCAGGGCATCAAGGCCGATGATGCCGGTGGCCATGGCACTGCGCAGGGTGCGCTCGTGCTCAGGTGTCAGCACCGCCTGCAACAGCCACAAAATGTCCTTGGCTTCCGCCGTTTCGAAAACGCTGTCGCGGTTGGAGAGATACACAGAAGGAATGTCGAGCGCGCTGAGGGCATCGCGGATCAGCGCCGCCTCTGCCCGACTGCGTACCAAAACGGTAATATCGGACGCCTGAACCAGACTACGTTCACCCTTGGCATTCACCAGCCACGCCTGCTGATTTTGCCCGGCCGTCAGCCAGTCGCGAATCTGCGCCGCGCACTGGCGCGCCATCAGCTGTTGGTAATCACTTACTCCAACTCCTTCCCCTTGTTGTAACCAGAAATGCAAAGCAGGTTGGCTCTGCCCATTCAGTTCAAAGTCGAGCAAGGTATTTTTCCTCGCCGGAGAGACCTGAATAAAAGGAATTTGAGAGAATACGAACGGGTTATTCAGCTGGGAAAACAGGTGGTTAACGCCTTTAACCATGCTTACTGATGAGCGCCAGTTGGTGTCCATAGTGTAGTGAGCACTAACTTCAGAACGAGCGCGCATATAGGTAAAGATATCAGCGCCGCGAAACGCATAAATCGCCTGTTTAGGGTCACCGATTAGCAGCAAGCCGCACTGGGGCTGGTTGATATAAAGGCGCTGGAAGATGCGGTACTGCTGCGGGTCCGTATCCTGGAATTCGTCGATCATCGCCAACGGATAACGGCTGCGAATAGCCTGTGCTAACAGCTCTCCGCCAGGCTGGTGCAGCGCGGCGTCAAGGCGGCTCAAGAGATCGTCAAAGCCTAGCTCGGCGCGCTGGCGCTTCTCTTTCTGAATGGTGAAACGAATTTCGCTTAATGCTCGCGCAATAATCAAATCGCGCAGCGTCAGAGGCTCGGTGAAGATGGCGTCTATGCTGTCGAAAACGCCGTGCTGCGGAGCATTGCCTTTCTTGGTTTTTTCCAACAGTACCGACTGCCTAAAGCGCTCAAGTTCCTTCGGCAACTGGTAGTCTTCAGTGGCTTGCGCAGCCCATAACCCGACGTTTTCCAGCCACACCGGCAGATATCGCGAGCTATAACTGCGTTTATCGACCCCGGAGTCATTGATGATAGCGGCGATATCAGCCGATGCCGCCAGCCATTGCTGCTTGATGCTGTTAATGCGTTCGAGTATCTGCTGGTGACGCGTCTCAATAGTTTCGTCCTCAGCCGGTGGCTGGCGGAGCTGGGGCATTTCACCATGCAAATAAGGCGATAAGTCACTGAGTAAGGCTTCCGGCCCGCTCCACTCCTGCGAAATCACGCGCGCGATGTCCAGTGGCAGCGGATAGCAATGGCGACGCCAGAAGTCGGCGCAGGCCTGACGGCGCAAAGGTAACTCGTCTTGAACTAAGGTCTGTTCAAACAGAATGCCTGACTCGAATGCGTTGTGAGTGAGCATTCGCTGGCAAAATCCGTGGATGGTGTAAATCGCGGCTTCATCCATCTGCCGCTCTGCCGCCAGCAAAATATGGGCTGCCGAAGCTAAATCCTCGATTTCCGCCATCAGCGACATCATCATCGGGTTGTCGCTCTGGCCCCGCACGCAGGCAATTCTTAGCTCATGAATGTTGCTGCGGATACGGCCACGTAGCTCCTCAGTGGCCGCCTCGGTAAAGGTAACCACCAGAATTTCTTCCACCGTCAAACTGCGGGGAAAAGCGGCCTCCTTGCCCAGCCCGAGCAATAGCCGCAGATAAAGCACGGCCAGCGTGAAGGTCTTGCCCGTGCCCGCAGAGGCCTCAATCAACCGTGCTCCGGTGAGGGGCAGCGTCAGCGGTTCAAGCTTCTGCGGGATAATCTCTGTCATTGACTGTTTACCTGATGAGGAAATGTTTTCTGGATTGAAGACGTGTTCGGGTAGGTTTTAAACCCGGCCGGTTTGGCATAGTCAGCCGTTTTCGCGTCATTGCCTGACACTTGCGAAAGCATCGCCAGGCCGTTCATTTTGATCACCGCTTTATGGAAATAATCCGCCAACTCCTCTTGGGTCAGGCTCTTAATAACCGCCAGCACCTTGTCGCGCGTATTAAAGTCGCTTTCTCCACGGCTGAAATCATTGCCTAAGCGATCGGCCTCTTCATCAAGCGTTTGCGGACGCTGCTGCATCTCATTAATCAGCGCCTGTTTGTACAGCGCAAATTCGTCAGGCTTCATGGCACGCAGCCGTTTTTCCGCCTGAGGATAAAATGCCAAATAGCGCTGATAAAGATACTGCGGCTGCTTGCTGTTGCTTTGCAGCAGGAAGCCAATCCCCCACTGCTTGCCGACAGGGATTGGGAAGGCAAACACGGCATACCCCAGCTGCTCCTGAGTACGCAGCTGGCTGTAGAACCAAGGCTGGATAATCTGGCCAAGCAGCGAACTGTAGGCCATGCTCTGCACTTCATCATAGCCTGTCGGGATGTAGACTGCCGCCAGCGCGCAGTCGGTGCTGCTGCCCTGACGCTGAATATTCACCTTCTGCGACTTTTTGATTTCAACGTGGCTTCCACGCCACCACTGAGAGCCATGCACCCCAACCTTATTGACGATAGCTTCTGACATGGCCTTCACTTCAGGCTCGGTCATGTTGCCGATCACCATGATCTCTACCGCCGCGTTATGGATCAGGCTTTCACGATAGGCATTGATTTGCTCAAGGGTGATGCCAGCCACTAGCTTTTCGCGCTCTTCTCGCTCGGTATAAGGGATGCGGGAAACCAGCTGGACGGGTTGCAGGGCCAACTCAAAGGCCTTGCCTTTATCCGCTGACGCTAAACGTTCCAGATACCAGGACTTAGCCTGATCAAGCTGTTCTTGGGTCGGTTTGAAATCCGGATAGCTGTCCACCAGCTTGCTAAGCAATACCGGCAAACGCTCGGTAAAGCCAGTGGCTGCAAACTGCAATCCATTGTCTGGCGAGGTGGAGAAGCTAATGCCGCCAATAGAGGCCTGATAGCTCAGTTGGTCAAAGGCCACGCCGGTCAGATAGTCTGTCAGGCCATACAATACCTGGTTTTTAGCATTATCCAGCGCCTGAGCGTTGCGGAACGACACCATCACATTGGCTTTGGGCTCTTGCGAAAAATAACGGCTTGGCATGTAGAAAACGCGTAGGCCGTTTTTCTCCACCACCAGCTTAGGTTTGGTCTGGTCGCCCTGCTTATTCACCAACGCCAATGAGTCAGGAATGTAGGGGTTCAGCGCAGGCAGAGAGAGCGAAATTTGCTGGCTCTGCTGCTTCCATTGTTCAAAGGTCGCGGCGGGGAGCTTATCAACCTGATAAGGCGCATTCACAAAATAGGCCACTTTATTGTGGGGTTCATCAGGGCTGATGTACCAGTAACGAGCATTCTGTGGTGTCAGTTGATCAAGGCGAGCAGCGATAGCCGCAGGGTCAAACTGGTCGGTTAAATATGGCGAATCTAAAACGTGCTCGACAGGCACTCTGAGCATGGTATCAACCAGCCACTCGACATAATCCATATCGCGAGTTAACGCCGGATAACGATAATCCAATGCCATGACGTGCGCGATTTCGTCGAAATACTCTTTTTTGATCCCCTGCAGGCGCATCTCATTCAGATAGCTAAACACCGCCGCAATCACTCTGTCGCGCTGAGCCAGCCCTTTATCCGTAAGGGAAATTGAGATATTGAACACGCCCTGATTGCGATCCACCATCGGATCGGCTCCGGCATTAATCCCATCAGCCAGCCCCTCTTTCTGTAACCAGTCCGATAAGGTATTAGGGCTCCGGTTGCCAATTAAGTAACTGATATAGGTGTCAGTTTTACTGCGGAAAGCAGCGCTGTTGTTATCAATGGCAAATTCAATGCGCAGCTGTTTACGCGGCTGGGCCGGAATGAAATGAATAATCTCACCCTTTTGCGCCTCAGTAAGCGTCGGAACAGTTATGGCAGGGACGCTGGCGTTGTGGTTGCCAATTTTACCAAAGGTGTCTGCGGCCAGCTGGGCCAGTTCGGGCAAGGGTTTATTGCTATAAATCACGGCCACCATCAGATTAGCCGAGTAATAACGATGATAAAACGCCGTAAGCTCATCGTGTAATTTACTCCCTGGCTTATCTTTTAGCGTATCAAGGTTGCCGCCGGAAAAACGGGCGCTAGGGTGAGCAGGGTTCAGGGTTTCAGCGCGAACTTGCGCCATACGCATGCCGTCTCGGGAACGCGCCATGGTCAGCTCGGCATTGACCGCGTTACGTTCACGGTCGGCATTCAATGGGTCGAGCAGCGGCTCGGCAATGGCGTCCGCTAATCTATCAACCGCGGGCTGTAGCGCATCATTTTCAACCTCAAGATAAAAAGCCGTGCGGTAGGAGGCGGTGCTGCCATTGTGGCTGCCACCGTGCTTTTTCAAAAACTCAGACAGGCTTTCCGGCTCGGGATACTTTTTGGAGCCCATCAGCAGCATATGTTCGGTGTAGTGTGCAAGACCGAGTTGGGAGTCGGGATCTTCTAAAGATCCCACGGGAATCGCTAACGCAGCCAGAGATTTACTGGCTTCGCTGTCGGAAACCAATAACACCGTCATCCCATTATTCAACGTAATCGCCTGATACTGACGCGGGTCGTTTTGACTCTTATTGATTGCTTGTGCATACGGCTGCCAGTCAGTCGCACACCATGCTGCCGGTATCCAAAAGACTGATAACAACAGTAACCCTGAAACACGGGTAAGCTGTTTTAACATTGCCACTCTCCCCCAATAAGGTAAATTTTTGAACTCATGCCACTATGCCAGATTGTGTCGGGCTAGGGGCAAAAGGAAGCGTTCCGCTTCACGGATAATAATTTGTAATTTTTGCGTATCTAACTGACGGAACACCCGCTGAATATAAGGATCGGCACCTTCTCCCGGCACGCGAATATCCCCCTGCCATGCCTGAAGTAACTTGTTGCGCGCTTTCTCAAGCTTTTCCTCATCATGACTTACCGTACCAGTATCTTTATCAAAACACTGCGATAACCATGCCCAGCCACTTTTGTTGAGTAAAATCAAAGGTTCAGACATCCCCTCCAGATACCCGTTAATCAAATCCTGTAGATGCTGCGTTGCTCTGTCAGCTGGCATCGCGGCAAATCGCCATGCCGTGGCACCGCGACCATACATCCGACTGTCGCCCTTGCCACCGGCGGCGCAATAGGCCAAGTGTTCAATCCACAATAACAGACCGTCTCTGGCCAGCAAGGCCGCAGGACGCCAGCGCAGCAGCCCATTGTCTTGTACCTGATGTAGCCAACCCGTCAGTTTGATATCGCCCACGGACAAATCTAGTTCAACGCTGCCGTACTCCTGTCTTTCGCTGCGCACGGTGTCGGCTAATTCAGTCATTTCTTCCAACTGCTTCTGCCAGTAAATTTCACCAAACGGGCCGTACGGCAGGCCGCCGGACGCACGAACTCGGGTAAAGAGTTGTGCAGGATCCCGCTCTTCAATCAGCGTGTTGAGAAGTTGGGTGTTGAACTGGTAACGGTCAAGATTGTCCAGAATGAAAGGCTCTTCATCCGACAATTCGGTCTCTTCCAGCACGAAACTCACATTGAGCCTCATTTGGAAAAAGGCCTTGATAGGGTGACGATAAAAACGCAGCAAGTTTTCTAACGTCACTTCAGTGGTTGCCACTGGCTCTAAAGGTTGGTTGAAATCCAGAACGTCATCACTCTTTCGACTGGCCGCAGGCAGCCATTCTGCCGCAAAGCTTTGATGTTCGTTACCGGCCTCGAAATTAGTGGCGTCGAAAGGCGTGCGCGGATGCCAGCACAGCAGATGCTTTGTGACGCGCTCAGCACTTTGATCCGCCGTTAAGCCTTCATCACCGTCGAGACAGTAACTTTGGCCGATGTACTCCAACAGCTCAGTCACCAGCACCGAAGGGTAGCGCTCGCTATTATCCTGAATCGAGCGACCAATGTAGCTGATGTAGAGATGCTCCTGAGCGGAGAGCAGCGCTTCGAGGAACAGGTAACGGTCATCGTCGCGGCGGCTGCGATCGCCCCTTTCTACTTTCTGCGCCATCAGGTCAAAGCCCAGCGGCGGCAGCGTTCTTGGGTAGACGCCATCATTCATTCCCAGCAGGCACACCACTTTGAAGGGGATGGACCGCATTGGCATCAGGGTACAGAAGTTAATCGGGCCGGCCAGAAAACGCTGGCTGATGCGCTCTTGATCGAGTTTTGACGCCAGTTCGTCACGCAAGATAGACAACGGGACAAGATCTGGATATTGAGCAGCAACGCCGTGGCTGAGAACTTTTTGCCACTGCTGCTCAATCAGTGCCAATGCCACTTCGGTTTCCCCTTCGGCGGAGAAGAATGTGCTAAGCACTTCCTGACACAGAGGCAGCCACTCGCTGACGCTGCGCGGCTTGGATAAGGTTATGCGCCACTGGCTAAGCTGCATCAGCAACTCGGCTAAATGCCCGGCCAATTCGGCGGCCAGCCCGGTTGATTCATCATAAGGTAAGACGCCCTGCCACTCTCCCGACTGGCTATCCATGGCGTAGCCCAGCAGCATGCGGGTCAAACCAAAGTGCCAGGTGTGCTGGCCAGTCGCGGGCAGTGACAGCTCACGGACGTTGTCGTCATCCAGCCCCCAGCGAATCCCAGATTCCCCGACCCACTGGCGCAAAAGTCGCAGTCCATCTTCATCAATGGAGAAGCGCGAAGCCAGCGCGGGGACTTCCAACAGCCCGAGAACTTGTTCGGCAGTAAAGCGGCTTTGCGGTAAATCGAGCAGGGAGATAAAGGCTTGCAGAGCGGGGTGAGCCTGACTTGCTTTACGATCCGACAGGGCAAAGGGCAGATAGCGCTCTGCTGGCGCATTACCAAATACCGCCTGAATATAAGGCGCGTAGCTGTCGATATCCGCTACCATGACGATAATATCGCGCGGGGTAAGCGCCGGGTTTTCAGCCATCAGCGCGAGCAGATTGTCATACAGAATCTCAACTTCGCGCTGCGGACTGTGGCAAACATGCAGGCTTAGGGAGCGATCCTTTGGATTCAACACCCTCTTTTGGTCACTGCTGAGCAGGGTTTCCGGCGTCATCCCTATGATGGCATGGTCCTCTAATTCCAACATATCTTGCTGAACGGCATGGAGTAGAGAGCCATCTCCCACATCAACGAAGGCGTGGACTTCCTGAATATCGTCCACCTGCGACAACAGGAACATGTGGTCGCGCCCAAGCTTGCCCCATGAAGCCAACAATGGATTACTCAGGTTCTGCATGCCGTCATCGTTAAAGAGCTGAGCGGCTTGTGCCGGCTCACGGAACAGAGAGGCATCTTCCAGCTTTTCAAGATAGTGGCGTCGCTTGCGGCTTTGCAGCCGGGCGAGAAAGGCGTAGTTCTGGATATCACCCCAATAATATTTGCACGGGTTGGTGAACATCAGATGAATATCAATGTGCTTGCCTAACGCCTGTAAGGCCTGCAAATAGACCGGAGGCAATGCAGAGATCCCGCAGATAAATACGCGAGAAGGTAAGCCCGCCGGAGTGACTTTGGCGTTTTCCAGCTGAGAAATGAAGTTCTGATACAGGTTGGCACGATGCCATTCCGGCTGTTGCAATTCTTGGGTATAGGTACACAGCGCGCGCCACAGGGAGGATTGCCAGCGCTGCGCCTCATCAAGCCCTTCCACCTGTCGCTCGCTTTCCCATGCTTTAAGCCATTCGGGACGATAAACCAGATATTGGTCAAAAAGGTCAGCTACCCGGGCGGCGAGCTGATGGATTTTACGTTTATCTTCATCGTCATCTAAATAGTGGCGCAGCGAGGCAAAATCCTCTTCACCCAGTTTTTGCGGCAATAGCCACATGAGTTTCCACGTCATCGCGTCTTTGCTAAAGGCGCTCTCTTTGGGAATGCCCGGCAAGACCTTGGTGAACATATCCCAGATAAAGGTCGCGGGAAGCGGGAATGCGATATTCGCTGCAATACCAAATGTCTGCGCCAACTCCATTTGCAGCCACTGCGCCATGCCTGGGCTTTGCACCAGAATCACTTCTTGGCTGAAAGGATCGGCGAGCGGGCGCCCCTCAATTAGCGCCGTGGTCAGCGTTTTCAGAATATCTAATTGGTTTGAGTGATAAACCGTAAACATTGGCGCTTCCTTGAGGAAAAAAGACGAATTTATATGTGCATTTTTGAAGATTCAGCAGACTACTCTAACCAGCTTAGAACCTAATGAAAACCCGTGACCTAGGCGGATTGGCGTCATAAGACGGGTTCGCTATCTGAATCACACAATATTCTTGCCGCACGGGCGAGATATCCAGCAGGGGCTTGTACCTGAGTCACTACGCTTCGGCATCCGCCGAGCTGATTTGCCACAGTTATCTGGCTTTGCCAGCCAGCCGCCAGTGGATAACCTTTGCCGCTAACAGCAAAGACCTCGAGCTTGGCGTGTGCCTCAGACTTGGCCTGTCTGAACTGCCACTGGCGGCTAAAGCCATTGCTCAGTGATTGGTAATATTGCAACAGCGCCAATAAAGAGACCGCGAGTAGCAAAGTCGCTATCAGCGCCTCTGGCAGGCTAAATCCCTTTTGCATTGTTATCCTCTCTTGCATCTTCTTCACAATAATCAGGGTCTGACTCAGGGCAGAAATCTAACCAGCCCTGCACAATTGCGGCAAATCGGCGGCTGCCGTTCGGCGAGCCCAGCATCCTCGCCTGCTGATAGACCACCAGCGGTCGCGTGTGGTTATCAGTTGTGCCCTCCCCCTTGAGCAAAAAAACGCCTTGGCGCAGGGAGGGACGTACACAGCTACGTAAGCTCTGCGGCGGCAGGCCGGGAATGTGGATATCAGCATGCTGGCACTGCCATTGATTGCTCGCTGAAGCTTGCCATGTTTGGTTAAGTCCCCAGTTCAGTGAGGATTCGGCCTGCTCGCGCGCTTTTAGATAGCGATGCTCATGGCCAGTGAGTGTCAGGCTATCTGCCAGTTGCTGCCCAAGGTTAGTCAGAACGATAATCCCAAGAGACATCATCATCATGACGCTGAGCATCATGGCGCTGCCTCTCTGCCGCTGAATCCGCCATCCTGATACCATCATCTCGCCCGCCCTGCCACCCGGGTTTCAACCCGGCGATGCACCGTCGGCGTCTCGCGCCAGTGTGCAGCAATATTTATAGTAAACAATGAATTGCCACGTGGAGTTAGCCGCTTTGTGACGTTAAAATCGGTCACTTTGACTTCGGCGGGATCCAGCAATTTCTCCCAACCGCTCCCTTGGCAGTTTGCGGCACCTCGCTGGGTTTCAATGGCGCCTGCGCGTAAGCGATAGGCAAAGTATTCGGCATTGTCATTGCCGGCAGGCTCCCAACGGCCATTACGATTGAGGTCATAGGCTATGATGATGCAGGAATGTGCGGGCTCTCCTGTGCTTTGCCCAAAAACCGTGGCGCTCCCTCTGCATTCACCATTACAAAAGCCGGCGCGACGCAGATCTTTCTCGAGATTAGAAGCCGCGCTTCTCAGTAATTGGTCTAATCGGAAGTGATGACTAAGGTTTTGGCTGCGCTGGCGCAGTAAAGGATAAAGCTGCGCCGAACTGAGCATTAGCATGCTGCCGATACTCAAGGCCATCAACACCTCTGGCAGAGTAAAACCGCGCTGTTTCAGATGCATAGTGATATTCCCAATATGGCTTTGCCTTCACTGCATATTCGAAGTCTGCCTCTGGCAGAAAGAATAATGCGCAGGCTGCCGGCAGAATTACGCAGAGTAATATGCCCAGCCTGAGCAGCATTGCGGATGCCATAAAAGCCCATCACCTTGTGGGTAAAATTGGCAATTTCCACCTCGGCATCAATAATGCGAAAGTGCGGCGCGGGGCTATCTGCGTCACAGCGCACGGGCTTGTTTCCCTGCCCCACGCAGCCTCCGCTCCCGCCGATAACCCATAAAATAGCAGAGCGGTTATAAGCATTCGCCTCGGCCTGCAGTTCAGTCAGGTATGAACGTAACCTTTGGGCATGCTGTTCCAGTACCAGCGATTGCTGATAGGCCCGCCAGCCCTGTAGCCCCCATAAGCTGCACATCGCAATAAGCGCGATCACCACCAGTATTTCAATCAGCGTCATGCCCCGCTCTTTTACTTCGTTGGTCATTTCCATGAGGCGAGTTTATCCAGCCATTTTCTCTGCGCTACGGGTAAGCCTTTGATCTCCAAGAAACCTCGAGAAAATATTCTGCAAAAATCATCAATCACAAGGATTTTGCGTGATGCCTCGCAAACTTGAATAGCGGATGAAAAAATACCGGATACCGGCAGAAGAAAAGGTGTAGAAAAGCGTTCAGGGAAGATGGCGTTGAGGGAGGAAGACAAGAAAAGGGAGAGTGAGTTTCCCGCCAGCGGGGAGCTGGCGGGAATAACGCGAGTTTAGATAGCGACCGGCGCTTTAATCGGTGGGTGAGGGTCATAACCCTCAATAGCAAAATCGTCGAACTCGTAATCAAACAGTGAGGCCGGCTTACGTTTGATAACCAGTTTCGGCAAGGCACGGGGTTCGCGACTCAGTTGCAAATGAGTCTGTTCCATGTGGTTGCTATAGAGGTGGGTATCACCGCCTGTCCAGACGAAGTCACCCACTTCGAGGTCACACTGCTGAGCCACCATATGCACCAGCAGAGCGTAGCTGGCAATGTTGAATGGTAGGCCAAGGAAGACGTCGCATGAGCGCTGGTATAGCTGGCAAGAGAGCTTGCCGTTAGCCACGTAGAACTGGAAGAAAGCATGGCAAGGCGCCAAGGCCATCTGATCCAATTCACCGACATTCCAAGAGGAAACAATGATGCGACGAGAGTCAGGATCTTGCTTCAACTGTTTGATGACGTTGCTTAACTGATCGATCTGCTTGCCATCGGCCGCGCCCCAAGCACGCCACTGTTTGCCATAAACCGGGCCAAGATCGCCATTCTCATCTGCCCACTCGTCCCAAATGGTGACGTTGTTTTCACGCAGATAAGCAATGTTGGTTTCGCCTTTCAGGAACCACAGCAGCTCATGAATGATAGAGCGCAAATGGCACTTCTTGGTGGTTACCAGTGGAAAGCCATCTTGCAGATTGAAACGCATCTGATGACCAAAAATTGACACCGTACCCGTACCGGTACGGTCAGCTTTAGGTGTGCCCTCATCGAGCACCTTCTGCATTAAATCCAGATACTGTTTCATGTTACCTCAAGATAATTGTTTCTGCGGGCGACGGTAGGCCCAGATCATCACGATGACACCAGCGATAACCATCGGCAGCGAAAGGATCTGTCCCATGCTGATGAAGCCGTCGAACAGCCCCAGCTGAGCGTCGGGCTGGCGGAAATGCTCAACGATGCTGCGGAATGCGCCGTAACCAATCAGGAATAGACCTGAAACAGCACCCATTGGGCGTGGCTTACGGATGAACAAGTTGAGAATAATAAACAGCACTACGCCTTCCAGCAGCAGTTCGTAAACCTGCGAAGGGTGACGCGGCAGAACGCCGTATTGGTTGAGCAGCGGCTGCCATTGCGGGTCAGCGGAGGCAATGGCGATATCTTCCTGACGCGAGCCTGGGAACAGCATTGCCCAAGGCACAGTGGTCACACGGCCCCACAGTTCGCCATTAATGAAGTTACCCAAGCGCCCTGCACCGAGACCAAATGGGATCAGCGGAGCAATAAAATCTGAAACCTGGAAGAAAGTGCGTTTTGTGCGACGCGCAAACCACAGCATCACCACGATAACGCCAATCAAACCGCCGTGGAAGGACATGCCGCCATCCCAGACTTTAAACAAATAAAGCGGGTTTTCGAGGAACAGTGGCAGGTTGTAGAAAAAGACATAGCCGATGCGGCCGCCGAGGAAGACGCCTAAGAATCCGGCATACAGCAGGTTCTCAACTTCTTCTTTTTTCCAGCCACTGCCCGGCTTGTTGGCACGGCGCACGGCCAGCCACATTGCGAACACGAAACCGACCAGATACATCAAGCCATACCAGTGAAGTGAAACCGGTCCTAGCGAGAAAATGACCGGATCAAACTGGGGAAACGCCAGATAGCTATTGCTCATCTATCACCACAAGTAGTTTATTGTTTTATACCCTTCATACTTCGGGTGCAGGTGTGCTCGTTGCCTTCCTGCAACACGACGTACACAGATATCGCCCGGTTAGGGGTCAGCAGGTCGCGGATCATAGCACAGGCAATACGAGCCACGGACAAGCAGGGCTGGAAAAGTTCTGTAAAAAAACGTCTCATTACCGCCAGTTTAATACTGACTGACGGCTGGAAAAGCAGTGATTTAACGCCTTAGGGCTATTTACCGCCGCGAATCAAACCGCCTAAACCTCGGCGTTCCATAAAGGCTGCAGTCATATGTCGCACATCAGTGGTGAACTGGGCTTCAAGCACCCGGCGCGCCAACTCTTGAGCATCCGCCAGCTCAATACTGCGCAATAAATATTTAATTCTTGCCACACTGCGGCCGTTCATACTGAGGTTGCGGTAGCCCATGCCGGTCAACAGCAGCGCGCCCATTGGGTCGCCCGCCATTTCTCCACAGAGGCTGATTTGTAAACCCGCCGCTTCGCCTTCGGTCACAATCTGCTTCAAGACACGCAGCATTGCCGGATGCAGACTGTCATACAGACCCGCGACCCGCGTGTTGTTGCGATCGACGGCTAGCAGGTACTGAGTCAGGTCGTTGGTACCAACCGAGATGAAGTCGACCCGACCTGCCAGCGATGGCAGCATGAAAATCATCGAAGGAACTTCGATCATCACGCCAATTCGGGTTTTCGGAAGATCGTAACCCAACTGCTCCTGCACTTCGCGCCCCGCACGGTCAATCAGGCGGCGCGCTTCGTCAATCTCTTCCAGGCTGGTGATCATCGGCAGCAAAATACCGAGATTGCCGGTGGCGGCATTGGCACGCAGCATCGCGCGCACCTGTATCAGGAAGATTTCCGGCTGGTCGAGGGTAATGCGAATACCGCGCCAGCCGAGGCAAGGGTTTTCCTCGCTGATGGGCATGTAGGGCAGCTGTTTGTCTGAACCGATGTCCAGCGTACGCAGCGTCACCGGCTTGCTTGGGAACAGCTGGAGCATACCCTGGTACTGCGCCACCTGCTCTTCTTCAGAGGGGAAGCCACTCTGCAGCATAAAGGGAATTTCAGTACGGTAGAGGCCCACGCCGTCGACACGGCTGCCAAACAGTTTCTCGTGGTCGGCGCTCAAACCGGCATTCAGCATCACCTGAACGCGCTCGCCGGTTTTCATCGCCGCTGGCTGTTCTACGTCATACTCGGCGCGCTGGCTTAGCTCCATCTCTTCGCTAATCAGGCGCTTATATTCATTGACCAGCACGGGTTCCGGGTCGATCAGCAACTCGCCGCGATAGCCATCCACAATTAATTGGCGCTGGCTGAGCAACGAAGGCTGAATATCGGCCCCCATGATGGTCGGCACACCCATGGCGCGCACCAAAATCGCGGCGTGCGAGTTAGCCGCGCCGTCGCGTACTACCACGCCAGCAAGGCGATCCTGAGGCATTTCCGCCAGCAGGGTTGCCGTCAGTTCATCGGCCACCAGAATGAAACGCTCAGGCCAGGTAGTGTTGCCCTGAATGGTGTCATCGAGGTGGAAAACCAGCCGCTGGCCCAGCGCGCGCAAATCGCTGCCACGCTCGCGCATGTAAGTGTCTTGCAAGCTGGCAAACTGCGCGGCGAACTGCTCGACCACTTTCTTAACCGCCCACTCGGCCACGGCGCCTTTGTCGATTTCAGTGAAGAGATCGCGTTTGAGGCGTGCGTCGTTGAGCAGGTGCGAGTAGAGGTCGAAAATAGCGGCGCTTTCTTTCTGCGCGCTGGCGCTAAAACGCTTACTGAAACGGCGGAACTCGGCACCGGCCTCTTCCAGCGCGCGGGTCAGGCGTTCGCGTTCACGCACGGTGTCCAGCGTGGACGCCATGTAGACTTGGTCGAGAGAAGGCTGGGTACTGTCCTGCCAGCCAATGCCGATAGCCACACCGGGCGAAGCAGCCAGCGCTTTGACGCGAGTCTGGCGAAAGCGGCCATAGAGAACGTTGAGCTGCGCCTGCGAAAGTATCCCGGCCAGCTGGTTGGCCAGCGTGACCATAAAGGACTCTTCACCTTCGTCGAACTGGCGATGCTCACGCTGCTGGATAACCAGCACGCCAAGCAGCTGACGACGATGAATGATCGGGACGCCGAGGAAGGATCTAAAAAGATCTTCTTTAACTTGAGGAATATATTTGAAACTAGGGTGGCTCTGAGCGTCGGCGAGGTTGATGGGTTCGGCAAGCCGCCCTACCAACCCGACGATCCCTTCGTCAAAGGCTAGCGTGATAGTGCGCCCGCGAGGTTTTTTCAAACCTCGCGTCGCCATCAGGTAGTAGCAACGGCGGTCATTATCAGCGAGATAAACGGAACACACTTCTGTGTCCATCGCCAGGCAGGTTTCATTGACCAAAACGTCCAGCGCATCATTCAGGCTGGACGCCATTGCTACCTTTTCAACAATTTCTCGCAAACGCGTGAGCATCTCTTTGCGACTTAGCCTCTTTTCCGACGGTAAGCGGGCGATGTCCGGGGCACGGGGATCTCCTGTATTGGCATCACAGTCGTGGAGAACTCTTTCATTACGCGGCGGTAAACATCACGTTTGAAGGACACGACCTGACGCACCGGATACCAGAAACTCACCCAGCGCCAGCCATCGAATTCTGGCGTACTGCTGCGCTGCATGTTGATGTCCGCATCATTACACATCAATTGCAGCAAGAACCATTTTTGCTTTTGGCCGATACACACCGGCTTTGTATCCCAACGCACCAAACGTTTTGGCAATTTATAGCGCAACCAGTTGCGGGTCGAAGCCAGAATACGTACGTCTTTTCTGCTGAGACCTACCTCTTCAAACAGTTCACGGTACATGGCCTGTTCGGCGGTTTCGCCAGGGTTGATGCCCCCTTGCGGAAACTGCCAGGAGTGCTGGCCGTATCGTCTGGCCCATAAAACTTGGCCCTGCTTGTCGCAGATTACGATACCAACATTCGGGCGGTAGCCATCATCATCGATCACCGGACTACCTCAATAACTTCAAATCATAGATGTCTTGATTGTTTCATACTACCAACAGGCGGTAAACCACTGCTTACCCCCTATCTTCACGAATAAAAATGGGATAACTCACAGAGAATGGCAAAGTTATAAACAGAAGCTCGCCATGTCGCGCGATTTTATTCACTTTTTCTGTGGATAGATGTGTGAAGAACTTCATAGCAAGAGGGGTAAAACTATTTTTAGCTTTTTCTTACCCTCAGATGGCAGTGATATTAAAGATATATATTTCATATAATTAAAAGTAATTCACAGCTTCTTCACTGGGTTTACTCAGCCCTTAATGAGTAACTGCGATCGCTATTGGCGAAAGATCCATCAACGCCGTTTTTATCCACAGAGAAAGTCGCTACTTTGTCTAATTATGGGACAAAAAGACAAAATACCCCCTCCGTCAAGCCTGTAAATCGAACCAGTGCTCGGAATAAGCTGAGGTTATCCAGAAAATCTGTGGATAACTAGGGGGAAGATCCTGTTCATTGTCACCCGCAACTGTGGATCAACTTTATATTATCCCTCTCGCGATCGCGGCTATGCGGAAAAAAAAGCGCAATAAATCATGCTATTATTCGACCTATCCACGGGTATAACTTTTAATTCCCGATGTGATTAAACGTGCGTATGAAAATTAACCAATAAATCTGAGACTTGCTGTATGTCGATTCCATTTCCTATGACAGAACCTCCCAAGGATGAACAGAGCCTGCTGGCGCGCGCCCAGTCCCTGGCTGGTTACTCACTGGGTGAGCTGGCTGCCCGGGCTTCTTTGCCTATTCCTCCTGATCTCAAGCGCGAGAAGGGTTGGGTCGGTATGCTGCTTGAGGTCTATTTAGGGGCGATGGCGGGCAGTAAGCCGGAGCAGGACTTTGCGGACATCGGCGTCGAGTTAAAAACCATCCCCATCGATGCACAGGGTAAACCCTTAGAGACCACTTTTGTCTGCGTCGCGCCCCTGACCGGCAACAGCGGCGTGACGTGGGAAAATAGCCATGTTAGACATAAACTGGCGCGAGTGCTGTGGATACCGGTCGAAGGCGAGCGGCAGATCCCGCTGGCAGAGCGCCGCATTGGTGCGCCGCTCATCTGGAGTCCTTCCGAAGAGGAAGAGCAGCAACTGCGCGAAGACTGGGAAGAGCTGATGGATTTGATTGTTTTAGGCAAGGTCGAAACCATAACCGCGCGTAAAGGCGAATTCTTACAACTTCGTCCTAAAGGGGCCAACAGCAAAGCCCTGACGGAAGCCATTGGTGAGTTTGGGCAGCCGATCATGACTCTGCCCCGTGGCTTTTACTTGAAGAAAAGCTTTACCGGCCCGCTGCTGGCCCGACATTTCCTGCTTTAAATCAGCCTTATTGATCTATACGAAATAAAACGCTTTTTTTTCAACGGTCGTCTGGCCCTTTTGCTAGGCTGTTGACTATCTTTATTTACAGCCCATTACTTAGAGGAATAATCATGAAAAAAGGCTTAATGATAATCAGCGCTGCGCTGATGGTTGTCGGTTTGGCAGGGTGTGCCAGCGATTATGTCATTTCCACCAAAGACGGCAGTATGATCCTGACCAATGGCAAACCTAAGCTGGATAAATCTACTGGCCTGCTGAGCTACACCGATGATCAAGGCAATGAGCGTCAGATCAACAACGATAACGTGAGTCAGGTGATGAAACGCTAATTAACATGAATTGCCAGCGGCCCTTTCCGCTGGCCTTTTAGGCGCTCTTGCCATTTTCTGCCTATCTCCGCTGCCGCACTTCCCCCACTTGCACCGCTTGTATATAGTCAGTTAACACCCGTTTTGTGAAGATAAGTCAGTTGAGGCGCTTTTATCGGCCTGACATTCTCAGAGAGTAAGGAAGACCGGCAATGCAATATCACCGTATACCCCATAGTTCTTTAGAAGTGAGTCTACTGGGACTCGGCACCATGACCTTTGGTGAACAAAACAGCGAAGCCGATGCCCACCAACAACTGGATTACGCCGTGGCGGCGGGTATCAACTTTATTGATACTGCAGAAATGTACCCCGTGCCACCGCGCCCTGAAACTCAGGGGCTGACCGAGTCTTATATTGGTAGCTGGCTGAAAGCGCGCGGCAATCGCGAGAAAATCATTCTCGCCAGCAAAGTGTCCGGGCCTTCACGCAATAACGATAACGCCATTCGCCCGGCACAGATGCTGGATCGCAAGAACATCCGCGCCGCAGTGGACGCCAGCCTGCAACGTTTGAACACCGACTATATCGATTTGTATCAGGTGCACTGGCCGCAGCGCCCGGCGAACTTCTTCGGCAAACTGGGTTATCAGTACAGTGAAGACAGCACTCCTGTCACCATTTTGGAAACGTTAGAAGCGTTAAACGAGCAGGTTCGTGCCGGGAAAATCCGCTATATCGGCGTCTCCAATGAAACACCTTGGGGCGTGATGCGCTATCTGCAATTGGCCGAAAAGCACGACCTGCCGCGCATTGTGTCGATTCAAAACCCTTACAGCCTGCTGAATCGCAGCTTTGAGATTGGTCTGGCGGAAATCAGCCAGCACGAAGGCGTTGAGCTGCTGGCCTATTCCAGCCTGGCGTTCGGCACTCTGAGCGGCAAGTATCTCAACGGCGCTAAGCCTGCCAACGCGCGTAACACGCTGTTTAGCCGCTTTACTCGCTACTCTTCGCCGCAGTCTGAACTGGCGATTGCCGAATACGTCGCGCTGGCTAAGAAGCACAATCTCGACCCGTCACAAATGGCGCTGGCCTTTGTTCGCCAACAGCCATTCGTTGCCAGCACCCTGATTGGCGCCACCACGCTGGAACAGCTGAAGACCAACATCGACAGCCAGAACCTGACGCTGGACCAAGAAGTGCTGAACTCGCTGGAAGAGATCCACAAACGCTTCACCATTCCTGCACCTTAAGTCTGAACGGTGGGCACAAAAAAGGGCGCCGAGGCGCCCTTTTCTTTTATCTGTGACTCATTATGGCGCGCGGCGCTTTTGCGCAATCTGCCACGCCCAGAGCGCGATAATCGCCAGAGCAAAGACGACGCCGAAGCCGACACCAATGGCGAGAACCGGCGCACCGGCCATCACCGCCAGCGAATACAGGCCGAGCATCAGCAGCATCGCGGTATTCTCACCGAGATTCTGCACCGCAATCGCGTTACCCGCGCCGACAGACGCCTTGCCGAGATGCTGCAATAAGGCATTCAGCGGCACCACGAAGAAGCCGCCCAATATCCCCACCAGCACCAACAGAATATACGCATTCAGCATCTTGGTTTGCAGCGTGAACACCACCACCGCCACGCCGATAGCGATACCCGCAGGCAGACAGCGTTTCACCGTTTTTAGCGTGATGAGCTTGGCCGCCGCACCGGCACCGAACACAATACCAATCGCCACCATGGCGTTAAGCAGGGTCGGGGTTTTGTTATCCGTAATGCCTAGCGCCACCGGCACCCACAGCACCAGCAGGAAGCGCAGCGTCACGCCCGCGCCCCAGAACAGGCTGGTACCAACCAGTGAGAATCGCGTTTCAGCGTCATTCCACAGAATACGGCAGGCGCGGAAGAAGGTGCCGGTCATCGCCGACAAGCGCCATGACTGGCCCGGACGCGCGGCGGCCAGTTTAGGAATAAACCAGTTAGCCACCACCGCCAGGCCGTAGGTCAGCACACAAACGCCCAGCGCAGCCAGCACGTTCCAGTCGGCCAATGCACCACCAGCCACGGAACCCAGTAGGATAGCGGCGATGGTCGAACCTTCCATGAGGCCGTTAGCTTTTACCAACTGCTCGCCTTCGGTGATTTCGCCCAAAATGCCATATTTGGCGGGTGAATAGGCCGCCGCGCCGATGCCCACCAGGGTGTAACCCAAGAAGGGATTTAACCCGACGCAGATCACCGCCGCCCCCGCCAATTTGAGGATATTGGCGAACATCATCACCCGGCCTTTGGCAAAACTGTCGGCGAACTGGCCGACAAAAGGCGCGAGAATGATATAAGTGGCGACAAAAGCCATTTGCAGAATAGGCTGGCTCCAGTCGGGGTAAAGCTGTTGTTTAATCAACGCCAACGCGGCAAACAGCAGCGCGTTATCGCCAAAGGCTGACAAAAACTGGGCGACAATTACCGCGACCATACTGCGCGACATCAGCGGAGATTTGGCGGCTAAAGGCTGATTCATTCTTGGGGCTCCGGTTTTTCTGCCATCTCTCGCAGAGTGACAAAATCTGGTTTTCCGCTGCCAAGCAGCGGCAAGGCTTTCACCACGCGAATATCGCGCGGCACGGTAAGTTCCGGCAGCCCAAGTTCGCGGGCGGCTTTGGATAAGGCGTCACGACGTAATTCTGCATCCGTTGTGAACAGCACCAGCGCCTCGCCCTTACTGCTATCGGTGCGCGAGGTCGCCGCATGCTGCCCATCAGGTGACGCCTTCAGCGCCAACTGCTCCACACTTTCCAAAGAGACCATTTCACCGGCCAACTTGGCAAAACGCTTAACGCGGCCCTTGATGGTGCAGAAGCCCTGCTCATCTAAGGTGACAATATCGCCGGTGTCATACCAGCCGGGCTGGATCTCGCCCTCGGCGTTCTCGGCCTGCGGTTTTTCCAACACGCCCGGATTTTCTACCCGCAGGTAGCCTTTCATGATATTTGGCCCGCGCAGCTGCAAGCGGCCGCCCTCTTCAATCCCCGGCACCTTGATCAGTCGCGACTCCATGCCCGGCAGAATACGGCCAACAGTTTTAATTTTGGTCGCCATCGGCACGTTAATCGACACCACCGGGGCACACTCGGTCACGCCGTAGCCTTCAAGAATGCGAATGCCGAACTTGTCCTGCCAGATTTGCTTGGTACCTTCAGACAGCTTTTCAGCTCCCGCCACCACGTACCGTAGACGCGCAAAATCATAAGGATGGGCGAAGCGGGCATAGTTGCCGAGGAAGGTGGAGGTGCCAAACAGCACGGTGCAGTTCTGGTCATAAACCAGCTCCGGCACGATGCGATAATGCAACGGACTCGGGTAGAGGAACACGCGTGCGCCGGTCATCAGCGGCGTTAACAGGCCGACGGTCAGGCCAAAGGCGTGGAACAGCGGCAATGACGACATAAAACGGTCACGCGGCGTGAAGTCTGCAATGGTGCGGATCTGCTCGACGTTGGCCAGCAGACTGGCGTGAGAGTGCACCACGCCTTTCGGATTGCCCTCGGAGCCGGAGGTGAACAGCACCAGCGCGGCGTCGTCGGGTTTCTGCGGCAGCATGGCCCGGCTTGGGAAAATCAGGTGGAATAAAATCCACAGTTTGTCTTCTTTGGTGACGGTATCTTTTAAGTCTTCGAGATAGACCCATTTCGCCTCAGGCACGTTCTCCGGTAAATGAGTCAACTTGCCCTTTTCCAAAAACTGGCGCGAGGTGATGATGGTTTCAATGTTTGCCGCTTTCATGGCGCTTTTGATGCCCTTCGCGCCAGAGGTGTAGTTGAGCAAAGCAGGAATACGGTTGCGCATCGAGGCGCCGAACAGCGCGGCGGCCATAATGGTGGCGTTGGGCAGAAGCATGCCAACGTGCTCGCCCTCGCGGGTGAAGCGCTGCAAGATGCGGCTCACGCCAAGGGATTTTTTCAGCAGCCCTTGGTAGCTATCTTCTTTAAAGGCGATATCAGCAATGCAAGGCTTACGGCGGCCGTAGCGAGTTTGAGCTGAAAGCAGCGCCTGATACAGAGTCTGCGGTTCGCGGGTGTTCATCCGCGCGTCCATCATGATGTCGTGCAGCTTTTGCCCGGCCAGTACGCGACGGTCGCGGGCGCGCGGCGCTTCAGGCATAGACACCTGCTGCGGCGGTAAAACGTTGATAGTGATTTTTGGGAACCAGCGGATTTTAAAGCTGCCGAACAGGCGGCCAAACGGCGTGTACTCCGCGCCATCAATGCGCACCGGCAGCACCGTGGCCTGCGACTTCGCCGCCACAAAGGCCGCGCCGTCATAAATTTTCATCAATGAGCCGGTCACCGTAATGCGCCCCTCGGGGAATACCACCACCGGGCGACCTTTCTCCACTTCCCGCACCAGCCGTTTGATTGCCATCGGCTTGGTCGGGTCCAGCGGCACGAAGTCCACATACTGCTTCAACCACTGCATATACCAGCTGTCGGTAATATCCGAATAGACCGCAAACACCGGCTTAACGGGCAGAAACAGCACCAGCAGCACGCCATCGATAAATGACACATGGTTGGGCGTTATCAGCAGCTTAGGGTAATTGAAATTGGGGTGAGCCGGGGTCACCGTCACGCGAAACGCCAGGCGGAATACGATACGGAAAAGAGCGAAAAGAAATCGATACATCAGTGCCATCTCCTTATGAGCCATCCCTGAGTCTAAGAAAAAAAAGGTTATAGAAACAGCATACTATAGGAGACGGAGATTTGACGAAGGAAGGGAAGAAGTTTAAGACTTTGCGAGGTGTGCCCATATTACAACCGAATTTTGGCAAAAAAAAACCTACGCATCCGCGTAGGTTGGTGCAAATTTAATCGGTATCAACATACAGTGTACGTTGATGATTCACCAATCAATACCTCTGGGACGTTCAATTTATCCGCTTTGGCAGATCAACAGCCAGCAGCCAATCGCAACATAATCACGCAAAGTGTAACCAGTGGTGAAAAACTGCCTGAGTTTAGCCATTCATGAAACATCAGGCAGTTACCTCATTTTTTGAACATTTATCTCACCATTTCGGTGCAGAAATCCGTCATTTCGACCTCACTTATGCCGCGCTACTTCCACCAGACAGCTCATGGCGTTTGGCCCCTGTGTCAGCCGCGAGGTGCCGATGTCTAAGGTCAGCACGTTGGGGTTTCCCGCCTGCTCCGTCTCCTGCCACGGGCCGCCAAATCCCGGATCGAACCAGGCTCCGGTCGCCATCAGCACCACGCCGCGCGCAATACCTTCATTCAGCTCCACGCCCGCCAAGCAGCTGCCCCGTGCGTTAGAAATTTTGACCTGATTGCCACTCTCCAGTTGCCTTTCAGCGGCATCGGCGGGGTGCATCAGCAGCGTCTCTTTGCCCGCGGTTTTGTTGCTTTGCGCCAGAGGGGATTGATCCATCTGGCTATGCAGACGATCCTTGGGTTGAATGGAGATCAGGTGCAGCGGCCAGGTTTTTGCCGTATCGGCCCCCAGCCACTCCACCGGCGGCTGCCACTCAGGGTGCCCCGCGAAGTCGTCATAGCCATACCCGGCGATTTTCTCGGAGAAGAGCTCAATCTTGCCACTTTGCGTCGCCAGCGGGTTGGCGCGCGGGCTTTTACGGAACTCTTCGAAAAACACATAATCCTGCTCTGGCATGGGCAGTTCGACCGAGCCGCGCTGCCAGAAGGTGTCGAAATCTGGCCATTCCGCCCCCGTCCCCTGCTGCGCCACGCCGCACTGCTGGTAAATCTGCCTCAGCCAAGCATTCTCATCGCGCCCCAATGTAAATTGCTCGCGATAGCCCAAGCGCTCAGCCAAATCGGCAAAAATGTCGATGTCATTGCGCGCCTGATGCCGTGGCGCAATCGCCTGATGCATCGCCAGCACGTAGCGATCGCGTGAAGAGCCGCCAATGTCATTACGCTCAAGGGAAGTGGTGGCGGGAAGGACAATATCGGCCATGCGCGCCGCCGCGGTCCAGACGCTGTCCTGCACGATAATGGTATCCGGCCGCTGCCAGCCTTCTACCAGCCGATTCAGCTGCTGGTGATGATGAAAGGGATTGCCGCCCGCCCAGTGCACCAGATGGATGTCGGGATAATGAAAGGTTTTGCCTTGAAACTCATAAGGCTGGCCCGGATTAAGCAACATGTCGCTGATGCGTGCCACGGGAATAGATAAGCCCGAGGGGTTCGGTCCGGTGCTGACGGCAGGCCCCGGCGTGTCGAAACGCGGGTTGCCGACGCCGTTCATCGAGCCGTGACCAAAGGAGAAACCGCCGCCCGGCAGCCCAACCTGTCCGAGCATCGCCGACAGGGCAATCATCATCCAGTAAGGCTGCTCGCCGCGATGGGCGCGCTGCACCGAGTAAGCACAGGTAATAAAGCTGCGCACGCCAATCAGCTGTTGCGCCAGTTTGGCGATGCGCGCAGCGGGGATGCCAGTGATCTGGCTGGCCCACTCCGGCGTCTTTTCCACGCCGTCGCTTTTACCCTGTAAATAAGCCGCCAACTGGGGATAACCCACGCAGTGAGAGGCAAGGAAGGCATCATCCTGCGCGCCAAGCCTTTGAATTTCAAAAGCCAGCGCCATCATCAGCGCGGCGTCGGTGTTGGGCCGAATCGGGATCCACTCGGCGTTGGCAAACTCTGGGCAGTCATCGCGCATCGGGCTAATGTTGACGATCGGCGTGCCCTTTTTCGCCAGCTGTTCCAGCGCCGGTTTGAGGGTATGAGCCACCGCCCCGCCCGACGCCACTTGGGCATTTTTCAGCGCTAAGCCGCCAAATGCCAGCAAGATCTCGGCATTATCCACCACGCTCGGCCAAGTCGTCACCCGGCCAGTAAGCGGCGTGAAGGTGCCGATAATGTAAGGCAGGAAGAATTGCGCCGTCCCCCAGCTGTAGTTCCCCTCCTGATCCACCCCGCCGCCGCCGGTAAAGTAGAAACGCCGCACCAGCGAACGCGCGTGGTGCAAACGCCCCGCCGACGACCAGCCGTAGGAGCCAGTGAAGATCCCCGCCGCGCCATATTTGTCCCGCACCCGGCGGTTCTCTTCCGCCACCAGATCCAGCGCCAGATCCCAATCCACTTCGACAAAGTCCTCCTTGCCCCGCAGCGCCCGGTTGCTGTGCTCACGCTTTTGCAGCCAAGAGCGACGCACCGCCGGTTTGCGAATGCGTTTGTCGGAATAGACCAGAGGGATGATGGAGTCCAGCATTGGCGAGGGATCGCTGTCTGCGATGTGGGGTTCACAGCGGATCAGGCGTCCATCTTCAACAACGGCGGTGTAAGCCCCCCAGTGGGCCAACTGTGGGAATCGGCGAATAGTCATTAAGGGTTTCTGTCTCGGGAGTAGGAGTTTCAGGGGAAACATGCACTAGTTTGGCGTTCAGTTCAACGCCGGGAACTTTTTTGGGCGGCTGCCCAAGCCCGCCTTAAGGTCAAGACCGTGGGCGTCGGCCCACGGTCTTGACCTTGAAGTTGAATTTGCCCCGTCAACATTTGACTCAGATCACATGCTTACCATCCCATGGCCTTGCGGCCCGAGTCATTTTCCGTAAAACTGATAGTGTAAGCGTTTACCCTCACACAAATTTTGGACGTGTAATGGCTACCATCAAAGATGTTGCAAGACTGGCGGGTGTTTCCGTCGCCACGGTTTCTCGCGTAATAAATCATTCGCCAAAGGCGAGTGATAGCTCGCGGGAGGCGGTGCTTAGCGCCATGCAACATTTGCAATATCATCCGAATGCCAATGCACGCGCCCTCGCACAGCAGTCTACGGAAACCCTTGGTCTGATCGTGGCCGATGTTTCTGACCCCTTCTTCGGCGCAATGGTGAAAGCCGTCGAGCAGGTGGCTTACGCCACCGGCAACTTCCTGCTGATTGGTAACGGTTACCATAATGTGGATAAAGAGCGTCAGGCGATTGAGCAACTGATTCGCCATCGCTGCGCGGCATTGGTGGTTCACGCCAAGATGCTGCCGGACGACGAGCTGCAAAGCTTAATGAAACAGATCCCCGGCATGGTGCTGATTAACCGAACCCTGGCAGGTTTCGAGCAGCGCTGCGTGGCGCTGGACGACCGCTACGGGGCATGGCTGGCGACCCGCCATCTGATTCAAAGCGGCCATCAGCGGATTGCGATTTTATGCTCCAACCACGGAATTTCGGACGCCAGCGATCGCCTACAGGGCTATCTCGACGCGCTGCAAGAACACAATATTCCGGTGGACGATAAACTGATTGCCTACGCCGAGCCGGACGAGATTGGCGGCGAGCAGGCGATGGCGGACTTACTGGGGCTAGGGCGCAGCTTCACGGCGGTGACTTGCTACAATGACTCAATGGCGGCAGGGGCGCTGTCGGTGCTGAGCGACAACAGCATTGATGTGCCGACCGATATTTCACTGGTCGGCTTCGACGACGTGCTGATTTCCCGCTACCTGCGCCCGCGTTTAACCACGGTGAGATATCCAGTGGTGGCGATGGCCAATCAGGCGGCGCAGCTGGCATTAGCTTTAGCGAACAACCAGCCGCTGCCGGAAACTACCCACATGTTTAGCCCGACGCTGGTGCGCCGTCATTCCGTCACCAGCCCGGCGAGCTAAGCCTTAAATCAGCTCCAGCGCCAGCAATTCCTCAATGGTTTGGCGGCGGCGGATCAGGCGCGGTACGCCATTTTCAAACAACACTTCTGGTAACAGCGGGCGGCTGTTGTAGTTGGAAGACATCGACGCGCCGTAAGCGCCGGTGTCGTGGAAGACCAGATAATCGCCGATTTCCACCTGTGGCAACGCGAAGGTTTCTACCCCGCCCCCCGCCTGCTGGGTGAACACGTCGCCGGATTCACACAGCGGACCGGCGATCACTGAGTTAATCAGTGGCGCATTGCTGATGTCGCGGCCATCGGCGGGTAGCAGGGAAATATGGTGGTAACTGCCGTACATCGCCGGGCGCATTAAATCGTTGAAACCGGCATCGCACAGCACGAAGTGGCGGCTGCCCATATTTTTGGCGGCACGCACCTGCGCCACCAGCACGCCGGATTCGGCCACCAGGAAGCGGCCCGGCTCAATTTCCAGATGAACGGCATGGCCCAGATGTGCAGCAATCTGCTCGCGGGCGCGGTTCCATAAGCCGTAATAATGCTCGGTATTGATGGCTTCTTCGCCGAAACGGTAAGGAATCGACAGGCCGCCACCGGCAGAAATGGCGTCAATATCATGCCCGGTTTCAATCACCTGACGCACCATGGCGTCGCACACTTGCTCCAGATGGCCGTAGTCCACGCCGGAGCCGATGTGCATATGAATGCCCACCAGCTTCAGGTCATAACGTTGAATCTCCGCCAGCGCCTGCGGCAAATCGCCGAACCAGATACCGTGTTTACTGTTCTCGCCGCCGGTGTTGGTTTTCTGGCTGTGGCCGTGACCAAAGCCCGGGTTAACGCGCAGCCAAACGGGGTGCCCGGCTTTCTGGCGGCCAATCTGCCCCAGCATATCAATAGAACCGGCGTTAACCGGAATATCCAGATCGGTGACGCGGTCTAGCGTCGGCTGGTCCAGCACGTCGGCGGTAAAGACAATTTCGCTGGCTTCGCGGCCCGGCTTAAAACCGGCCAGCAGCGCGCGCTCGATTTCACCCAGAGAAACTGAGTCAACTTTCACGCCCTGCTCGCGCATCAGGCGCAGAATATGGATATTGGAGCACGCCTTCTGAGCAAAACGGATCACGTCGAACTGGCGCAGCTGGCTGATACGCTGAGTGATGATCTCGGCATCATAAGCCCATACCGGGCAGCCAAATTGTTGGGTCAGTGCCAGTAAATTAGCGGCGTTCAGAGCAGTAGAAGTGTCGTTTAAGGCGCGTGGCATACAAGATCCTGAAGTCTGAAGAAGCGAAAGTTAACCTGAGTATCCCGCACTCGGCGACTGCTGAAAAATATCTATTTCGCACCACTCTATTCATTTATGATATGGAAATTACTCTCCCACGGAGAAGCCTATGCCCGCCATTTCCCTGCGCCATATCGAAATCTTCCACGCCGTGATGACCACCGGCAATTTGACCGAAGCCGCCGCGCTGCTCAACACCTCGCAGCCCACGGTGAGCCGAGAATTGGCGCGCTGCGAGAAGCTGCTGAATCTACAACTTTTCGAACGTTTGCGCGGCCGCCTTTACCCGACGGTGCAGGGGTTGCGGCTGTTTGAGGAGGTTCAGCGTTCCTATTACGGGCTGGATCGCATCGTCAGCGCGGCGGAGGGCATTCGCCAGTTCGAGCAGGCGCAGCTCTCCATTGCCTGCCTGCCGGTGTTCAGCCAGTCGCTGCTGCCCGCCGTGTGTAAGCCTTTTCTGGATCGCTACCCTGACGTCAGTTTCAATATCGTGCCGCAGGAGTCGCCGCTGCTGGAAGAGTGGCTTTCCGCCCAGCGCCACGACCTTGGGTTGACGGAGAATACCCATACGCCCGCGGGCACCGAGCGCCAGCCTTTGCTGACCTTAAACGAAGTGTGCGTGCTGCCCGCCGACCACCCGCTGGCGGCGAAAAAGCGCCTGACGCCGCAGGATTTCGCTGGGCAAAACTTCATCAGCCTGTCGGCGACTGACAGCTACCGCCAGCTGCTGGACGCGCTGTTTGGCGAGCATCAGGTGGCGCGCCGTCTGGTGCTGGAAACCCACAGCGCCGCCTCGGTGTGCAGCATGGTGCGCGAAGGGGTTGGGGTATCGATAGTCAACCCACTCACCGCGCTGGACTATGTGGAGCGCGGCAACAGCGGCATGGTGATCAGAGCGTTCAGCCTGCCGGTACCGTTCACCGTCAGCCTGATCCGCCCGCTGCACCGCCCCGCCTCGGCACTGGTTTCAACCTTTATCGATCACTGCCATCAGCAGGCACAGCGTTTTCCTCAGCGTTTACGGGCGGTAATGGCGCATGAATAAGGCGTAACCTTAACTTGTAAATGATAATCATTATCCATAACATGCTGGCAACTTGTGATTTACCCGGTTATGGGATGATGAGGATCGTCATGAAAAATTTACTGTTTTTAGCCACATTGCTGCTGGCCGCCTGCGCCCAGCACCCGGCTTCGCCCAATTTGGCCTCCAGCAGCATTAAAGATCTGCATACCGGGGAAACTCTTACGCCGCAGCAGCTGTTGGCGCAACTGGCGAAACAGCCACGGGTGATTGTCGGCGAGAAGCACGACAACCCGACTCATCACCAGATTGAAGCCTGGCTGGTGGAAAACCTGCCCGACCAGCGCCCGCAGGGCAGCGTGCTGATGGAGATGCTAACGCCGAGCCAGCAACCCGCCGTCGAGAGCACCAAGCGGCTGATGCAAACCCAGCCGGACCTGTCGGCGACGAAGGTAGCGGAGCTGCTTAAATGGCAGAAAGGCTGGGATTGGTCGATGTACGGCCAAGTGGTAATGCCAGCAATCAAAGCCCCTTATCCGCTGCTGGCGGCGAATCTGGATCGCAGTGAAATCATGGTTTTCTACCAGAAACCGGCCTTCCCGGCGGGAGCCAACAGCGCGGCTCCACAGGTCAGGGAAGCCATTGCCGACACCATTAAGGTTTCTCATCAGCAGAATATCGAGCCGGAGCAGCTTCACGCCATGCTGGCAATCCAGCAACAGCGCGACCGCCGCATGGCTGAACGGCTGCTAGCCGCGCCAACGCCGGCTTTACTGATCGTCGGTGGCTATCATGCCAAACGTAATGTCGGGGTGCCGGTGCATCTTCGCGATTTACAGCCTAAGGCGCAGGTGACGGTAGTCATGCTGGCGGAACAGGGGGCGGAAGTGGATAACCAGCAGGCGGATTATGTGTGGATAACCCCGGCGACGGGTAAAAAGCAATAATAAGAAGAAGAAAGAAGCCGCCCCCGGCCAGAGCCAGAGGGCGGTGAATGTCTTAAGCCAGCGCTTTTTCAGCTTTCTTCGCCGCGCGGCGGAAAGTGATAATACAGAGCACAAAGCCAACCAGCCCCAACGCCCCGGCCGCCAGCGGAACCGCCGTCAGACCCAGGCCACGAGCGATAACCGCGCCGCCTACCCAGGCCCCCAAGGCATTACCGACGTTAAAGGCGGCGATGTTGAGAGTCGACACCAGATTCGGCGCATTCTTGCCATAAGTCACCACGTTAATTTGCAGCGCAGGCACGGCGGCAAAGCTGACCATAGCCCAGAAGAACAGCGTCACTTCCGCCGCCAGTAGGTTCACGCTGGTCCAGCTAAACAGTGCCGAGAAGATGGCAATCAGTAAGAAGATAAGGGTAAGCGTAGCGCCTAAACGCCAGTCAGCCAGACGTCCGCCAAGCACGTTACCGATAGTCAGCCCAAGGCCGATCAGCAGCAGAGTCCAGCTTACGCCGTGCTCAGACACGCCGGTGATCTCTGTCAGCATCGGCGCAATATAGGTGAACAGGGCAAACATCGCGGCGGAGAAGAACACGGTGATCGACAGCGACAGCCACAGGCCCAAACCACGCAGCGCGCCCATCTCTTTGCGCAGGTCCGTCGGCTCTTCGTCTTTGGTGTCCGGCAGTTTTTTATAGAGTGCAAACAGCGACGCCACGCCGATAATCGCCACCGCCCAGAAGGTAGAACGCCAGCCGAGCGCCTGGCCCAGCGCGGTACCTAAAGGTACGCCCAGCACGTTCGCTAGCGTCAGGCCGGTAAACATCAGGGCCACGGCAGACGCGCGGCGGTTCGGCGCCACCAGATTGGCCGCCACCACGGCACCAATGCCGAAGAAGGCACCGTGACACAGCGCCGTGATAACCCGCGCCAGCATGAGGAAGCCGTAGCTGTAAGAGAGCGCACACATCAGGTTGCCGAAGATGAAGATAGTCATCAGCAGCAACAGCGTTTTTTTACGCGGCAGTTTGGCGGTCAGCACGGCCATGATAGGCGCGCCGATGGCCACGCCCAGCGCGTAGCCACTGATAAGCCAACCCGCCAGCGGAATACTCACCTGTAAATCATTGGCCACATTGGGCAACAGCCCCATGATGACAAACTCAGTTGTGCCGATCGCAAATGCGCTCAGCGCCAGTGCCAGTAACGAAACAGGCATAGGAAACTCCCCATTGATTAATTATTTACCCAACGAACACCACTAAAGCGGGCTGACTCGTGCAGTCAGTCCGCGAAAAGTAAGCAAGAGATCAAGATATCAGGATGGTGTAACGGGCCGCTAAAACCCGTTGCAAAGTACATTGCTGCGTTAATTCATTTGTTAGCGCAATGTTGTATCTTGCCAACAGAAATACCACGCAGATCACACTTTTGACCAGTTAGCGGCCCAATCAACGGCACAAAATGTTAGGGAATAAGTGATAACTCACTGATAAATCATCGATTAGAAGATGTGTGCAAATATTTCGAAAAATGGAGTTTAGGTCCCGGCCATGACCCAGCGAGGATTTCCGGCAAACCATGCCACCAGAAAATCCAGCAAGGCGCGCAATGCGGCTGGCATTTGGCGGCGCGACGCATAGATGGCGTAAATCCCCAAGGTTTGCGGCTGCCATTGCGGCAGCAGCGCCACCAACTGCCCGCTGGAAATTAGCGGCGCGGCGGAGTAATAGGGCTGCATCACAATCCCCGCCCCCTCTACTGCCCCGCTCAGCAATACCTGCGACTCGTTGGCGCTAAGATTGCCACTCACCGGTATCGCCAGCTTTTCGCCTTGGCGCTCCAACTGCCACAGGCTTTTGCCGAAATAGCTGTAGGTCAGGCAGTTATGCAGCGCCAAATCCTCCGGCTTTTGCGGGACGCCGTGGGCCGCCAGATAGGCAGGAGAGGCGCAGATCACCGAGGCACACTCGGCCAGCGGCCGGGCTATCAGGTTAGGATCGAGATCATTGGTAATGCGCAGCGCCAGATCGATTCGATCTTCCACCAGATTGATAGCCTTACTCTCCAGTTGCAGATCAATACTCACCTGCGGGTGTAGTCGCAAAAACTCGGTCACGGCGATCGCCACCGCCCCCTGCCCGAAGGACTGAGAGCAGCTCAGGCGCAGCAGGCCGCGCAGCGCGTCATCCTGGCTCTCCCCCGCGCTGGTCATTTCCGCCGCCACTGACAGCATCTTCCGGCAGCGCGCCAGCGTGTTCTCCCCGGCATCGGTCAGGCTGAGTTTGCGCGTGGTGCGGTGCAGCAGGCGCGCGCCGGACCACTTCTCCATTTCAGATAAATAGCGCGTGACCATCGCACGGGACATATCCAGCGATTCGGCGGCGCTGACCATGCTTCCCCGTTCAACAATGGCGACAAAGACTTCGGCTGCGGTGATCCTGTCCATATTATTCATCCGATTTACGCAATAAACAGTTGCGCATTATCCGGTTTTTCTCTCGATTTATGCAACGTAAAGTAGCGGCATTAACCCACATTATTTGGCGACAACGCCCAACCTCCGAGGACACATTATGCGCCTGAAAAAATTGGCTCTTACCGCCGCGCTGCTTCTGGGCACTAGCCTGACGGCTCGCGCTGCCGACATGAAAATGGACGTTTACAATCCGGGTCAAAACAGCATTTTTGCCGTTTCGTCAGAAATTTTCTCTGGCGAGAAAGACGCCGTGCTGATTGATGCCCAGTTCCAGCGCAACGATGCGCAGAAGCTGGTGGAGATGATCAAAGCCAGTGGCAAGAACCTCACCACTATTTACATCAGCCAGGCAGATCCTGATTTCTACTTCGGCCTGGATACCCTGCACGCCGCCTTCCCTAAGGCCAAAATCGTCGCCACTCAGGCGACAATTGATGAAATTAACGCCACCAAAGACGGCAAAGTGGCGTTTTGGGGCCCGCAGTTGAAAGACAACGCGCCAAAAACGGTGATTGTCCCTGAGCCGCTGAAAGGCAATTCTTTCGAGCTGGAAGGCAAAAAGTTTGAAATTAAAGGGCAAACTCCCGCCCGCACCTTTGTATGGATACCGGCGCTGAAAGCCGTAGCCGGCGGCGTTATTGTGGATGGTAATACCCAGCATCTGTGGGTCGCAGATACACAAACGCCTGAATCACGCCAAGCCTGGATTGCCACGCTGGACCAGATCACGGCGTTGCAGCCAACTACGGTGGTGCCGGGCCACTCCCTGCCCGGTGCGGCACAGACGCTGAAGTCGGTCGAGTTCACCAAGCAGTATTTACAGACGCTGGAGAAAGAACTGCCAAAAGCTAAGAATGCGGAGGGGCTGGTGAAAGCCATGAAAGGACATTACCCGGCACTGAAAGGCGATGAGTCATTAGAAATGAGCGCCAAAGTGCTGAAAGGCGAAATGAAGTGGCCGCAGTAAAATAAGTCAATTTTTGCATAAAACGATTTGATGGGTCCTTAAAAGTGGACCCATTTTTTAACGTCATAACAAAACCCGGTTAATGAGCAATAATTAGCAGACTGATAAGAATACACCTCGAAAAATACTCAATAATCCTGTCCCAATCTCCTTCTTAAGAATTTCCTTACACCGTGGACGCCAATCGATAAATCTTCAATTTTCGAACAAATAGTTTTTACGGGACTATTTCTCCATAAATTTCCGCCAGTAAGGCAAATAGTGCTCTCTAAATAGAGAAAATCGGCTTTTTGGCGGCGTTGTCGGTTCTTCCAGCAGTATCTTCAGAAAACTCTTACTTCCAACCCTCAAATAACCAAACTCTAATTATCTTATTGTTTATTCTAACTATTTAATTAATTATGTTCAGTATTATCTTAATAACCAATCACTTCAAACGATCAGTGAAAGCATTTCAATCGTCAAAACCTATTAAAAGTAATCCCAAACATCGGGTTAAACGATTTGTTTCGAACTTTATATAATTTATATTGATTGTTAATTATTCATAAAAAACTCACCAACTTTTTGCGCAGAAAACTCTTTTCTGGGCTTATGCTTTATGCTTTTGGGTGGTTTTTTTTCTCTGTGTGAATCGCCTTTTTGACTGGATTATTTGTGTTACATGGAAGGCTATCATGCCAAGAGTTATTATATGGAGTGAATGTCAATTCACTCAACTGGCGCTTGAGACACTTATTCTAAAGTTGCCTTTCCACGTTGATGTTTTAAATTTCCCACAAAATAAAAATAATATTATTTTCGACTCTTCTGACTATTTTATCCTTGACCCTTCACATAAAAGCTTCTCTCGATGCTATGAGTTTTTATTAGCGCATCACGAGAGAATGGATGATAACCGGATGATTTTTTACTCTGAGTCGCTGGACGCTACCATCATGTCCACGCTGCTGAAAAGAGGAATTCGTTCTTTTTCTAAAAACAACAACTTACAAGAGACGACCAGCCTCATTACCAAGTTTATCCTGCTGAAAGATATTTCAGATTTATGCGATCAGCACTTTCTGGTGATCACCAAAATGGAAATAAAGATTCTTTCTATGCTGGTATCAGGCGTTTCTATCCGCGATATCTCAATGATATTAAAAAGAAGCATCAAAACGGTCAGTGCACATAAATGCAATCTATTTAAAAAAATAGGCATAACGAATAATCAGGAACTATTCTTTCTCTTTAACCACAGCGTTGCGGATATGACTGCGCTCTAGAGCGATAGTCTGGCGATGTTGCAAATACCAGCCGCGATAAATATAGAGAAAGAAGAATGGACCCAGCTTCGGCGTCAGAATTCTATTTTGTTTTCGAGCCCATCGTCAGCCCGGCAGGCAATGTGCTGGGTTTTGAAATGCTCACGCGACAAAATTCGCTCAATGGGCCATGCCGAAGCATTGAACATCTATTTTCTCAGCTGCATCCTGAACACAAGTTCGATATTTTTTACACCCAATTGAATACGCTGAGCCATCAAGCGGAGTTCTTCTTAGAGCACCGGTTTAGCGTCTCTTTAAATGTGGATACTGAGATTGCCGAGGGCATCGTTCGCTCCGTGGCATTAACCAATAGACTCAAATCTATGGGTTTTATTCGTTTAGAGATCAACGAGCACTTCTCAGAACTCTTCCACCCAAGCCCCCAGCCTCTGCTCAGCAAGTTAGCCGCCTGCTGCCCACTTTGGCTCGACGACTTCAGCGCCGATCATCAACGCTTATCGCCCGTCATGCTCAACCAGTTTGAGTGCATTAAAGTGGATAAACATTTCTTTTGGCAGCATCAGGGCAGCGAGGAGCTGAAGTCGGTGATTCAGCAGCTAGGCCGCAGCTGTCAGGGCGTCATTGTCGAAGGGGTGGAAACCTCCGAGCAGCTCAGAGGTTTAACATCACTGAATATCAAGGGGATGCAGGGTTATTTATGGCCTGCCAGATTCCAACATAATCTGCAAAGCAGAGTGAGTATCGACTGATTAAGGCTGTACGCGAACAAATGTCCCCGCAGCCTGCACGTTCATGCCAAAGCCACAATCACCGTCGGTATGCAATTTGACAGTTTCTGGCGCGAATTCCATGCTCACTTTACACTCTCCGCCGCCCGCGTTCTGGTCATCTGCCTGATTGTAAACCGCTTTGCCGTCTTTCACGGCCGTTACCACCGAGAATTCGCCGGTATTCGGCCCGTAATAGAGCGACATCAGCCCCATGTACATGCCACTGAAATCGATTTTAAACTGGGCTTCTTCCGCTTTGACATCCACTTCGTTCCAACTGCCGTAACCGGCATATTGCCAATACTGCCCGGCCACGCTGGGTGCGGCAGGCAAGGCATCGAGCTGGGGTTGGATTTGGCTAAGATTAAATTGTGATTTTTTATCATCCGGCGCCAGCATCAGCCAGGCTTTAGCTTTGCGATATTGACCCTGACGGATATAGGTCAGCGCGATGTTGTTGTAGGCCGTGGCGATAGTGTCCTGTGGCTTGTGGCAAAACTCGCTCCAGGCCACCTGATCGCGGAATAGCTCGCGCGCTTTGTCATAATCGCCTTGCTGATAAGAGACTTTCCCCGCCGCCGCGTAAATCCCCGCCTTCAGACAATCCTTTTCAATATCAGGCTCATCGATTTTCGCCAATACCTGAAGACTGACAGAACAGCCCGCCACCAGCAGCAAATTCAACCCCAATTTCATCGAACACCTTTTTCTTATAACCAAATGGAACTTTTTGCAGGAAAAACATCCTTACATGTGTGCCATTGCCCTCTCGCGCTGGCTGACCCATTCTGGGATGATTACGCATTCACAACATGAATATATTGAAACATGGCTATTTATGACTAACAAACCTGGGAAATCGGCACCTTGGCGTGCTGTCTGGCAGTTGATTAAGCCTTATTGGCTTTCCGAAGAGAAGTGGCGTGCCTGGGGCATGTTATCCGCCATCATTATCCTCTCATTGGCCGGCGTCTATCTGAGCGTCCAGCTAAATGAATGGAACAGAGTCTTTTACGATGCGCTGCAAAATCGTAATTACCCCGTATTCAAAGCCCAGCTGTTGAAATTCACCTGGCTTGCACTGATCTTTATCGTCATTGCCATCTACAAAGTCTATCTGACCCAGGGCCTGCAAATGAGCTGGCGTCGCTGGATGACCGAAGAGTATATGGACAAGTGGCTGGGCAATCACGCCTATTATTACACGGAGTATCAGCATCAGGTCGATAACCCCGACCAGCGTATTGCTGAGGACCTCAACGCGCTGACCAGCGGCACCCTTTCTCTGGTGCTCGGCCTGCTATCCAGCGTGGTCACGCTGTTCTCCTTTGTCTTTATTCTGTGGTCGATCAGCGGCCCGCTGACCTTTATGTTTTCCTCCCATGAATTCACCATTCCGGGCTACATGGTGTGGTTCGCCCTGCTCTACGCGGTGGTCGGCTCGGTGATTGTCTGGTGGGTGGGTAAGCCATTGGTTCGTTTAGGATTCAACCAAGAATGGTTCGAAGCAAACTTCCGTTTTGGCCTGATCCGTATCCGTGAGAACAGCGACGCCATCGCGCTTTATCACGGTGAGAAGAGTGAACGCGACCAGCTGAGCAGCAAGTTTGAATCCATCAAAACCAACTGGTGGTCGATTATGAAAGTGACCCGTCGCCTTAACGTGGCGTCCACTTTCTATGCCCAGTTCGCTAACATCTTCCCGATTCTGGTGGCTTCGCCGCGTTACTTCTCCGGCGCCATCCAGATGGGTTCCTTGATGCAAATCTCCTCGGCCTTTGGTCAGGTGCAGGGCGCGCTGTCGTGGTTTATCGGCGCCTTCACCGATTTAGCCAGCTGGAAAGCCTGTGTTAACCGTCTGGCCGGTTTTAACGCCGCCATTGAACAGGTGAACGCCCAGCCGCGCGGCATTGACGTGCGCGAATCCGACAAACTGGATCTGCAACTCGACGATTTAACCCTCAAGCTGCCGAACGGCACCGCGCTGTTCAGCAATGTCTCCGCCAGCCTGCAGGCCGGTGAGCGTGTGCTGATCGCCGGCCCGTCTGGCTGCGGTAAATCCACCCTGCTGCGCGCTATCGCCGGTATCTGGCCTTACGGCGCGGGCAGTATTCACCTTGCCGCGGGCAAAAATTATTTATTCCTGCCCCAGCGCAGTTATATTCCGATTGGCACTTTGCGCGAAGCGCTAAGCTACCCGCAGTCAGATCGTGAATACACTGACGACCAGCTGAATACCGTGTTGGAACAGTGCTGCCTGCCGCATCTGCAAAGCGTGCTGGATGACTATGCCAACTGGAGCCAGCGCCTGTCGCCGGGTGAGCAACAGCGCCTGTCGTTTGCTCGTGCACTGCTGATTAAGCCTGCCATTCTGTTCCTCGACGAAGCCACCAGCGCGCTGGATGACGAAACCGAGCAGCGCATGTACAGCCTGTTAGTCAGCGAATTGCCTGGCACTTCGGTGATAAGCGTGGCGCACCGCAATACCGTCGCCAAGTACCACCAGCACTGCTGGCGCTTCAAACGCAGCGAAGAGGGCGGCAGCCACTTCTCGGCGTCCGCGCTATTACCTGAGTAAGCTTTAACACTTGCCTTCCTTGCCTCTTCTCGCCCCAGCGCGGGGAGAGGCAAGCCAAAACCCATCCTAGCGCACAATTCTCCGCCTCAAATTTGTTCAATTGTATACCCCGCTATACAATTAATTTTGACAACCGGAGGGCTGATGAAAATCGACAAAACCTCGTTCGTACCGCTTTATCTACAAATAGAACAGCAGCTTACTGAACGGATCAGCGTCGGAGAGATCAAACCTGGCGATCCGATCCCCACCGAAGCCGCGCTGTGTGACATTTATGGCGTCTCGCGCATGACCGCGCGCAAGGCGGTGGACTATCTGGTACGCCAAGGTCGGGTCGAACGTTTTCGCGGGCGCGGCACCTTTGTGGTGAAAAAGGCCCTGACCCGCAAAGTGAACCTGCCTCTCGACCGTCACCTGACCTCCAGCGAGCTGGCGGTTGAAATCAACGCGCCGATTGAAAACCGCGTGCTGGCTTTCGAGCGCGTCTCGGCCACGCCCGACATCGCCAACGCGCTGCAAGTGCCGGTCGGCACCGCCCTGCACTATATGGTGCGCCTGCGGCTGCTGGGGGAAGAGCCTTTTGTTTACGAGCAGTGCTGGCTGCTGGCCGACCTGTTCCCCGACCTCACGCCGCAGCATCTGCAAACCTCGAAATACGCCTATCTGCGCTCTAGAGGGTATGAACCCGCAGGCAGCAATAAGCAGATATCGGCAGAACTTCCCGCCAATGAAATCCGTCTGGCCCTGCACCTGTCGCGCGATGAGCCGGTGCTACACGCCCACGCCATCTCGGAATTCACCGACGGTACGCTGTTTGAAGTCTCAGACGTGTATTACAACCAGAAGCACTACAGCTTCAGCATTCGGGCCAGAGTCAAAGGCAAAGAGCAAAAATAAAGGCTGACCCCAGGGCCAGCCTTCTTACTTTTTACTCTTCTTCAACACGCATTAGCTAATACCGGAAAGCTCGGCTTTCACCAGATTCGCCACCTGCTCGACCTGCGGGCCGTAAATCACGTGCACGTCATTGTCAGTCACGCGCTTCACGCCCATCGCCCCGGTTCTCAGCAGCTTGTCATCTTGCACCTGCGACATGTCCTTCACCTTCACGCGCAGGCGGGTAAAGCAGCAATCCACCTGAGAGATATTGCCTTCGCCGCCCAGCCCCAGAATGATGTCTTTGGTCTTCTGGTTGCCTTCGGCGGGCTTGGCGCGCTCTTCGGCATCATTCTCATCTTCGCGCCCCGGCGTTTTGATCTGCATGCGTAAGATCACCCAGCGGAAGCTGAAGTAGTAGATCGGCGCGTAGATGATCCCGAGGATCAGCGGATACCACCAGTGGGTTTTCGCCCCGCCCAGCACGCCGAAGATCAGGAAGTCGATCGCCCCCCCCTGCACGTTGCCGATCATCACGTGGAACATCTGCATCAGCACAAAAGAGATCCCGGTCAGCACGGCGTGCAGCACGTAGAGCACCGGCGAAACAAAGATAAAGCAGAACTCCAGCGGCTCGGTGATCCCGGTGGTGAAGGAGGCCAGCGCCCCGGCCAGCATCAAGGCTTTCACCCGCCCTTTGTGCTCGGGCCGCGCGCAGTGATACATCGCCAGCGCCGCTGCGGGCAGGCCAAACATCATCACCGGGATTTTACCCTGCGCCAGGAAGCGCGTGGCCTGCTGGGTGACGGTATCGGTAATAGCGCCGGGGTTAGCCAGCGAGGCGTTGAAGATATTCAGCGCGCCGACGATGCTCTGATTGTCCACCGCCGTCACCCCGCCGATTGGCGTGAAACGCACGGTTTCGTTGATGATGTGATGCAAACCGGTGGGGATCAGTAAACGCTCAGAGGTGGCGTAAATAAAGGTGCCTATCTCGCCGGTGCGCCCGATTAACTCTCCCACCCACTGAATGCCTTCGGCCACCGTTGGCCAAACCAGCGACATCAGCACGCCGACAATTGGCAGCACCAGCACGGTAATAATCGGTACAAAGCGCCGACCGCCGAAGAAGGCGATGGCCGTCGGTAAGGTGATGGTGTAGAAGCGATTGTGTAGCCACATGGTGATCAAACCGACTAAGACCCCGCCCAGCACGCTCATGTTATAGGTGAAAATACCCAGCGTTTGGGTGAACTCGGCGGCGTAAATCATCGCCTCACTTTGCGACATGCCCTGCGCGGTAAGGTGCGCCACGCTGATGGTGTCTGGCGTAATATTCTGCGCCAGTAAGCTATAATTAACCCCAACGTGCAGCCCCACAAAGCCGATCACTGCAGAGAAAGCCGCCGTGGCTTTCTCTGCATTGGCCAGCCCCATTGCCGTCGCAACGGCAAAGAAAAGCGGCAGGTTGGCGAACAGCGCGCCGGAAACCTGACGAATAAAGCCGATCACCAGTTGTAAGGATTTTATCTCAGCGAACGCTTCGCCCGTTACCGCCGGGTTCTGCAATGCCGCCGCCAGACCCAGAAAAATACCGGCTGCCGCGATCACTGAGATCGGCGTCATCAGCGCTTTACCCAGATCGTGGATTTTGCTGCCTAGTTTGATCATCCGTTTCCCCTCAATAAGTTGGCGAAAAAAGAACCACCTATTGAGTAAAGACCATAATGTATAGTTGTATAGACATAATGACCGAGAGTATGAATGGGATCACAGTTTGGGGTATATCGTATGCCACTAGACTAAAGCTAAAACTCCGCGAATCCCTTGCAACACCTCCTCCGGATTTTCCAGCACCGCCAAATGCGTTTTGGCATTTTGCAGGCGTTTCACCTTAAAGAAATCATGCTCTGCCGCGAAACGCTGCTGGAGTGCGAGATACTCGTCGTCTCGGTCAAGGGAGTAGATGTGCAGGGATTTTGGCGGTTTTTTCAGCCCGGCGAGGCGCTGTAGCGGGGAGCCGTATTGGTGGTAGGCATCGGCGATCACCTGCCCGGCAAGGCGCCAGAGTTGAAAGCTGGATTCGGCCATATCGCGATACATATGCTGCGTCATCTTTGACGAAGTATCCCCCGCTAGCCAAAACTCAAACAGCGCGTCGCGCGCCTGCAGCCAACTGTGCTCTTGCTGCATTTGGCTGATTGACGCAAAAAAGCCCGGCGCGGGGTGGTTCATGATCCAGTCGAGAAAAACTACAGCAGGAGCGCGATCCTGCAAACGCTCCACCAGATCTACCGCCGCCCAGCTGGCGTGCGCCACGGACACCGGCACCACGCGTTTCAATTCCAGATGATCCACCAGCGCCAGCGCGTCTTCAACCAAGGCTTCGCCAGCAAAATCTTCGCCATCCGTGGTGGACAGGCCGTGTCCGCGCCAGTCGATACTGATGATGCGAAAGTGAGGAGCAGCCAACGTGGAGAACTCGGCAAAAACGGTTTTTGGCTGGCACCATCCCGGCATGAGCAGCAGCGCCGTCTCGCCAACACCGCTGTCCTGATAATCAATCACTGCATGGGGAGTCGTCAAAGTAGTCATATTTAGCATCCTGTTGCTGGAAATTCACCCGGCCACCATACCCTATCCTCACGCAATTAAACAAGCATTTACTTGTTTAATAAAGGGCGGCTGTACCACCAACTTCCTACAAAACATCTCCTTATGTTAAAATTGTTAAAAATATTACTACCCCATAAAAGCCCTACTTTTACCGCGTCACTCCAAGCGCGGGTTAATCAAGACTCTTTAAGGAAGCACTATGGCTATCTCTCGCCGCGATTTTCTCAACGGTGTGGCTATTACCGTCACTGCCGGCATGACGCCGTGGCAGGCGCTGCAGGCCTCGCCGCAAACCGCGACGCAAACGCTCTATTATCCGCCTTCGCTCACTGGGCTGCGCGGCAACCATCAGGGCTCTTATGAGGCGGCGCACCTGCTTGGGCGTGAAGGCAAAAAAGTCGATCCTTCCAGCCTGCCGATTGAGGGTGAATTTGATCTGGTGATTGTCGGCGCGGGCATCAGCGGGCTGGCGGCGGCGTGCTTCTGGCAGGAGCAGCATGGCAAGCAGCAACGTATCCTGCTGCTGGATAACCACGACGACTTTGGCGGTCACGCCAAGCGCAATGAATTTCACGTCGAAGATAAAACTATTCTCGGCTACGGCGGCAGTGAGTCTTTTCAGTCACCGCGCACCAATTTCAGCCCGGTGGCGATGGGCCTGCTGAAGACGCTGGATGTCGATATCGAGCGCATGGCGAAAGACTTCGACCAGACCTTCTATCCGGACCTGCACCTCAGCCGCGGCGTCTATTTCGACCGCAAAAACTTCGGCGTGGATAAAATCGTCAGTGGCGATCCGGGCCGCGCCGTGGCCGATGACATCCCGCCAGAGCGCCTCAACGGCCGCGACATCAGCGACTTTATCAGCGATTTCCCGCTGTCGGACGCCGACCGTAAGGCGCTGATTGCGCTACATACGGAGTCAAAAGATTATCTGGCAGGCATGAGCAAAGAGCAGAAAATCGAGTGGGTCGATAGCCACAGCTACACCCAGTTCCTGCGCGAAAAAGTGGGCTTGAGCGAAATCGCCATTCGCTACTTCCAGCAGCGGACCAACGATTTCCAGGCCGTGGGCATTGACGCCACCTCGTGCAGCGACGCGCGGATCTGCGCCCTGCCGGGTCTGGAAGGCATGGGCCTACCGCCGCTGGATGCCGAATCCCTCGCCGACCTCGACGAGCCTTACATCTTCCACTTCCCGGACGGCAACGCCGGTCTGGCGCGGCTGATGGTGCGCCATCTGATCCAGGAAGTGGCGCCGGGCAGCACCATGGACGACGTGGTGCTGGCGAAATTCGATTACAGCCAGCTCGACCGCGACGGCGCGCCGGTGCGCCTGCGCCTGAACAGCACCGGCATGCACGTTGAAAACATTGAGCATCAGGGCAAGCCTGCGGTGGAAGTGACCTACATGACCGGCAGCAAGCTGCATCGCGTGCGCGCCGGGCAGGCGGTGATGGCCGGTTACAACATGATGATCCCCTATCTGGTGCCGGAAATGGCGGAAGAGCAAAAGGCCGCGCTGAAGGAGAACGTCAAAGCGCCGCTGGTCTATTCCAAAGTGGTGATCCGCAACTGGCAGCCATTCATCAAGCTTGGCGTGCATGAGATTTACTCCCCCGCCGCGCCCTACAGCCGCGTCAAGCTCGACTACCCGGTCAATATGGGCGGCTATCAGCATCCGCGCGACCCGAACCAGCCGATTGGTCTGCATATGGTTTACGTGCCGACCCTGCCGGGCAGCGGCCTCAGCCCGCGCGAGCAGTCGCGCAAGGGACGGGCTTTATTGCTGGGCACCTCGTTTGACGCCCACGAGAAGATGATCCGCGAGCAGCTGCAAGGCATGTTTGGCGATGCCGGTTTTGACCATCAGCGCGACATCATGGCGATCACCGTCAATCGCTGGTCCCACGGCTACTCCTACTTCCTCAGCGGCATGTTTGATGATGAAGCCGAAGCGCAGAAAATCATTCAGCGCGCCCGCCAGCCGGTCGGCCGCATTACCATTGCCAACTCTGATGCAGACTGGAGCCCGTACGCCAACTCGGCCATCGATCAGGCGTGGCGCGCCGTCAACGAACTGACCGCCATGAAGAAGGTGAACGCATGAAAAAGTTGATGATGTTTACCGTGCTGATGGTGGCCAGCTCCTCGGCGCTGGCGATGTCCGAAGGGGAATATGTCGCCAAAGCTGCCGACTGCGCCGCCTGCCACACTGCGCCGCAGGGCCGCGACATGGCGGGCGGGCTGCGCTTTGCCACGCCGATTGGCGACATTTACTCCACCAATATCACGCCAGACAAAACCGCCGGAATCGGTAATTACAGCTTTGACGATTTCGACAAAGCCATGCGCCAAGGCATCGCCAAAGACGGCCACCCACTCTACCCGGCCATGCCTTATACGTCTTACGCCAAAATGAGCGACAGGGACATGCGGGCGCTCTACGCCTATCTGATGGATGAGGTGAAACCCCAGCCAGAAGCCAATCGCGAAAACCCCATCAGCTGGCCACTGTCAATGCGCTGGCCGCTGCGGGTGTGGAACTCGCTGTTCCTCTCCTCCGGCGAATTTAAGCCACGGGCCGATCAAAGCGAGGAGTGGAATCGCGGCGCGTACTTGGTGCAAGGTGCGGGGCACTGCGGTGCCTGCCATACGCCACGGGGCTGGGCGCAGCAGGAGAAAGCCGAGGATGAAAGCGACGCTAAATTCCTCAGCGGCGGCGAGCTGGACGGCTGGTACGCCCCTTCCCTGCGCGGCATAAAAGGCAGCCAGCAAGAGCTGGTTACCCTGCTGAAAACGGGCCGCAACACCCACGCGGCGGTCAGCGGGCCGATGGGCGAAGTGATCACCAACAGCACGCAGTTCATGACCGACGCCGACCTCAACAGCATGGCGGTTTATCTGCTGAGTCTGAAAGCGGAGCCAGCCGGGTCCCCGGCGAAACCGGCAACTGTCACCGCCAGCGGCCAGCAGACCTACGCGCGCTACTGCTCGACCTGTCACGGCACTCAGGGCGAAGGTCAGGACTTCAACATTCCGGCGCTGGCGGGCAATGTGACGGTCACCTCGCCAAATCCACAAACCCTGCTGCGGGTTATCCTGAGTGGCGGGCAGACGCCAGTTACCGCAGAGCATATGTCAAAAACCATGCCGGGATACGGCTGGGCGCTGAACGATCAGCAGGTGGCGGAGCTGACCAACACGCTGCGCGGCAACTGGGGAAATCAGGCCGAAGCTGTCACCGCCGAACAGGTGAAAGCGGCACGCGACGCCTCAAAATAGGCCCAAAACCAAAGCAAAAAGGCCAGCTCAGCGCTGGCCTTTTCTTTAGCTAAATCTAAAACTTTACTGACCTACATCGCCATTCCAGCCGCCGCCCAGCGCGGCAATCAGCTTAACGCTGGTGACCATCTGGGTGCTGAGCAGGGACAGGACGTTTTGCTGCTGGCTGAGGCTGGTGTTCTCAGTGGTGGCGACGTCGAGATAGTCGATCATCCCCGCCTGATATTGGTTGTAAGTCACCCGCGCCGACTCCTTGGCAGCGTCGGCGGCGCGCTGCTGGGCCAGCGTCTGGGCATCCAGCGTGCGCAGCTCGACCAGATAATCTTCCACTTCCTGCAACGCCCCTAACACGCTCTGGCGATAGGCGGCCACCTGCGCGTCATAGGCCGCCTCGGCCTGCGCTACGCGGCTGCTAGTCGCGCCGAAGTCGAGCACCGTCTGGCTCAGTTCCGGCCCCAACGACCAGACGCGGTTCGGCAGGGAGAACAGGTTGTGGAAGGCGTCACTGGCAAAACCGCCGCTGGCGCTGAGAGTCAGATCCGGGTAATAGGCCGCGGTCGCCACGCCCACCGCCGCGTTGGCCGAGGCCATGTTGCGCTCGGCAATGGCGATATCAGGGCGGCGCTGCAACAGCTGTGACGGCAGGCCCGGCGGGATCGCCGGCAGGGTGAATTTGATCTCCCGCGCGGTCAGGGTGAACTGCGCCGGCGGCTTGCCGATCAGCACCGCGATGGCGTGCTCCAGCTGAGCGCGCTGCCACTGGGCTTCCAGCGCCGAGGCGCGGGTGCTTTCCAGCTGAGTTTGCGCCTGAGCCAGCGTGGCGCGCGAGGTATTACCGCCTTCATACTGGTTCTGGATCACCGTCAGGTAGCGCTCGTAGGCGGCAATGCTGCGCTGATACAGCGCGATTTGTTCATCCATCACCCGCAGTTGGAAGTAGTCCTGCGCCAGCTCAGACTGGGCGCTCAGCGTGGCGTTCGCCAGCTCGGCCTTGCTGGCCTGCGCGCTGGCCCGGTCCTGCTCCACGGTGCGACGCAGTTTGCCCCACAGGTCGAGCTCCCAGCTGGCGCTAAGCTTGGCCGACTGCTGCTTGGTCACCGCCTGCGCCGTGCCGCTGCGCGTGCTGTCGCCGGTGGCGCTAATCGTCGGGAACAGCCCGGCGCGCGCCTCGGAAACCAGCGCCTGCGCCTGGCGATATTGCGCGGCGTACTGGGCTACGTTTTGGTTGGAAATCTGTACCTGACTCAGCAAAGACGACAGCTCAGGGTCCTGATACACCGCCCACCAGTCGCCCTTGGTTTGGGTATCCTTCGGGATGGCCGCCGTCCAGCCCTTAGCCTCTTTAAACTCCAAAGAGAGAGGGGCCGAAGGCCGCTGATAGTCAGGCCCGACGGTACAACCCACCAGCAGCAATGCCAACGCCAGCGGGGCGAGACGGAAAACGGCGGAGCCGGAATTACGCAATGTCATCAAAGTCGTTTCGCTTTTCAATGAATTAGTCATGTGAACCTGCCGGTGGCGATGGCTCATGGTGCGGGCGCAGGCGATGCCATAAACGGCGCGTCGCCCGGCTCGAACGGTCCATATAGAGATAGACCACCGGCGTGGTGAACAGGGTCAAAATCTGGCTCAGGGCCAGACCACCGGCGATCGCCAAGCCTAGCGGACTACGCAGGTCGGCGTCGCCGCCGCTGCCCAGCGCCAGAGGCAAGGCACCAAAGAAGGCCGCCAGCGTGGTCATCAAGATCGGGCGAAAACGCATCAGGCAGGCCTGGGTGATCGCCTGCTGCGGCGTCAGCCCGAGGCGGCGCTCGGCGTCGAGCGCGAAGTCGATCATCATGATCGCATTCTTCTTCACAATCCCAATCAGCAGCAAGATGCCGATCAGCGCGATCACCGTCAGCTGGGTATTGGTCAGCAGCATCAGCAGCAGCGCCCCCAGCCCGGCGGAGGGCAGCGTGGACAGAATGGTCAGCGGGTGAATGTAACTCTCATAGAGCATGCCGAGCACGATATACACCGCCGCCAGCGCCGCCAGAATCAGCCACGGCATCATGCTCACCGACGAGTCAAAAGCCTGCGCCGTGCCGGCAAATCCGGCCTGAACCGTGTCCGGCAGGCCGATTTTCGCCATGGTGGTTTTAATCAGCTGTTGGGCATCCCCCAGCGCCACGCCGTCGGACAAGTTAAAGGCCAGCGTGGTGGTTGCCGACTGCCCCTGATGCGCCACCGACAGCGGCGCGTTGGCTCCGCTAAAGGTGGTGAAGGCCGACAGCGGCACCTGCTCGCCACTGTCCGTGACCACGTAAAGCTGGTTTAGCACGTCAGGATTGCTGGTGTAGTCGTCGGTCAGATTCATCACCACGTGGTACTGGTTCAGCGTCTTGTAGATGGTGGCGATCTGCCGCTGGCTGAAGGCGTTATTGAGCAGCGTGTCGATCATCTTGATGTTAACCCCCAGCCGCGTGGCCTTGTCGCGGTCAATGTTCAACATCACTTCCTGCCCGCCGGTTTGCGAGTCAGAATCCACGCCGGTCAGCTGCGGCAGCTTCTCCAGCGCGGCTTTGACCTTCGGCCCCCACTCGCGCAGCAGCGAAAGGTCATCGGCTTGCAGGCTGTACTGGTATTGCGCGTTAGCACTGCGCGCGCCGACTCGCAGATCCTGCGCGGCTTGCATAAACAGCTGCGCCCCGGCCAGTTTGCTGGTTTTCGCCATCAGCCGGTTGGCCACTTGGCTGGCGGTGGCGGTACGGTCTTTAATGTCTTTCAGGCGAACGAAGAACAGCGCGGTGTTGCGCGAACCAAAGCCGCCGCTGCCCGCCGAACTCATCACCGCGTCCACCGCCGGATCGTCTTGAATGATCTTGCTGTACTCCAGCAGTTTCGGCTGAATGGTCTGGAATGAGGTGTTTTGATCCGCGCGCATCATGCCCATCAGCATGCCGGTATCCTGCTCGGGGAAGAAGCCCTTCTCCACCACGGTGTACAGGTAGAAGTTAAGCATAATAGTCAGCAGCAGGCCGAACATAGTGATCAACTGGTGGCGCATCACCCAGCCGAGTGCCGCCGCATAGCCCGCCAGCAGGCGATTAAGCCAGCGCTCGATCAGGCGATAAATGCGCGGCTGGCGCTTTTCCACCGCCGGTTTACGCCGCAGAAAACGGGCGCACAGCATCGGGGTCAGGCTCAGAGAAACCAGCATCGAAATCACCAGCGACACGGTGAGCGTGACGGCGAACTCGCGGAACAGCCGCCCGAGGATGCCGCCCATCAGCAGCAGCGGGATAAACACCGCCACCAGCGAAAGGGTCATCGACAGCACGGTAAAGCTCACTTCCTGCGCGCCTTTGATTGCCGCGCGCACTGGCCCCAGCCCCTCTTCGATATGCCGGGTAATGTTCTCCAGCACCACAATGGCGTCATCCACCACAAAGCCGGTGGCGATGATCAGCGCCATCAGCGACAGGTTATCCAGACTGTAGCCCAGCAGGTACATCACCGAGCAGGTGCCAATCAAGGAGACGGGCAGCGCCAGCGCCGGGATGATCACCGCCTGCAGGTTGCGCAGGAAGACGAACACCACGGCGATCACCAGCACCGTGGCTTCCAGCAGGGTTACCTCAGTGGCGCGCAGCGAGCCAGAAATGGTGCCGGAACGGTCCAGCGCGATGTGCAGCTCGACGTCGCCCGGCAGGTTCTCTTCCATTTGCGGCAACGCATTTTTAATTGCCTGAATGGTTTCCAGCATGTTGGCCCCGGCCTGCCTCGTCACGCCCAGCATCACCGACGGCGTGCTGTTGTAGTAGCCTACGTTGTATTTATCTTCAACCGAATCATAGACATTGGCGACGTCGCTCAGGCGAATGGCCGCGCCCTTGATATAAGTCACAATCAGGGTTTTGTACTGCGCCGCCGTGCTCTGCTGGCCGTTACTTTCAATCATCCACGACTGGTTCGAGCCTTGCAGCACGCCCTTCGGCAAGTTAGTGGTGCTGTTAGCGATGGCGGCGCGAATGGTGTCGAGGGAAATGCCGTAATGGCTGATCGCCTCCGGGCGCAGGTCAATACGCACGCCGGGCAGCGCCGAGCCGACAATCGAAACCTGCCCCACGCCGTTCACCTGCGCGATTTTTTGCTGCAACTGGCTGGAGGCAATGTCGTACAGCTCGCCCTTGCTGCGCGTGGCCGAAGTCAGAGAGAGCATGATGATCGGCGCGTCGGACGGGTTGGCTTTGCGGTAGGTCGGCAGCGACGGCATGCTGCTCGGCAGTAGCGCCCGCGAGGCGTTAATCGCCGCCTGCACGTCGCGCGCCGCGCCGTTGATTTCACGGTCGAGGTCGAACTGCAGCACCACGCTGGTGGTGCCCTGCGAGCTGCTGGAGGTCATCTCAGTGACGCCCGCAATCTGTCCCAGCGCGCGCTCCAGCGGCGTCGCCACCGTAGCCGCCATGGTTTCCGGACTGGCTCCCGGCAGGCTGGCGCTCACCAGAATCACCGGCAGGTCCAACTGCGGCAGCGGAGCCACCGGCAAAAGACGATAGCCCAGCAGTCCGAGCAGCAGCACCGCGCTGGTTAGCAGCAGCGTGGTGACGGGCCGGAAGATGAAAAAGCGCGAGATATTCATCTATTCGCCAGCCTGCTGTTGGTTCAGCTTAGCGGCGCGTTTGCGCTTCAGGCGCGGGTTCCAGCGGGTCGCCAGACGGTCAAACATCAGGTAAATCACCGGCGTGGAGAACAGGGTCAGTACCTGACTGAAAATCAGCCCGCCGACAATCACCAAGCCCAGCGGCTGGCGCAGTTCAGCACCCGATCCACTGGCGAGCATCAGCGGCAGTGCGCCGAGCAGCGCCGCCATGGTGGTCATCAAGATTGGGCGGAATCGCAGCAAACAGGCCTGATGAATGGCTTCGCGCGGCGACATGCCGTGCTTGGTTTCGGCCTCCAGCGCAAAGTCGATCATCATAATGGCGTTCTTTTTCACGATACCAATCAGCAAAATAACGCCAATTAGTGCGATCAGGCTGAACTCGGTATCGGCAAACAGCAGCGAAAGCAGCGCCCCCACCGCCGCCGACGGCAACGTCGACAGAATGGTCACTGGGTGAATAAAGCTTTCATACAGAATACCCAGCACCACGTACATAGTCAGCAGCGCGGCGAGGATCAGCCACAGGGTGTTGCCGGTGGCGCTTTCAAACGAGGCAGCGGCCCCCTGATAGCGCAACGTGATGCTGTCCGGCACCTTCAGCTCGGCCATGCTCTGCTGGACGGCGGCCTGCGCCTGCTCCAGCGAATAACCGTCTTTGACGTTGAAGGAAACGGTCACCGTCGGGAACTGGTTCAACCGCGCCTGCAACAGCGCGCCGGTGCGCATATGGATTTTGGCAATCGAGGTCAGCTTGACCATGCCCGTCGCCGAGCTGGTGGAAGTGCCGGTGTCGGACGTCGAGGTGGTCGAGCCCGAGGCACTGGTGGTGGTCGTGCTGTTGGCATCGGTGGAAGCCGACGAGGACGAGTTAGTGTTGCTGGTCGCCAGATAGATGTCGTCGAACGACGCCGGAGACTGCTGATACTGCGGCGCAACTTCCAGCACCACGCGGTACTGGTTCGACTGGGTAAAGATGGTGGACACCAGACGCTGGCCGAAGGCGTTATACAGCGCGGTATCGACATCCGACGCGGTAATGCCAAAACGCGCCGCGGCGTCGCGGTCCAGCTCGACATAGGCCACCTGCCCCTGATTTTGCAGGTTGCTGACCACGTCGCTGAATTCCGGCAGTTGGCTGAGTTTTTCGGTCAGCTTCGGCGTCCAGGTCACCAGATTTTCACTGTCGGCATCGTCGAGGGTGAACTGGTACTGGCTTGGCGTGACCTGATCGTCCACGGTTAAATCCTGCGACGCCTGCATGTAGAGCGAAATACCCGGCACCGAGGCGGTTTCTTGCTTCAGGCGGGCAATAATCGCCGGAGCGCGCTCGTCACGCTGGTCAAAAGATTTTAGGTTAATTTGCAGGCGGCCGCTGTTCAGGCTGGTGTTATTGCCGTCCACACCTATGGTGGAAGAGACGCTGTCCACCGCCGGATCTTGCAAAATAGCCGCCGTCAGCATCTGCTGGCGCCGGCCCATTTCGCCGAAAGAGACATCCTGCGACGCCTGAGTGATGCCTTGGATCATGCCGGTATCTTGCGATGGGAAGAAGCCCTTCGGCACCATCACATAGAGCAGCGCGGTGAATACCAGAGTCGCCGCCGCCACCAGCAGAGTGATGCGCTGATGATTCAGCACCACGATCAGCAGACGGTCATAACCGGCAATCAGTCGGTCGAAAATTTGGCCGCCTTTGCGGTAGAACCGGCTCTGTTTCTCTTCGGGAATGTGGCGCAGCAAATAGGCGCAGAGCATTGGCGTGAGGGTCAAGGAGACCACCATCGACACCAATATCGACACCGCCAGCGTGATAGCAAATTCGCGGAACAGCCGCCCAACCACGTCCCCCATAAACAGCAGCGGGATCAGCACCGCGATCAGTGAGAAGGTCAAAGAGATAATGGTGAAGCCGATTTGCGCCGAGCCTTTGAGCGCCGCCTGCATCGGCGTTTCGCCCTCCTCCAGCCGCCGCGTAATGTTTTCCACCACCACGATGGCGTCATCAATAACAAATCCGGTGGCGACGGTCAGCGCCATCAGCGACAGGTTGTTGAGGCTGAAACCGCACAGGTACATCACGCCAAAGGTACCAATCAGCGACAGCGGCACCGCGACGCTCGGGATAAGCGTCGCCGCCACGTTGCGCAGGAACAGGAAAGTGACCATCACCACCAGCGCGATGGAGAGCATCAGCTCGAACTGCACGTCGCTGATGGAGGCGCGAATGGTCTGGGTTCGGTCGGACAAAATGGTGACTTTGACCGAGTCTGGCAGCGCGGCCTGAAGAGTCGGTAACTGGCGCTTGATGCCGTCCACCACCGCAATCACGTTGGCCCCCGGCTGGCGTTGAACGCTGATGATAATCGCTGGCTGCTTGTTGGCCCAGGCCGATAAATACTGGTTTTCCGGCGCTTCGGAGAGCGTGGCGATGTCGCGCAGGCGCAGCGCCGCACCGTTTTGGTAGGTGACAATCAGGTTGCCGTACTCCGCCGCGGTGCGCAGCTGGTCGTTGGCGTCAATGGTGATGGAGTGGTGCTTGCCGTCGAAACCGCCCTTCGAGCCGTTAACATTACTGTTGCCAATCAGCGTGTTGATGTCTTCCAGCGTCAGATTGTGGGCCGCCAGCGCGCGCGGATTGACCTGCACGCGAATTGCCGGTTGATTGCCGCCGGCCAGCGTCACCATGCCGACGCCGGAAATCTGCGACAGCTTCAGTGCGACGCGGGTGTTCACCAGATCCTGCACTTTGGTCAGCGGCAGCGACTCAGAGGTGACTGCCATGGTCAGCACCGCACTATCAGCCGGGTTAACCTTTTTGTAGGTTGGCGGGTTCGGCAAGTCCTTTGGCAGCAGGTTGTCCGCCGCGTTGATCGCCGCCTGCACTTCCTGCTCGGCGACGTCGAGAGAGAGGTCTAGCGAGAACTTCAGGGTGATAATCGACGAGCCGCTGGCGCTGGTGGAATACATCTGGCTCAGCCCGGCCATCTGCCCAAGCTGTCGCTCGAGCGGCGCGGTAATGCCCGACGCCATGACGTCCGGACTGGCGCCCGGGTAGAGCGTGGTCACCTGAATGGTCGGGTAATCCACCTGCGGCAAGGCCGAGGTAGACAGCATGTTGTAGGCGAAAATGCCCGACAGCATCACCGCCACCATCAGCAGGATGGTAGCGACCGGCCTTTGGATAAAGAGGCGTGATGGATTCATTTCGACCCGCTGTCTTTGCCGGTGGTGGCCTTATCAACGCCGCCTTGTTCAGCGCGCTGTTTCGAGCTTCCGGCCTTGCTGGCGGTGGCTTCATCCTCGGCGCTGGCGGTCACCACCTGCACCTTGCTGCCATTATTCAGGTGGTCAATGCCGGTCGTCACTACCTGCTCACCCAGCTGAATGCCGGACAGAATCGCCACTTTGTCGTCGCCAAAGGCCGGGCCTGCTTTCACTTCGCGGCGCTCGACGGAGTTGTCGGCTTTCACCACATAGACGAAGTCGCCGTTGCCACTGAGCTGCAAGGCCGCCGCCGGAATCACCGTGGCTTTTTCCAGCGTGCCAACTTGCAGACGCGCGTTTACAAACTGATTCGGATAGAGCTTTTCATCCTGATTGTCGAACAGGGCTTTTAGCTTGATGCTGCCAGTGCTGGTGTCGATTTCATTGCTGATGAACTGTAACTTGCCCTGCCCGAGCACTTCGCTGCCGTCTTGGTCAAAGGCGGTGGTCGGCAACTGTTGCCCGCCACGCAGGGCTTTGAGCAGGGTTTGCAGATTGCTTTGCGGCACGCTAAAGGTGACGGCAATCGGCTGAGTTTGGGTGATGGTGACGATGCCCGTGGTGCTGCCGCTGGTGACCATATTGCCCGGATCGACCAGACGCAGGCCGACGTGGCCGCTAACCGGGGCGGTGATTTTGGCAAATTCGAGGTTCAACTTGGCGGCGGCGATCTGCGCCTGATCGGCCTTCACCGCACCGGCGTACTGGCCTGCGGTCGCCATCTGGCTCTCTAAATCTTGTCGGGCTAAGGAGTCTTGCGCGTAGAGTTTCTTATAGCGCGCCAGGGTCAGTTCGGCGCTTTTCGCCAGCGCCTGATTCTGGGCTAAGTCGCCCTGATACTGCTCCAGCGTCGCCTGATAACTGCGCGGGTCAATCTGCGCCAACAGCTGCCCCTGCTCCACTTTCTGTCCTTCGGTGAAGTAGACCTTCATCAGCTGGCCGTCCACCCGGCTGGTGACGGTCACCGTGGCATTGGCGACCACGGTCCCCAGCGCGCGCAGATAAACCGGCACGTCGGCCTGTTCCGCTTTCCCCGCCTGCACTGGCGTTTGCATCCCCGCCATGGCCGCACCGCGCATACCGCCACGGCCCTGCCCGGCATGCTTTTCTGGCGCGCTCGAACTGCTGTGATGGAAGGCAAAATACCAAACCAGAATAGCCGCGATAATTACCGCGATGACTAACCACAATCTATTGCGGTTCTTAGGACGAGAAGAGGTATTTGGCAGCATAAAATTATTGGCTTCGCACTAATTATGAGAAGAAAGCAGCTGAAAACGATCCTTCAACCAGAGAGTTCCGTTACCCGGCATTTATTATCCCGAAAAATACCTGCGGCGGTTTTAGGACTACGCAAAGATTGCGTTAACAATTAAGAAAGTATATTTCGGGTGAATGGGTGGAATTCTAACATTGAATTGAGCGTAAGTGAGAAAGATTACCAACCAATGACACCATTTTGTGACACTAAAATAGCTTGTCGTAGTGTCATTTTTTGGTATCATCATTGTATGAAAATCATGCCAAAAATTAGGGTTTAAACCATGATGCGCAATACCCTTAAAATTGACGGAGTCACGGCTGTCATCACTTTTGATCCTGACATTGAAATGTTTCGCGGCGAGTTTTTAAACCTTAACGGCGGTGCCGATTTTTATGCCGACAGTGTTGAGCAGCTGAAGAAAGAAGGGGCTATTTCCCTGAAGGTGTTTTTCGACGTCTGCAAAGAGAAAGAGATAAATCCGTTTAAATCCTTCAGTGGCAAAGTCACCACCCGACTGTCTCCGGCCTACCATGAAGCGCTGGTTATTGCTTCACAGGCTACAGGTCATTCGATTAATGATCTGCTGAATGAAGGCACCCAGTTGGTGTTGAAGAAATATGAGTATGCAATCTGAAACTCGCAATGCTGGCGCTATCTGGCGCCAAATTAATAACTCCCACCTTTCAGAGGGTTAGAAAATGAAACTAGAACCCGAGCAAAGCGCACAAGCTATATTGCTGGATCAAGGAGTGATAACGGTTAGTCCAGAGACTTACACCGAATTGGTCACTCGTATTGAAAAACCAGCCCTGAGCAATGATCGTCTGCATACTTTACTGAATACCCCAGCGCCGTGGGAGCAGTAAAGTTGGCACGCACGCCACTTCCCCACTCTAAACCAACCTTTCCAGTCACCGTAACGAACACATTACAGAACCTAATATCAAATAACAAAAACATTGATAATTTGTATTGTTTCACTCGCCGCCCTGTTGATATGTTGAAGGAAAGTGTTTTTCTCATCATTCTAATTTGAGTTAATAACAGAACTCGGCGGAGAGCTATGAGCGCGAATTTTCCCTCTAAACCGGTTATTGGTGTGACACTTGATAGTGAAGAGGCTGGCGGCTATGCCGATTTTCCATGGTATGCGTTACGGCAAAATTATATGACGAGTCTGGCTTCGCTCGGCGCGGTGCCGCTGGCGCTTCCCCATCACGGCGAGTTGGCTGAAGAGTATTTGTCGCTCTGCGACGCCATCGTGGTCACGGGCGGCGCGTTTGATGTTTCCCCCGCGCTGTTTAACGAGCAGCAGTCGAGCGACCAGATTCGCCTGAAACCTGCCAGAACCGAGTTCGAAATCGCCATTATCCAAGGGGCAATGCGCCGCAATATGCCCTTGCTGGGTATTTGCGGTGGGCAACAGCTGCTGGCGGTATTGACCGGCGGCACCCTGCATCAGCACATTCCCGACGCCCTGCCTGACGCCCTCGAGCACAGCACCACGGTCGATACCGAGAACGCTGGCGGCAAAAAGCGCGCCCGCCATCCGGTCGACATTGTGGCTGATACCCTGCTTGCTCGCTGCGTGAAGGCTGCTCGTTATGAGGTCAACAGCTCCCACCATCAGGCGGTGAAAAGCGTCGGCGAAGGTTGCCGCGTCAACGCCGTCGCGCCGGACGGGGTGATCGAAGGGATTGAGTGCGAAGGCTACGATTTTTGCCTTGGCGTGCAGTGGCATCCTGAATATCAGCAGCATGAGCAGGACCAGCAGCTGTTAGCCGCCTTCGTCAGCGCCGCCACCCATTATCAGCAGAACATGCGTAGCAGCGGCCGGGCTATGGCCCTGGCTATGAACCGTCTGGGCAAGGCTGAAGAATGAGCCGCCCACTGGCTGCGACCACCGAACAGGCCTTACGTGCGTTGGGCATTGACCCACAGGTGATTGCTCACCGCGCGTTGCCGTTTTTCGAGGATATCGATCCCAGCCTGCTGGTCATTGCCGAGACGGACCAAACCGGCAAAGCCCATCGGCTGACGGCCCCCGCTGCCGATGCCTGGCTGACGATGAAGCGCGCCGCCGAGCAGGATGGCGTGGAGATTGTGCTGATTTCGGCATGGCGCGATGTGGCTTATCAATCCGGGCTGATTCAGCAGAAGCTGCAAGCCGGGCTTTCGCCCGAGAAGATTTTCAGCTCGCTGGCCCCTCCCGGTTGTAGCGAACACCACACAGGCCGTGCGGTGGACATCAATACCCCCGATTGTGATGAAGTCACCGGCGTTTTCGGCGAAACCGAGGCTTTCCGCTGGCTTAGCGGCAACGCGGCGCGTTTTGGTTTCACCCTCTCCTTCCCGCCGAATAACCCTTGGGGCTTCATTTACGAACCCTGGCATTGGTGCTGGAACCCTTAATCCACCTCGCTTGCCCGCCATGTAATACACAAAACTCCGTTGTTTTTAGTTGAAGCTATTCGTCAATTTATGTATTTTTATGCAAGTTAAGTGCATAAAACAACAAACACAACAGGAGTTACCATGTTTAAGTCCTTTATTCTCGCCGGGTGCCTGCTTTCCTCTCTCGCCACTTCTGCTTTCGCGGCACAGCAAACCTACGTGGTTGGCTCTGGTGGTACATACCGTCCGTTCGAATATGAAAACAACCAGAAAGAGCTGGAAGGTTTTGATATTGATATCATTAAAGCCATCGCCAAGGCTGAGAACTTCAACGTTAAACTGGTTAACACGCCGTGGGAAGGGATCTTCGCGACGCTGAACTCTGGCGACCGCGACATCATCATTTCCGGTATCACTATCACTGACAAACGTCAGCAAATGGTTGATTTTTCTACTCCTTACTTCCCGGCCGAGCAGTCCATTGTGGTGCCAGCGGATTCAAAAGTAGACTCCGTCGCGGCCTTGAAAGGCCAGAAAGTGGGCGTGGTTAACTCCAGCACCGGCGACATCGTGGTTTCTGACGAGCTGGGCAAAAACAGCACGGATATCAAACGTTTCGACAACACCCCGCTGATGCTGCAAGAGCTGTCTGAAGACGGTATCGGCGCGGCGGTTGGCGACGTGGGCGTGGTGAAGTACTACATCAAATCCCATCCTGAGAAAGCGCTGAAGCTGGTTCCGGACAGCAAATTCCAGCGTCAATACTTCGGCATCGCGGTGGCGAAAGGTAACACCGAGCTGCTGGGCAAAATCAACGCCGGTCTGAAAACCATTATTGCTGACGGTACCTACGCCAAGATTTACGCCAACTGGTTCGATAACAACGTACCAACCCTGCCAACTAAGTAATTACGCATAAAATGGGGGCCAGCTCGGCCCCCAATCAAGGAAAAGCATGACCGGATTTCGTTGGGAGATCATCTCCGAATACGCCCCGCTGTTTGTTCAGGGCGCGTTGATGACCATCAAATGCACCATTATTTGCGTTATTTTGGGCACCACCTGGGGGCTGTTATTGGGTCTGGGTCGCATGGCCCGCGCTGATGATGGTCCGTGGAAACTCATTTTGCGCTTCGCGGTCCAGTGGCCGGTGCGCGTTTACGTCAGCGCCTTCCGCGGTACGCCGCTGTTTGTGCAAATCATGGTGGTGCACTTCGCACTGGTGCCATTATTTATTAACCCGCGTGACGGCATTTTAGTCGCCAACGGCCTGATGTCCTCGGACTTCGCTCGCTCTCTGCGTTCGGATTACGGCGCGTTCCTCTCCTGCGTGGTGGCGATCACCCTGAACGCCGGTGCCTACGTGTCGGAGATTTTCCGCGCCGGTATTCAGTCAATAGACAACGGCCAGATGGAAGCGTCCCGCGCGCTCGGCATGGGCTGGGGCAAAACCATGCGCAAAGTGATTTTGCCGCAGGCGTTTCGCCGCATTCTGCCGCCACTGGGCAACAACGCCATCGCCATCGTTAAAGATTCCTCGCTGGCCTCGGCTATCGGGCTGGCCGACCTGGCCTACGCCGCGCGTACCGTTTCCGGCGCTTATGCCACCTATTGGGAACCCTACCTGACTATCTCCTTAGTCTATTGGGTACTGACGTTCCTGCTGTCGCTGCTGGTTCAACACATGGAAAAGAGGTTCGGCAAAAGTGATTCACGTTAAGGATTTACAGAAGCAGTTTGGCGAAACTCACGTCTTGCGCGGCATCTCTTGCGATATCGCGGAGCAGGAAGTGGTCTGCGTGATTGGCCCGTCAGGCTCTGGCAAAAGTACCTTCCTGCGCTGCTTAAACGCGCTGGAGAAGCCAAACGGCGGCGAAGTAGTGGTCAACGGTTTTGCGGTGCACGACCCGAAAACCAACCTGAACACGCTGCGTTCCGGCGTGGGCATGGTGTTCCAGCGCTTCAACCTGTTCCCGCACATGACGGTGCTGGAAAATCTGATCATGGCGCCTATGTCTTTGAAAGGGTTGTCGAAAGCCGAAGCCGTGTCGCGCGCTGAAAAGTTGCTGCAAAAGGTGGGACTGATCGACAAAATCGACGCCTGGCCTTCCAGCCTGTCCGGTGGCCAGCAGCAGCGCGTGGCGATTGCTCGCGCACTGGCGATGGAACCGGCGTTGATTCTGTTTGATGAGCCGACTTCGGCGCTGGACCCGGAGTTGGTTGGCGAAGTGCTGGCGGTGATGAAACAGCTGGCGCTGGAAGGCATGACGATGGTGATCGTTACCCACGAAATGGGCTTTGCTCGCGAAGTGGCCGACCGCGTGGTGTTTATCGATCAGGGCGTGATCCAAGAGCAAGGCACGCCGGAGCAGTTGTTTACCAATCCAACCAATCCGCGCACCAAGTCGTTCTTGAGTAAGGTGTTGTAATAACGGCCGATAGTGGAAAAGGGCACCTCGCGTGCCCTTTTTTATGGCTGTTTAGGCCACGTCACTCAGGCCATATCCGTGGAATTTGCGCAGCACTTCATCAATGGCTTCATCACTCAGCAACGGCACTTCCGGCGTGACGGCCAGCGTCAGCAGATAGAGCCTCGCCAGCACCTCCACCTCTTGCGCCAGCCACAGCGCTTTTTCTAAGGTTTTCCCGCAGGTTATCATGCCGTGATGCTGCAACAGCGTGGCTTTATAGCCGGTCAACGCCGTCACCGCATGGTCCGACAGCGCCTGAGTGCCATAGGTCGCATACCCCGCGCAGGGGATCTTTTTGCCACCCGCCGCTGCCACCATGTAGTGGATCGCCGGGATCTCTCTATTCAGAATCGCCACCGCCGTGGCGTGTACCGCGTGGTTATGCAACACCACGTTTTCCGCCGGCTTGGCTTGCAGAATCGCCAGATGGAAACGCCATTCGCTGGAGGGGGTTTTACCCGCTTCGGCATTGCCCTGACCATCGACAAACACGATGTCATCTTCGCTCAACTGCTCATAAGGCACGCTGGTCGGGGTGATGAGCATCCCGTCACCAAAGCGAACGCTGATATTCCCGGATGTGCCTTGGTTCAGGCCCATGCGGCTCATTTCCAGACAGGTGTCGATTATCTGGCGTGCAATAACGTTTCTTTCCATGGTGATTTCCTCGGCGCGGCAAACTGCGGTGTGGTGACGTTGCGCCTATCTTCTGGTGCGATGCCGGCTGGCAACAGTTGGCCGCGTGGATGTGTGACCGTCTTCAAAATATCGCTGAAAAAAGCGCGATTTCACCCACGCCGGAAAACCTCTCCAGCGCCCGTTTTCAGCGCCTTTGCGGCAAACGGGCAGTTAGCGCATCCTTGACTTGGCGGGCCGAAAAGTGCCATTTATTGAGCCGCCGAATGTCGAATAAGGGTTTGCAGTGAAGATGAATAAGCAGGCACGGCTGGATGAAATTGTTGCCTTACTCAAAGGCAATGCCTCTCTGCGGGTCAATGATCTCGCTGAGTCACTGAATGTCAGCAAAGAGACGCTACGCCGGGATCTCAAATATCTGCAACTCAAAGGCCTGCTGGTGAGGGAATATGGCAAAGCGAAAAGCCTGAAACGCCCCTTCGACGACCCCAGCGTGGCCTTTGAATCACGCTCGAAAAGCCACGCCCAGCGCAAAAGCCTACTGGCGGATAAGGCTATTGAGTGGATAACGCCGGGGATGTGCATCGCGTTGGATGCCAGTTCAACCTGCTGGCACTTGGCGAAGAAACTGCGCGACCAGCCGCTGACGGTGTACACCAACAGCTACCGAATTTGCCACGAGTTAGAGAAAAAAGCGCAGATTGAGATTTTATGCTCTGGCGGCACGCTGGACAGGAAATACGCCAGTTATATTAATGATTCGCCGCTGCACATGGTGCGCAACATCGACATCGATTTATTCATTTTCTCCTGCGACGGCGTGGATGCCGACGGCAATATCTGGGACACGGATAACGGCAACACGCTGTTTAAAAAATTTATGCTGAAGAAGAGCCTGCAAAGCATTTTGCTGGTGGATTCCAGCAAAATTGAGCGCAGCGGTGAGGTGATTATCGGCCAGGTTTCGGCCGTGACGACGGTTATCCGCCAATAATTTAACGGGGATAATAGGTATCGTAATCGAAGCTGACCTGCTGCCGCGCCTCGTCGGCTGAGCCATAAACACCAATTCCCGCCCAGGCAAACATCGCCGCGCCCGACACCGTGGTTTCCGCCTTTGCCAGCACCTTCACCGGCAGTTGCAAAGTATCAGCCTTTATCTGATTCCACAGGGCATTGCGGCTGCCACCGCCGACTAAGACCAGCTCCTGAGTGTTAAATCCGGCCACCTGCTCCAGCATCGCCAACTGCTCGCGCAGGCGCACAGACAGCGCCTCCAACGCCGAGCGATAGAGATGGCCGCGCTGGGTGGAAAGCGTGACGCCCTGCCACCCGGCCTGCTTATCACCCATCAGGTCGCTGCGCATGGTCACCCCTTCACTCCCCGCCGGAATACGCCCGGCCTCCAGCAGCATCTGTTCATAAACCTGCGGCGCGGGCACCTCAGGCCAATAGAGTTTGCGGATCCACTCCAGCACGCCGGAAGCCAGATATTGGCAACCGGGGTTAAAGTAGCCACGGGCGCTGTCCAGCTCACAGGTCGCCGCGTGGTGAGATTGCAGCAGATCCGTATTGATGCTGGCCGATCGCACCATCAGAATCTCCCAGGTACCGGACGACAGCACCGGCTGATTGATGCCTACGCCCGAGCCGTAAAGGGCGAATTGGGTGTCGTGGCCGGTGGAAATCACCGGAATGCCCGGCGTCAAACCCAGCCGCGCCGCTATCTGCGGCTGCAATTCGCCAATTTTATCTCCGGCATTAATCATGCGCGGGAACAGCGAAGCGTCGATGCCCACCAGTTTCAGCAGCCGCTCGCTGAACACTTCCTGAGTGACGTCCAGCAGCTGGCTGGTGCCCGCCATGGTTCTTTCGGTGGTCATTTCGCCGGTCAGCTGGAAGCTAATAAGCGACGACATAAACAGCCACGCGTGGGCGCGGTCGAGCAAGTCTGGAGCATTTTCGCGCAGCCAAATCAGCTTATACAGCGTGTTGAAGCTATAAGGCGCGATGCCAGTAATAGCCTTGAGTTCGGCGGCGGGAAGGTATTTTTCGATGTTATTCATCACAGCTTCGGTGCGCGGGCATTTCCAGCTGATCACCGGGTAAAGCAGCTCGCCCTGACGGTCTACCAGCGCGCCGTCGACGCCAAAGGCCGTGACGGTTAGAGCGCGAACCGGATGGTCGGGCAGCTTGGCCACCAACGACTGGCAGCAGCTTTCGAGGCTTTGCATAATTCTCGCCAGCGGCCAAATGTGCCACAGCGGGTTTTCTGCCGGGTTCAGCGTAAAATTTTGCTCATGGGCGCTGGCCAACACATTGCCTTGGCTATCGATGGCCATCGCGCGAATATTGGTGGCTCCACAGTCCAGAACAATCACGATCTCTTTTTGCATCTTTTCCCCTCACCTCGGCGCATCCTCTTTAGGGATGGTTATCACTTCGCGGAAGATTGGAAAGAGGCATCCCGCCTCATCGGGTGATTGCGCAGTTAATCTGTGAAAAGGATCACTAAAAACCGGGATTTAGCCGCCCTCTGTTGCCCCAAATTATGCCCGTTCTCACGGGGTGAGGGACAAGCGGTCATTGTTTTTATTGGCGCTTTCACCCATTTCATTTTTCATGGTGTATGTTGATAAATCGTTCACTTAGGGAGGATGCTCAGCAAGGAGCCTATCATTATGAATACACCTTTGATTAACCAGTTAAAAGACGTGGTTGGGCATAGCCACGTGCTGACCAAACCCAACGACAAAGTGCCCTACACCAAAGGTTTTCGCGTCGGCAAGGGCGAGGCGCTGGCCGTCGCGCTGCCGAATTCACTGATGGAGATGTGGCAGTTGCTGAAAGTCTGCGTCGCCCATGATGTCATCATTTTGATGCAAGCCTCCAACACCGGCGTCACCGGCGGTTCCACCCCGGACGGCAATGATTATGACCGCGATATCGTGATTATCAGCACTCGCAAAATTAACGGTTTGCACCTGCTGGATAATGCCAATCAGGTGCTGGCCTTCCCCGGCACGACCCTCACCGAGCTGGAAAATGCCCTGAAGCCTTACCAACGCGAGCCGCACTCGGTGATTGGCTCCTCCTGCATCGGGGCGTCGGTGATTGGCGGCATCTGCAATAACTCTGGCGGTTCGCTGATCCGCCGTGGGCCTGCCTTCACTGAAAAATCGCTCTATGCCGCCATTGATGAGCAGGGCCAGCTGCAGCTGATTAACCATTTGGGCATTGAGCTGGGCGAAACGCCCGAAGAGATCCTCGCCAATCTGGTCAGCCAAAAATACACCACCGGCGACGCGGCGGACTGGCAGGGGCGGATCTGGGCCGATGATTATGAGAAAAAGCTGCGCGATGTCGATTCTGACCAGCCCACGCGCTACAACGGCAACCCGGAGTATCTGCACGAAAGCGCCGGTTCCAGCGGCAAGCTGGCGGTGTTCTCGGTGCGCCTGCCGACTTTTGAAAGCAGCCGTGGCACGACGACGTTTTATATTGGCGCCAATGATGAAACCGAGCTGGTGGAGCTGCGCCGCTTCTTGCTAAAAAGCCTTAAAGCCTCGCCGTTGCAGGCTGAATACATTCATCGTCAGGCCTTTGATTTAACTATTCGCTATGCCAAACACGTGTATAAGGCCATTGGCAAACAGGGCGCGGCAAAGATCCCTGAAATGTTCGCGCAGAAAAACCAGATTGATAAAATCGTTCGCGCCATCCCGATCCTGCCAAACCACGCGTTTGACAGCCTGATCCAGCTTTACAATCGCGTCACGGCAGACGGCGTGGAGCCGCGCATCATGGATTTCCACCACCAGTTTGAGCATCACCTGATGCTGAAAACCGAGCAAAAAGACGCGCCGGAGCTGAAAGAGCTTTTGCAGAGTTTCTTTGCCAGCCGGCAGGGTAAATTCTTTGAGTGCAGCAGCGCCGAAGAGAAGAATGCGTTTTTGATTCGCTTCGGCGTCGGGGCCTGTACCGTCTACTATTGCGAAGGCAAGGGGCTGGATATCAACCAGCGTCTGGTGGCGTTCGACGTGGCGCTGCGCTCCAACGACCCCGAATGGCGGCTGAAACTACCGGCTCATTTACAACAGCAGGTGCTGCTGGAGTCCTGCTGCGGCCACTTCTTCTGTTTCGTCAATCATCAGGATTACATCCTCAAACCCGGCTATGACCCGACTGCCTTCAAGCACGGCGTGCTGGAGTATGTCGAAACGCGCGGGGCGAAATACCCCGCCGAGCACAATGTCGGCAACCAGTACCACGCTTCGCCAGACTACGAGCGGCATATGCACCAGCTTGACCCAACCAACAGTTTCAACGCCGGGGTCGGCAAAACCAGTAAGAAGAAGTTCTGGCGGGTTTAAGCCTTCCTAACCGCAAATCATCTTCACCGCGCCATCGGCAATCTCGGTCAGTTCTGCGCGAGATTGCCCGGCCCGCGCCCGTATCGAAATACTGTGTAAAACCGATGAAGCCAGCATCGCTAAGGTCGCGGCGCTGGCCTCTTGGCCTAGCTCTCCGGTGTCAATGGCGGCCTGAATCCGCCCGGTAAGAAAAGCATCCAACTTGCCCATCCCCTCGAGTAGAAAAGCTTTAATCTCAGCATCTTCAATGGCTTCCGTCGCGGCGGTGCCAATCATAAAGCAGCCGCGTGGCTGTCCCTCGCCCGAGAAATAGATCTCCAGTTGGCCTTGGTAGAACTGTTCCAGCGCCTGCCGCAGCGTGAGGCCGTCATCGCCCAGCGCGGCGTCCATGGCGGCGGCGGCCTGCGACCAATAATGGCCCAACGCCTTGAGGTAGAGCGCGTGCTTATCGCCAAATGCAGCATACAAACTTGGGCGATTCATGCCCGCCGCGCTGGCGATGCTGTCCAGCGACGCCGCTGAAAAGCCGGTATTCCAAAACACGCCCAGCGCCTGCCCTAAGGCTTCCTCAGGGTTATAGGCGCGAGGACGCCCGCGGCCTTTTGACTCCTTCGCTTTATTTTGTGCCATGTTGTACAAAATTCCTTGAATTCGGTTAGCGGATCGATATTCTTACATTGTCGCACAAAAATAAAAACTGCGCCTGTCTGAGCTGAAATCGCTCCAGGTTTTCACCACGCACTCTGAGAAAAGTGATAGTTACCATGACCCAAGCCGCTGATAACACTGCCACTCAAACCCTGCAACGCCTCCACTTTACACGCCCGATACTGCTGGTGGGATTGCCCGTGCTGCTCACGCTGGTGGGCGGCGGCTACTTTCTGGCAACGCTAAATTCGGTTTCCACTGATAACGCGTATGCGCGAGTGGCGAAAACCGCCATTAACGCCAGAGTGTCGGGGCAGGTGGTCAATATTGCCGTGGTGGACAATGAGCCGGTGCGCAAGGGTCAGGTGCTGTTCCAGATAAACCCAGAGCCATTACAAATCGCAGTAAACCGGGCGCAGGCCCAGCTCAGCGTGGCTCGCCTGCGGATTGAAGGGCTGAAAACCAGCTACCGCGAACAGCTGGCGGAGCTGCAATCAGCCCGCGAGCAGGCCGATTTCGAGCAAAAGGATTTTGCCCGTAAAAAAGCCTTATTGGCGAATCAGTTTGTGTCGCAGTCGATGTACGAGCGCGCCGATACCGACCTGAAAGTCGCCCGCCAGCGCATCGCCTCCATTGAACAGCAGGTGGCGAACATTCTGGTGTCCCTGAATGGCGATCCAAATATCCACGTCGACAGTCACCCGGCGGTGCGCGAGGCCCAGAGCCAGCTCGACGAGGCCCAGCTTTACCTCTCTTACGCCACCGTCAGTGCGCCAGAAGATGGCATTGTCACCAAGGTTGACGACTTACAGGTCGGCAACTTTATCAACAGCGGCGCACCGGCCTTTGCCCTGCTGTCAAAGAAACACGTGTGGATTGAGGCCAATTTCCGCGAAACCCAAATCAGCCAGATGCGCGCCGGGCAGTCGGCAACCGTGCATCTCGACAGCTACCCTGACCGGGCTTTTAAGGCCCGCGTGGTCAGCATGAGTCCGGGAGCGGGGTCTGACTTTTCCCTGCTACCGCCGGAAAATGCCACGGGTAACTGGGTCAAAGTGGTGCAGCGCGTGCCGGTGCGCCTGGAACTGGAGGAGATAGCGACGCAAATCCCACTGTTTTCCGGCACCAGCGCCAGCGTACAAGTGGAAACCGGCAAGAATAGTTGGTGGCAAGCCTTAAGCGGGCTGATAGCAAAATGAGTCGCCGCGCGCTGCGTTTTGCCGCCCTGCTGGCGACCTATCTTCAGGCGATGAACCTGTCCATCCCCAACTCGGCACTGCGTTTTATTCAGGGTGGCCTGTCGATGGCGGACGATCAGGCGGGCTGGATTTTCACCTCTTATCTAGCTGCCAGCGGCATTACCCTGCCGATTGCCCAGTGGCTCGCGGGCCGTTTTGGCTTGAAGAGGACCTATCTAGCGGCCTTAGCCACCTTTGCTTGCGGACTATGGCTGGCGGCCACGGCCAATACCCCCTTGGGATTTATCGCCACGCGTATTGTTCAGGGCGCGGCCAGCGGCATTGTTGCGCCCCTTTCCATGGCGATTGCGTTGGAAACCCTGCCCCCGGAGCGGCGCCCCCATTTTGGAGCGAGCTGGACCGCCATCGTGCTGCTCGGCATTGTCAGCGGCCCGGCGATTGGCGGCTGGCTGGCCGACGACTTTGGCTGGCCGTCGCTGTTTCTCACCAGCATTCCCTTGGTGCCGTTTATCGCCTTAGTGACCAGTCTGGATCTGCTGGAGAAAAAATCCGCGCAGCCCGCACGCTTTGATTTCTTTGGCTTTATCAGTTTTACCGCCGCCATTATCGGCCTGCAAATGGTGCTGGATCGCGGCGAACGGCTGGAGTGGTGGGACTCGCCAGAGATTTGGCTGGAAGCCGCCACGGCGCTGCTTGGGTTCTGTTGGTTGGTGGTGCACGTGCTGACTTCACCAAGCCATTTCCTCAGCAAAGCGCTGTTTCGCGATCGCAATTTTGTCTTGTGCACGCTGCTGTTTTTCGCCGCTGGTTTTGTGCTGCTGCCGACCATGGCGCTGACTTCGCCGATGCTCGACGAGCTGCTGGGCTACCCGCCCATGACGACCGGCCTGCTGACCCTTCCTCGCGGCATCGGCATTGTCGGCGGCTTTGTGTTGATGAGCCGCGCGCCGAGGGGGATTGACCGTCGGCTAGCGGTAGCGGCGGGAATCGCCACGGTGATTTATGCCAATGCCACGATGCTGGATTACTCGCCGTTAATGGATTGGCCGCCGGTGGCGATTGCCGGAGCGATTCAGGGCCTTGGGCTGGGGGTGTTAATGCCAGCTCTGAGCCATGTCGCCTTTAGCACCCTTGCCCCGCAGCTTCGCCCAGAAGGGGCCGGGCTGTTTAATTTAGCCCGCACCTATGGCAGCACTCTGGGGGTCGCCGTGGTGCAGGCGCTGTTTTTCACCCATACGCAGGCGCTGCACCTGGCTTTCGCCAGCCACCTGACGCCGTATTACTTCGCGGCTGTTCGCACCCCCGCCGACAATCTGCCACAGCTGGCGGCGCTCAATGAAGCCATCACCGGCCAGGCGGCGTTTATCGCCCTGATCGGCCAGTTCAAAACGTTAATGGTAGTGATGCTGGTGGTGAGTCCACTGGTGCTGCTGTTACGAAAACCCAGCCCGTAAATAGAACCCAAGAGGTCAGAATATGAGTACCCAAGACAGGCTCCGCGAGACAAGATTCCCGATTCAACACGGCAGCGGCGCGATGCCAGCGGCAGGGTTTGGCACGCTATTTAAGGATCTTAGCGTCACCACGCAGGCAGTAACAGAGGCGCTGGAGGCCGGTTTCCGCCACTTCGACTGCGCCGAGCGCTACCAAAATGAAGCTCAGGTTGGCGCGGCGTTTCAGCAGGCATTAGCCTCTGGAAAGGTTAGCCGCGAGCAGCTGTTTGTCACCACTAAGCTGTGGAATACCCACCATCGCCCGGAATATGTCGCCCCGGCTTTGGAGGCCAGCTGCCGCCGTTTGCAGGTGGACTATGTGGATTGTTTTTTGATTCACACGCCATTTGCTTTCCAGCCGGGAGACAATCTCGACCCGCGCGACGCCGAGGGGAAAGTGATTTATGACTCTGGCGTGACCTTACTCGAGACATGGCGGGCGATGGAGAAGCTGGTGGACGACGGGCGCTGCCGGGCTATCGGTTTGTCCGACATCACCCTGCCCGCGTTAAAACAGATTGTCGCCGACGCGCGCATCAAACCGGCGGTGGTGCAGGTGGAGTCCCACCCTTATCTGCCCGAGTGGGAGCTGCTGGAGTTTTGCCAACAGCAGGGCATTATCCTGCTGGCATTCGCCCCGCTGGGGCACGGCATGGAGCCGCGAGTGTTGGAGGATAATGTGATCACCACAATCGCCCAGCAGGTGGAGAAAACCCCGGCGCAGGTGGCCTTGGCTTGGGCGGCGCAGCGCGGAACGGCGTTCCTGACCACGTCTACCCGCCGCAGCCACATTGAAGAAAACTGGGATATTTCGACCCTGCCGGAGAGCGCGCTGAGCAGAATGAAGCAGGAGATAACTACCCGCATTCGCCTGAACTCGGTGGTGGAGACGGGCGTGCCGGGCTTTATTCCCCAGAAGAAAAACGACTGATTGAATCAACAATGCCTCCCCGTTTACTGGGGAGGTTTGGGGATTTCGCCGGGAGAAAGGGAAAAGTCAGACCACGCGCCATCTTCTGCGGCGGTTTTTCTCTTCATACATCTGGGCGTCGGCTTCGCGCAGCGCCATGTCCGGCGTGCTGTCCGTTGGGTTGATGGCCACCGCGCCGATGCTCGGCCCGGCGTAATCAATCAGACAAGATTGCAGCTGATACTCGCCGGTCAGCAGTTCGGACAGGCGCTTTTTGAAAGCCTGCGCCGCCTGTTGAGCTTCACTAAACTCCATCGGCCCGGCCCCCGCGACCACGAACTCATCGCCGCCCACGCGGGCCATCACTTCATCGCCGCGCACGCCCTCTTTCAGCCTCTCTCCCACCGCCACCAGAAAATCATCCCCCACTTCATGGCCGTGGAGGTCATTGATCTCTTTAAAATCATCCAGATCGGCAAAGGCGATCAGCACATAGCGCGAAGTGGCGTGGGCCTGAGAAAACAGGGTCGGCAGCTGGTTGAACAGCGAACGGCGGTTCGGCAAGCCGGTCAGCTCATCGGTATAGCTGGCGGTGGTCAGCGCGTCGTTGGCGAGCTGTAATTTCTTCAACAGTTGTTCGCTCTGGATCTGTTGAGCAATCAGGTTGGCGAACAGCTGAAGCACCTGCTCGCTGCGCTCGGACAATTCGCGGTGTTCAGAGCTGGCGGCGCACAGCGTGCCGTACAGCGAGCCGTCGGCCAGCGTTACCGGCGTGCTGACATAGGTGGTGATCCCCAGCGCCCTCGCGGCTTCTGAATCCCCCCAAATCCCGGCAACGTCGCAGGTGTAGCGGCGGCCTTCGTCCAGCGCGCGCTTGCACAGGGTGTCTCCCCAAGGCACCGACAGCCCCTCGGGGATATGCATATTGCTGCCATTGCGGGAAAACAGAATGTGCTGCTGCCCGCCATCTTCGTCAATACGAGTCAGGTAGGTGGACTCCATATTGGTCACCAGCTCGAGCATCTCCAGCAACTGCCGAACCAGTCCTTCGAGCGTATATTCTGCTTCTAACGCTGTCGAAATGCGTTCGAGAAGATTATCTGTCATATGTCATGAAACCTTTGGTGGAGAGAGTCGAGCGGGTGCGAATTTTGAGAGCGAACGTTTTAACATAAATTGCGTGCCCTCGACACGGGAGTTGAGCAAAAAATAATCGTTTAGCCATCAGGCGAGAAAGCTTCGCGTTCAGTTTGCGGCAATAGAGTAACAAGCTAGACTCTCGGCTGACAAACGTGGACCATAAGCTACCCCCTATGGTTAACGACACTTTTCCTTGAGACTTCAATGAGAGACACCAAACAACCTTTTGCCACGCGCAAACGCCCCATGAAACTGATGACGTCGGTCATTTTGATGATTGGCGCAGTGATCCTCTCCGTCCTGCTGGTTGTGCATCTGCTCTATCTTATTCAGGTCAGCGACACCACCCGCGACGGCGTGAAAGAGAAGGCGCTGGCGGTGGCCCGCACGCTGGCTGACCTGCCGGAAATCAGGCGCGGGCTGACTCAGCCTTCGGACAGCGGCATCATTCAGCCGATTGCCGACGCGGCGCGCAAGAGAAATGACCTGCTGTTCGTGGTGGTGACCAACATGAGCGGCATTCGCTTCTCGCATCCGAATAAAGAGGTGATTAGCCGCCGCTTTATTGGTGACGACATCAATCCAGCCTTGCAGGGCAAAGAGAATGTGGCGATCAATCACGGAGTGTTGGTGGAGGCGCTGCGGGTGTTCACGCCAGTTTATGATGACCAGCATAAGCAAATTGGCGTGGTGGCGATTGGCATTTCCCTCAGCAAAGTGACCGAGCAAATCAATAAGAGCCGCTGGAGCATTTTGTGGACCGTGCTGTTTGGTACGCTGGTCGGCGCGCTGGGGACCTTCGCCTTAGTGAAGATGCTCAAACGCATCTTGTTCGGGCTGGAACCTTATGAAATATCGACACTTTTTGAACAGCGCCAGGCGATGTTACAGTCGATCAAAGAGGGGGTGATTGCCGTCGACCAGGACGCGCGGGTGACGCTGATTAATCAAGAGGCACGCCACCTGTTTGGCGAAACCGCCCCTGAGTTTTCCATTAATGTCGAGAACATCGGCGGCTCCCAGCCACTGATCCATAATCTTAACGACGTGCTCCAGACCGGGGTGCCGCGTCAGGATGAAGAGATCAACGTCAAAGGCCGTTTATTGCTGAGTAATACCGTGCCGGTGCGCAGCAATGGGGTGATTATCGGCGCTATCTGTACCTTCAGGGATAAGACCGAAGTCAGCCAGTTGATGCAGCGCCTGAGCGGCATGGTAAACTACGCCGATTCGCTGCGTGAGCGCTCGCACGAGTTTATGAACAAGCTGCACGTGATCCTCGGGTTACTGCACATGAAGAGCTACACGCAGCTTGAGGATTACATTCTCAAAACGGCCAATAACTATCAGACAGAAATTGGCTCGTTGCTGTTAAAAATCAAATCACCTGTTATTGCCGGTTTCTTGTTAAGCAAGATGAAACGCGCCACGGATATGCACCATCAGCTTACGCTCAGCGATGACAGCTTGCTGCCCGACAATGCCAATGAAGATCAGGTGGCGGCGCTGATCACCGCGCTAGGTAATTTGATTGAGAATGCTCTGGACGCTCTGGGCCAGCAGCCGAACGGAGAGATAAGCGTGTTGCTGCATTACCAAAATGGCTGGCTCGCTGGCGTGGTCAGCGATGACGGCCCCGGCATTCCGCCTGAGCATATTGATGCTATTTTTGAGAAAGGGTTTTCGTCGAAAGGTGAAGAGCGCGGCGTCGGGTTATCCCTGGCGAAACAGCAAATTGAGAACCTTGGCGGAAGCATAAGCGTTGAGTCAGAACCTGACGTATACACCCAATTTTTTGTACAACTCCCGTGGGATAGTGAGAGGAAACCGGCATGATCAATGTGCTGATAGTCGATGATGATGCCATGGTTGCAGAGCTTAACCGCTGTTATGTGACTCAGATTGAAGGGTTTACCTGCACTGGCGTGGCCTCAACCTTACAACAAGCCAAAGATCTGGTGTTGAATCCTCAACATCCTATCGACCTTATTTTGCTTGATGTCTATATGCAGCAGGAGAACGGGCTGGATTTGCTTCCCGTACTGCGCGATGCCGGTCGGCCAATCGACGTGATTGTGATCTCCTCCGCCGCCGATGCCGCCACCATTAAGAAGTCGCTGAACTACGGCGTGGTGGATTACCTGATCAAGCCTTTCCAGTTCCCGCGTTTTGAAGAGGCGCTGACCCACTGGCAGCAGAAGAAAACGCTGATGGATCACCATCAGTATTATGAGCAGTCTGACGTGGATCGGCTGATACACGGCGAGCCGCAGACCACGTCTGACAACAAAAAGCTGCCGAAGGGCTTAACGCCGCAGACCCTGCGCACCCTGTGCCAGTGGATTGACGCCCATCCTGACACCGAGTTCTCCACCGACGAGCTGGCGCACTCGGTGAATATCTCGCGCGTTTCCTGCCGTAAGTACCTAATTTGGCTAGCTGACAGCCATATCCTGTTCACCAGCATTCACTACGGTGTGACGGGAAGGCCGGTCTATCGCTATCGGCTGCAAGAAGATCATCACGCCCTGCTAAAACAGTATTGCCAGTAGTATTTGGGGAATTAACGCAGCAGCTGGTAGCTATTATCCAGCAGCGTGAAGCCAAACTGGCGCTGTGACGAGCAGACAATCTGCCGCTGTTTAGTGACAAAAATCGCCTCGATATGTGCAAGGTCTTGCAGATACTCGAGGCTTTTTTCTACCCCCATGCCATACAGCAGCGTGGTGTAGATATCGCCGTCGATGGAATCCTCAGAAATCACCGTCACGCTCTGTAACTCGTTATCCAGCGGATACCCGGTTTTCGGGTCGAGAATATGGTGGTAGCGGCGGCCGTCCAGCTCGAAATAACGTTCGTAGATGCCCGACGTAACCACAGATTTGTTGCTGACATGGATCACCCCCAGCAGCGCATCTTCGGCGGCAAACGGCTTTTTCAGCCCAATCCCCCACCCCTGTTCCCCACTGGCGCCCAGCGTCTGGACATTGCCGCCGAGGTTAATCAGCCCGTGCGGCACCTGCTCGGCCAGCAGGAAATCCCTCACCACGTCGGCGATATAGCCTTTAGCAATGGCCCCCAAATCGATTTCCATTCCGGCGTATTGCAGGAAGACGGAGCGCGCGGCGTCATCGAGTACCACGTCACTAGGGTTGGTCAGGGCGAGCAGGCTTTGCAGGTCGCTGGCGGCGGGCACGCTGTGGCCGCTAAAGCCAATTTTCCAGCGTTTTACCACAGGGCCGATAGTGAAGTTGAACAGGCTGTCTTCGAGCAAACTCACGGCCTTGGCGCGTTTTATCAGCTCGTAAACCGGCGGGCTAACCACCACCGGGTGGCTGCCCGCCGCGTGGTTTACCGCCATCACTTCAGAGTGCGGGCGATTGACCGTGAAGATGTTCTCTTGCTGTTTGATCAGCCGGAAAACGCGTGACGCCAGACTCTCATTATGTTCAAACAGCTTGAGCAGAATGGGGGAGCCCATCAGCACGGCGGAGTAAGCATAAATTCGATCGTCTGGCGTCATAGCGTTATCTCGTCAATCAAGTGGATAAAGCCTGCGTCGGGGAGGCGACGCAGGCTATTCGCCGTTAATTCATCGAGAAGCGAGCGGCGTTGCGTCCTGCAAGAATACCGAAGATGATGATATCCGCAACGGCATTACCGCCAATTCGGTTGCCGCCGTGGATGCCGCCGACCACTTCACCGGCGGCGAATGCGCCGTTCAGGGTCTGTTTCTGGCTGTCCAGCACGCATGTTTCGGTGTTAATGGTCACGCCGCCCATGGTGTGGTGAACCCCCGGCGCGATGCGAATGGCGTAGAACGGCCCCTGATTAATCGGGTGGCGCATCGCCGTGGTGCGGCCAAATTCGGCGTCGTGCTGCTTATCCACCGCCACATTGTAAGTCTCGAGGCTGGCGAGGAAGGCGTGGAAATCCATCTCCAGCTTGTTCGCCAGCTCGCGCGGAGACTCGGCGCTAATTACAAAACCGCGCGCGATATACTCATCGGCAGCCTTGTTGTTCAGTCGAACTTGCTCATCAAACACCACGTAAGCGTATTTTTCCGGCTGGGCGATGATTTGCGCCGAGACTTTGTCGCGGGTTTCCATCTCATTAAAGAAGCGTTTGCCAGCCTGATTGACCAGAATCGCCCCGCCGCCGCGAATGGCTTCGGAAATCAGGTAAGAGGTGGTTTGCTCAACCGTCGGGTGGATTTGAATTTCGCCCATATCCACGGTATCCGCGCCGATATTCTGCAAAATCGCGATGCCGCCGCCGGTTGCGCCTTTATGGTTAGTGGTGACAAAGCCGTCCAGCTCAGGGCGATATTTCACCACCATGTCGCGGTTGGCGCTAAAACCGCCGGTAGCCACAATTACGCTTTTAGCATTGATAGTCAGCACTTCGTTTTCATCGTTTAACAGCTCGACGCCCTGCACTGCGCCCTGCTCATAACGAATCTGGGTCACCGAGGTATCGAGCATCACGTCAATATTGCGCTTGTTGAGGTTCTTCACCAGGCCGCTAATCAGGAAGCCACCCACCGCGCTGCGATCCGCCGGGCGGTGAGTACGGTCGATGCTCATCCCGCCGGTGATGGTGATATCACTCAGCTCGATGTCGTGCTCGGCTAGCCACTCCACGGCCTGCGGCGCGCGCTCGACGAACTCTCTCAACAAGACTTTATTGTTCTTGAACTGGCCGCCTTTCAGGCTCTCTTGGTAGAACAACTCTTTGCTGTCTTCAATCCCTTTGAGTTTCTGGAAGCGCGTTTCCGCCGCGTTCATGCCGACAGAGGCTTTGATGGTGTTGCCGCCGATGGTGGACATTTTCTCCACCACCAGCACTTTCGCCCCTTCATCACAGGCTTGGATCGCCGCGGCCAAACCGGCACCGCCGCTGCCGACCACCACCACGTCATAGCTTTGCGGCGCTGACGGGCTGCCGCCCTCTTCCAGCAGCTGGGCTTTGCAGGATTTAGCGATAGCTTTTGAAACGGCTTTCTTCACGGCTTCGCTTTGCGTGGTCGCGCCGGTGACGGCGTCCACGTGCGGGCTGTTAGCATCCAGAATGCGGCTGCGGATGATTTCGAAGCTGGTGGTGAAGGCCACGTCTAGCTCGGCATCGGCATCCAGCTCGATGTCAGCAATGCGATCGGTTTCCAGACTGACGTTAATCGCCAGCTGATGGGTATCGTCCTGCACTTTTTCATTAAAGACGCCGGCTTTGAATTTTTTCGACGTCATGCTCATGTCGCGGATCATCGCGTCGACCAGCGAGAAGCGCCACAGCGGCTCCGGGATGGTCAAAGCTTCGCGCTGGGTGCTGTCGATAAATAGCTCGAGTTTCTTATCTTGGGTGATGCGATCCGCCCAATCTGGATAAGCGATGCAGGCTTTGCCGACCGCCACCATGTCATAACCGTGCTCCAGCGCCAGCTCGGCATCTTCCATATTCACCACGCCACCGACGCCCATCACCGGCACTTTAGCCAGCGTCTCAGAGCGCATCGCGACATATTTGTCGATCAGCGGCGTTGGATCTTGGCTATCAACAATCGAAGGACGTAGGGTGTAGCCGACGGAGAAGTGCAGGTAATCCACACCGCGCGCCGCCAACTTTTCCAGCAGGTACATGGTGTCAGCGAAGCGAATGCCCGGCTCTTCAATCTCTTCCGGCGAGAAGCGGTAGCCGATAATGAAAGAAGGATCGGCGTATTGCTGCGCCATCTGGTGGGTGATTTCCAGCACCGCTAGCGGGAATTTGGCGCGGTTTTCGCGGCTGCCGCCCCATTGGTCGGTGCGCTGGTTAGAGTTTGGTGAGAAGAACTGCTGAATCAGGTAGGTGTTGGCGCCGTGGATCTCCACGCCGTCGAATCCGGCTTCAATGGCGCGACGCACGCCTTCGCCAAACTTAGCAATCATGCCGTCCACTTCTTCCGTGGTCAGCGCGATGGGGGTGGCGGCACCTTCACGCGGCGCGGCCAGCGCGCTCGGCGCAACCGGAGCCTGGCCGCCAATCAGTTTTGGCTCGGTCATGCGGCCGCCGTGATAAATCTGCAATACGGCTTTTGAGCCTTTCTCTTTGATTGCTTGCGCAATTTTAGCCAGCCCCGGCACTTTGCTGTCGGTGTCGATACCAATGGCGCCGGGGAAGGCCAGACCTTTGTCGTCAATAAAGCAGCACTCGACGATAACCGTGCCGATGCTGCCAGCACGGGCGCGGTAGTATTCCACCAGCTCGCTGTTCACTGAGCCGTCGTAAAAGCCGGTGCAGGTGGTCATCGGTGCCATCAGGAAACGGTTTTTCAACGCGGTGCCGTTTGGCAGAGTAATAGGACTCAATAACCGATCGCGATTTTTCATAATAATTAACTCCAACCTAAAGTGTTTAATATTTTGTGAATTCGGTATCGGATTAATTAATTCTTTTTAGTTAGTCTCCGTTCTCATAGTATTAATATATTACTTTCTTTAGTTTCATAATCTCTAACCTTAGTTATTTAACTATTTACCTATTAATACTCCGCTGTATTTATTAATACATTGTTAAATGACAAATAGAATGATCACATTTAATCAAACACTCACCAGCTTTATATTTAATTAGGGGAAAATGCTTTATCAAGAATGAGACGCAATAAATCGATACAAGCCATCAACTAAAATAACCCTTTAAAATCATAAAACTAAAATCAATCACCCTCCCCCAGAGGATGACCAATGATTACGGGAGCAAGCATTTCATACTAAAATTCCTATCTCAATTTCACTTAGTATCACTCCCGCCAAAATTAACCTTTATTTTTGTGCATGATTAAAAAGAAAAATATAAATAGCTTTTCTTGATCCAGATCAAAAGTAATAAACAGGAAAATCGCATTATATAAATAACTTCTCCCCATTAAGGGGGATAACCCTACCAAATAATGAATATCAATAATGGAGCAACGTAAATGCCGCCATTAAATAGCTTAAGAAAGTTAAGTAACTAAAAAAATCAAAAAGACGCTGACTTTATTACGCACATCAACCCAACAGAGCCGTTAAGAGCCCGCAGTGACCTCCCTGCCGCTCGCGAGATCTTGGGTACTCAGAATTCTCAACTACTTGTTAGGTCAAACCTATGACTGATATCTCTAAAACGATGGTGACACCTCCGGTTAGCAAAGTTTCAGGCGGTAAAAAAAACCGCCTGATGATGATGCTTATGCCCATTCTGGTAACCGTAATTCTGTTGTTTATCCCAGTCCCTGAAGGCTTGCAGCCTCACGCATGGCACTTCTTCGCCGTGTTCGTCGGTGTCATTGTCGGTCTGATTTTTGAGCCTCTGCCTGGCGCGGTGATTGGCCTGACCGGCGTGGTGGTGATTGCGCTGTTCAGCCAGTGGCTGCTGTTTAGCCCGGCTGAGCTGGCTGACCCGAAATTCAAAATGGCGGCGCAGTCCTTTAAATGGGCAGTGAGCGGCTTCGGCAACTCCACCGTGTGGCTTATCTTCGGCGCATTCATGTTTGCCGCAGGCTACGATAAAACCCAGTTCGGTCGCCGTCTGGCACTGATTCTGGTGAAATATCTTGGCCGCCGCAGCCTGACGCTGGGTTACGCCATCGCCTTCGCGGATCTGCTTCTGGCGCCTTTCACTCCGTCAAACACGGCGCGCAGCGGCGGGACTATTTACCCAATCATTGCTAACTTACCGCCGCTGTACGGTTCAAAACCGAATGACCCAAGTGCGCGTAAAATCGGCTCTTACCTGATGTGGGTCGCTATCACCGCAGCCTGTATCACCAGCTCCATGTTCCTCTCCGCGCTGGCACCTAACTTGCTGGCACTGGGCATCGTTAACAGCATCACCGGCATCAATATCTCTTGGGGAATGTGGTTCTTCGCCTTCCTGCCAGTGGGTCTGTTGTTACTGCTGACCATGCCGCTGCTGGCTTACTGGCTCTACCCGCCGGAAGTCAAAGTGAATGATGAAGTGCCGCGCTGGGCCACCGCCGAGCTGGCCAAACTGGGCAAAATGTCCCGTCATGAAATCCTGCTGCTGGTCTTTGTATGCTGCGCCCTGATGATGTGGATTTTCGCCGCCAGCTTCATTGAACCTGCGATGGCTGCCCTGTTGGTAGTGGTGCTGATGCTGTGGACCGGGGTATTGAACTGGAACGACATCACCAGCAACAAACCGGCGTGGAACACCTTCGCGTGGTTCGCCACATTGGTGGCTCTGGCCGACGGCTTATCTCGCACCGGCTTCATCTCTTGGTTAGGTAAAGAAGGCGCGCTGCTGATGGGCGGCATCTCTCCGGGAACAGCGACCATCGTCCTGCTGCTGGCGTTCTACCTGCTGCACTACCTGTTTGCCAGCACCACCGCGCACACCACGGCGCTGCTGCCTGCGATGCTGACCATCGGTGCCGCTATCCCAGGCATCAATCTGCAAGTCTTCTGCCTGCTGATGGTGACGTCTCTGGGTGTGATGGGGATCATCACTCCATACGGTACTGGCCCAAGCCCGATTTACTACGGCAGCGGTTATCTGCCAACCAAAGACTACTGGCGCTTAGGCACCATCTTCGGCGCACTGTTCTTAGCCGCCCTGCTGTTTATCGGCTACCCTTGGATGGCCATGCTGTTCTAAAGGAGGATTAATTTGACACTCAAGCCATTAACAGAGCTTTTACTCAAATAAAACATCCCCAGCCTGTTGCCAGCCAATCACCTTGGCTGGCAACATACACACGAATAAAAACGTCGCCCCCGATCTACCCGAAGATCACTCCAGGAAATCGCTGTACCCATGGCGGCAATAACGGATTAAGTGAGAAAACAATGTCGAATAAAACTTTCCATTATCAAGATCCATTCCCTCTCGCCAAAGAGGACACCGAATATTATCTGTTAACCCGTGACCACGTTTCCGTTAGCCAGTTTGATGGCGAAGAAGTGCTGAAAGTCGCGCCAGAAGGTCTGACTTTGCTGGCACAGCAAGCCTTCCACGACGCCTCTTTCATGCTGCGCCCGGCTCACCAGAAACAAGTGGCGGCCATTCTTGATGACCCGGAAGCCAGCGAGAACGACCGTTACGTCGCGCTGCAATTCCTCAGAAACTCCGAAATCGCCGCCAAAGGCGTGTTGCCAACCTGTCAGGACACCGGCACGGCGATCATCATGGGTAAAAAAGGTCAACGCGTCTGGACCGGCGGTGGCGACGAAGCCGCGCTTTCCAAAGGCGTGTACAACACCTTTATCGAAGATAACCTGCGCTACTCGCAAAACGCCCCGCTGGATATGTATAAAGAGGTGAACACTGGCACCAACCTGCCAGCACAAATCGATCTCTACAGCGTAGATGGCGACGAATACAAATTCCTCTGCGTCGCCAAAGGCGGCGGCTCGGCCAACAAAACCTATCTGTATCAAGAAACTAAGGCGCTGATCACTCCGGCCAAGCTGAAAGATTATCTGGTCGATAAAATGCGTACTTTGGGAACGGCTGCCTGCCCGCCGTACCATATCGCCTTCGTGATTGGCGGGACGTCAGCAGAAGCCACGCTGAAAACCGTTAAACTGGCCTCTACCCACTATTACGACGGTCTACCGACCGAAGGTAATGAGCACGGTCAGGCGTTCCGCGACGTACAGCTGGAAAAAGAGCTGCTGGTGGAAGCCAATAATCTCGGCCTCGGCGCACAGTTCGGCGGCAAATACTTCGCGCACGATATCCGCGTGGTTCGTCTGCCACGCCACGGCGCATCTTGCCCAGTAGGCATGGGCGTTTCCTGCTCCGCCGACCGTAACATCAAAGCTAAAATCAACCGTGACGGTATCTGGATTGAGAAACTGGAAGACAATCCGGGCAAATACATCCCTGAAGCCTTGCGCCAGCAGGGTGAAACCGGCGTGGTTGAAGTTGACCTGAACCGTCCGATGAAAGAGATCCTCGCGCAGTTGTCTGAGTATCCGGTCTCAACTCGCCTCTCTCTGAGCGGCACCATCATCGTTGGCCGCGACATTGCGCACGCCAAGCTGAAAGAGCGTCTGGATAACGGCGAAGGCCTGCCACAGTATGTGAAGGATCACCCGATTTACTACGCGGGTCCGGCCAAAACCCCTGAAGGTTATGCTTCCGGCTCCCTCGGCCCAACCACCGCAGGCCGCATGGACTCCTACGTGGACCTGCTGCAATCCAACGGCGGTAGCATGATCATGCTGGCGAAAGGCAACCGTAGCCAGCAAGTGACCGACGCCTGCCACAAGCACGGTGGTTTCTACCTCGGCAGTATCGGCGGCCCGGCGGCAGTGCTGGCTCAGCAAAGCATTAAGAGCCTCGAGTGCGTCGAGTACCCTGAACTGGGGATGGAAGCTATCTGGAAAATCGAAGTGGAAAACTTCCCGGCGTTCATTCTGGTGGATGACAAAGGTAACGACTTCTTCGAGCAAATCCGCATCAACCAGTGCGCCAAGTGCGTGGTGAAATAAGCTCGCTAGCGAGAAGCTGAAATGCAAAAGCCCGCCGAACATGGCGGGCTTTTTTATGGTCTGCAGCAAGAAAATTCAAGCGCCACGCCCATAAAAAAAGGCCGGATAACCGGCCTTCAGTGTGGAGAATAAGTCGATTAGTTAGTGACTTTATTCTTCAGGTCTTCGCTACCCTGCTTGGTTTTGTCCCACGCTTTTTCCGAACCTTCTTTGGTTTTATCCCAGCCTTTTTTAGTGCCTTCTGACACTTTGCTGGTGGTAGAGTCACGCTTACCTTCAGCGGCGTGCTTAGCTTTCTGTTTTTGCTCTTCGCCTTTATTCTGCTCTTTGTGCAGTTTTTCTTTAGCGGTATCTGCACCTTTGTGCGCTTCAGCGACAGTCTCATCAGTTGCGTGGCTGACGGTATCGGCAGCAAACACAGGTGAAGCCAGTAAAATCGCGGACAGAGCAATAATTGCCTTTTTCATAATACTCCCTCATTGGACAGATACGTTTATTTTAACCTGATAACAGCATGAACCCGTTTTACCGCATACGCTGTAAGAATAGGCCTAAAGTTCTCCGTTGGATAACTTTTGCAGCACCTAAAGAGTAACTCCATCATTTTTATGAAAAGAAAGTTTGGTCTTCGCCCCGCGTTAAAGCGTAAACGGCTATAGCGTTCTTTTTTGCGATTGGGAAAGTGAAGTGCTGAATACTAGATAAATGGATATCTCCCCTCTTTAAGTAAGAGAATCGCTAAATAACTTTTAGTTTTAATAACTAAACGATTAAGTAAAACCAAAAAAAAAACTCATACCAATGATTTATTTACCCTTTATTCACCTGAGATAAATACTCGCTATTCCATTTAACTTTTATTTAGTTTCGCAAGATTATACTCTTTTACTCTATGACCAATTAGGAATAGTCCAACCTTTTAGCGCAAGGAGTACTAGACGACTAGATAAAATCATAGCCATTAAAATACATATAAAATATAAATAACATTAAAAAACATTATTCAAGGAATGAATATATGCTCAGGGAATCATTATCATCCGTTTGCGGATGGAAAGAATGTACAGCTTCTGATTATACCGATATCTATATGCTCTATGGTGGCAGTAGTAATACTCATCCAGAGATTGTTGATTTCATTAATTCGCAAAGCCGTCATAAACTGCGCTATTTTGCCAAACAGGAACATGGCGAGAAGGTCGCTGCCATCTTTACTAACGATAAGATGGACCTGTGCCCGCCGCCGTCCACGTCATCACACCAGCATGTTAACTTCGATGAGACGATTTTTCCTGCCAAACCGAGTTCGCGGTTTATCTTACCTTTCAAATCGAAAATCATCTCTGACGTTAATAAAGAAAACATTATCAATTTGCTGCCTAACGTTTTTAATAAACGCACCGTTTGCCTGGTAAAAGATAACTTCTGTTCTAAGACAAAAAAGAACAGAAGAAATGAAATACATAGTTTTCAACGCAGTGGCGGGGAAATTCGCTCCATAAAAGATTTCACACCCGATGAAATCTGTCATATTTATAAGAAACTCTTCGCTATGCGATGGGGGAAAAGCTTTAGAGATGATTATTTTAACTCTCTCAAATCATTTTCAAATAGATTTCAGAAAATGCTTTTTGGGCACGTCCTGCTGATTGATAACCAGCCGTGCGCCATTGATTATATTGTTAAAACCGACTCCCCCGAATGGTTATATTTTGATGTCGTGAATGGCGGGCTGGATCCTAAATACAAACACCTCAGCCTGGGCAGCATACTCATGTGGCTAAATATCCAAGAGGCCCAGACTGTGGCACAGGCTGCGCAAAAAGCGATGCGCGTGAATCTCGGTAAACCCTCGATGGAGTACAAAAAGAGATGGACACATTGCCATACGCTTTATCGAACGTTGTAAAAGGTCAGATGCCTTAATTTGACCATTATAAATATAAGCTGATTCAGGGACTTCGATTGCATTCGTTGACTAAGAATATATATAAGAAAAGTCCATCTTGTCTGTAAGGTGAATAAGCACTAGATTTGAGTATAACTGCTTAAAAAAGGCCACAAAAATGTTCAAACGTTGCAGGTCTGTCGCCGCCTTAGCGCTGGTTATGTCGATATCGTTAGCATCTCTTCCCATTATGGCCAATCCAGGCAATGGTAATAGCAGCGGTAATCATGGTAATAGTGGCTCCCACGGGAACGGCAAAGGTAATGCTCACAAGGGTAAAGCAGCCCAGAATAGCCATGATAATCTGGTCTCTGTAAATGTCTCTTATGATCGCGTTCGCTCGCTGGCAGTGAACTATGGCTTAACGGGTTATAAGTCTTTACCGCCGGGGATTGCGAAGAATCTGGCTCGGGGCAAACCACTCCCCCCAGGCATTGCCAAGAAAATGGTGCCTTCTGCCATGTTAGACCAACTCCCTTCTTATCCCGGTTATGAATGGCGTATCGCTGGAGACGATCTGATATTAGTTGCCCTGAGCACTGCGATTGTCGCTTCGGTCATTAACGGCGTTTTTGACTAACCTTCGCAATATTTCTAGATAAGCCTCGATGACTCGGGGCTTTTTTTATCTATCAGGTAGTGAAATGCCGGTTAGCCAAACGGATTTTTAAAGCAGTTATTTATTTCGGAAGTGGCAAAACTGGCCGTGCTGGCGCTTTGAAGGAGTCGTTTGAGATACTCAAGAGTGTACTTGGAGCGGGTGAAGGGAATCGAACCCTCGTATGCAGCTTGGGAAGCTACCGTTCTACCATTGAACTACACCCGCTTAGGTATGCGTGGGCATTATAACCCGTTACGTGCGGCGAGCAAGGCGTGTTTTGCGATATGCGCTTGAGATTTAAGCAATTAGCCTTGCGGACTGCTTCGGGCATGAAAAAGGGAGCCGAAGCTCCCTTTTATCACACTCGCCGTTGCGAACTTATTTCGTTGGGCGCAGCGCCGGGAACAGAATAACGTCGCGGATGGTATGGCTGTTGGTGAACAGCATAACCATACGGTCGATACCGATACCCAAACCAGCCGTCGGCGGCAGACCGTGCTCCAGCGCGGTGACGTAGTCTTCGTCGAAGAACATCGCTTCGTCGTCGCCTGCGTCTTTCGCTGCAACCTGATCGGCGAAACGCTGTGCCTGATCTTCTGCATCGTTCAGCTCGGAGAAGCCGTTACCGATTTCACGACCGCCGATGAAGAACTCGAAGCGATCTGTCACTTCTGGGTTCTCGTCGTTACGGCGCGCCAGCGGAGAAACCTCTGCCGGGTATTCGGTGATGAAGGTTGGCTGGATCAGTTGCGCTTCAGCGGTCTCTTCGAAGATCTCAGTTACGATGCGGCCAAGGCCCCAGTTCTTCTCAATCTTGATCCCGATGGACTCCGCGATCGCCGTGGCTTTCACCATATCGTCGAGATCAGCTACGTTGGTTTCAGGACGGTATTTGCAGATGGCTTCTTTCATCGTCAGCTTGGCAAAAGGCTTCCCGAAGTCGAAGGTCTGGTCGCCATAAACGATCTGCGGGTTGCCGTCGTTGACTTGCTCAGCCAGCGTACGGAACAGGCTCTCGGTCAGGATGATCAGGTCTTTGTAATCCGCGTACGCCATATAGAGTTCCATCATGGTGAACTCTGGGTTATGACGCGGAGAAACGCCTTCGTTACGGAAGTTACGGTTGATCTCAAATACGCGATCAAAGCCGCCAACCACTAAACGCTTCAGGTACAGTTCCGGCGCGATACGCAGGTACATGTCGATATCAAGCGCGTTATGGTGAGTGATGAACGGACGAGCCGCAGCGCCGCCAGGGATCACTTGCATCATCGGCGTTTCCACTTCCATAAAGCCCTGATTGACCATAAAGGTACGGATCGCAGCCATGATTTGTGAACGCACTTTGAAGGTTTTGCGCGATTCGTCATTAGCAATCAGGTCGAGGTAACGCTGACGGTAACGCGTTTCCTGATCCGCCAGACCGTGGAACTTGTCCGGCAACGGACGCAGCGCTTTGGTCAACAAACGCAGTTCAGAACAGTGGATAGACAGCTCACCGGTCTTAGTTTTGAACAACTTACCGCGAGCACCCAGAATATCGCCCAAGTCCCACTTCTTGAATTGTTCGTTATAAATGCCTTCAGCCAGATCATCGCGAGCAACGTAAAGCTGAATACGACCGCCCACGTCCTGTAAGGTAACGAAAGAGGCTTTACCCATAATACGGCGTGTCATCATGCGGCCAGCGACGGTCACTTCAACGCCTAAATCTTCCAGCTCTTCGTTCTCTTTGCTGTCGTATTTAGCGTGGATTTCGTCAGAAATGCTGTCACGACGGAAATCGTTCGGGAAAGCGATGCCGGTTTCACGCAGTGCAGCCAGCTTCTCACGACGCGCCTTCAGCTCGTTGTTCAGATCTGGTACTTGCTCAGCGCCCTGCGCTTTTGATTGCTGTTCAGCGGACGGTTGTTGCTCAGACATTTTGGTTCCTCATAACCCGGCTTTCAAACTTGCTTCAATGAATTTATCCAGGTCGCCATCCAAAACGGCCTGCGTGTTTCGTGTCTCAACGCCAGTGCGCAGATCCTTGATACGTGCATCATCGAGCACGTAAGAACGAATCTGGCTGCCCCAGCCGATGTCTGACTTGTTGTCTTCCATCTGCTGTTTATCAGCATTTTTCTTTTGCATCTCAAACTCATAAAGCTTGGCTTTCATCTGCTTCATGGCCTGATCTTTGTTCTTATGCTGAGAACGGTCGTTCTGGCATTGGGTCACAATGTTGGTCGGAAGGTGGGTAATACGTACCGCAGATTCCGTTTTGTTAACGTGCTGACCACCCGCACCTGACGCGCGGTATACGTCGATACGCAGGTCGGCAGGGTTAATTTCAATCTCAATATCGTCATCCACTTCTGGGTAAACGAAGGCCGAGCTGAAGGAGGTATGACGACGGCCGCCGGAATCGAACGGGCTTTTACGAACCAGACGATGAACGCCGGTTTCAGTGCGCAGCCAGCCGAAAGCGTAGTCACCGGTGATCTTGATGGTGGCTGATTTCAGGCCCGCGACGTCGCCGTCGGACTCTTCAATCATCTCAGTTTTAAAGCCTTTGGCTTCGGCCCAGCGCAGGTACATACGCACCAGCATGCTGGCCCAGTCCTGAGCTTCTGTACCGCCGGAACCGGCTTGGATATCCAGATAGCAGCTTGCGCTGTCGTATTCACCGGAGAACATGCGGCGGAATTCCAACTGCTCCAGCTTGGCTGTCAGTTGGTCGAGTTCTTCAACGGCTTCGTGGAAAGTCTCTTCGTCGTCAGCTTCAACCGCCAGTTCCAGCAAGCCTGACACATCGTCACGGCCCTGAGTTAACTGGTCGATGGTTTCAACGATAGCTTCCAGTGCGGAACGCTCTTTGCCCAGCGCCTGTGCGCGTTCTGGCTCGTTCCAAACGTCCGGCTGTTCCAGCTCGGCGTTAACTTCTTCTAGGCGCTCTTTCTTGGCATCATAGTCAAAGATACCCCCTAAGGACGTTTGTCCGCTCGGACAGGTCCTGAATTCGGTTTTTTACCGGATTAATTTCAAACATGATTTTCGCGTCTTACGTTGATTCGGAGTTGGCCCAATGCCATTCGAACCGCTGATTCTAGCGGAATTAGCGGCTCTTTTATAGCAAGTTGCTGTTTTTTTAGCGCCGTCTGTGAGACGACGCTAAGCCTATCCGAGAGGGTAGAAAAGGCTTATTTCGGCCACAAATGCTGAATAATCAGCTGAACGCTGCGATTTCCGCGATATTCATTAATATCCAGCCGATAGGCCAGTTCAACTTCTCGCACGCTGCTGTCCGGCCAAAAAGTCGGATCGATGTTGAACGCAATGCCGTCGAGCAGCGGCCCGCCGCCAATAGGCTCAATCATCAGTTTTAGGTGGCGCTCTTTAAGCAGCTTTTGTTGCAAGATGCGGAAACGCCCGTCGAAGGTTGGCTCGGGGAAGGACTGCCCCCAAGGGCCGCCGTCGCGCAACAGCTCGGCGGTATCAATGGTCAGCTCCTGACCCGCCAGCTCGCCGTCAGACCAAATCACGCCTTCCAGATGCGAGGGATCCAGCCATTCGCCGACCAATTCTGCAAACCGATCGCGGAACTCATCAAATTTGGCTTCTTCCAGCGACAAGCCTGCCGCCATCGCGTGCCCGCCAAATTTCATCATTAGACCCGGATGCAAGGTATCAATACGTTCGAGGGCGTCGCGCATATGTAGACCGGCAATGGAACGGCCGGAGCCTTTCAATACGCCGTCGCCAGCCGGAGCAAAAGCAATGACCGGCCGATTGAAACGCTCTTTGAGGCGTGAAGCCAAAATGCCCACCACGCCCTGATGCCACTCTGGGTGATACATTGCCAGACCATAGGGCAGCGCGTCGCTGCTGCTTTCCAGCTTGTCGCACAGCGCCAGCGCCTCGACCTGCATCCCCTGCTCAATTTCTCGACGGGTTTGGTTCAAAGCGTCTAAATCACTGGCCAGCGCCCGCGCCTGCGCAATGTCATCACTGAGCAGCAACGCCACGCCCACCGACATATCATCTAAGCGCCCCGCCGCATTTAAACGCGGGCCGAGGGCAAAGCCGAGGTCACTGGCCGCCAGCGTGCGCGCTTCGCGATTTGCCACTTCTAACAAGGCGCGAATGCCCGGACGGCACTTACCTGCGCGAATGCGGTTCAGCCCCTGATAAACCAAAATGCGGTTATTGGCATCCAAAGGTACCACGTCAGCCACGGTGCCTAACGCCACTAAATCTAACCATTCGGCAAGATTTGGCGCGGTAAGGCCCTGCTCTTCGAACCAGCCGCTTTTATTGAGCGCGGCGCGAAGGGCCAGCATCAAGTAGAAGGCTACGCCAACGCCCGCCAAGGATTTGGAGGGGAATTCGCAACCGTGCAGATTGGGGTTAATAATGGCTTCAGCGGCAGGCAGGGTGTCGCCCGGCAAGTGGTGATCGGTGACCAGCACTTGAATGCCTTTCTCGTGGGCTAAGTCGACGCCCGCGTGAGATGAAATGCCGTTATCCACCGTCAGAATCAGTTCGGCCCCCCGCGCGGCGGCTTGTTCAACCACCTCCGGGCTAAGCCCGTAACCATCTTCAAAACGGTTAGGCACCAGATACTTTATCTCGCTGCATCCCATGCTGCGCAGCGAGAGTACGGTTAGCGCGGTGCTGGTCGCGCCATCGGCGTCGAAGTCGCCCACCACCATAATGCGCAGGCGGTCGCGCAGGGCTTTCTGCAATAATTCTACGGCAGCATCAATGCCATCAAGTTGCTGATATCCCAGCAATCCTTTAACACTGCGCTCAAGCTCCTGTGAACCTTTAATACCGCGCGCACTGTATAAGCGGCGCAGTAAAGGTGAAAGCTCGGCAGGGAGATTAGCGCCGTCAGCTGCCTGACGACGACGAAGTTGGGTCTGCAAAGTCACTTAAAATCAACCACCGGTTTTTTGTGAAGGTTCCTGCGCGTCGAGCATGGCGGCCATCTCTTTTGGCGGCTGGTAACCTGGGATCATCATGCCGTTTTCAAGCACAATCGCCGGAGTTCCCGATACGCCGAACTGAACGCCCAATTGGAAATGTTTGGAGATGTCGGTTTTGCAGCTCGCTGGAGAAATATCGTCGCCACGCATCGCCGCATCAAAGGACTGTTTGCGGTTGCCGGTGCACCAGATGGACTGCATGTCTTTTTCCGCTTTGGAATTCAGACCCTGACGAGGGAAAGCCAGATAACGCACGGTAATGCCGAGATCGTTATAGTCCTGCATCTGCTGGTGCAGCTTGTGGCAATAGCCGCAGGTGATGTCGGTAAACACCGTGATCACATGTTTTTCTTTCGCCGCTTTATAGATGATCATTTCGCTTTTAAGCGAATCTAACTTCTTGATAAGCATCTGGTTAGTAACGTTCACAGGCTGGGTACCACTGACATCAAACATCGGGCCTTGCAGAACGTGTTTACCGTCTTCGGTGACATAAATCACGCCGCTGTCAGTCGTTACCGCTCTCAAACCGGCGACCGGCGAGGGCTGAACTTCAACGTTTTTCATTCCGAGCTTGTTCAGGGTTCCCTGGACTGCCGCATCGTCAGCCTGGGCCGCGCCAGTAATACAGGCAGCCAGTAACGTTAACAGCATTAAACCTTTTTTCATCATTTCGTCCTTTATCTCCTCGCGCGTTAGCCGCGAGGGTGATGTTGTTGATGTAGCTGTTTAAGTCGTTCAGTCGCTACATGGGTATAAATTTGAGTGGTCGACAGATCGCTGTGACCTAATAGCATTTGTACGACACGCAAGTCAGCCCCGTGGTTCAGTAAATGGGTGGCAAAAGCGTGACGTAAGACGTGCGGAGAGAGCCGCTCGGCATCAATACCCGCAAGGATCGCATAGTGTTTGATGCGATGCCAGAAAGTCTGGCGGGTCATTTTCTGCGCGCGGTTGCTCGGGAATACCACATCTACCGAAGCCCCATTGAGCATCCACGGGCGACCATGTTCGAAGTAGTTTTCAATCCAATACACCGCCTCTTCGCCCATCGGCACCAGCCGCTCTTTGTCGCCTTTACCGATGACACGCACCACGCCTTGGCGCAGGCTGATATCGCTGAGCGTTAAACCGACCAGCTCCGAGACACGCAGGCCGGTGGCATAGAGCAATTCCAGCATTGCCTTGTCGCGCAGCTCCAAGGGAATATCAACGTTGGGGGCGGCCAGCAGCGCGTCGACCTGCGCCTCGCTAAGATCCTTTGGCAAACGCTGAGGCAGTTTTGGCGAGGAGAGCAGCGCCGTCGGGTCATCGTGGCGCAGCGATTCGCGGTTCATATATTGAAACAGGCGACGCATCGCGCTGAGCAGGCGAGCCGAACTGGTGGCCTTATAGCCGCCCTCGACGCGTTCAGCCAGAAAAGCCTGGAGATCGGCAGCCTGCACGTTCGTCAGGTCGGTTTCATGATGACTCAGCCAGCCGAGCAGGGATTTCAAATCCAGACGATAAGACGCCAGCGTATTTTCCGCGAGGTTACGCTCTATCCATAGCGTATCCAAAAACTGCTCGCAAAGAGCCTGATCATGATCAGCATTCGGCACGTTGACTCCTTAATTTCATTCGGCTGCGTCCTCGAAGAGGGTTTCAGCGTCCGGCGATTAGCCCTCATTATGCCTGCCATTGTGACGGAGTGCTGAGCAAATCTGTTACACTATCTGCCATTCACATTCTTATGACGTTACGGCAACAAGCATGAAGATTGGTCTTTTTTACGGCTCAAGCACCTGTTACACCGAAATGGCCGCGGAGAAAATTCGCGAAATTCTGGGTGAAGAGCTGGTCGATTTGCACAATTTGAAAGATGTCGATCCAGTCAAAATGGAAGAGTATGACATTCTGATCCTCGGCATTCCGACGTGGGATTTCGGCGAAATACAGGAAGATTGGGAAGCCATTTGGGACAAACTTCCGACGCTGGATCTCAACGGAAAAATTATCGCCATGTACGGCATGGGAGACCAGCTGGGCTACGGCGAATGGTTCCTCGACGCACTCGGCATGCTTTACGATCGCTTACTGCCGCTGGGCGTGCAGTTTATTGGCTTCTGGCCGATTGACGGTTTTGAATTCACCAGTCCAAAACCGCTGAGTGCCGACGGCAAGCACTTCGTCGGCCTGGCGCTTGATGAAGTCAACCAGTACGATTTGAGCGAAGAACGTCTGCAAGACTGGTGCGACCAAATCTTGATAGAGATGGACGCGCTACTCAGCTAATGCCGCCCGCCACAGGAGGCTCAGCACTCGAGCCTCTTGGGCTATACCCTTTGCGCACATCCAAAGCGGGTTACTGCTGGCCGTTTACCTGCTGCTGAGCACTCAGCAATAGCTGGCGCAAACGCCGCCACTCTTCCTGACTCATGCTGTCTGATGAAAGCCACAGCTTCTGCCGTGAACTCTTCATCGCCTGCCTTAAGCCACCTTTGCGTTTTTCACGCTGCAATGACAAAAGCATACCGCCTTTCAGCATCCACGCCGGTTTGGTGATAACCCACTCTTGCTGCTGCCAAATAACCCGCTGGTTATCGAGCAGGCTTATCTCACCGTGACGCGACGTAATGCGCCGCTGGCTGCGAATACATTCGAAAATGACCACCAGCAGTAGCGTCATCCACACTGGCCAATAGCCCGCAGACCAAGGCGCCAGCAGAATAAGCAACATTATCGCACCGTGGATCCCCAGTGAGATGAGCTGCGATCGCCATGAAACCCGTAAATCACATTGCCACAGGGCCACGGTCTTTATTTCGCGTCTGAATGAGGGCCACCATCCGTCGTAACTCGGCATCTTTTGGTTCGCCGTGATTCATCAACCAGTTGAATAAATCCGGGTCATCACAGGTCAACAAACGGGCAAATAGCGCCTTATCGGTATCATCAAGGCTGTCATACTCATATTCAAAAAAAGGCATGATGGAGATATCAAGCTCGCGCATACCGCGACGACAAGCCCAGTGAATGCGGGACTTGTTATGAATATCCAGTGGGGCTTTGCTTTCCATAGGCTGGCTCTTTATTGGAGTACATTAATGATTATTTAATCGTTCTGGGAAGATTCTACCAGCCTGCACACCTCAGGCGTAACCTTTACATGCCTCAATGTTCATATCTTCATCACGCCTCGCATAAAGACAAGCAACGGTGAAGTAACGCGCCATTCTCCTGCGAGGTGTCTTGGAAATGGCATAAATTGAGTTTGCAAAGCAGGCTAGCTCTTTTACCATGAAGTTATTGTCCATTTACCTCAGCCTAGGATTGCATCATGGCGTACAAGTTTCCGTTTCCACCGCAAAAACCTTCAGCTTCATCACATCTGCCGCTGACTTTAATTTCACTGGAAGACTGGGCGATGGTCACCATGACCGGCGCAGATACAGTGAAATATTTGCAAGGTCAGGTCACGGCCGACGTCGAGGCGCTCTCTCCAGACCAACACATCCTGTGTGCTCACTGCGATGCGAAAGGCAAAATGTGGAGCAATATGCGTCTGTTCAAGCGCGGTGACGGTATGGCTTTCATCGAGCGCCGCAACCTGCGTAACCAGCAGATGACCGAAATGAAAAAGTACGCCGTGTTCTCGAAAGTGACGTTCACTGAAGACGACGACGTGGTGCTGCTGGGCGTGGCCGGTTTCCAGGCCAACGCCGCGCTGAAAGGCGTATTCTCCAGCTTGCCTACTGCCGAACAGCCGGTGGTTCAGCAAGATGAAAGCACCCTGCTGTACCTGCCGCTGCCGGCCGAGCGCTATCTGATTGTCACCAGCCCTGAAAAGGCGGAACAAGTGGTAACGGAGATTGGCGATCAGGCCCAGTTGAATGACAGCCAACAGTGGCTGGCGCTGGATATTGAAGCTGGTTATCCGGTAATTGATACCGTCAACACCGTGCAATTCATCCCGCAGGCCACCAATATTCAGGCGCTGGACGGCATCAGCTTCAGTAAAGGCTGCTACGCCGGTCAAGAGATGGTGGCGCGCGCCAAATACCGCGGAGCCAATAAACGCGCTCTGTACTGGCTGGCGGGTAAAGCCAGCAAGGTTCCAGCTGCCGGGGATGATTTAGAGTTACAACTGGGTGAGAACTGGCGTCGTACCGGCACCATTCTGGCCGCCAGCCAGCTCAACGACGGTTCACTGTGGGTACAAGCCGTGCTCAACAATGACCTCGAGGCCGACGCCAACCTGCGCGTACGCGACGACGCCGCAAGCCAGTTGAACATTCAGCCACTGCCGTATTCGTTGGTGGAAGAGAAGTAATTGAAATAATGGAGGAAAGATATTTTCCTCCCTCAATAGCAGACGCTGGATTTACCTAAATCATTCGCACTGTATCAAGGCGGCTAGGGGATGAATCCCTGGGAGCTTACACTGGTAAGTGACCAGGGTGAGTCCCCGCAGCCAACGCTGAGACAGTGCGAAGGATGACGGTAAATCAGATATAGAAGTAGACGGCGAAGAAATGGCAGGCGCACCCGCCCAGCACAAAGCCGTGCCAGATAGCATGCCCGAAGCGAATTCGCTTAGAGGCGTAGAAAATCACCCCCAGCGTATATAACAACCCGCCGATAGCCAGCAATGCCACTCCGCCCGCAGACAGACGTACCGCCAGCTGATAAATAACAATCAGTGACAGCCAGCCCATGGTGAGATAAGTGATCAGCGACAGCACTTCAAACCGATGTGCAAAGGCCATTTTAAAAATCACGCCAAACAGCGCCAGCCCCCAAATGACCGCCATCAGGCCTCTTGCCAGCGGCGAGTTCAACCCCACCAGCAGGAATGGCGTATAGGTGCCGGCGATTAAGATATAAATGGCGCAGTGATCGAGCTTTTTAAGCCAGTATTTGGCTTTTTCATGCGGAATGGCATGGTACAGCGTGGAAGCCAAAAACAGCAGGATCATGCTGCCGCCGTAGAGGCTATAACTAGTGATTGCCATCGCGCCAGCATTGGTCGCCATAGCTTGAACCAGAAGTAAAACCAGTCCTACGATACCCAACACCAACCCGACGCCATGGCTCAGGCTGTTGGCTATCTCTTCGGCCCAGGGATAAGCCTGAGGCAACGATTTAGTCATAAATTACTAACCCTCGAGGTAATTTTGATAAAAGATTGAGAAGAAAAATTGGTCAAAAATTTACCTACTCAGTAGGGTAACTGAGAATAATTCCAGTGTACACGTGTAAGCCAAAAATTAGTATTAACTGTTGTAACATACTCTTAGCTTGGTAAGCATTTCGGAACAAGCCGAGTCTGAAGCCTTTCTAATCGTTCAAGTTATTAATAATTTCGGTGAATTATCATTCGAGAAAAACCTTGGCTGATTTATGTAAAGACATGATTTTTTCGCCTCATCGGATTATCGTAGGGGGGAATTCCCTGCCAATGACTGAGGTTTGATTATGTCTGTAGCTTCTTCCGCGCTGAATTTCGGCCCAATGACCGACGTTTTTCAGTTCCTGATGGAAATCGACAAACTGAAAAGCGTACAACGCCGCACTAAGGTGCTTGGCACTCAGCGTCAGGAAAACTCAGCAGAGCACAGTTGGCATTTCGCTGTGGCGGCTATGTCCCTCGCGCCCTACGCGCCTAAAGATGTCGATATTCAGAAAGTGATCCGCATGGCTCTGGTGCACGACATCGTGGAGATCGACGCCGGCGACGTGCTGGTGTATGACCTTGCCGCCCGCGAAGCCGTGCATGACCAAGAAGTGTTGGCGGCTAAACGTCTATTCGGCATGCTGCCTGCGCCACTCGATCAGCAGTTCCTTGATTTGTGGAATGAGTACGAAGCAGGTGAAACCCCGGAAGCGCGCTTTGCGCTGGTGATTGACCGTATTCTGCCGGTGGTGATGAACCTGAACAATAAAGGTCAAAGCTGGGTGGAGAACAATATCCGTCTGGAGCAGGTTCTGGCGCGCAATTCTTTCATTGGCGACATCAATCCAGAGCTGTGGCAACACATTCGCGGCCATCTTGACCATGCTCACGCCCAGGGCTGGTTGAAGTAATCTTGCCTCCTCCCCCATTGCGAGGGAGGAGTCGTTAACACTTATTTCGGTACGCTGAGCGCCGTCTGGTCAACATAGGGCTTCATGATGGCATCCGCTTTTTCCTGCGCTGCAGCCGCAGCAGCCTGTGGCGTGACTTTCTGGTCATTAACCAAGGCCCCGAGCTGGTTTTCCATCGCCTGACGCACGGCTACCGTCTCATAAGTTGAATACCACGGATAGGCGTATTTCAGCTGTTGCAGAGCAATTTCGGCACGCGGGTCTTTCGCCAAATAATCCTTCATTTCCGGCAAATCATAAGAGGCAATACGCGGCGAGAAGTAGCCGGTGAAACGGCTCCACGCGCCATTCACTTTCGGGCTAACCAGATATTGCAGGAAGGTATAAGCCGCCTTTTTCTGGTCGTCAGTGATGCCTTTGAAGCTCACCAGACTTGCCCCGCCGATGCTTACGCCGTTACGCACCTTCTGCGGCATCATCGCCACGCCCAGCTCGAAATCTTTGGTGTTTTCCCGCATAAAGCCCAGCGCGCCGGTACTCAGCATGGTCATCCCCAGCTTGCCGGAGAAGAACGCCGCGCTGATCTGCTTGGAGTTCAACACGCCGGATGGCATCACGTTGTCGCGATAAATCAGGTTCTGCCAGAACTGTAATGCACCCACGGTCGAGGCAGTGTTGTAATACACCTCGCCCGGATAATCGGCGTTGAAGTATTGGCCGCCGTTGGCCCGGGTCAGCGCAGAGAGGATCCAGCCGCCGTAGTCATCGTTGGTCGATGGCAACATAATGCCCCACTGCCCTTTGGCTTTATCCGTCAGCTTTTTGGCATCTTCAAGCAGTTCATCCCAGTTCTTCGGCGGCGCAGAAATGCCCGCTTTAGCGAACAAGTCTTTGTTGTAATAGAGAATTGGCGTCGAGTTGTGGAATGGGATCGCATAAGTCACGCCGTTAACCTGCGCGTTTTGGCGCATGGCGGGCCAGAAGTTTTCAGTCAGGAAAGGCGTGGCTTTTTGGTTGCCGTATTTGAACAGGTCGTCCATCGGTAGAATTTCATTTTTGATGGCTAAATCCGCCGTGAAGTTGGCAGACATAATCACCAGCGCCGGAGGCTGGCCTGATTTAGCCGCCGCTTCCGCTTTCACTTTGGTGGTGTCGTAGTTACCAGTGAAGATACCGCGCACTTCGACATCGGTTTGAGAATCGTTGAACTCTTTGATAACACGGGTCATTTCCATGGTCAGCTTGCCGTCAACCGGCGCCGGGAACATGAAGTCGATATTCTGTTTTGCTGACGCCGCGCCAGCCGACAGCAGCCCGAGGGCGAGTGTCAGCGCGTGGAGTTTAGGCATAGTGCAACGCATGTTGGATCTCCTGGTGAAGATTTTGCTGGTTTTGGCCCGAAAAAAGATGAAGGTCGTGCAAAGAGAAGTACAAGGTCACGCGGTCGCCCGGCTGTGGGATATTCAAGGTGGATTCCCCCTCGGCCTGGATGCGCCGCAGATTTTTAACATTCTGATTTTTCAGTAGATAACGGATATGTCCATAGCCCGTATCGGCATGACACAGGTACTCAGCGCCTAGCAGCTCGCGATGGGTCAGCGTGACGCTAAGGGCTAAAGTGCGTTCTTCATTCGGCTGGTCGCTCAAGTGCTCAGGGCGAATGCCCAAATAGACTTCGTTCAAGCCATGCGCGTGCTCGCTCTCTGGCAAGGCAATGGCATGATCGCCAAACTGCACCACGCCCTGCTGGCAAGGCAGTTTGAAGATGTTCATCGACGGCGTGCCGATAAATCCGGCAACAAACAGATTGGCGGGCTGGGCATACAGGGTTTCCGGCGCGCCGATTTGCTGCAAGTGGCCTTTGTCCAACACCGCGATACGGTCGGCCATAGTCATGGCTTCCATCTGGTCATGAGTCACGTAAAATGTGCTAGTTTTCAACTGCTTATGCAGTGCCATGATGCCATCTCGCACCTCGGTACGCAGACGCGCATCAAGGTTCGACAGCGGCTCATCCATCAAAAACAGCTTGGGATCGCGCACAATCGCGCGCGCCATTGCCACGCGCTGGCGCTGGCCGCCGGAGAGTTTCCCCGGTTTGCGATCCAGCAGCGGCTCGAGCTGCAACAGCGCAGCCACGCGATCGACGCGCGCTCGATGCTGCGACTTCGGCTCATTGCGCATCCGCATGCCGAAGGTGATGTTCTGCTCGACGGTCATATGCGGAAACAGCGCGTAGTTCTGGAAAATCATCGAGAAGTTGCGCTCGCGCGGCTCCAGCGCGGTAATGTCTTCGCCATCCTGCCAAATTCGCCCACTGCTGACGTTTTCCAGCCCCGCCAACAGGCGCAGCAAGGTGCTTTTGCCACAGCCGGACGGCCCCACCAGCACCAGAAACTCGCCGTCAGCGATCTCCAGCGAAAGATTGTTCACCGCCGTGCTGCCTTCAAACTGCTTGCAGATATTCTCAAGACGAATTCGCGACATTATTCGTCATCCACCGGGCAGCTGATGGTCGCGTCGTACAGGTACGGTCCCGGATATTGCGAAAGCGGGTGCAAGTAGCTGACTAAGCCCGTTTTTTCCACCAGACGGTGCATCACGCAGGCCGCCGGTTCGAGGTTGTAGAAAGGCGCCGGATTGTGGTGGTAGTACGGCACCTGATGCACGGTGCCCGGAATAGTGGTGATGATAGCCTGGCGATACTGGGTGAAAATGAGGCGGTGCGTGTGTCCACAGAAGACGCGACACAGCGACGGAAAACGGTCAATCAGCGCCAGCAGTTCGTCGCCGTTCTCGCAAGAAATGGAGTCCATCTGCGCCGAACCGACTTTAACTGGCGGATGGTGCATAAACACTGCCGTTGGCTTATCGCCGCCTGCTTTCAGCTGCTCTTCCAGCCATGACAGGGTTTCTGGCGTCAAAAAGCCTTTGGACTCGCCCGCCAGGCTGCTGTCGATAAACAGCAAACGCATGTCGAAATCATCCACTGCGTAACGCATGTTTTGCGGGTCATGGCCCAGTTCAGGGCACAGCGGGTGCAGTGCTTCGAGGAACTGCGCTTTGTCGTCATGGTTGCCCGGAATGATGTACAGCGGGTAATGCAGGTTTTGCAGCGTGCGGCGCGCCACCAGATACTCGGCGGGCAGTCCACAGTTGACGATGTCACCGGTGATCACTACCGCGTCAGGGCGCTCTTCTAGCGCATTTAGCTGGTTTACCACCTCGGCATTGCAGGCGTTGACGTCGATAAAGTCATACAGCTTGCGGCCCTGACTACGGAAATGCATATCGGAAATTTGAGCGAGAAACATCGGTAACCCCTTTATTTAACGGCAGTTTATTTAATGCCTGAAAAGCCAAAGCTTTTAAGAAATTGTTTCTGGAACAGAACGAATGCCAGCATTAGCGGCAAGCACACCATCAGCGTTCCTGCGGTGATAAGCCCCCACTGCCCGCCCGACTCCGCGCCCATGGCGAAGGAGACCAGCCCGACGGTGAGCACCTGTTTATCCGGGTCGTTGAGCACCATCAGCGGCCACAGGTATTCATTCCAGTGATAGGTGATGCTGACGGTGGCGAAGGCCAAAATGGCTGGCCACGACATCGGGATCAGCACGCGGAACACCACTTGCCACCAGCGACAGCCCTCCATCAGCGCCGCCTCTTCGATTTCGCGCGGGATGCTGAGAAACGCCTGGCGCATTAAGAACACGCCGAACGCCGAAGCGAAGTACGGCATCATCACGCCGGTCAATGTATTGAGCAGGCCGAACTGTTTGAGGATCATCATGTTCGGCACCATCATCACCACCGGCATGATCATCAGTTGGATCAGCAGCAGGTAGAACAGCGTCTGTTTGCCACGAAACTCGTGGTAGGCGAAGACGTAGCCCGCCGTGGTGATGGTCACCAGCTGGACCAAGAAGGTGCCGAAGGAGAAGAAGATGGTGTTGGCGTAGAGCCGCAGCCAGTCGGCACTGTCCCACGCGTCGCGGAAGTTTTGCAGCGTAAGCGGGAAGCGCGGCAGCAGCGACGCCATGCCCGGCCCGAAACTGCTTTCGCTAAAGGAGGCCGACAGCATCCAGATAAAAGGGGCGACCCACAGCAGCGCGCCGCACACCAGCAGCAGCGGCAGCGTAGAACGGCGCGCGCCACGCAGTAACAGGGAAGGATGGCGGCTGCGGCTCTTCGTGCCGGTCACCAGCAGGTTGTCAGACGTTTCAACGCTCATAGTGCGCCCCTCTCTCCAGGACTCGCAGGTTCATCACCGAGAAACCAAACAGCAAAATCAGCGTCAGGAAGGTCGCGGCCGAGGCCTTGCCTAAATCGTGGGTGTCGTTAGCTAAACTTTGGATGTAATAGAGCATCACGGTGGTGGCGTTATTCGGCCCGCCCTGCGTCATCACCGGCACGTGATCGATTTGAGTGATGGCGTAAATCAGCGCGATGGTGACCACAAAACTGATGGTCGGGCGCAGCAGCGGCAAGGTGACATAAAAGAAGGTTTGGGTGCGCGATGCCCCTTCCATCATCGCCGCTTCGCGCGCCGAAGCGGGAATCGACTGCAATCCGGCGAGGAAAAACAGCATGTAGTAACCCGCGAATTTCCACACGCCAATCACGCTCAGCGCAATCAACGCGCTGTCGCTCGCGCCAAGGTAGTTGTTGTTCATCGGCCCGAAAAACTTCGCCAGGTAATAGTCGATAAGCCCCAGCCCCGGCATAAAGATAAACAACCACAGGGTGGCGGCGCTAACCAGCGGGATAATCATCGGGAAGAAAAAGGCCGTGCGCAGCCAGCGATTGAGCACGGTATTTTCCCATAGCGCCACCGCCAGCAGCAGCGCCAGCACGATACCGGGGATCACCGTCATCAGAATGTAAGACAGGTTATTGAGCAGCGCGCGCCAGAACACGTCGTCTTGCAGCAGGCGAACATAGTTCTGCAAACCAACAAACGGCGGGTTATCGGAGTTCATCCGGCTGTCATACAGACTGTCGGCCGCAGAACGGAATAAAGGGAAATAGGTGAATAAAAACAGGAAGATCAAGGTGGGCATTAGCACCAACCAGGGGAACAGCGAACGGCGCATTTCTCATTACCGGGCAGTCAAATAAGCCGTTACGCTAAGCTTTCTGTGTTTCAGCCATGTGTCAGTCAGATGATACTTTTTTGTATGAAAATCGAGCGAATGTTACTGAACGAAGTGGGGAAACCTGAGTGTTAAACTTCCCTAATCTGTCGCCACAGAGGCGACAAATCAGGAAACCGGCAGTTAACTCAAACCACCGCCATCTGCCTCTCTTTGGCTTCGGCGTAGGTTGGCATTGATGAGGCGGCGCCGGCTCGTTCGACACAGACTGAGGCGTAGGCTGAGGCAAATTGCGCGGCGTCGGCGAGCTCGGCTCCGGCGGCGAGTTGGGAGGCGAGCGCGCCGTTGAAGGCGTCGCCTGCACCCGTGGTGTCAACCGGAACAGCAGGAAACGCGGCAACCAAGTCCGTTTTCCCCGCCACCGAGAGCAGCGCACCTTGGGTGCCGAGGGTGATGATCAGCGCCTTAATACCTTTGGCGTGCAATGCTTTTGCGGCCACTTTGGCGGAGGCCACGTCGTGCACTTCAATGCCAGTCAGCAAAGTGCATTCGGTGGCATTCGGCGTCAACAAATCGACCTGCGCCAGCAGGCTGTCAGGTACTGGCTGGAAAGGCGCAGGGTTGAGAATGATAAAGGTGCCGTTATCATTGGCGATGCCAATCAGCTTCTCAATCGCCGACAGGTTGTTTTCCAGCTGGGTCAGCAGGATGTCGGCGGCGGCAATGGCCGGGCGGCACTGCTCCACTTCGTCGTCAGTCACGGTGAGATTCGCGCCGGGGTCGACGGCAATCATGTTCTCCGCATCGGCCCCTGCCACGTAAATCAGCGCGTTGCCGGTCGGACATTCGGCGGTAGAGAACAGGGTCACGGCATCAAATCCGGCGCTGTCGAGATGGCGACGCGCAAAGGTGCCGAAGTCATCTCGCCCGACTTTACCAATGTAGTGAACTCGCGCACCGGCGCGCAGCGCGGCGACGGCCTGATTGGCCCCTTTGCCGCCCGCGCCCATCATGCTGTTGCGGGCAATCAGCGACTCACCCGGCTGAGGAAAACGGGTCATTCCGGCGACAATGTCGAGGTTGAATGATCCAAATACACATACCTTGCCTCTGTTCATGCCTCTCTCCTGAGTGAAAAATGTCGCGGTGAAGGTCGCTGCTGCTCGAAACGCCGCTGCGCCGCCAGACAGGCTCCGCGACAGCCCGTTTCGTCCGAGACGCCGCTAATAGCGATAGTTAAGCCGTTGGCCGGATGCGGGCTGCGCAAATGTGAGCGAATCAGCTGCTGTAGCTTCTCGATGGGAAAAGCCGTCATCGACAGCACGCCGCCGCCCAGCACCAGATATTGCGGGTCGAGGATGTTCATTTCGCTGGCGACGGTGCGCGCCAGACGCTCGATAAACTCCAGCAAATCCGAATGTTCGCCGTGTTTGACGAACAAGTCTGACATCGCAGTTTGTGGCGCGTGTTGTCTGGCCCAGCCGCTAAGCCAGTTGCCAGAAGTCAGGGTTTCGACGCAGCCAGCTTTGCCGCAAGGGCACAGCAAGTGATTGTCTTTTAACGGGATATGGCCAATCTCCCCCGCGCCGCCGTGGGCCCCGTGATAAAAATCATTATTCAGCCACAGGCTGTTGCCAAACCCGGTACCGAGGTAGACTCCAACGGCCACGTCGGGCAGCACGTCGAGACGGGTTAAGTCCCACCACATCAAGTGGTTAACGTCTTTATCCATACTCACCGGCAGGCCGAGACGCGCAGAAAGCTGCTTCGCCACCGGCTGGTTATCGAGCGCCGGAATAAAAGGCAGCGATAACACGGTATTGCGGTCGCGGGACAAAATCCCCGGCAATCCGAGCATCACCCCAGACACCTGTGCAGCAGTGCCTTGCAGGTACGCGGCAAGCAGTTGCTCAAGCCCGCCGAGTGGGTCAGCCAGTTCGGCCCAAGAGCGGGTCGGCACTTTCTGATATCCCTGAAAAACCTGTTGGTCGTTCATCAGCATCAGCCGCGTGTTGGTGCCGCCAATGTCTACGCCGAGAAAATGCTCCATAGCCTCTCCCGCCCTTAGGCCGCTTGACGCGCCTGACGCATCTGGTCGAGCATTTTGTCCCACGCACTGTCCAAATCCTTATCCAGATTGAACAGACCGGAGCTGCCGACGATCAGCACTTCCGCCCCCGCGCCCATCAGATCCTGATAGGTATTCACGTTGCAGGATCCGTCGATTTCGATCAGATAGCGGTAGTTCTTCTGCTGCTTGAGATCGCGCAGTTGAGCGATTTTATGCAGCATTTCAGGGATGAACGGCTGGCCCGCATAGCCCGGATCCACCGTCATGACGGTGATTTTGTCCAGCAGGTGAATGTAGTGCTGGATGAACTCCACCGGCGTGGCCGGGTTAAGCACCACGCCCACTTTTTTACCCAGCGAGCGAATCTGATTGATCACCCGGAAGGCGTCGCGATTGATGGTTTCGGCATGCGGGCAGATGTAATCCGCCCCGGCCTTGGCAATCGGCTCAATAAAATCGGTCGGATTTTCCACCATCATGTGTACGTCGAGCACCAGCGGCGTGTGCGGGCGGATCTGCTCGATAAAGAATGGCGACAGGGTGATATTTTTCACATAGTGACCATCCATGATGTCGATGTGCAGCATGTCAGCGCGGCGGTTCAGCACCGCCAGCTGCTGTTTAATGTCGATCAGGCTCATGCACATCAGCGACGGAGAGATTTTGTATTCCATAGTCTGTTCCTGGGTTCAGAGAGATTGAAAATGCGTGTTGTTAAGCCATTAAAAATGAGGTCTAAGGCGCGGCGGCTCGGGCCTTCGCGGCACTCATCCGCCCTGCTCTTTTCTGCATATAGCGATTGCGGAAGAACTTCAGGCCGAGCACCACAATCAGCACCGCGCCCCACATCGCCAGACTGAAGTGCGGGCTGACGTTCAACAGGTTGAGGCCGGTGGAAATCACCTGTAGCACCACCAGTGACAGCACCACGCCGGTCACTCGACCGAAGCCGCCGAAGGGGTCGGTGCCGCCCAAAATAATCGCCAGCACGGTGAGCAGCAGGTAGGAGTCGCCGTAGCCCATGCGCGCCGAGTTGAAGCGAGCCATCATCACTAACCCGGCAATCACGCAGAGCATGCTCGATAGCACGTAGATGGCGATCAGCACGCGGTGGGTATTGACGCCGCTGAAGTGGGTGGCGTTGATGTTACTGCCGCTCATGTAGATGTATTTGCCCAGACGAGTGCGTTCGAGAAACACCGCGATCAGCACCGCCGTGACTAAGAAGATGATCAGCGGCACCGGAATGCCCAGCAGGGTATCCGCGCCGATGTAGCGCACGATGTCCGGCATGCCGCTGATCGCCGCGCCCCGTGACAGATAGATACCAATGCCGTTAACCATGGTCATGGTCGCCAGCGTTACTAAAATCGGGTGCGCGCCAACATAGGCCACCAGCGCGCCGGTCAACATGCCGATGGCGATCGCCAGCACCATCGCGCCGACCAGCGCCAGCGTCAGCCAGACGGCTTGCAGGCCGAGGCTAGCGTCCGGCGGCAGGTAGGTCAGAAACACCCACGCCATCAGTAAGCTGGTCAGGTTGGAAGTAGCGATAATGCACAGATTCAGGCCGCCGCTGAGGATTGGGATGAACATCGCCAGCGTCAGCAGGCCCAGCTCCGGCAACTGGAAAGCCACACTCATAAAGGTAGAGTCGCTGAAAAAACGGCCGGGCATCGCCAGACTGAAACCGACAATCACCACCACCAGCAGCAGGCTCAGGCCCAGCGTGGTGTTATCAAATTTGAAGCGCGGACCCGCGCCGCCGGGCTTCATTTTTAGGCTCTTGGTTTTGGTTAACATTGCAGATTCCTCACGCGAAGCCGACATCGGTTTCTTTGCGTTTTTTGTAGTGAGTGACGGTGATAGCCACCACGATCACCACGCCGATAACGATGTTCATGAAGTAGTTGGAGACGCCAATCAGGTTCAGGCCGTTCTTGAGAATCCCAATCAGGAATACGCCCATTAACGTCCCGACCACGCTGCCTTTGCCGCCATTCAGGCTGGCTCCGCCGAGTACGGCCGCCGCCAAAACGTCCAGTTCGCCGCCGACCAGCGCGTTAGGCACCACTTCCCCCACGCGATAGACCTGCACCAGCCCGCCAATCGCCGCCATTGCGCCGAGATAGCCGTAGGCAAACAGGTGCAGCACGCCGACGCGAATGCCAATGCGCCGCGCCGATTCCTGATCGCCGCCGACGGCAAACAGCTGGCGACCAAGATGGGTTTTATTCAGCAGCACCCAAGTCAGCGCCGCGACCGCCAGCATCACCATCAGCGGCAAACCAATCTGATAGTGCTGAGTGCCGACGCTGAACGGCAGCACCTTGAGCGGCGTCACCAGCCAGTCCGGCAGGTCATACAGACTGGTGCCGTTGGTCAGCCACATCAGCATGCCGAACAGCAGCGACTGCATGCTGATGGTGACGATGATCGACACGATGCGCAGGCAGTAGATCAGAATGGCGTTGATCATGCCGAAGACGGAGCCGATGGCGATCGCCAGCAAAATCGTGCCGGTTGGGCTAGCGAGGCCGTAGTGGATCGCTAGCGTGGCGATGGTGTATTGCACCACCGAGGCCACGGCGGCGAAGGAGATGTCGATACCGCCGGTGACCAGCACCACGAACAGCCCGAGGGCGAAAATGCCGCTGACGGCGTAGCTTTCAGACAGGTCCAGCAGGTTTTGCAGGGTCAAAAACTGGTTAGTCAGCAGCGAGAAGGTGACGATCACCACGACCAGCACCCAGGCCAGATAGCCTTCGTTGGTGGACGGGCGTAAACGGTTGAGATTAAGCATTCACCGCCTCCGCAAGTTGTTGTTGACTGATATTGGCGGGCAGGTACTCGCCTTTCACCGTGCCTTCGCTGAAGTGCAGCACCCGGTCACAGTTGAAATAGACTTCCGGCACTTCGTCGGAAATCAGCAGGATGGAGATCCCCTCTTCCGCCAGTTGGTGGATCAACTGATAAATACTGGCTTTGGCCCCGACATCTACGCCAACGGTTGGCGAATCGAGGATCAGGATCTTCGGCTGAGTCAGCACCCATTTCGCCAGAACGATCTTTTGCTGGTTGCCGCCTGACAGCGTGGAAATGGCTTGATCCGGGCTGGCGACCTTGACCCCCAGCTTTTCGATCCACTGTTGGATAATCTTGTTTTTGCGGTATTCGTCGATCAGATGAAAACGGCTGCGCAGCTGATCCATGATCGCCAGCACGGTGTTGTCCCCCACCGACTGCTGCTGAATCAGCCCCAGCGTCAGGCGGTCTTCCGAGACATAACCAATGCCAGACTTAATGGCATCTTCATGGCCGCGAAAACGCACCGGTTTGCTGTCGAGATAGATTTTGCCGCTGTCCGGCTTGGTCATGCCAAACAGGCTTAACGCCAGTTCAGTACGCCCGGAGCCGAGCAGCCCGCACAGGCCGAGCACCTCCCCGGCGTGCAGCTTGAGGCTGACGTCGTGGTACTGGCCTTCGCGGCTCAACTTGTCCAGCTCGAGCATGATGCGCTGGTCATTCTGGTTAGCGGCCTTGAGGCGATAGTCGAGTTTGAGGCCGGTCATCAGCTCGGTCAGGCGTTCGCTGCTGACTTCAGATGCTGGGTAAGTGCCGACGCGCTTGCCGTCGCGAATGACCGTCACGCTGTCGGAAATCTCCAGCACTTCGTCCAGTCGGTGGCTGACGAACACCACGCTGATGCCTTTGCTTTTTAGGTAATGCACGGTGCGCAGCAGTTGGTTGACCTCGGTGCGCGTCAAAGACGCCGTCGGCTCATCCATAATCACCAGCCGCGCATCGGCCACCAGCGCGCGGCAGATAGCCACCTGCTGGCGCTGGGCAATCGGCAGCGACGCCACTTTGGCATCCACATCCAGCTGATAATTCAGCTCGCTGAGAATGCGCTTGGCGGTGTCGCGCAGGCGTGACGGGCGGTACCAGCCCATCAGCCCGTGCAGGTTGTGGTCGAAGGCGATGTTCTCCGCCACGCTCAGATTGGGGAACAGCGACAGGTCCTGATAAATCACCTGAACCCCGAAGCTGCGCGCCTGCTCCGGGCTAAGGCGGCTGAAGGTTTGCGGGTTAAAATTTTTATCCGCGAGGGTGATGCTGCAACCGTTGTCCGGCTGGTAGACCCCCGAGATAATCTTGATCAACGTGCTTTTGCCACAGCCATTGGTGCCCGCCAGACAGTGAACTTCGCCGGGCATCAGCTGTAGTGAAATATCATTCAATGCACGCTGACCGCCAAAGGTCACCGACAGATTCTGCACATCAATCAGCGGCATCTTTTGGGTATCAAATGTCTCGGAGATCGCCATAATTACAGCCCCATTTTCACCAGTTTTGGCAGGTTCGCCTTGTCGAGACTTTCGGTTTTGTTACCGAGGATGGTGTGGGTGGCTTCATCCACTTTCACTTTGCCCATGCCTTCGATATCCATGCCGTCCGTGATCGGCGTGCCTTTGGAGATCATGCCCGCGACGCGCACGAAGACTTCACCGGCCACCATTGGGTTCCAGATGTAGCCGCCGTTAATGGCGCCGCTTTTAACCAGTGATGCCCCCTGACCCGGGCTGAACGGGCCGAAGACGCAGATGTCGCCGTTTTTGCCACGGTTTTGCACCGCGCGTCCGGCACCGATTGGGCCTTGGGAGCCAATCGCCAGAATGCCTTTCAGATTCTGGTCTTTCGACATCAGGTCATTGGTGGTGCGGATGGTGTCATCGAGGGATTCGCCGACGCCAAACTTGTCGCCGACCTGATGCATATTTGGATAGTGCTCTTTCTGGTAATTGACCGCCGCATCGGCCCATTTCTGGTGCAGAGGCACGGTCAGGCTGCCAACGTAAACCGCATAATCGCCGGTCTCTTTCATGCATTTCGCCAGCGCCACCATGTGACTCACGCCGAGCTGGGTGGCATCGACCATTTCGAAGTCCCAGTTAGCGTATTTCTGATCCGGTGACTCGTGGGTGATGACTTTGATCCCGGCATCGCGGGCGCGTTTCAGCACCGGCTCCAGCACTTTGGCGTCATTTGGCACCACGCCGATGATGTCTACCTTCTGCGCGATCAGGTCTTCAATCGCACGCACCTGCAGGGCTGGGTCATCGCTGGTTGGGCCGACCTGCCACGCATCGATACCCTCTTTGGCAGCTTCGTTTTTGATGCCCACTTCCATGGCGTTGAACCAGGCGTTGCCGCCCACTTTGACCACCACGCCCATGCGAATTTTGTCCGCGGCGTGCGCTGCTGAAACGGATAACAGAGCTGAAGCAAACAAACAGGCCAGTACAGACTTTTTCATGATGTTTCTCCACAGATGTTCAATTTATGCCGCAGTCGTTGAGCAACATGCTCAGTCGCTACGGTTGTTTTTTGGTTTTCTTTTGTAGGGGTAAAGGGGCGACTTCAATGACATTGACGTTGCTCCAGGCCAGCTCCTGCCGAAACTCTTCATCATCCAGATGGTCGGTGATCAGTGTGTCTATTTCCCGGTAGTGGCATATCCGCGCAAACGAGCTGCGGCCGAATTTGCTGGCATCCGCCAGCAAAATTTTGTGTTCTGAGGAGAGCAGCATTTGCTGTTTTAATCGCGCATGGTGCTCATTACTTTCCCTGATCCCCCCGTCATGGCTGATGCTGTGACAGGAGAAAAACAATTTGTTAATCACAAACTCTTTCAGCATCTGTTCGGCGTAAACACCGATAAAATCTTCATACTTGGCCGAGTATTCGCCGCCTAAGCCGATGGTTCTGACGTTGGCTTTCGCCGCCAGCGCCTGAATGATGTGCAGCGAGTTGGTCAGCACCACCAGCGGAATATCCGGCAGTTGGCGCGCCAAAAACCAGCTGGTCGAGCTACTGTCGAGCAGCAAACAGTCTCCCGGATTGATGAACTGCAAGGCGCGTTTGGCAATCCGCGTTTTGCTGTCTGGAGCCTGATTGCTGCGGTCGCGGAATGACTCACCTTGCTCAATCTGCGACGGAACGTACTGCTTCTCGCCATGAGGGTGTTCAACAAACACCGCGCCGCCGTGACTGCGAACCAATAACCCACGCTTTTCCAACAGAGCCAAATCACGACGCGCCGTTTCCAGCGAGATATGACAAAGCTCAGCCACTTCCTGAACCAGTACGCGCCCTCGCTGCGCAAGGACTTCGGTAATAAAGCGGTGACGTTCTACAGGCAGCATGGTTTTTTCCTCTTCCCGATGTTCAATAGGATACGCAGACCACGGCATGTGGAATGCGGGCTTCCTCAAAAGCGGCCGCGCACTCTTTGCGCTGCGCTGACCATGTGATAGTTGTCAAAAAAATCGATGAAAAGATGAAATGTTAAATTTCAGATCTGTGGCGCTCACGGCAATAAATCGCGTTTGGGTTTGCAAACGGACAAAAAGATTTCAGCAAACGGTCACAAATCCTCGTGATAAAAAATGACCGAGTGTGACCGTTTGTGTGGGGATGACCGTTTTGGGGAGGGAAAACAAAAAAACCGCCCGAAAGGGGCGGCTTCTTTACATGCAATGTGATTTAGCTCATGACCAATTGAGTCGGGCGACAGCCGTAGAGTTCAGCCAGCCGAAGTAGGTTCTCTGGGCGCGGGTTATCTGACTTTTCAAATTGCGATACGGCGGCTTGTTTTATGCCCAGCTTCGCCGCGACTTCTTTTTGCGTCATCCCACGGTGCAGTCGCCACGCGGCTTGGATAGTCACATCTTTATTGACCATGATTTCAACTACCTCGTGCGGAATGAGTTCATCATTTTGCCCTCCCTCAGCCTGATATAATTCTGGTGCCAACGCCGCTAAATCCACTTGTTTAATCAACCGCTCAAACACGTTAATCGGCACCACGGCGGACACTTTAACGCCCTGCTCGTCGGTAATAAATTGAATACCTCTCATGATTTTGACTCCGGTGTATGGCTTATATTTCAAGTAGTAAGGTAGCTGCCAAGTAGCTTCATAGCCTTTCGCGCGCTGGCAATTGATAGGTTTTAGACGTTCGCCTTAGCACATGCTCAATGGTGAGAATAATTGGCGTGCCTTTTACCACGATAAATAAGACTCGGTATTCCCCAACGCGCATTCGGTACCTTCCATTCGCGCCAGAGAGGGGCTTGATGTCGAGGTTAGGTCGCACATGGGGAAAATCAGCTAACTCGGCAACCATGCTCACTATTTTTTTCCTTTGGCTGGCTGGAACATCCTTTTTAAGCTCTTTAATCGACCTCATGGACCAATTCAGAGTCGCCATAATTTCCCTTAGATTCCTTAAACCTTCTCCATTTCCAAGTAAGGGAATATAAGGCTCAATACTTATATTATCAAATTAATACTTATATTTGTCGAGGGGTATCGCAAAACAGGGATCCTTCCCCGTTCTGTCGATCAATTGATGGGTTTTCATTTTATAGCGGTTTGTGAGCCGTCTCTTTGGCGGCGAAAACTGAAACCAGCGTGATGAGCAGAGCCAGCGCGACGTAGAGCGAGATTGCTAACGTGCTGTTGTACTCTTTAAACAACGTGGTGATGATAAGTGGAGCAAAGCCTCCGCCGAGAATACCTGCCAGCGTGTAGGCTAAAGAGGAACCGGCGTAGCGCACGCGGGTTGGGAACTGTTCGGTGACAAACGCCGCCTGCGGGCCATACATGATGGCGTGAATCAACAATCCGCCGATGACCGCCAGACAGATCAATACTGGCTGGGTACTGTCGAGCAACACGAAGAACACAAACGCCCAGATCATCGCCGCCACGGCGCCGAAGATATACACCGGGCGACGGCCGAAACGGTCAGACAGCGCGCCAAACATCGGCACCGTCACGGCATTCCCCAGCGCACCGAGCATGGTCGCGGTCAACGCTAGCGGGCGAGGTAAATGCAGAACCGTGGTGACGTAGGTCAGCGTAAACACCACCACCAGCGCGTAGAGCACGTCAGAACCAATGCGCGAACCACCGGCAATCAGCAGAGCACGCGGATGCTGGGTGAACACCTCTTTTAGCGGCGTATGGGTGGTGTTTTTACTCTGCTCCAGCTTGAGAAATGCCGGCGTTTCGCCAATACCGCGACGCAGCCACAGGCCGAAGAACACCAGCACCAGACTTAGCAGGAAAGGGATACGCCAGCCCCAGCTCTGGAAATCATCGGCAGAGAGCAGCACGGTGATCAGGGTAATCAACCCAGTGCCAATCAGGGTGCCGCAAGAGGGACCGACCTGCGCGAAAGAGGCGTTGCGCCCGCGCTGGTGCGGCTTGCCGTGCTCCATCGACAGCAATACTGCCCCCGCCCACTCGCCGCCGAGCGCAATACCCTGCACAAAACGCAGCGTCACCAGCAGCAGCGGGCTCCAAATCCCCCAGCTCGCATAGCCCGGCAATAGGCCCATCAGCGCGGTAGTCACGCCCATAATGACCAGAGTGGTGACCAGCACGAAGCGCCGCCCAAGCACATCACCGAGATGGCCGAACACCATGCCGCCAATAGGCCGCGACACATAGCCCACGGCATAGGTGGAAAACGCCAAAATCGTGCCGACCAGCGGGTCAAACGACGGGAAGAAGACGTGGTTGAAAATCAGCGCCGCCATGATGTTGTAGACCGTAAAGTCATACCACTCCAGGGCGGTACCGATTGAACTGGCAGCCGCCAAACGTCCGGTTTTCGGCGGGCTGTGAGTGGTATCGGCCTGATGCGTGCTGCCCTTGATTCCTGCATTTTCAGTGGTGGAAAGGCTCATGATTTCAACTCCTGCGCGGTAAGTTGCCAGCTGAGACCGTAGTGCAGCGCCTCAGTATTGGGAATATGCAAAGCCTGACATGCCAGTTCAGTCAGTTTCTGGCAGGACTCGGCGCTGCTGCTGTCAATCAACATCATGGGGATCATCGGGCGGTCTTCTGCCGACTCTTTGGGTAAAGGGGAACTGAGTGAAACATCCGGCGTTAACAGCCGTGAGCGGATAAAACCGGGCTGAGCAAACAGGGTTTCGCCCAGATGCGCAATGCGCGCCGTCAGGGCTTCTCCGGCGACATGAGACGCCAGCGGGATGATCGCCAGATGGCAGCCGCTGCCAAAACCAGTCACCGCTTCGACGGCGCACACGCGGCGCATCGGGTTAACCATTTTATCCAGACTGGCGACGGACCAAGGCGTCTGGCGGGTGAAGGCCGCGCGATAAGCGTCGGTTGAGAAGCTGTTGAGAGATTCAGTCTGATACAGCCCCAGATACTTGCGCCCTTGTCCCGCAGTGCCGATCAATTGATATCGCGTGCCGGACAAAAAACCGTCAATGCGTACGCGCTCTTCCACGTGCTCGCGGTCATACCACTGGTTGAAATCCGCTTCGTCTTGCTCGGCGACGTTGGTCGCCACAAACAGCATGCCATTGGGTAAAGTGCTCATGATTTTTCTCCTGTTATTGGGCTTTGAGGCAGCGTTCGATTTGCAGTGACCAGCTCAGCAAGGCGTCATCCTGCTGGGACAGCGCGGCCACCATCAGCCCTACCGGAGCCTCTCCCGCCTGATGGCAAGGCAGTGAAACCGCGCAGCCATCGAGGAAGTTGATCACGGAAGGGTTGCGCAGCGCAGCGCCATTAGCCTTGAAATAGGTCTCATCGTCGGCGGCCAGTTCGGCGATGCTCGGGGCGATCATCGGCACGGTGGGCATCAGCAGGGCATCAAACTGGCCGATGGTTTTTGCCACCCGCTGCTGCCAGTCGGCGCGCTGCTGCTCCAGACGCTCTCTGTCCGCCGGCCCCAGCGCCGCGCCGCGGCGAATGCGCGACACCACGCGCGGGTCATACTGCTCGCCCTGCTGTTCGATATATTTCTGATGCCACGCCCATGACTCCAGCGCGGTAAAGCCGCCGGTGGCGTTGATCTCCGCCAGCTCGGCGAACTCTTGGCAGGGGATCTCCTCAACCTGCGCCCCCGCCTGCTTTAGCTTCTCAACCGCGCGGGTAAAAGCGCGCTGCACGTCGGCATCGACGCCGTCTAATACCAGCGTTTGTGGGATCGCAAAACGCCCCCGCGCCAGAGATTTTTCACTGGTTTTCACCGGCGAGTTGGCAATCACGCCATCCAGCGCCAGGCAGGAGGCGAGGTCATGGGCGATCACGCCAATAGAGTCCAGCGCCGCCGACAGCGGCAGTACGCCTTGTTGCGAGATGCGTCGCGCCGTCGGCTTGTAGCCGGTCAAACCGCAGAAGGCCGCCGGAATACGCACCGAGCCGCCGGTGTCGCTGCCAATCGCCCCCAGCGACATGCCGTCGCTGACCGACACCGCCGCGCCGGAAGAAGATCCGCCGGGAATGCGGCGCATCGCGCGATCAAAGGGGTTAGCCGGGGTGCCGTAGTGCGGGTTGATCCCCAGCCCCGAGTAGGCGAATTCGGTCATATTGGTTTTGCCGATGATCACCAGACCCGCGTCCAACAGCTTCTGGACCACGGCGGAATCCGTTTTGGCGGCCGGGGCATCGCGCAGCACTTTCGAGCCAGCCGTGGTGCTTTCGCCCGCCACGTCGAACAGGTCTTTGATGGAGACTGGAATGCCATCCAGCGCGGACAGCGGCTTGCCCGCTTTGCGACGCGCGTCGGAAGCCGCCGCCTGCTGCAAGGATTGCTGATGATAAACGTGGGTGAAGACCTTCGCGCCTTCCCCCTGCGGGTCTTCACTGCGCGCTAACGCCGCCTCGGTCAAAGCCAGCGAGGAGGTTTCCTGCGCCGCCAGCTGTTGCAGCGCCTGACTCAGGGTGAGCTGTTTCATCGTCAACTCCTTCGTCATTACGCCACTACCGGCAATTCAGCACTTTGATAGGCATGGCTGATGGTGCGGCCCAGCACTTCATCTACCAGCTCCATGCGGAACTGCGTTGCAGGACGGATGCCACCTATCGCAGCTACCGTGCCACAGGTCATCGCCAGCCCGTTTTCCGGCTGGGCGCTGCCGTCGAGATAGCGGCCCAGCAGGTCATCGGGCTTACGCAGGCTGGACAATCGGCCTTCTTGGTACAGGCGGAATTCGCCCTCTTCTTTGATCCACGAGCGCAGGATCAGCTGATCCCAGTGATCGGCGACATCGGCCATTTTCCATACCTGGCGGGCGACGGGCTTGACGCAAATCTGTTTGGAAAGCGCCACGCTATGGGCTTCAAGCTCGCGATCGGTATGATCGGAGGCCAGCGAAACAAACTGCTCGCCCTGGTGAGTGAAAATAAAAGGTTCGGCTTCACCAGACGTGGCGCAGCCGACCACTTCGATAGTTTCGCTTTGCGTGAGCTGATTGGTCGCGACGCGATAAAACAGGGGAACTGCACTCGGACGGGGCACGCCCAGCGCCTCAAGTTCACTGATATGGTGCAAGATGGCATCGTGATCGCGCCCGGTCCAGCCAGCGATCACCAGTTGATCAATCTGAACGTTTAGTGAGGTTTCGCCAGTGTTTGCAGGTAAGGTAAAGGTTAATTTCATCTTTTAAGGCTCGCTTATTAACTGTTTTATTAGAAAGCACAGTGAAATTTCACTATAGCTTCAGTTATTAAATAAGCGATTTCCGTGCCATGATTTTGTGTAGAATGTCTAAAAATTTCCATCGCAGGAGTTATGCGTGAAATCTGTTGCAGCAGAAAGCCGCCCACAGTCGGCGTTGGATGACGCGGGTTTATCGCAAAATGAGCTGGCTTATCGTCGTTTTAAGCAGGCGCTGGTCACTCTGAGCTATAAGCCGGGTGAATATTTGAATACCGCGCAGGTGATGGCGGAGCTTGAAATGGGCCGCACGCCGATTAATCAGGCGATCCACCGGCTGGCCAATGAAGGCTTATTGCAGATAATCCCGCGCAAAGGGGTGATGGTTTCTCCGCTGTCGATTGATGACGCGCTGGAGCTGATCGAAGTGCGTCTCGCCAATGAGATGCTGTGCATGAAGCTGGCCTGTAAGCACGTCTCAAAGCAGAATATCGCCACATTAACGGCGGTAAATGAAGAGATGAATGTCGCCGTGCAGACGCGGGATCGCAACCGCATGGTGTCGCTGGACCACCATTTTCACCAGCTTCTGGCCGAGATCGCCGGAAACCTGATGCTCAAGGATATCCTCAGCGTGCTACACGCCAGAGCGCAACGCTTCTGGGCCAGTTCGCTGTCGAAAGAGGGGCATATGATTGAGGTTATCGAGGAGCATCGCGCCATTATTTCCGCGCTGGAAACGCAAGATACCCAAGCCGCCGCAGCCGCCGCCGAGGCGCATATTTTGTCGTTTAGGGATGCTTTGCTGCGGGGTTGAAGGGCGTTGTTTTGATTGCTTTTTTGCTCCCCCCCTTATCCGGAGAGGAGCAAAACGGCTTTTGGCTAATTACTCATATTCACTCATCGGTACACAGGAGCAGAACAGGTTTCTGTCGCCGTAGACGTCATCAAGACGCTTCACGCTAGGCCAATATTTGTTGTCGCTGCCCGCCGGGAATACCGCCAGCTCACGGCTGTACGGGTGGGACCACTCGCTGACCAGCTCGGCTTGTACGTGTGGCGCGTTGACCAGCGGGTTGTCTTCCAGCGGCCATTCGCCTTTAGCAACGCGGTCGATTTCAGCGCGGATCGCCAGCAGAGCGTCAACAAAACGGTCGATTTCCACTTTGCTTTCAGACTCGGTTGGCTCAACCATCAGCGTACCCGCGACCGGGAATGACATGGTTGGCGCGTGGAAACCGAAGTCAATCAAGCGTTTAGCAATATCCATTTCACTGATACCGACGCTCTCTTTCAGCGGGCGGATATCCAGAATGCATTCGTGCGCCACGCGACCGTCGCGGCCGGTGTACAGCACTGGGTAAGCATCTTTCAGGCGAGTGGCGATGTAGTTGGCATTCAGAATCGCTACCTGACTTGCCTGCTTCAGCCCCTGCGCACCCATCATGCGGATGTACATCCAGCTGATTGGCAGGATAGAAGCGCTGCCGAACGGCGCCGCAGAAACCGCGCCATTCTGAGTCAGTACGCCGTCAATCTGCACCACGCTGTGACCCGGAACGAACGGAGCCAGGTGCGATTTCACGCCAATTGGGCCCATGCCCGGACCGCCACCGCCGTGTGGGATACAGAAGGTTTTGTGCAAGTTGAGGTGCGACACGTCCGCGCCGATGTAGCCCGGCGTGGTGATCCCCACCTGTGCGTTCATGTTCGCGCCGTCGAGGTAGACCTGACCGCCGTACTGGTGAACAATCTGGCACACTTCGCGGATGGTTTCTTCATACACGCCGTGGGTTGACGGGTAAGTCACCATGATGCACGACAGCTCATCGCCGGCCTGAGCGGCTTTCTCGCGCAGGTCGCTTAAATCAATGTTGCCCTGCTTGTCACAAGCTACCACTACCACGCTCATGCTGGCCATTTGCGCCGATGCTGGGTTGGTGCCGTGAGCAGAACTTGGGATCAGGCAGATGTGGCGGCCGCCTTCGTTACGGCTTTCGTGGTAACGGCGGATAGCCAGCAGGCCAGCATATTCGCCCTGCGCGCCGGAGTTTGGTTGGATACAAACCGCGTCGTAGCCGGTCAGCTGCACCAGCCACTGGGAGAGCTGGCCGATCATCTGCTGGTAGCCCGCAGCTTGTTCAACCGGGCAGAACGGGTGCAGCTCGGAGAATTCAGGCCAGGTGATTGGGATCATCTCGGCAGCGGCGTTAAGTTTCATGGTGCAAGAACCCAGCGGGATCATCGCCTGATTCAGCGCCAGATCCTTTTTCTCCAGACGGTGCATGTAGCGCATCATCTCAGTTTCGCTGTGGTACTGGTTGAACACCGGATGAGTCAGGATCGGCTCTACGCGCTGCATAGCGGCAGGGATCGAGGCATTATCGCTGCTCACGGCTTTATCAAGCTGATCGATGTCCAGACCGTTGTCGTCACCCAGCAGGGCGGCGAACAGCACTTGCACATCTTCACGTGAAGTAGCTTCGTCCAGCGTGATGCCCACGGCGCCGTGGATGTCGGTGCGCAGGTTCAGGCCGAAGCTCAGGGCGCGCTCCAGCGTCGCGGCTTTGTCTTTCACTTCAACCGTTAAGGTGTCAAACCAGGTGTCGTGGCGCAGCGTCAGGCCACCTTTTTTCAGGCCAGCGGCCAGAATGTCGGTCAGACGGTGAATACGGCTGGCGATGCGTTTCAGGCCAACCGGGCCGTGGAATACCGCGTACAGGCTGGCGATGTTCGCCAACAGAACCTGCGAAGTACAGATGTTGGAGTTGGCTTTCTCGCGGCGAATATGCTGCTCGCGGGTCTGCATCGCCATGCGTAGCGCGGTGTTGCCCGCGGCGTCGCGCGATACGCCGATAATACGGCCCGGCATGGAGCGTTTGAATTCGTCAACGCAGGCAAAGAATGCCGCGTGCGGGCCGCCGTAGCCCATTGGCACGCCGAAGCGCTGGGCGGAACCGAATACCACGTCCGCCCCCTGCGCGCCCGGTGCGGCAAGCAGCACTAACGCCATAATGTCGGCGGCAACGCTGGTGATGATTTTGCGTGATTTCAGCTCTGCCAGCAGTGCGCGATAGTCGTGCACCTGCCCGGTGGTGCCCACCTGTTGCAGCAGCACGCCGAACACGCCTTCCAGCTCGAGCACTTTCTCGGCTTTATCCACGATGATGTCGAAACCAAAGGTTTCAGCGCGGGTGCGAACCACGTCCAGCGTTTGCGGATGCACGTCGTCAGCCACGAAGAAGCGATTGGCGTTCTTCAGTTTGCTGGCGCGTTTGGCAAGAGCCATAGCTTCGGCAGCGGCGGTCGCTTCGTCAAGCAGAGAAGCAGACGCGAGGTCCAGACCCGTCAGGTCGAGGGTCAACTGTTGGAAGTTCAGCAAGGCTTCAAGACGGCCCTGAGAAACTTCTGGTTGATAAGGGGTATACGCCGTGTACCAGCCCGGATTTTCCAGCATGTTGCGCAGGATAACCGGCGGGGTGAGCACCGCGCTGTAGCCCATACCAATGTAAGATTTGTAGCGCTGATTCTGGCTGGCGATAGCTTTCAGCTCAGCCAGTGCCTGATGTTCGGTAACGGAATCACCCACGGCTGGCGGGCCCGGCAATTGGATGTCCACCGGCACGATTTGCTGGATCAGGGCATTTAACGAGTCGGCACCGACCGTCTCCAGCATCTGTTGTTGCTGCTGAGAAGACGGGCCAATGTGACGGCCGATAAAGGATTCACTGTGTTCAAGTTGGCTGAGAGTCTGAGTCATTTGCTACGCATTCCTGAATCTGCATGGTGGTGTCGAAGGACAACCGATAACGGGCAAGCGGGGACTAAATCTGCCCCGTAAACGGCTTACGGGGCAGCACTTCATTACTCGTCGATACCTGAAAGATAGGCGTCAGCGCTGAGTAACTTAGCGATTTCGCTTTCGTCAGAGGCTTTAATCTGGAACAGGAAACCGTCGCCGTAGGGCGCGCTATTCACCAGTTCAGGTGAGCCTTCCAGCTCAGAGTTAACGGCAATAATTTCGCCGCTGATTGGGGAATAGATGTCAGACGCCGCCTTAACGGACTCGGCAACGGCGCAGTCTTCACCGGCCGTCACTTCGCGGCCCACTTCTGGCAGGTCGACGAAAACCATGTCGCCCAGCAATTCTTGCGCGTGCTCGGTAATGCCTACGGTGTAAACGCCGTTACCCTCTGAACGAACCCATTCGTGCGACGCGGCGTATTTCAATTCTGATGGAACATTGCTCATGAAAGAATCTCCAAAAATTTTCAGATATTAATGAATTCGTTATTAAACCAACGGCTTACCGTTACGAACAAAACCAGGCTTGGTTACTTTTACTGGCATTTCGCGGTTACGGATCTGCACGATGGCGTTTTCGCCGATGCCAGCCGGAACGCGAGCCAGCGCGATGCTGTAACCCAAAGTCGGTGAGAATGAGCCGCTGGTGATAACGCCTTCCTGCTGGTTGCCCGCAGCGTCGGTGAAACGCACCGGCAGCTCATTACGTAATACGCCTTTTTCGGTCATGATCAATCCAACCAGTTCTTCGGTCCCCTGCTCACGCTGCTTTTCCAGCGCGGCGCGGCCGATGAAGTCGCGATCTTCCGGCGCCCAGGCGATGGTCCAGCCCATGTTAGCCGCCAATGGAGAAACGCCCTCATCCATCTCCTGACCGTATAGGTTCATGCCGGCTTCCAGACGCAGGGTGTCGCGCGCCCCTAACCCGGCAGGTTTGACGCCAGCCTTCAGCAGTTTCTGCCACAGGTCAGCGGCTTGTTCTTGCTTCACGGCAATTTCGTAGCCCGCTTCGCCGGTGTAGCCGGTGGTGGCGATAAACAGGTCACCGGCTTGCACGCCAAAGAAAGGTTTCATTCCAGCGACGGCTTGTTTTTGCTCTTCAGTGAACAGCGTGCCAGCGCGTTCTTTGGCCTGCGGGCCTTGGACGGCGATCAGCGCCAGATCATCGCGCACGGTGACTTCAACGCCGTAGGCTTCTGCATGCTGCGAAATCCATGCCAGATCTTTGTCGCGCGTGGCAGAGTTCACCACCAGGCGGAAATAGTCTTCAGTGAAGAAGTAGATAATCAGGTCGTCAATCACGCCGCCGGAGGCGTTAAGCATGCCGGTATAAAGCGCTTTGCCGGGGACGGTCAGTTTGGCGACGTCGTTGGCCACCAGATAGCGCAGGAATTCACGAGTGCGGGCGCCGTGCAGATCAACAATCGTCATGTGGGAGACGTCGAACATGCCAGCGTCCTGACGCACCGCGTGGTGCTCATCAAGCTGTGAGCCGTAGTGCAACGGCATCATCCAACCGTGGAAATCCACCATGCGCGCACCGCACGCCACGTGTTGTTCATAAAGCTGAGTCTGCTTAACCATCTTGATCCTCATTAACCTGCGAATGCAAAAACGAAGTCGGAATATCGGAATATAAATTGCTCTCGTTTCCCCTAAATCATTCGCGCTGTATCAAGGCGGCAACTGAGCGAGTCTTAAAAGCTTACTCAAGTATGTGACTGGGCCGAATAAGAGCAGCCAACGCCAAAATAGCGTGAAGGATCACAGGGTGACGCAAACGTTATCCTATAGGTCGAACTTATCACCGAATCCCCCTGCTAACCATAAGTTAAAATATCAGTATCTGGAGAAACAGCAGGGATAAGCGAGGAGTATTGTGCAGAGTTTCTGACTAGAAAAATGGGGTTTATGGCGCAAAATCTACAAATGAACCACAAAAATCTCGATGTTATATAACGAAGAGGCCGGATATCTCACCATTTGCAGAATGGGATATCCGGCCTCGCATTATAAAAAGTAATGGGAAAAAGGCGCTGAAATTAGATTATTTCAATCGAACAGGATCCTGCTCTAGCCATTCGGGTAAATCATTCAGTCCCATTGCCTGACGCACCAGTTTTGGCTTCACGCCAGGCAGGGAGTCCGCCAGCGTCAGGCCGATATCGCGCAGCAATTTTTTCGCCGGGTTATCGCCATTGAACAGTTCACGGAAGCCCTGCATACCCGCCAACATCAGCGCGGCGCTGTGTTTGCGGCGGCGCTCATAGCGGCGTAGATACATGTGCTGGCCGAAGTCTTTGCCCGCGCGCTGCAAGCGTCTGATTTCAGACGCTAATTCGGCGGCGTCCATAAAGCCAAGGTTCACCCCCTGCCCGGCCAGCGGGTGCACGGTGTGCGCGGCGTCGCCCACCAACGCCAGACGCTGGGCGGCAAAGCTGCGCGCGTAGCGGCCGGTCAGCGGGAAGGTCAGACGTTCGCTTTCAACGGAACACAGCCCCAGACGCAGGTCGAAGGTGCTGGCGAGCACTTTATTAAAGGCTTCCTTGGACAACGCCGACAGCCGCTGGGCCTCATCCGGAGAAACCGACCACACGATGGAACACAAGTGCGGGTCAGCCAGCGGCAGGAATGCCAGAATGCCTTCGCCATGAAACACCTGCCGCGCCACCGACTGATGAGGCTCGGCGGTGCGAATAGTGGCGACCAGCGCATGGTGGCGATAGTCCCAGAAGGTCAGCGGGATATCCGCATGCTGGCGCAGCCAGGACTGCGCGCCATCCGCGCCAACCACTAGGCGGGCGCTGAGCTGGCGGTCATCGTTCAAGGTAATAAAGGCGTCGTTTTCGCCCCAGGCCACGTTTTTCAAGGTCGCCGGACAGAGCAAAGTGATGTCAGAGGAGTGCTCGGCTTTTTGCCACAGGGCGCGCAGGATCACGTCGTTTTCAATGATGTGCCCCAAGTGGCTGAAACCATACTCTTCGCCACGAAAAGCAATTTTCCCGAAGCTGTCGCGGTCCCACACTTCCATGCCTTGATAGGCATTGACGCGCTGGGCGGTGATGTTGTCCCATACGCCGATATATTTCAGCAGGCGCTCGCTGGCGGCGTTAATGGCCGACACGCGCAGACCCGGCGCTGCTGGCAGAGGAGAGTCGAGATCGGGTTGGTGGCTGTCCACCACGGCAACGCGCAGGCCGCTGCCCTGTAACCCACAGGCCAGCGCTAGGCCAACCATGCCGCCACCGGCGATAACTACATCAAAAGATTGCATAAATTTTCCTGTGGGAAGAGATTCAGCGGGTTACCCAACCTAGCGTGCGCCGGGTAAAGGCGTCGCGTAAAGGTGTAATGCCTTCCATCGCCATCAGGCCGAGATTGCGCCCGACCATCAAGGGAACATAGCGATTGGCGAAAAGGTGGATCAGGCCGTCGGTCACTCCGACCGTCGCCTGCTGGTCTGGCTGGCGACGCTGCTGATAGCCACTCAACACGCGGTAGCTGCCAATGTCATTGCCGGCCAGATGCGCCGTCGCCACTGTTTCTGCCAAGGTCATGACGTCACGCAGGCCAAGGTTAAAGCCCTGCCCAGCTATTGGATGCAGGGTTTGCGAGGCGTTGCCGACCAGCGCCAGTCGATGGCTAATATGGCTGTTGGCGGTCTGCAATTGCAGCGGATAGCTGAATCGCTTGCCCGCCTGCTGCATTTTACCCAAGCGCCAGCCAAAGGCTTTCTGTAGCTCGGCGAGGAATTTCTCTTCGCTCCAGCTATCAATGTCAGCCTGCGCCTCGCGCGGGTGGCACCAGACCAAAGAGCTGCGCCCTTTCGACATCGGCAGCAGCGCCAGCGGCCCGTGCTCGGTAAAACGCTCAAAAGCCCGGCCGCGATGAGGTTCGCCAGTGACGACGTTGGCGATCACCGCAATTTGGCCGTAATCCTCGCGCTGCCAGCGAATGTTGCAGGCTTTGCCGAGCATGGAGTGAGAGCCGTCTGCCGCCACCAGCAGCTTGCCGTCGAGCACGTCGCCGTTGTCGAGCGTCACGCTGGCACCTTCAACCCTACGCTGCACGTCAGTGACTTTCGCCGGGCAGTGCAGCGTGACGCCGGGTGCCTCTTTCAGCCGGGCAAACAGCCGTTGGCCTACGCCGTGCAGCTCAACCACCTGCCCCAACGCTTCCACGCCGTAATGTCCGGCATTGAGATTCACAAAGGCCGCATGGCCGCGATCGCTGACATGAATGTCGCTGATTGGCGTGGCGATATCGGATAAGGCAGACCACAGCCCGATGCGCGCCAGCTGCTGGCAAGTGCCTTGGGCCAGCGCGATGGATCTGGCGTCAAACCCCGGATGACCACTGCCACCCAGCGAAGAAGCTTCAATCAGATGCACCGGCAGTTGACCATGAGTCAGCGCGGAGATGGCCAGTGCCAGCGTGGCGCCGGTCATCCCGCCGCCAACAATAATAATGCTCATATTATTTACGGGCCGCCGCCATCAGGGCTTCAATGTCATCGGCCTCTTTCACCACGTCGCCGGTGAAGATTTCAATGCCGTCGGCGGTGATCAGGATGTCATCTTCGATACGGATACCAATGCCGCGATACTGCTCAGGGACATCGGCGTCTGGCGCGATATACAGGCCCGGCTCGACGGTCAGGACCATGCCCGGCTCGAGAGTGCGGGTGCGCTCAGGGCTGCCGTAGTTGCCGACGTCATGCACATCCAGCCCCAGCCAGTGGGACAGGCCGTGCATAAAGAACGGGCGGTGCGCCTGCTCGCTATAAAGGGTGTCGACGTCGCCGTGCAGGATGCCGAGCTTGACCAAACCTTCCAGCATCACACGGACGGCGGCTTCGTTGGCTTCTTGGATGCTGCTGCCCGGACGTAACACTTCCAGCGCTTTGTATTCTGAAGCCAGCACGATGTCATAGATTTCGCGCTGCGCTTTGCTGAACTTGCCGCTAACCGGGAAGGTGCGGGTGATATCACCTGCGTAGCCTTGGAACTCACAGCCCGCGTCAATCAGCACTAAGTCGCCGTCGCGCAGCTGGGATTCATTTTCGGTGTAGTGCAGGATGCAGCCGTTTTCGCCGCTGCCAACAATGGTGTTATAGGAAGGGAAACGCGCGCCGTGGCGATTAAATTCGTGATGAATTTCGCCTTCAAGGTGATATTCAAACAGGCCTGCGCGGCATTTTTCCATGGCGCGAGTATGGGCCATGGCGGTGATTTCACCGGCGCGGCGCATCACGGCAATCTCTTCCGGCGATTTGAACAGGCGCATTTCATGCACGATAGGACGCCAGTCGATGACGGTGTCCGGCGCACTCAGGCTCTGGCGTGAGCCTTTGCGCAGCTTGTCCATAGCGCGATTGACGATCTCGTCAGCATAGGCATATTCGCCCTGCGCGTGATACAGCGCGTCAAGACCGTTAAAGAGAAGATGAAGTTGGGTGTTGATGTCGTCAAACGGCAGTGCGCGGTCGATGCCCAACTTAGCGGATGCCGCGTCCTGACCCAGACGGCGACCAAACCAGATCTCAGCAGTCAAATCACGCACGCGGTTGAACAGCACGCTGTGGTTGTGATTCTCATCGCTTTTCACCAGCACCAGCGCGGCTTCCGGCTCGTTAAACCCGGTGAGATACCAGAAGTCGCTGTTTTGACGGAAAGGATAATCACTGTCAGCACTGCGCAATGCTTCTGGCGCAGCGAAGATAATTGCCGCGCTGCCCGGTGCCATCTTGGCTAACAGAGCCTGACGGCGATTTTCGAATTCCTGCTGAGTCATCACTTCATCTCCCGAAACGGTTTTAATTTATTGTTATATGACTAATTAATGCAGCGTGCGCGGGCTTTCCGGTGCCAGCGGGTGGCTGTGACCAAATTCGCCGAAGCATAAGATAGCCGCCACGCGAACGTACTCGACCACCTCTTCCAAAGAAGAAGCCAGCTGCTCTTGGTCTTCATCTTCTTCATAACCGAGCTGGGCAATGCTGCGCAGGTCGTCAATGGCTTCGCCCACTTCGCCTTTCACTTTGGCGAGCTTCGGCTGCATCATGCCCAGACCCAGCAAGAAGTGATTTACCCAACCAGCTAAGGCGTCAGCGCGTTCGAAAATGTGCTTTTCGTCGTCCGGCATTAACATGTTGAATTCAAAACTGTCATCTTCCAGCGTGTCAGCAGTGGCTTTGCGCAGCTGTTGCAGCAGGTCCGCTAGCGTGTGGGGGAAGGCCATGCCTTCATTGGTCAGGTCATGCACCAGCGTCAGCCAGCTGCCGTCACGATTACCGCCGCACAGCAGGCCGCTGATAAGTCCGTGCATTTCCGCCGCGGTCAGCGCGACAGATTGCTGTTTCAGCGCGTGATCCAACGAATCATAAGTAGGATAAGTATTCTCAATAGACATGCGTATTCGCCATCGTTGGTCGGTTAAGTTCGTGTTATGCTACCACCAAGGTCAGTCGTAGTACCAGATTAGCAGACCAGCGAATGGCAGTTGTTGAGCCTCTCTTTGGCCGGCAAATGCACTGGACAAACATCCAGCAATCAGTTCGTCATGGGGTTGTAACCTGGTATTGAGATAGTTATAGTGAGGCCGCTTCCAACGACCTGTGCGAGTCACAGTGCTTGTGTTGGCGCGGCGTTCAAAGAAGGCAGGAAGGTGGCATGTCTGCACAACCGGTAGATATTCAAATTTTTGGCCGCTCGTTAAGAGTGAATTGTCCGCCAGAACAACAAGAAGCATTGAACATGGCTGCTGAGGATCTTAATCAGCGGTTGCAAGATCTTAAAGTTCGCACTAGAGTCACCAATACAGAGCAGTTAGTTTTCATCGCGGCACTGAATGTGTGTCACGAACTTGCTCAAGAACGGTTGAAAACCCGTGACTATGCCTCCAATATGGAACAACGTATTCGGATGCTGCAACAAACCATCGAGCAAGCTTTGCTCGAACAAGGTAAGATATCGGAACGCGAAGGGGCTCCTTTCGAATAAGTTCGATGACTCATACTAAGTTGTTGATTTGCTCGTCACAGGCAGTCAGCAATGAGTAAAAAAATTTCTCTGAGATGTTCGCCAGCGGGCCCGTCCCCTGAGCCGATAATTAGTACCAACAGAATGTGATGATCCGTAATCGGTGCGCATGCTCGGTCCGTCCGAGAAGCCTAAAGATTGCGACAGCACGTTCACCTTGAACCATGGGTTCAAGGGTTACAGCCTGCGACGGCATCTCGGAGATTCCCCTTTCTAGTCGGTACACCCCATTTTGGTTGTTGTATCTATGTCGAACACTCCCCAGCACGCATCAATCCGCCAACAGATTCGCACTGAAGTCCGTCAACGCAGAAAAAATCTTACGTCCGAGCAGCAAAGTCTCTTTGCCCAGCAAGCCGCTGAACGCGTGGCGACACATCCGCGTATTCAAGCTGCCAGCACGATCTCTGTGTTTCTCTCTTTTGATGGCGAACTGGATACCGCGCCGATGATTCAGCGACTATGGCAAGAAGGCAAGCACCTCTGCCTGCCGGTGCTGCACCCTTTCACACCCGGCAACTTACTTTTTCTGCGCTATGACCCCGACACCACTCTGGTACGCAATAAGCTGAAGATCCTCGAGCCGTCCCTCGACGCCACGCAGATTGTACCTTTATCCCAATTGGACATTATCCTTACGCCGCTGGTCGCCTTTGATAGCCACGGGCAGCGTTTAGGCATGGGCGGCGGCTTCTACGACCGCACGCTGGAAAACTGGCAGGACGGCGGTCCCTATCCCATCGGGCTGGCGCATGATTGCCAGCAGGTGGAAAGCCTGCCAGTAGAGCATTGGGATGTGCCTCTGCCTGAAGTGATCACCCCTGGCAAAGAGTGGCAGTGGTAGGATTCGTCTAATCCCGCGGTTTAACCTTCATCTTTTCGCCCCCTCCCCCTGGTTCTAACCCTTTATGTTCTCCTTATGTATGCAATAAGTTCAGTATGTTGTAACTAAGATAGTATTTTGTACATAACCAAAGTCACATGAAAACTTTAATTAATTGATATTAATGGTTTTTTAGAATTGTACAGAGCGTTACACGCCGAAACCAATCACTCACGGACAACGCGGTTCGACACGCCTATTATTCTTCCATCGGCCCCGCAGTGGGGTAGACACTTAAACCGAAATTCTTGAGGAATTAAACATGAAAAAAGTATTAGCTCTGGTTGTTGCCGCTGCAATGGGTCTGTCTTCTGTAGCTTTCGCTGCTGACACTACTGCTGCACCAGCTCCTGCTGCTGCGCCAGCTGCAACTACCGCTGCTCCAGCGGCTGCTGCTCCAGCTGCAAAAGCACCAACTAAGCATGCTGTTAAGCATAAGAAAGCACACAAGAAAGCGGCCCAGAAAGCCCAAGCTGCTAAGAAACACAAAAAAGCGAAGAAAGCCGCACCAGCGCAGAAAGCCCAGGCTGCTAAAAAGCACGTAAAACACGCTAAGAAAGCTGCTCCAGCACAGAAAGCCCAGGCTGCTAAAAAGCACGTAAAACACGCTAAAAAAGCTGCTCCAGCACAGAAAGCTCAGGCTGCTAAAAAACACGTGAAACATGCTAAAAAAGCTGCTCCAGCAGCTAAATAAGTAAGAAGTCTTGGTGAGATTATTCACTCACTGTTAGTAAGACTGATTATTCAACACCCGGTTCGCCGGGTGTTTTTTTCTCTGGTTTACTATCTTGAGGGGCTGATAATGATGCTGCGCCGCTACCTTTTTGAAATCACACTCAGTTCTTTGATCCTCTGTGGTCTGATCACCCTCTCCTTCCTGATGCAGTTCGAAGTGCTCTAATACTCAGCTTTCGCTTTTCCCGCAATTCCCCTCTCTCCAAACCCAAAACTCGCCAAATTTTAGACATAAAAAAACCGCCTTGCGGCGGCTTTGTTATTCATTTCAGCCAATCAAATCAGTACAAAAGACGCGCGCGAATGGTGCCTGGAATGGCCTTCATCAGCTGAAGCGCAGTCGACAGCGTCGCGGTATCGGTTTCAACATCGATAACCACGTAGCCAATCTGCGGGCTGGTCTGCAAGTACTGCGCGGCAATGTTGATCCCCTGCTCGGCGAAGATCTGGTTGATGCTGGTCAGCACGCCCGGACGGTTTTCATGGATATGCAGCAAGCGGCTGACGTTTGCGCCATGTGCTGGCAGAGAGGCTTCTGGGAAGTTAACGGCTGATAGGGTGGAACCATTGTCAGAGTATTTCGCCAGTTTGCCCGCCACTTCCAGGCCGATACCTTCTTGCGCTTCCATGGTTGAACCACCGATGTGCGGAGTCAGGATCACGTTATCAAACTCGCACAGCGGAGACTCGAACGGGTCGCTGTTGGTGGCTGGTTCTTCCGGGAAAACGTCGATAGCCGCGCCGGACAGATGCTTGCTGCGCAAAGCGTCGCACAGCGCCGGAATGTCAATCACCGTGCCGCGCGAGGCGTTAATCAGCAGTGCGCCCGGCTTCATCTGTGCCAGTTGATCGGCACCGATCATATCTTTGGTGTTCAGGGTTTCTGGTACGTGCAGTGTGACGACGTCGCTGGTTTGCAGCAGTTCGTTCAGGCTGGCGATCTGTTGCGCATTGCCCAGTGGCAGTTTGCTTTCGATATCGTAGAAGAAGACGCGCATCCCCAGCCCTTCGGCCAGAATACCCAGCTGTGTACCGATATGGCCGTAACCAATGATACCCAGACGCTTACCGCGCGCTTCGAACGAGCCGACGGCCAGTTTGTGCCACACGCCGCGGTGTGCTTTGGCGTTGGCCGCAGGAATACCGCGCATCATCAGCAGCATTTCGCCCAGCACCATTTCAGCCACTGACCGAGTGTTAGAGAACGGCGCGTTGAAGACCGGAATACCGCGCTTAGTGGCTGCATTCAGGTCAACCTGGTTGGTCCCGATGCAGAAACAGCCTACGGCAACCAGCTTTTCAGCGGCGGCGAATACTTCTTCAGTCAGTTGAGTACGCGATCGGAGTCCAACAAAGTGCGCATCACGGATCGACTCTTTCAGCGATTCGTTATCTAAAGCACCTTTGTGAAATTCAATATTGGTGTAACCCGCGGCGCGGAGTGTATCAACCGCACTTTGGTGGACGCCTTCCACTAACAAAAATTTAATCTTGTCTTTCTCAAGTGATACTTTTGCCATTTCCCGACCCTATTTGTTCTGACTGATTATTCTGACTGACGACGTGTGCAAACGATGGTGTTTTTAAAGCTGACGTGGCGGCCGTGAGGCAGCAACATAGCCAACATAACAAAAAATTCGCCATCATCAATACAAACGATTGCCTCGTGGCTAGCAGAAGCCTCAGTCAGCCGAGGGCTTTACAGAATTTAATGCTGAGGAAGAAATTTGCAGCCGGATGTTACCGAGGTATGGGGCAGGAATGTGACATAAGTCACCAAATTCGGCCTTGCGAAGAAAAGATGATTCAGGCGGTAAATTATCATCTTCATAACATTGCATTATGACCGCAGCATGACTGGCTGCGACGAAACTCGCGCAGCCAGATCTTCTACTTATCGCTCAGGCAGTCAGATCACTTTAGCGTGACGGTTTTGACCCCATCTGCGGTGCCGACCAGCGCGATATCCGCGCCACGGTTAGCAAACAGACCGACGGTAACCACGCCCGCGATGCTGTTGATCTTATTTTCCAGCGCGATGGCATCGAGAATCGACAAGTTGTGCACGTCCAGAATCACATTGCCATTATCAGTGATCACATTTTGGCGATACTCAGGCAGGCCGCCCAGCTTGACCAATTCGCGCGCCACGTAAGAACGCGCCATCGGGATCACTTCGACCGGCAGTGGGAATTTGCCCAGCACGTCGACCTGTTTGGACGCGTCAACGATACAAACAAACTTCTTACTGATCGCCGCGATAATCTTTTCACGCGTCAGTGCCGCACCGCCGCCTTTGATCATCTGCATCTGGTGGTTAATTTCATCGGCACCGTCAACGTACACCGCCAGTTCATCCACTTCGTTGCTATCGAAAACGTGGATACCCAAGCTTTTGAGTTTGGCGGTCGAGGCGTCTGAGCTGGAAACCGCACCTTCGATTTGATGCTTGATGGAGCCTAATGCGTCAATAAAATGGGCGGCGGTAGAGCCGGTGCCAACACCAACAATGGTGCCTGGAGTCACGTAGTCAAGCGCGGCCCAACCAACTGCTTTCTTTAATTCTTCCTGAGTCATCATGGCTTCTCTGCTGTTTTGCATACGGGGAACGACGCCAATGATTATAAAGCATGTCCCCGCAAATTGGGCAGTCGCCTTCCGAGCCAGATCACACTTATATAAGTCGGCAGGGCAAGTTATGGCGCAGCGTCAGCTGGCAATAACTTGCGGGGAGAGCCGTTTTAGTCCACCCCAAATGCGCTAAATCTGTGGCATAGTGTTTTAATAAATTAAATCCAAGGGACAGAACTCCGATGAAACGCCCAGACTATAGAACGCTTCAGGCGCTGGACGCTGTGATCCGCGAGCGCGGTTTTGAGCGCGCCGCGCAGAAGCTTTGCATCACTCAATCGGCGGTATCTCAACGTATCAAGCAGCTCGAGAATTTGTTCGGCCAGCCTCTGCTGGTCAGAACCGTACCGCCGCGCCCGACTGAGCAAGGGCAAAAATTGCTGGCGCTGTTACATCAGGTGGAACTGCTGGAGGAGGAGTGGCTGGGCAATGACAGCGGCACCGACAGCAATGACACTCCGCTGCTGCTGTCGCTGGCGGTCAACGCCGACAGTCTGGCGACTTGGCTGCTGCCCGCGCTGAAATCCGTGCTGGTCGACTCGCCCATTCGCCTGAACTTGCAGGTGGAAGACGAAACGCGCACCCAAGAGCGCCTGCGTCGCGGCGAAGTGGTGGGCGCAGTGAGTATTCAACCGCAGCCTTTACCGAGCTGTCTGGTGGACCAACTGGGCGCGCTGGACTATCTGTTTGTCGCCTCCAAGCCCTTTGCCGATCGCTATTTCCCCAACGGCGTGACCCGCTCGGCGCTGCTCAAAGCCCCGGCCGTGGCCTTTGACCATCTCGACGATATGCATCAAGCCTTCTTGCAGCAGAACTTCGATTTATCGCCGGGCAGCGTGCCGTGCCACATCGTTAACTCGTCAGAAGCCTTTGTGCAGCTGGCTCGTCAGGGGACCACCTGCTGTATGATCCCACATCTGCAAATCGAGAAAGAGCTGGAAAGTGGCGAACTGATCGACCTGACGCCGGGCCTGTTTCAGCGCCGGATGCTGTTCTGGCACCGTTTCGCGCCAGAAAGCCGCATGATGCGTAAAGTCACTGACGCCCTGCTGGCCCACGGCCGTCAGGTGCTGCGTCAGGATTGATTGGCATTCTAGCCAACAAAAAACCCGCCGAGGCGGGTTTTTCTTTTTAAGCATTAAACTTAAGCATTCAACGACTTAGCGTTGCAGCTCAAACACTACGTCGACCTGATCGTCAAAGTGGATGCTTTGCTGCTCGTACGTTTGCGCCGCGTCGCTCTGGGCAGAGGCTTCAGCCGCTTTGTACATACGCGCTACCGGCATTGGCTGGTAGTTGGCGACGTGGTAGCGAATGCTGTAAACCGGGCCGAGCTTGGCGTGGAAGCCTTCGGCCAGTGATTTAGCCTGCTCTGTTGCGTTATCAATCGCTTTCTGACGAGCCTGATCGCGGAAGCTTGCTGGGTTCGCCACCCCAAGCTCTACCGAGCGAATCTCATTTAGGCCGGAGCTTAGCGCGCCGTCCAGCAGGTCATTCAGCTTATCCAATTGACGCAAAGTCACCTGAACCTGACGCACTGCACGGTAGCCTTTCAGCTCGGTGCCGCCATCTTTCAGGTAGTTATATTCGGGTTGGGTGCTCAGGTTAGCGGCGTTGATGTCCTTCTTCTCAATACCGTTCTTCTGTAGGAATGCAAAATACTCTGCCACGCGCTGGTCAGCCTGTTTCTTCGCTGACGCGGCGTCCTTGGCCGATACATTGACTTCAATCGCCAGTGTCGCAATATCCGGCGTTGCGTCCACGCTGGCAGTCCCTGACGTTACTACGTGGGGACCCGCAGGTACCTCAGCAGCCTGAAGTGCAGCAGGTAACGTCCCTAATCCCAACATTGCAGCCATCGCCAATGCTTTTAATTTCACAGTGCCTCCATTAATCATTCCAGATTTGGCATTAAACTCGTTCACTAACCTCAAAACCCTAGCATAGTAGAGCAATTAACAGGGGAAGATTAGAGACAAAATCTTAAAAATGCCCGGCGGGAAAGTTTACATGTGCAGCGTTTGGCGAGCCAGTTGAACGGCAATTCCCCACATAATCGCGCCGACCACGAAGTTAATCACTCGCTGCACTTTGCCACTGTTGAGCCAAGGGGAGAGCATCGCGGCCAGTATGGCCAAGCCGAAGAACCAGATACCCGACGCCATCACGGCACCCAGCGCAAACCACGAGCGCTCGTCGCTGCTCAGGCTGCCGCCGAGGCTGCCCAGCACCACGAAGGTATCGAGATAGACGTGCGGATTGAGCCAGGTCACGGCCAGCACGCTGACCACGATTTTCCAGCGGCTCTGCTTCGCCACTTCCGCCTGTGCGAGTTCAGGATTTTTGGCAAAGGCCGTGCGAAACGCGCCCCATCCGTACCACAGCAGGAAGGCCACCCCGCCCCAGCTCACCAGCGCCAGAATGGTCGGTGACTGGCTGAGCAGCGCGCTGCCGCCGAAGATGCCGGCGCAAATCAGCAGGGCGTCGCTGATGGCGCAGAGCGAGGCGATCATCAGGTGATATTGTTTACGAATCCCCTGATTCATTACAAAAGCGTTTTGCGGCCCGATGGGTAAGATCATGGCCGCGCTCATTGCTAACCCTTGAAAGAATATTGCCAGCACGTCGAAATCCTTAAAAATCCAAAGTGGAATGACGCGCAGTTTATGCGAGCTTGGTCATTAGCGGAAATTGATAATTCTAATCCTTCATAAGCTCCGCTAATTACCTAGTTTCCTGAGTCTCAGGCATAAAAAAGGCGCCCGCAGGCGCCTGTTGGGTTCGAGCTGAAGGAGGCTTATTCCGCCACGCCTTTTTGCTCGATTGAACGCTGATCTTCCTGCTGGCTCGCCGCGGCATCGGCCACGTGATAGAGATGAACATCCATCTGCGGGTAAGCAATATTGATGTTGTTTTTATCCAGCGCGCGTTTGAAGGCTTCCAGCAGATCCCAGTTCACTTCCTGCGCATCGCCGTTAGTGGTCCATACGCGCACTACGAAATTCAGCGTGGAAGCCGCCATTTCGTTTAGTCGAACGGTAACGCCTTTGTCGTGTTGAATGCGCTTGTCGGCCGCAATAATGTCGCCCAGCACCTTCTTCACCGTGTCGATATCGGAGTCATAACCGACGCCAACGATGATCTCGGTACGGCGGTTTGGCTCGCGAGAGGTGTTGATGATGTTACCCGCGATAATTTTGCCGTTCGGCACCACAATCACTTTGTCGTCAACGGTACGCAGCGTGGTGGAGAAGATCTGCACCTGCGTCACGGTACCCGCAACGCCGCCTAAATCGACATACTCACCGGCGCGGAAGGGACGGAAGATAACGAGTAGCACGCCCGCAGCGAAGTTCGACAGCGAGCCTTGCAGCGCCAAACCTACGGCTAAACCGGCGGCACCGATAACCGCGATGACAGAGGTGGTTTGCACGCCAATACGGCCCAGCACGGCAATCAGCGTGAAGGCGATGATGGCGTAACGCACCAGCGCAGCAAGGAAGTCTGACACCGTCAGATCAATGCCACGCAGTTTCATCACACGGCTCACTGCACCTGACAGCACGCGAGCAATAATCAAACCGACAATCAGGATAAAGATCGCGGCGACAATATTCACGGCATAGTGCAGCAATAATTCCTGATTGCGCACTAGCCAATTTCCAGCATTGTTAATGCTGCCTACAACGTTCAAATCTTCCATTCGAAACACCCCTAAAAGTACCCACGCGGGTAACCAGAAAAACCACGCTGAAAAAACCAGCGGATGGACTCCTCAAGCTTTTAAGGGTAACTAACAATGCGTTGAAGTGCCAACCCTGCGGGAAAGACTTCAGTAAAATTAGGAATTTGCATGGTTGTTTTTCAGCGGTTCAGGAGATTTAAAGGCCTGCAGTGGCCCGCGACCACTCAGCGTGAAGGCTGAGATTATCGTGAAGGTCAGTGCGATCAACCCAAGGATCAGATACGTTCCGTGAAAACCGATACGGTCATACATGTTCCCGGCAAAGACGGACATAAACATGATTGCCAGCTGCTTGAAGAAGCAGAAGGTGACCAGATAAATCGTTGCCGAGAAACGCACCTCAAATACCGACGTGATGTATTTGAAACAGCCCACAATCAGGAAAGGTATTTCAAACATATGCAGCGTTTTCAGTACCACCACTTCCAGCGGTGAAGAAGCAAATGAAGAGCCGATGATACGCACCGACATAATCATCCCGGCTAGCAGCAAAGCATTCTTACCACCTATGCGGTTCACAATCAGCGGCGCGAAGAACATGATGCAGGCATTCAGCAATTCGCCCAGGGTAGTGACGTAGCCAAAGACGCGCGTCCCTTCTGAAGATGAAGAAAAGAACGAGGTAAAGAAATTGGCAAACTGCTGATCGAATACGTCATAAGTACAGGAAACACCAATCACGTACAGGGCAAGAAACCACAGTTTTTTGTCTTTCAGCAGCTCAAGCGCCAATTTGAGATTGAACGATTTGGAGTTCACTCCCAGTTCGTTGGCCACCCGGGCGCTTGATGTCACCTCCGGTTTGGCGAGCAGTAACAGAATGGCGAGGATCACCGCACAGCCGGAGCCGAGCCAGAACACGAATTCGTTATTGATGGTAAACATGATGCCGACCACTGATGCGCAGAGCGCCCAGCCGACACAACCAAACATACGCGCCCTGCCAAATTCAAAGCTGCTGCGACGGCTGACTTTTTCGATGTAAGCCTCGATAGCGGGGGCACCGGCGTTGTAAATCAGTCCGAGGTAAATCCCCCCAACCACCGAGCCAAGATAAATGTTTATTTTCAGTAACGGGCCAAAAACATAAATAAAGAACGGCGCGAACAAAACCAGCATGCCGGTGATGATCCACAGCAGATGTTTTTTCAGCCCGAGTTTATCGGCAAGTAAACCAAACACCGGCTGGAACATTAGCGAGAATAACGAAATGCTGGCGAAAATAGTGCCGGTATCGCTTTTGCTAATGTGATTGATGTCATGTAGCCAGATCGGGAAGAACGGGAAGTAGGCGCCCATGATGAAAAAGTAGAAAAAGAAGAACAGCCCGAACATCCAAAAGTTAGTGTTTTTCAGGTAATACATAAGCAGTTTCCTTACGTCTGAATATTGCGCCGCTGGGAATTAACCCAGCGGCACAGGCTGTCAGGCACGTTTCCAAATGAACGAATAATGGTACTGACCGGCTGTCAGCAGGAACTCCGGGCTGACGCTTGGGCTCCACGAATCATCGCCGCCGACGCCCATATGGAAGCCGTCGATGTTCAGCCATGTGCCCTCTTCTTCACGCAATAAGTGACGATGACTGGTATTCATCAGCTGGCGCAGACTGTAGCGGCTCAGACCAAAGTGGAAATTGCCGCGTAACTTCCATCCGGCGTAATCCAACTCGCGGGTCTCACCGCGCAGGCCGTTTTCGCTTGGGAAAACATATGGCGTATACAACTCAGCCAGCGGCAAATCCCAGCGACCGTGTTGCGCCGCCAGACGGCGATCGGGATAGTTTTCGTGCGGCCCTAGCCCCAGCCAGCTGACGTTCTCAGCGGTGTCCGCTAACTGACAGGTCAGGCCGATGCGTCCCGGTGACGGCACGTTTGACGCCACACGAACGTCGACACTGATATGCAACTCGCCCTGATTATTGATGCTGAAAATTTTGCGGCTCAGCAGGCGCGTTTCTTCACCGGTCATAAACGCATGAGTGGTAGTAATCACCACCCTGTCCTGCAACTGATCGGCGCTGATATTCAGCAGCCGCGATTCCAGGTGATACATTCCAGCGGCTTTCCAGCGCTCAATCCAGGCATTCGGATCAATACGGCTCACTTCACTGACGCCGATATCGTTATCGACGGGCGCGCGGACAAACTGGTCGCGCAACGCCGATAGCAGCCGCGGCGTTTCGCCATCAAACCACTGTTCAAGCTGCCCGGTTTGCTGACTGAACTGCCAGCGTTGCGCGCCGTGTGCCACAGAAATCAGATCGCCCTGCTGATCCAAAACCGGCGCAGCAGCGCGGATTCTTTCCGCCACCGGCTGGCTCAGAGGCTGTGGTAACTGCCATTGATCCCAAGCGCTGCGATGTCCGGCTTCAGACCACGCGGTCGCCTGTGGCTGATGTACGGCAACGTTCAGCCACACATCACCTTCGGCCTGCGGGATATCACCCAGCTCTAACGTCTGTTTACCGTTTGGCGCTATATTCAGTGCCGCTTCCCCCTGTGAAATCACTTCGCCGTCATGTTCAATACGCCAGACTAACTGCTCGTTATCACTGTCGCGGAACAGATATTCACTTTGAATTTCAATCGTCAAAGGTGAGGTGCAGATCAGTGAGAACTGGAAGAATTGCTGTGCACGCTGCGCTTCGAATAAGGACGGATGCGGCGTACGATCGGCAAATACCAGACCGTTCATACAGAACTGGCGGTCATTAGGCGTGTCGCCGAAGTCGCCGCCGTAAACCTGATAACTTTTGCCCTGCGGCGAGGTTTTGGTCAGGCTCTGATCAACCCAGTCCCAGACGAAACCGCCCTGCAGACGCGGATACTGGCGGAAAGCTTGCCAGTATTTATCGAATCCCCCGAAGCTGTTGCCCATAGCATGAGCGTATTCGCAGAGGATCAGCGGGCGTGTTTCATCCGGCATGCTGATCCACTTTTTAATCGACCATTTTGGTACCGCCGGGAACGGCTGATCCTGTTCAACGCGGGAATACATCGGACAGATAATATCGGTTGCTGCGCTGTTAGCCCCCCCACCTTCGTACTGCACCGGACGGGTAGGGTCGACAGATTTGATCCAGCGATAGAGCGCGTCGTGGTTTGCGCCATGCCCTGATTCGTTGCCCAGTGACCAGATGATGATGCAGGGATGGTTGCGGTCGCGCTGAACCATGCGCGTGACGCGTTCGCTGAAAGCGTTAAACCACAGCGGGTCGTCCGACAGGCGATTCATCGGCTGCATGCCGTGGGTTTCGATATTCGCTTCATCCACCACGTACAGGCCGTATTCGTCGCACAGCTTGTACCACAGCGGATGATTCGGATAATGCGAGCAGCGCACGGCATTAAAGTTGTGCTGTTTCATCAGCACAATATCGCGACGCATGGTGGCTTCATCCATAACCTGACCGTTTTCAGGATGATGCTCGTGACGGTTGGTGCCTCGGATCAGCACTGGCTGACCGTTCACTTTCAGCAATCCGTTGCTGATTTCAACCTGACGGAAACCGACATCGCACGCTTCGGCTTCAATAAGTTGGCCTTTAGGTGAAATCAGTGAAATCACCGCGCGATATAGAGCCGGTTGTTCTGCGCTCCACAATTTCGGCCGGCTAACTGGCAGGCGCAGCGTAGTACGGTCATACGCTGCACCCCGCTCATCAATAATTTCGCTGCCTAGCGGTTGCTGATGTTCTGCTACCGCTTTATCACCCTGCCAAAGTTCGACGCGTACCTGATAATCAGTCGCAGTTTCCTGCGGCACGGCGGCACTGACCTGGACTTCCAGCTCCGCCTGCGTGAAACCGTGGAATAGATGCGTGCGCACCTGAAAGTCGGTGATTTGCTCCACCGGTTTATGCAGTAACGTGACATCTCGAAAAATGCCGCTCATGCGCCACATATCCTGATCTTCCAGATAGCTGCCGTCACTCCAGCGCAGCACCATCACAGCCAGACGGTTTTCTCCAGTGTGTAAAACATTGCTGAGATCGAATTCAGCCGGTAAACGGCTGTCCTGTGAGTAACCGACCCACTTGCCGTTACACCATAAATAGAACGCCGAATTGACGCCGTTAAACACGATGCGCGTTTGTCCGCTGCTCAGCCAGTCATCATCCACAGAAAATGTGAGCGAGTAACAACCTGTGGGATTTTCTTCGGGCACAAACGGCGGATCCACCGGGATCGGATATTGAACGTTGGTGTATATTGGCGCGTCATAGCCTGCCAGCTGCCAGTTTGATGGCACCTGTAGGCGATCGGCGTCAACCAGATCCTGTTGCAACCATTGCTCAGGAACCGCTTCCGGGCGGTTAAAATAGCTGAAACTCCATTCGCCATTGAGGCAGCGGATTTTTGCTGAAGGCTGATTTTTTCTGGCTTCCTGAGCATCACGCCAACTGTTAAACGGCGGATGCGCAGATAATCTATTGCACTGCGTCGAGGCAGGTTTCTCCCAGTCACGGCGGGCCAGAACGGTGGCCAGCGATGATAATTTATCTTCAGCAGATGGGTTCATACTCTCTTCTCGGCAAATTGTTATACGCTCACAATAATGTAAACATGCTTATCTGAAGAAAGTAAGTAAAGCGGAGGAATTCAGGAAAGGGACGCGGATCACAAATTCCGCGCCAGTCAGTGTTTACAAAGAAGGTTTACAGGGCACTAAGCTGATGCGCGATGCGGATCAGTTCCTGAGACAATGTTTCCTGTGACACATTTTCTGCGCCTGGTCTGGCAGTGGTATGGCGCTCGACCAAAGAAGTGGGCAACAACAGGGAGTCACCGTGATGATTGTCATGATTATGCAGATTACCCAGCAGGCGATTGATGCTCTCATGCCCCAGTAGGCGAAAATCCTGTTTGATGGTGGTCAGCGGCGGGAAGAAAAAGGCACTGTCTTCAGTATCGTCATAGCCAATCACCGAAATTTGTTCCGGCACCCGCAGACCAAACTCATGCACGGCACGCAGGACACCGAGCGCCATCTGGTCATTGGCGACCAGAATGGCTGTCGGACGCTTCGGCTGATTGAGCAGTAAAAACGCCTGCTGATAACCCGACGCCGCGCTCCAGTCGCCGTGCTGAATCGCACAGGGTGTAATATCACGCGTAGCCAGCGTGTTTAGCCAGCCTTCATAACGCAAACGCGCAGAGATAGATTCGAGCGGACCAGTCAGCACCGCGATTTGCTGATGTCCAAGCGCCAGCAAATGTTCCACCCCCTGCTCAGCCCCACAATGCGGATCGAACAGAATTTTGAAGACGTCGGCTTCGGGATCCACATCCAGAAACAGCGCCGGCAAAGTGCCACAAAGCTGAGCTATTGCTGTCGCATCATCATTTGACAGCGGCACGTTGATCAGAATCCCATCCACCCGCTGTGACATCAGTTCGTTCACCGCCGTACGGCAGGCGGTCAGACTCAGGTTGTCGATCATCGAAATCACAACGTTGAAACCCAACTGATTCGCGCGAGTTTTCATCGCAGATGCGATTTGTGAAGGTGCGTGCAGCGCCAGTTCGGTAGTCGCCAGTCCGAGAGTGAAGCTTTTTTTGCCCGCCAGTTGCTGAGCAACACGGTTGGGGACGTAATTCAGCTCAGCCATCGCCTGTTCGACTTTATCGCGCGTTCTGACGGACACGTGCGCCGCCTGATTCAGGACGCGAGAAACGGTCTGATAGGACACACCCGCATGGCGCGCGACATCATCAAGAGTGACAGATTTTGGCTTCATGGCTTTCTACCTTCGGACCTCATGTTATGGACAGCTTAAATCACCTTCTTCGCAGTGCATAATGTCATTAATTTCTTTGGTGCGCTGCTCGGTCTTCGCTTGCAGACATTGGGAATACACCATCGGCTGCGCTGAGCCGCCTTCAACGCCAGAAGATTGGAAGTCACAATCGCTGTCGCGAAAAGCAATCCAGCTGCGCTGCGCCACTTTCAACTTCTTCTGCTGGCCAGCATTGAGTTGCGACATCTTCAGCTTATAGGCCTGATTTAACAGGGCATCGCTGTGTTTGAAGTCCTGCGCGGCGCAGATATTCATGTCAGTTTGGGTGTTGGCATTTTTGCAATCAACCTCGGCGGCGTGGGCCAGCGGGGTCAAAGCTAACAAAGTCAGCAGAGCGGTAAGACGCATTTTCCTGTTTTCCTATGGAGAGCCTGTGGAGTGCCTATAAAGAGCCAGCCTGAGGAGAGTCAGGCATATATCTGCCGGATTATAGACAATAAAAAAAGGAGCCGAAGCCCCTTTTAAGGTAATTCCCACTCTCTGACCCAAAGATCAGAATGGTTGAATTACAGACGGTCGATGGCGTTCAGTTCTTTGAATGCCAGTTCCAGGCGAGTCACCATGGAAGACTGTGCAGCACGCAGCCATACGCGTGGGTCATAGAATTTCTTGTTAGGTTTGTCCGCGCCTTCCGGGTTACCCAACTGACCTTGCAGGTAAGCTTCGTTTTTCTTGTAGAACTGCAGAATACCGTCCCAGTTAGCCCATTGGGTGTCGGTATCAATGTTCATTTTGATCACGCCGTAACCCACAGACTCTTTGATTTCAGCAGCAGTAGAACCAGAACCGCCGTGGAATACGAAGTTCAGGGAGTTGTGTGGCAGGTTGTGTTTCTTGCAAACGTACTCTTGAGAATCACGCAGGATGGTCGGAGTCAGTTTAACGTTACCTGGTTTGTACACGCCGTGAACGTTACCGAATGACGCAGCGATAGTGAAGCGCGGGCTGATGGCGTTCAGTTTTTCGTAAGCGTAATCAACGTCTTGTGGTTGAGTGTACAGAGCTGATGCGTCCATATGGCTGTTATCAACGCCATCTTCTTCACCACCAGTGCAACCCAGTTCGATTTCCAGAGTCATGTCGATTTTTGCCATGCGAGCTAAGTACTTGCTGCAAATTTCGATGTTTTCTTCCAGAGATTCTTCTGACAGGTCGATCATGTGAGAAGAGAACAGTGGCTTACCGGTTTTCGCGAAGTGTTTTTCACCAGCGTCTAGCAGACCGTCGATCCATGGCAGCAGTTTCTTCGCGCAGTGGTCGGTGTGCAGGATAACTGGAACACCGTAGTGCTCAGCCATCTGGTGAACGTGGTGTGCGCCAGAGATTGCACCCAGGATTGCCGCGCCTTGTGGCACGTCAGTTTTCAGACCTTTACCCGCGATGAACGCAGCGCCACCGTTAGAGAACTGCACGATAACTGGAGCGCGAACTTTAGCAGCAGCTTCCAGAACGGCGTTGATGGAGTCGGTGCCTACGCAGTTAACTGCTGGCAGAGCAAAGTTGTTTTCTTTAGCAATAGCGAAAACTTTCTGCACATCATCACCAGTGATGACGCCTGGTTTTACGAAATCAAAAATTTTAGACATAGTTCGGTGTCCTTTTTCGTCGGCCGTAGATGGATTTGAATCGGTTGCTATCTCGCCTGAGTTCCACTGTGCAGCCCCTCGCGCGAAATAGAAAAGTAGGCAGCCTTATGCCGCCTACTCAAGTTCATTACTTCTTAGCACGCTCTTCTAGCATCACAACAGCTGGCAGTTGTTTCCCTTCAACGAACTCAAGGAATGCGCCGCCGCCAGTGGAGATATAGGAAATTTTGTCAGCGATACCGAACAGGTCGATAGCTGCCAGAGTGTCGCCGCCGCCTGCGATGGAGAAACCTTCGCTGTCAGCAATCGCGTTCGCGACAATCTCAGTCCCTTTACGGAAGTTAGGGAACTCGAATACGCCAACCGGACCATTCCACAGAATGGTTTTCGCGTTTTTGATGATCTCGGCCAGACGATTTGCAGAAACGTCGCCCATGTCGAGAATTTGTTCGTCGTCTTTGATTTCTGAAGCTTGCTTAACGGTAGCCGTTGCAGTTTCAGAGAACTCAGTCGCTACGCGAACGTCTGTTGGAACTGGGATATCACAGGTTTCCAGCAGTTTTTTCGCGGTGTCTAACAGGTCTGGTTCGTACAGGGATTTGCCCACGTTGTTGCCTTGCGCGGCAACGAAGGTGTTAGCAATACCACCACCTACGATCAGCTGATCAGCGATTTTAGACAGGGATTCCAGCACGGTCAGCTTGGTAGAAACCTTAGAACCACCCACGATAGCAACCATTGGGCGAGCTGGATTACCCAGCGCTTTGCCCAGTGCTTCCAGCTCAGCAGACAGCAGTGGACCTGCACAAGCTACTGGTGCGAATTTACCCACACCGTGAGTAGAAGCCTGCGCGCGGTGCGCAGTACCGAATGCGTCCATCACATAGATGTCACACAGGGCAGCGTATTTTTTAGATAAGGTTTCGTCGTCTTTCTTTTCGCCTTTGTTGAAGCGAACGTTTTCCAGAACAACCAGCTCACCTTCAGCAACATCAACGCCGTCCAGATAATCTTTAGCCAGACGAACAGGAGAAGACAACTTATCTTTCAGGTAGTTAACTACTGGCAGCAGAGAAAACTCTTCGTTGTACTCGCCTTCAGTCGGACGACCAAGATGCGAAGTTACCATCACGCGAGCGCCTTGTTTCAGGGCGGCTTCGATAGTAGGCAAAGAAGCACGGATACGGGCATCAGACGTCACTTTGCCGTCTTTTACTGGTACGTTCAGGTCTGAACGGATCAGTACGCGTTTACCCGCTAAATCCAGATCGCTCATCTTAATTACAGACATGGTGAATCCTCTCGTTGATTCTCTTTAAAGTTGCTTGAGGGCAATTCCAGCAACAAGCTGGGAGTGCCGTACTAGAAACCGCTAGCGGACATTGCCAATGTTGTATCCAACATTCGGTTAGCAAAACCCCACTCATTGTCGCACCAGACAAGTGTCTTAATCAGGTGCTGACCACTGACCCGCGTTTGGGTGCCATCCACGATGGCACTGTGTGGATCATGGTTAAAATCTGTCGAGACTAATGGTAGTTCGGTATAGTCAACTATACCACGAAAAGCACCATGTGCGGCCTTTTGCAGCAGCTGGTTGACCTCTTCGACCGCCACACTTCCCTCGACAAAAACGCTTAAATCTATCGCCGTCACGTTGATGGTCGGCACGCGAACTGAGATAGCTTCGAAGCGATCGCAGAACTTCGGCATGATGCGCGTGATACCAGCAGCAAGTTTAGTATCTACTGGGATAATTGACTGACTTGCTGCGCGGGTGCGACGTAAATCGGCATGGTAAGAGTCAATGACCGGCTGGTCATTCATCGACGCATGGATGGTGGTTACGGTGCCGGACTCAATGCCATAAGCATCGTCCAACAGCTTGATAATTGGGATAATACAGTTGGTAGTGCAGGAAGCATTGGAGACAATACGGTGCTGGGGTTCAAGCAGTTGGTGGTTAACGCCATAGACCACGGTGGCATCAAGATCGTGTCCGCCTGGGTGGGCGAAGAGGATTTTCTTGGCACCGGCTTTGAGCTGAATCTCGCCATCCTCACGGCTGCCGTAGACGCCGGTGCAATCCAGCACCACATCAACGCTCAGTTCACCCCACGGCAGCTTGGCTGCATCGGGTTGGTGTAACAAGCGGATGCTGTCATCGCCCACGTAGAGCTGTTCGCCTTCCTGTCTGACATCCCATGGGAAACGCCCGTGGCTGGAATCGTACTTCAACAGGTGAGCCATGCCTTCGGGGCTGGCAAGTTCATTAATAGCGACAACGCTAATTTCTGCCCGACGCCCGGATTCATATAACGCGCGCAATACGCTACGGCCGATGCGACCAAAGCCATTAATTGCAATACGTATTGGCATACTTCTCCCTGTTACACGGTTGTTACCTAATGGTGGTAACCCTATAGTAATGCAGTGCGCAGTAACGGTGAATCATTCTCAACAACGTTTCTGCATGCCGGGACGGCGTTTCGCTATTATTGTAAAAACACGTTAACCACTCAGCGGCGAAGTTAACCACTAACTTTGCAACTGAAACGGTTCAGCAGAGCATAAACGAAAGCGTATGCAAAAGGAATAATCCGCCCGATTTCGGCGCATTTCCTGAAGCGATCGCTGAAAAAATCGCCACAGCCAAGCCCTTCGATCCCCCGCTTTAACGTTTACATCGTATTTACGTCAGCCTTTTTATCATTCAACGGACAACATTAAATACTGATTAGGGAATTTGAGTGTAGCCGAGGCGGCGGCCACGCAGTTTGACCTACGTCATTGCTAACGAGAACTGCGAGCCGGGTCATACTCTTTCATTGCAAACCCGCCATAAAAAAGGCATCCCGAAGGATGCCTTTTGGCTCGGTCTCTTAGCGAATTACTTCAGCAAAGATTGAGCCTGAGCGACAACGTTGTCGACGGTGAAGCCGAACTCTTTGAACAGCAGATCAGCTGGTGCAGACTCGCCGAAGCTGTGCATACCCACGATAGCGCCGTTCAGGCCAACGTATTTGAACCAGTAATCAGCGATACCCGCTTCTACTGCTACACGAGCAGTCACGGCTTTCGGCAGGACAGATTCACGGTAAGCCGCGTCCTGTTTGTCGAAGGCGTCGGTAGAAGGCATAGACACTACGCGCACTTTGGTGCCCGCAGCGGCCAGCTTGTCAGCGGCTTCTACGGTGATGCCCACTTCTGAACCAGTCGCGATCAGAATCACGTCTGGCGTGCCTTCGCTGTCTTTCAGCACGTAACCACCGCGCGCCACGTTTGCCAATTGCTCAGCAGTACGTGGTTGCTGGGTCAGGTTCTGACGAGAGAATATCAGAGTCACCGGGCCATCGTTACGCTCGATAGCGTATTTCCAGGCTACCGCAGATTCAACCTGATCCGCTGGACGCCAGGTGCTCATGTTTGGCGTAACGCGCAGGCTGGCGATCTGCTCAACCGGCTGGTGCGTTGGGCCATCTTCGCCCAGACCGATAGAGTCGTGGGTGTAGACGAACACGTTACGGATCTTCATCAGTGCCGCCATACGCACCGCGTTACGGGCATATTCAACGAACATCAGGAAGGTCGCAGAGTACGGCAGGAAACCGCCGTGCAGAGCGATACCGTTGGTGATTGCGGTCATGCCGAATTCGCGCACGCCGTAGTGAATATAGTTACCCGCCTGATCGTCGCCGATAGACTTAGAACCAGACCACATGGTCAGGTTGCTTGGCGCGAGGTCAGCAGAGCCGCCGAGGAATTCTGGCAGCACTTTACCGAAAGCTTCCAGCGCGTTTTGTGACGCTTTGCGGCTTGCGATGTTGGCAGGGTTAGCCTGCAACTGCTCGATGAATTTCTGTGCTTCAGTTTCCCAGTTAGCTGGCAGTTCACCCTTGATACGGCGTTTGAACTCTTTTGCCAGTTCTGGGTAAGCTTTCGCGTACGCGTCGAACTTAGCGTCCCACGCGGCTTCTTTCGCTTTACCGGCTTCTTTAGCATCCCACTGAGCATAAATGTCCTGTGGAATTTCGAAGGCGGCGTATTTCCAGCCCAGCGCTTCGCGCGTTGCAGCCACTTCCGCAGCACCCAGCGCAGCACCGTGCACGTCGTGGGTACCGGCTTTGTTTGGTGAACCGAAACCGATAATGGTTTTGCACATCAGCAGGGATGGCTTGTCGGTTACTTTGTGGGATTCTTCGATAGCCGCTTTGATGGAGTCTGGGTTATGACCATCAACACCACGCACTACGTGCCAGCCGTAAGACTCGAAACGTTTAGCTGTGTCATCAGTGAACCAGCCTTCAACGTGGCCGTCGATGGAGATACCGTTGTCATCATAGAACGCGGTCAGTTTGCCGAGTTTCATGGTGCCAGCCAGTGAACAGGCTTCGTGGGAGATGCCTTCCATCATACAACCGTCGCCCAAGAAGGCGTAGGTGTGGTGGTCAACGATGTCGTGACCCGGCTTGTTGAACTGCGCGCCCAGCGTGCGTTCTGCGATAGCGAAACCTACTGCGTTTGCAATGCCCTGACCCAGTGGACCAGTAGTGGTTTCAACGCCTGGGGTGTAACCATATTCTGGGTGGCCCGGGGTTTTAGAGTGCAGCTGACGGAAGTTTTCCAGCTCGCCGATTGGCAGGTCGTAGCCAGTGAGGTGCAACAGGCTGTAAATCAGCATAGAACCGTGACCGTTAGACAGCACGAAGCGGTCGCGATCAGCCCAGTGTGGATTGGTTGGGTTGTGGTTCAGGTAGTCACGCCACAGGACTTCGGCAATATCAGCCATGCCCATAGGGGCGCCAGGGTGGCCGGAATTCGCTTTCTGCACGGCGTCCATACTCAATGCACGGATAGCGTTCGCAAGCTCTTTACGAGAGGACATGTTCTACTCCAGGTCGGATTAAAAAAGCAGTCAAGAAAATCATTTTCTCAGACTAGGCATTAAAACGGCAATCTCTATTCACACGCGTGATGAACTTCACAAAAAAGACTTTTGAATCAGTGCAATTTTTAGGATATCAACTATAGAACGGCAAGCCCTAAAAGCCTAATTTACCGCTATCCTTATCAATAATGCCTTTTTGAAGGCTTTTTCTTTGCTTCTGATTGTTACTTTTGGGAACCAAAACTGATGAAAATGACTCCTGCGCTGTTGAGCCTAAGCCTTGCGACCCTGCTGGCTGGCTGCGCCAATCTGAATACCGACACCCTGATGCAATCCGGCTCTCAGGCTTATCAGGCTGCCACCTTGTCTGACGCTGATGTTAAAACTCTCAGCGTGCAGTCTTGCGAAGAGATGGACAAGAAAGCCCAAATCGCGCCAGACAACAGCGAATACGCTCAACGCCTGAAGAAAATTTCTGCCGCGCTGGGTGACAACATCAACGGCACCCCGGCCAACTATAAGGTTTACCTGACCAAAGACGTCAACGCCTGGGCCATGGCCAACGGCTGTATTCGCGTTTATAGCGGCCTGATGGACATGATGAATGACAACGAAGTAGAAGGCGTGCTGGGCCACGAAATGGGCCACGTCGCCCTCGGCCATACCCGCAAAGCGATGCAGGTTGCCTATGGTGCCACCGCCGCGCGCTCCGCGGCTTCGTCACTGGGCGGCATCAGCGCTACGCTGTCACAGTCACAACTCGCCGATCTGGGTGAAAAATATGTCAACGCCCAGTTCTCGCAAAAGCAAGAATCAGAAGCGGATGATTATTCCTTCGACTTATTGAAGAAACGCGGCATCGACCCGACTGGCCTCGCCACCAGCTTCGAAAAACTGGCAAAAATGGAACAAGGCAGCAGCATTGGCTGGTTTGACGACCATCCTTCTTCCGAAGCTCGCGCCAAGCACATTCGCGAACGCATTGCTGCCGGACAGTAACACCTCACAACAACTCTGCACTAAAAGCACAAAGGCGCGGTGTGATCCGCGCCTTTGGCTTTCCAACCTGTTGATTTCCCGTCATTCAATGACGCGACCAGGCTGATATCTGCATTACTGGCTTTATCTTATGCTGGGATAAAAATACCCGCCCAGAAGCACAAGTTAAGCACGATACCGGTAATGATAACCGCAACCACTGGCGCTGCAATTTTCAGTACTGGGCGACCCAAGGCTTCGTTGAGGAAGTAAATCGCGGTGGTCATGGTGAAACCGGTGTAACCCGCCATTTTAATCGAGGCGAAGATAGCACCAATCAGCAGCGCGTATTCCATCAGCAGGTTCATGGCGTTACGAATGTTGTCAGACGCATTACGCACCGACGGGAAACGCCCCATCCATTTACCAATTGAACGCAGCAGCAGCACTTCTAAGCTGATCACAATTGCGCCCAGCAGTGCAGCTAACCACGGGTTCGGCACCAAATAACCCACCACGAAGACGAAGGTGAAACCGGCTACGGCGTAGACCCCGGTCGCCAGCGCCGTGGTGGCAATCATTGGCACGAAGCCCAAGCCGCGCATGAATTCAGCCAGTGCTGCCTGATGGATAAGGCTCGCAGAGTCCGCCGGAGACACGCCCGCCGCATAGGCTTTTGCCAAGGTATAAATCGACACTTCGCTGCCGCCGAACAGCTTCATGCTGGCCACCGCAGAGATCAGTGCACCGACAATCGCGATGAGCGGCAAGTTCTTAATAATGCGCGAGGTTCGCTCTTCGAACATCGACTCGCCACCACCGCCGAGGTGTGCTTTGGCTTTGATATCTTTGTAAATCGCGATGCCAATCAGCAAAATCATACCGACGAAAATCTCGATAGATTCTGGAGAGAGCGGCGTGAATCGCACGATAAGCAGGCGAGTCAGCAGCACTAGCAGCGCCGCGATAGCGCCCGACTTCCAGCCAAACTGATAGAAAATAGCCACCAGCGGGAAGAGTGCAAACGCGGAGATAACGGGCGAACTCAGCTCGCCCAGCGAACCGATAAAGTTAACCGGCAGCGAGGTCAGCACGCTGTTTACCGCAGGCAGGCTGGTGAACACCAACACGCCCCAGATAGCCCCTAAGCCGAAGGCCAGATAGGCGTTAATCGCCAGCACGCCGATGATATCGGTGGAGAGGAACAGTAACCATGAGTTAAGCAGGCCGGTCGACAGGGTGAAGGAGATCCCCACCGACGCGATAAAGCCCACGCTCAGACCAAATGCAATACTGCCCGCCTCACGGCGGCTCATATTACCTTCTACCAGTTGCGGAAGAATTGGTCGGATACCGTCATGAAACACTGCAACCGATTTGTGCGCCAGTAAGGCGGTCATCCCGGTTAATAACGCCACCACAACAATGTGTACGTATTCCATAGTGGTTATCTCACGATTAACGTAACTGGGTGATCAACAGTGGGATTGCGTGTTCCACGTGCTCGACCGACAGACCGAAAGCCACTTTGCCTTCAGCAATGAATTTCGCAACCTGATCGGCTTTCGCCTGAATACCCGGCTTAGCAATGGTGGCACTTTTGTTGTACCCGATGATGGCGATGGCCATCGACAGTGCCGCGCCCGCGCCGGTGTTACAGGCGCCAATGTAGTAATCCAGCTCGCCTTTTTTCACTTTTGAGGCGGCTTCCATATCACTTAAAATGTGACATTCGAATTCGCCGGGTGCTGTGGCTTCTACCAGTTTTTGAATCTGCTCGCGCTGTAGTCCTGCAATACCAATTTTTTTCATTTTATTTACCTTAATGCTCAGAGTGCGCCGGCACGACCAAAGAAAGTCGCCGGATTATCGCGAAGTAAAGTGTCAACCTGACGCTGAGTAATGCCCGCGCCGAGTAACATGGGAACAAAAGTATCAACCAAATAACTAAAGCCACTGCCGCCATTGGCTTGCAGATGAGAACGACGCGTGATGTCCATCGACAACATGATTTTGTCGCAGAATCCGCGTTCAATCAGCGCGTGCAGCATTTCGACCCGACGGGTGTCCGGGAAGTAGCTATTTTTACCGATTGTGTCGAACTGTACATAAACGCCTTTGTCGAGCATACGGAAAATTTGGTCCAGATCGTCTTTCAGATCACAGTGACCAATCACCACATTCTCTAACGCAACGCCATGATTTTCCAGCATCACGACCTGCTCCGGCCCCATGGTACTGAAGCTGGTATGGGTTGAAATCGGCAAACCTGTTGCATGATGAGCCAGCGCCGCAGCGTGGAACATTTTGGCCTCATCATCGGTGATCAGGTTTTCGCTGGTGCCGATTTCGGCGATGACACAAGGCTTAAGCGCAGTGCCATCGATACCGTTTTCAATCTCACCAATCATTTCTGCCGCTAACTGCTGGGCGCTGGTGTTACGCACGTGGCCCGGATAGAAGCTGTCGGTGTAATAACCCGTTGAAGCCAAAACGTTAATGCCGGTATCGCGCATTAAATCCAACATAAACTGAGCATTGCGCCCCATATAGCGGTTGGTCACTTCGACAATATTGAGCACGCCTTTGCTCACCAGAGTGCGCATCTCGGCGCACAGAGGTTCGTACTGATCTAAACGGCAGTCGATATTGTCCTTAAAACCGGACAAATCGATATGCAAATGCTCGTGAGCATAGGTATATCCCAGTGGATTGATCATGGTTTTTTCTCCGGTTTTGGCGAAGTACTCGTCGTGGTTTTAAGCGACAATAAAGGCAAGAAAGAGCGACCGTTTTGCGGCGGTTCAGCGCCGAAAAAGTCACAGGCACTGGCACCTACGTCTGAAAGCGTAGTGCGCCAGCCCAGCTCAACCGGCGGTAATCCATGTTGATAGACCAACAAGGGAACCTGCTCACGGGTATGGCGGCTATGGCCAATCGTTGGATCATTGCCGTGATCGGCAATCACCACCAGTAAGTCTTCAGGCTGCATGGCGTCAATAAACTGCGCCAGCGACTTATCGACGACTTGCAAGCGATCGGCGTAACGCTCTACGTCTTCTGCATGCCCTGCCAAATCCGTTTCCTGAATGTTAGTACAAATAAAAGCGTCGCCCGACTGGCTGATTTCTTGCAGCGTGATGTCGAGAATGGTTTGCGAGTCAACCAGTTGCATGTAACTCGTACCATGCTCATTGGAGACAATGTCCGCCACTTTGCCCACTAGCACCGTTTTGATACCTGCATCGTGCAATTTCGCCGGAGCCTGAGTCTTTTCGTCAACGCCGTAACCCAAATGGGCCACCTGGAAGTTTTTGCGATACAAACCGGAACGCGGCGCGTTGATGCCAATGTATTTACCATCGCGCACTTCGGCAGCATCGCGAATCGAGCTGCTATCGTCGATTTCACCGCCGAAAGCAATCACCCGCCCGACTTTGACACAGGCGCGAACGCAGCGGCCAATGTCCAGCGTTTGCGCGAAGCTGACCTGCGACAAATTGGCGCTGATGTTATAAACCTGACCTACATCGGCTTCCAGATTGTCGCCAATTGCCACCGCGTTGTTCACCCACAGGTAGCTTAAATCGTTGAGAACAATACGTTCTGTCACAAAACCTTTCAACCGCAATGCCTGTTCGACTTCATCAATCACCGCCGAGAACGGCATGGTCAACGGCGGCAATGGCAGCGTGCCCATGATCTCCTGATGGCCGACGAAGGTGTCTCCGCCCTCGTGCTGCAAGCCGATACGGCCAAAAGTCGCGGTCTCAGAAGGGGTCATACAACCCACCGGATAGCCCAGCGCATTCATCAAACCCATACTGCGCATCACGGGTAAATTCAGTTCAGGCAGGCGTTCAAGGATATGACCACAGGTGTTAGCACCGATATCCTGCGGGCGAACGTCTGGCACATCGGGCATCTCACCGATACCGAAACTGTCGATCACCAAAACAATATATTTACTCATTTCGCCTCCGCCTTAATGGAATTACCCACACTGTCGTACAGGCCGATTAACACCGGCTTTCCGGTTGAAACGCCGCTGATCAATGCCACATCGCTACGGGTGACAAACACTTGGGTTCGAAAACACATCACCACTGCGCTGCCGATAGGGTGTGACTCGGTAAGCTGTAAGCAGTAGTCGATGCTGGTCATGTCCGGTGCGATAACGCGGTCGCGGCGGCGGTCATCCCCGTCAATGACTAGCGCATTCTCCAGATTGCCACGGCGGTAATATCCGCCGCCAAAGCAGTAAGCGCGCCCTTCGTACTGATGCGATACCTCGGTGAGATACAGCATGGCAATTTTTTCCTGACAGGTGCCGCGCTGGTTAGCTGGCGTCGTGCCGGTTAAGGCGTGGCCCGGCTCGGCGTGAGTGACGCCCAACTGTGCCAACTCGGCAAAGGTTTCACAGCTCGAGGCACTCGGGGCGTTGACGTGGATGACGTCCACGCCCTGCTCGACCAAAATGTCGCGAGCCGACAGCAGAGTGTCCATGTTGGCGGTGCGCACGGTGCGCTGCTGTTTAGGGTCATACTGCATGCACGGAAAGTGCGTCACACCGGCGATGCTCACGCCCGCCAGCGTATTTAATTGCGCCACAACCTGCGGCAGCTCGCTAAGTTCAAAACCGCCCTCTTGGCCGCTATACAAAGCGTCACCGGCATGAGTAACCTTTAAGAGCAACGGCTGCACAATCCCGGCCTCAAGCGCCGCGGCAGAAATACTACGGGCTTTCTCCAGCGAAAATACCGTTACCACCTCCGGGCGATGGCGTAGCACTTCGGCAATCATGCTTTCCGGCGGCTGGACCAGGTGCCCCACGTGAGAAACCGGGATGGCGTGGCGCATTAGCTGGCGTGCTTCTTTAAAATCCACCGCCACAATGCCGGTAAAACCACTTTCAATCAGCAAACGGCACAGATGCGGATTGCGCCCGACCTGCTTGCTCATCGCATAGAGCGTAATGCCTAAACGCTTGGCCTCGGCCAGCAAAAGTCGGGCATTACTGAGCATCTGATCGACATCAATCACACAGGTATCCGGTGCAATTTCGCCTTTGCGCCACAGCGCGACGGCGGCGTCGATGAGAGCTGGATTCTGTTTTTCCAAAGCGTGTAAAAACATGAGTTGGCTTTCCCTTTCTGCTTACAGTCTAAATAATCATTTTTTTGAATATTTAAATCGTGAAAAATAGCGACAACTTGTCAGTGCCACTCGTTTAGCGGTTCTGATACAAACCCGCAATGTTCACCAGCAGGTAACCCACTTCATGCTCCGGCACATTCAATGGAAAATGGCCCATTACGTCTTGATGGATGGCGGCGATTTGCGTGAACTCTTCCAGACTTTCCAGCTCGGCGCGCAGTTCGTCATCAATGCCCTGAATCTCTTCACCGCGACGCGCACGCATCACGGCGTTAGCCAGGTGGGTCAGTGCCAAAATCCCCTGCTCGGTTCTCACCGGCAACTGCCAGTGACGCTCCAGACGCAATGTGACTAATCTCATTGCCTGATGAATGTCTTCATCAATCACCCCGGCCTCGGCCAGAATAGCGAGTCTTGTTTCCATAACTTCCTCTTTGTGTATAGCACCGAAGCGCCTGTAGTCTAAAAACTAATAACGAGGTTCGATCTCGCCTCGTTCAACAGCCTGCTGATGATTCAACAGGGCAAAAGTGTCCACCAGGGTGGTGAGCAATCGCAGGATCGGCGCATTGTCTTTTCTTACCAAAATCACCGCCTCCGACGCCTGCTGATAACGCGGATCGCCGGTCAGCGGGTGGGCTTCAAGCACCGGATTCGGCTGGGCATTGCTGACGTTCCAAATCGCGGCATCAATCATGTTGTTTTCGATGTGGCGCAAGCACTCGCTATAGGGGGTTTCGACCCACTCAACGTCCTTGCCAGCAAAAGCGATATCATTCAGCAGCCGCTGGTCAGGGGAGCTTGGGTCAAAGCCTACGCGGCGAATTTCGCCCGATTCCCCTTGGCGGCAAATCAACTGGTGGCCATCGACATACGAACGAGGACCCAGATTCACCGCCGTCACCACTTTGCCTTGCTCGATGTAACTGTCAGCCGCCAGACGGGACACTACGGCGATATCATAAATACCTTCGATCAGGCAGTTGATACGCACTTCGGCACCGCGCATATGGGCAAAAAACAGCGGCAAAGTGGTGAATTGCGATCTCAGGCCACTGGCCAGCCCTTCATATAATTTGGTGTACGGCAGCGGCATGGCGCAAACCAGATTGCCTAAATCCGCCTGTTGCAGCAGCTTGGACATATCCAGTTCTTTCAAAATGGTGCCGTTACGCCCGCGACGCTCAAGCTTGATTGAATCGTTCGCTTCCAGGGTTTTCAGCGCGTTCTGCACCACTCCGACTGATAGCGAGAATTCATCCGACATCTCATCAATGGTTCTAAGACGCTCGCCTCCTTTCATAACCAGCAAATATCTGGCGAGGCTAACGAGGGCAATACCTTCTTTCTTGATGAATGTCATACTCATTTTGGCAATTTCCGCGACGCACTAGAGAAGGTCGAAAATAACATAAAAATCTTCAACAATTTGATGATTTAAATATTCATTTATTTGAAGGTATTAATCAAAGAGGAAAAACTTATAGTGAGGCGAAGATCACAAAGAAAAAAAGCCCGGTAAAGACCGGGCTTCAGAACAGCTTATTTTGCAATAGCTTAGCTTTCTAGCTTAAACAATTACGCTTTTTTAGAAGCCTGTACGTGCAACATTTCTAACGCCAAAGTGGCGGCAGCCAGCGCGGTGATTTCCGACTGGTCATAAGCGGGGGCAATCTCAACGATGTCCATGCCGACGATATCCAGATCCAAATCTTTCAGGCCGCGAACCAGTTTCAGCGCGCGATCTGAGGTCAGGCCGCCAATCACCGGAGTGCCGGTACCCGGAGCATGTGCCGGATCCAGACAGTCGATGTCGAAGCTCAGGTACACCGGCAGATCGCCCACGATCTGCTTAACCTGCGCCAGAATGTCGTCAACGGTGCGATCGTTAACCTGCGCGGCGTCGAGCACGGTGAAGCCCAGATCCTTGTCGAACTCAGTACGAATACCGATCTGCACCGAGTGGTTTGGATCGATCAGACCTTCGTTCGGCGCATGGAAGAACATGGTGCCGTGGTCGAATTTGCTGCCGTTAGAGTAGGTGTCGGTGTGGGCATCGAAATGCACCAACGCCATTTTACCGAAGTGCTTCGCGTGGGCGCGCAGCAGTGGCAGAGTCACGAAGTGGTCGCCGCCGAAAGAGAGCATGCGTTTGCCGGAGGCCAGCACTTTTTCAGCGTGCTGTTGCAGCTTGTCGGTCAGGTCCTGTGCATCGCCAAAGTTGAACACCACGTCGCCGCAGTCGATCACTTTTAGACGGTCACGCAGGTCGAAATCCCACGGCCAGCGTTTGCCTTCCCACGCCAGATTCACAGATACCTGACGAATTGCCGCCGGGCCAAGACGTGCGCCAGAACGGCCAGAAGTCGCCATATCGAAAGGAATGCCGGTGATAACCCAATCAGCATCAGCTTCATAAGGTTGAAAATTCAGTGGGAAGCGCAGGAAACCAAACGCGTTGGAAACCAGGGAGTTATCAGGTTGATGACCTAAAGTGCTCATTAAACGATCCTCTTTTGCTACGCCGCAGGGCGGCAGCCATGACGGAGTGGTGAAGTATAGATGAAAAAAAATCCCCACCGCGTCGTTTACCCGACGAGGAAGGGATCTTCAGAATCAATATGTCTTGCTAATGGCGCGGATTTTACCCTATTCCGGCTTACCTTCAAGCCGGAATATCAGCCGCCTTACTCGTCTTCTTCCAGATAGGTGTAACCGTACAGGCCGGATTCAAACTCTTCGACGAACTGCGCCTGAAGAGCCTCATCCAGATCGGTTTCTTTCACCTGATCGCGGAAGCGGGCGAGCAGCACATTAGGGTCCAGCTGCACGTATTCCAGCATGTCAGCCACTGTGTCGCCGTCGTCTGATTGCTGAACTTCAATGCTGCCATCAGGGAAGACAAACACGTCAACCGCGGCGGTATCACCGAACAGGTTGTGCATGTTACCCAAGATTTCCTGATAAGCGCCGACCATGAAGAAGCCCAGCACTGGCGGGTTCTCTGGATCATACGGCGGCATTGGCATGGTGGTCGCCACGCCGTCACCGTCGATGTAATGGTCGATGGTGCCGTCGGAATCACAGGTGATGTCCAGCAGCACCGCGCGGCCTACCGGCGGTTTATCCAACCCTTCCAGTGGCAGAACGGGGAACAGCTGATCTATACCCCACGCGTCCGGCATTGACTGGAACAGCGAGAAGTTGACGTACAGCTTGTCCGCCATGCGCTCTTGCAGCTCATCAATGATCGGGCGGTGCGCGCGGTTACTCGGATCCAGCTGATCCTGAATCATATTGCAAATATTCAGATAAATATCTTCGGCCCAGGCGCGCTGAGTCAAATCCAAAATCCCGTGCGCGTACTGGCTATGGACGTCGTGCAGGTCCATCTGGCTGTCGTGCAGCCATTCGCGCAGAGAGCGGCGATTTTCCGGATCATGCATTTCATTCCACGTGTCCCACATGCTGCTCAGAGCGCGCGGCGCGTCGTCACCCGGCGCTACCGGATCACGGAACTCGTTGCGCTCAACGCCAATCACGTTGGACACCAGCACGGTGTGGTGCGCAGTCACGGCGCGGCCAGACTCGGTGATCACCGTCGGGTGCGGCAGGCCGTGCTCATTACAGGCGTCGCCGATACCCCAAATCACGTTGTTAGCGTATTCGTTCAGGCCATAGTTGACCGAGCAATCTGACTGGGAGCGCGTCCCTTCATAGTCCACGCCGAGGCCGCCGCCCACGTCGAAGCATTGAATGTTCACGCCAAGCTTGTGCAGCTCGACGTAGAAGCGGGCAGATTCACGCACGCCGGTGGAGATATCACGGATGTTCGCCAGCTGGGAACCCAAGTGGAAGTGCAGCAGTTGCAGGCTTTCCAGACGCCCAGCCTCACGAAGCATTTCAACCAGTTGCAGAACCTGCGAGGCCGCCAAACCGAATTTAGACTTCTCGCCGCCGCTCGACTGCCATTTGCCGGAACCCTGGGAGGAAAGACGCGCGCGTACGCCAAGACGTGGGATCACGTTCAGGCGCTCAGCCTCTTCCAGCACCAGCTTAATCTCAGTCATCTTTTCGATAACCAAGTAAACCTTGTGGCCCAGCTTCTCGCCAATCAGCGCCAGACGAATGTATTCGCGGTCTTTATAGCCGTTACAAACAATCACCGAACGGGTCATCCCTGCGTGAGCCAGAACGGCCATCAGCTCGGCTTTAGAACCGGCTTCCAGACCCAGTGGCTCACCGGATTCAACCAGTGATTCAATGACGCGGCGGTGCTGGTTGACCTTAATCGGATAAACCAGGAAGTAGTCACCCTCATAGCCGAAGGACTGACGGGCGCGTTTGAACGCGGCGTTAATCGAGCGCAGACGGTGCTGTAAAATTTGTGGGAAACAGAACAGCGCTGGCAGACGTTGGCCGTCCTGCTCGCGCATATCTTTTACTAGCTTCGCCAAATCCACGCGGGCAGACGGAACATCTGGATCCGGGCAGACGCTGATGTGGCCCAGTTCGTTGACGTCATAATAATTGTTACCCCAATAGGCAACGTTGTAAGTGCGCAGCATTTTGCTGGCATCACGATCGTTCACGGCAACCTCCTGCATGGAGCGCAAAGAAACAGAATCGCCCGCATGTGACGGACGGTGGGACTGGATGTCATCAGACATAAGTAAATCCTCTTGTAACACTGACCACATCGCCAGCCACTATCGCAGTAACAACAAGTGAGAACAACCCAAACAGCGGGCTTTGCGACAGGAGAAAACCCTGCAAAGCCGCGTTCGCAAACTGTTTATCACTCATATGATTATAGAATTCTTTTGCTTGTAAACATGATGCCGGACTCCGGTGAACGAGCCAGAACCCACCCATAGGGCTATCGCCCCTCAATGGCGGGCTACGTCAGTTTTAACGGGAGAAAAGATATTAACCGGCCCGATGTCGCTGAGTAGCGCTCAGAAATGTTGGACTGAGCTGTCTATAGTCAGGCTGTCTAAACGCTGCCGAATGACGGACCAGCTGTTTATAACATCGGATAGATGACAGAAATTTTTCAGAAAGGAGTGCTGCAGCAATTAAACCGGCCTGCAGGGGATGCTGTAGAAATGTTACAAACGGTAAAAAGTGGGTCATTAATCTAACCACCTCCACACGTGCCACGCATCACCGGCGGGCAGTCTTGCTGAGAAACAGTAAACACTGGAATACGCTGGATGAATGAAACATTCAGTGCGCGGGCCGTTATACCGACAACCCGCTGTAATTGCAAAATGAAATTGCGCAGAGGATTGTTTCGATCCGTGAATGTCACGCTAAAGCCGCACATAATGGCTACTTCTATCACAAAAATGACTGGCTTTTGTAACAGCTGCTATCCTAAAATAGCCGTCCAGATGTTAATCCGTCTATATCCTTCTTATGGATTATTCTTACACGATGTTGTGGATTAACTGTCAAACTGCTGAAGGTCTTTGCCTTGTGGGGACGTGCAGGATGCATTCGACGATATAAGAGCCGGACTCTTTATCTGCCGTGTTCCCATCGCTATGCAGTGATTTCTAACCCGTCGTATGAAGGTAAAGAAGATAATGGCTAAACACCTCTTTACGTCCGAATCTGTTTCAGAAGGACATCCAGATAAAATCGCAGACCAAATCTCCGATGCCGTCCTCGACGCGATTTTAGAGCAAGATCCAAAAGCACGCGTGGCGTGTGAGACTTACGTTAAAACCGGCATGGTATTAGTAGGTGGCGAAATCACCACCAGCGCCTGGGTAGACGTAGAAGAAATTACCCGTCAGACCATTCGTGAGATTGGTTACGTCAATTCAGAAATGGGCTTTGACGCCAACTCTTGCGCCGTTCTCAGCGCTATCGGTAAGCAATCTCCTGATATTAATCAGGGTGTTGACCGTTCTGATCCGCTGGAGCAAGGCGCAGGCGACCAGGGTCTGATGTTTGGTTATGCGACCAATGAAACCGACGTGCTGATGCCTGCACCCGTGACTTATGCACACCGTCTGGTTCAGCGTCAGGCTGAAGTTCGCAAATCTGGCACGCTGCCATGGCTGCGCCCTGATGCGAAAAGCCAGGTCACTTTCCAGTATGACGAAGGCAAAATCGTCGGTATCGACGCCGTTGTATTGTCGACTCAGCACTCTGAAGACATCGCGCTGAAAGACCTGCAAGAAGCCGTGATGGAAGAGATCATCAAGCCCGTTCTGCCAGCAGAATGGCTGAACGCCAGCACCAAATATCACATCAACCCAACAGGCCGCTTTGTTATCGGTGGACCAATGGGCGACTGTGGTCTGACTGGCCGTAAAATCATCGTTGATACCTACGGCGGCATGGCGCGTCACGGCGGCGGTGCGTTCTCTGGTAAAGACCCGTCTAAAGTTGACCGTTCTGCGGCCTACGCTGCGCGCTACGTGGCGAAAAACATCGTGGCAGCGGGCCTGGCAGACCGTTGTGAGATCCAAGTTTCTTACGCTATCGGCGTAGCAGAACCTACCTCAATCATGGTTGAAACCTTCGGTACCGGTAAAGTTTCCAACGAGCAGTTAACGCTGCTGGTGCGTGAATTCTTCGACCTGCGCCCATACGGTTTGATCCAGATGATGGACCTGCTGCACCCAATCTATAAAGAAACTGCAGCCTACGGCCACTTTGGCCGCGAGCACTTCCCTTGGGAAAAAACTGACAAGGCAGCGCAACTGCGCGAAGCTGCCAACCTGTAATCGCTTTTCATTACAGAGTGCAAATAGCCCGGTGTTAACGCATCGGGCTTTTTTATGCCTGAATTTTCATCGTACCCTGCCGGTTGCCCTGCGCCGTAAACTAAGCGCACTAAGCATTAGCGACTACACTAAAAAGCGGATACCGGGGTGGTAAACGAAAAAAACATTAAAATGGAAGCGATTACAAAGTATATTTTCTTTACAATCATACTATTAGGGATAAAATCAGTGACTTATAAGTCAATACTGATTGATTAAAGTCAAAGAATTCCGTATTACTCTTCATCACAAACCCTTTCCCCGGCATGGCTCCTCGCAAAAGCTTTACGAACCTGATATGCAATTGATTCGATAAGTGTAAACGATTACAACGCTGTGATCCGGCTCACTTTATGCGTGGGCAAGGGTAAATAACATAACAAGCTAAGCATTATTGCTATCTTTCGGAGGCAGTATGAGTAACTCAACGTCTAGCAAAGGAAAACGCTCGAATAAAAGCGTGACCTTCTTTGTCTGTTTTCTCGCTGCACTAGCGGGGCTGCTGTTCGGCCTTGATATCGGGGTCATCGCTGGCGCTCTTCCCTTCATCAGTCATGAATTCCAAATCACCAGCCACCAGCAAGAATGGGTGGTCAGCTCGATGATGTTTGGTGCAGCCGTGGGTGCTATCGGCAGTGGCTGGCTGAACTTCCGCCTTGGGCGTAAATTCAGCCTGATGATTGGCGCCGTGCTGTTCGTGGTCGGCTCCCTGTGCTCTGCCTTCGCGCCTAACACCGAAGTGCTGATCGTCGCACGCGTATTATTGGGTCTGGCAGTGGGTATTGCCTCCTACACCGCGCCAATTTATCTGTCAGAAATCGCGCCAGAGAAAATCCGCGGCAGCATGATTTCCATGTACCAGTTGATGATCACCATCGGTATCTTGGCAGCCTACCTGTCTGACACCGCCTTTAGCTACACCGGCGCATGGCGCTGGATGCTGGGTGTGATCACCATTCCTGCCCTGCTGCTGTTGATTGGCGTGTTCTTCCTGCCGGATAGCCCACGCTGGCTGGCGGCGCGTGGCGATGACAACAAGGCGCGACGCGTGCTGGAAAGACTGCGTGATAGCAGTGCTCAAGCGAAAAACGAGCTGGATGAAATCCGCGAAAGCCTGAAGATCAAACAGAGTGGCTGGGGCCTGTTCACCAGTAACAAGAACTTCCGCCGCGCGGTGTTCCTCGGCATCCTGTTGCAGGTAATGCAGCAGTTCACCGGGATGAACGTCATCATGTACTACGCGCCAAAAATCTTCGGGATCGCGGGCTTTGCCAGCACGTCTCAGCAGATGTGGGGCACGGTGATTGTCGGTTTGGTTAACGTTCTCGCCACCTTTATCGCCATTGGTCTGGTTGACCGCTGGGGGCGTAAACCTACGCTGAAACTGGGCTTCCTGGTGATGGCGCTGGGCATGGGTATCCTCGGCACCATGCTGCATATCGGCGTGGAATCCGACGCGGCGAAATACTTCTCCATCGCCATGTTGCTGATGTTTATCGTCGGTTTTGCGATGAGCGCCGGTCCGCTGATTTGGGTACTGTGTTCTGAAATCCAGCCGCTGCGCGGTCGTGATTTTGGTATCACCGTGTCCACCGCCACCAACTGGATTGCCAACATGATTGTCGGTGCCACCTTCCTGACCATGCTGGACAGCCTCGGCAACGCCAATACCTTCTGGGTCTACGCCGCGCTGAACGTGGTGTTCATCTTCATCACCATTGCATTGATTCCTGAAACGAAAAACGTTTCCCTGGAACACATCGAACGCAATCTGATGAAAGGCGAAGCACTGCGCGACATCGGTAAATAAATAAGTCATAAAACGGCTCCTCCCGCCCGCTGGGGGGGAGCTTTCACTAACTGTTTGCATCTCCCCGCGCCGCGATTTATTCTTCGCCTGATGAAAAACCCACGCCTCCCTATCGCCCTGCAACAAGCCGTTATGCGCTGCCTGCGGGAAAAACTCCAGCTCGCTAACGCCTATTTCGGTACTGACTATTCAGAGCCAGAAATCAGCTATCAGCAGCGTGGAACCAGTGCGGGCAGTGCCTACCTGCAACACTGGCAAATCCGCCTCAATCCAATTTTACTGATTGAAAACCAGCAGCCGTTTATTGACGAAGTGGTGCCGCACGAGCTGGCGCACCTGTTGGTTTACCGGCGTTTTGGCCGCGCCGCCGCGCCCCACGGCAAAGAGTGGCGCTGGATGATGGAGCAGGTGCTCGGCGTCTCCGCCAGTCGCACACACAAGTTCGAAACGGCCTCGGTTCAAAGCAAAACCTACCCTTATCTCTGCGCCTGTCAGGAGCACCAGTTGACAGTCAGACGCCACAACCGCGTCATGCGCAAAGAGTCGGAATATCGCTGTCGCCACTGTGGCGAACTGCTACGATTTCACGTCAAAGGATCGGGTTAATGGTTTGATTATTAAACAATAAAATCAGCATTTCCTGATTGTCAGCCCCGCCAGCTTTGGGTACCCTGCCCGCCTTTCGCATCAGATTGCTTTGCACACCAGGTTAATCATAAATATGTCTCGCAAACTCATTGCCTCACTGGGGCTCATCGCCGTATTTCTTCCTTTTCTCGCCATCAGCAAGAGCATTAACAACTTCAGCCAGGCCAAGGCCGAGGCGGTGAAGATCAATCAGGGCGCGCCGACCTTTTACTGCGGCTGCGACATCAATTGGCAAGGTAAGAAAGGCACGCCAGACCTGAAATCCTGCGGCTATCAGCCACGCAAGAATCTGTCTCGTGCGGAACGCATTGAGTGGGAGCACGTGATGCCAGCTTGGCAATTCGGCCACTTACGCCAGTGCTGGCAGGACGGCGGGCGCAAAAGCTGCGCGAAAGACGCGGGCTATCGCCAAATTGAAACTGACCTGCATAACCTGCAACCGGCGATTGGCGAGGTGAATGGCGACCGCAATAACTTTATGTACAGCCAGTGGAACGGCGGCGGCGGCCAGTACGGGCGCTGCGAGATGAAAGTGGATTTCAAAGCCAAGTCCGCCGAGCCGCCAGCCCGCGCCCGCGGTGCCATTGCGCGCACCTATTTTTATATGCGCGATCGCTACCAGCTCAACTTATCGCGCCAGCAGACTCAGCTATTTACCGCGTGGAACAAGCAGTATCCGGTGACCTCGTGGGAATGCTTACGCGATAATCGCATTGCACAAGTACAGGGAAATCATAATCCTTACGTGCAGCAGGCTTGCATGCAGCAAAAGGGCTAACCTAAGATACCCACCTACTGAAGACTTTAAGGACAGCAGCCCGACATGCGCATACCTCGCATTTTTCACCCGCAACCTATTATCGATCACAGCGACATTGCGCTTAGCGAAGATGCGGCAAACCATACTGGCCGCGTATTGCGTATGCAGCCGGGTCAGACTATTCAGCTGTTTGATGGCAGCAATCAGACCTTTGAAGCCACCATCACCCACGTCGATAAAAAGAGCGTGCGCGTGAGCGTGGGAGCGGGCGTGCTGGCCGATAATGAATCTCCGCTAAATTTGCATCTCGGGCAGGTGATTTCGCGCGGCGAAAAGATGGAATTCACCATCCAGAAATCTATCGAGCTGGGCGTCAATACCATCACTCCGCTGTTTTCCGAGCGTTGTGGGGTTAAACTTGACGGCGAGCGGCTGGAGAAGAAACTCCAGCAGTGGCAGAAAATTGCGATCGCGGCCTGCGAGCAGTGTGGCCGCAACCGCATTCCAGAAATTCGCGAAGCCATGCAACTTGAGGCCTGGTGTGCCGAGCAAGACAATAGCCTGAAGCTCAATCTGCACCCGCGCGCCAGCCACAGCATCAATACTCTGCCGCTGCCGGTGGATAATGTTCGCCTGCTGATTGGCCCGGAAGGCGGTTTATCTGCCGAAGAGATAGCCATGACCGGTGGCTACGGATTTACGGATATTTTGCTCGGGCCGCGCGTGCTGCGCACTGAAACCACGGCGCTGACGGCCATCACTGCTTTGCAGGTTCGCTTCGGCGACTTAGGTTAAGCATTGTCTATGCGCTTGAAGCATCAGGGGCATAGACAAAATCACCAAGTTCGGGCTTCATCACTGTCCTATTACGCAAAATCGCAGCCAGATTAAATGGCAAGTCATACAGACCCAAACGTGTCGGAGAATACCCATGATCAAGCTTGGCATCGTAATGGACCCAATTTCGTCCATTAATATCAAAAAAGACACCAGCTTCGGCATGCTGCTGGAAGCACAAAGTCGCGGTTATGAACTGCACTATATGGAGATGAACTCTCTGTATCTGCGCGGCGGTGAAGGTCGTGCTCTGACCCGCAAGCTGAGCGTGAAACAGGACTACGACAATTGGTATGAGTTCGGCTCAGAGCAGGATATCGTGCTGCAAGATCTGAACGTGATCCTGATGCGTAAAGATCCGCCGTTTGATACCGAATTTATCTACGCCACTTACATCCTTGAGCGCGCTGAAGAGAAAGGCACGCTTATTGTGAACAAACCGCAGAGCCTGCGTGACTGCAACGAGAAGCTGTTTACCGCGTGGTTCCCAGAGCTGACGCCAGACACGCTGGTGACCCGCAATGCGGAACAACTCAAAGCTTTCCATAAAGAGCACACTGACGTGATCCTCAAGCCGCTGGACGGCATGGGCGGCGCGTCAATCTTCCGTCTGAAACCAGAAGACGCCAACGTCTCGGTTATCATTGAAACCCTGACCGAACACGGCAGCCGCTTCTGCATGGCGCAAAACTACCTGCCGGCCATCAAAGACGGTGACAAACGCGTCTTGGTGGTCGACGGCGAACCTGTACCTTACTGCCTGGCGCGTATCCCGGCTCAGGGCGAAACCCGTGGGAATCTGGCCGCCGGTGGCCGTGGCGAAGCCCGTCCGTTAAGCGAAAGCGATTGGGCCATTGCTCGCAAAGTCGCGCCAATCCTCAAAGAGAAAGGTTTGATTTTCGTCGGCCTGGACATCATTGGTGACCGCCTGACGGAAATTAACGTGACCAGCCCGACCTGCGCCCGTGAAATTGAAGCCGCATTCCCGATTTCCGTTACCGGAATGCTGATGGACGCTATCGAAAAGCGTTTGGCAAATCGCTAATTTCAGCCATTCTGCTTTAATGTCATACCTAAGCCATGGCGTACTCCTACGCCATGGCGCTTATTTTAGAAGGTTAAATCTTACATACCATGAACTTACAACATCACTTCCTTATTGCCATGCCCGGACTGGATGAACCCACGTTCAAGCGTTCGGTCGTTTATGTTTGCGAACATAACGAAGACGGCGCAATGGGTCTGGTGATTAATAAACTGGTGGAAGATTTCACCGTCGAAAACGTCCTCGATAAATTAGAGATAACGCCTTCACCGCGCGATCCTGCAATCCGCTTAGACCGCCCGGTATTTTCTGGCGGCCCATTGGCTGACGATCGCGGGTTTATTCTGCACACGCCGCGCGCCGGATTTGGCTCCAGCATCCAGATTTCAGACACCACCATGATCACCACCTCCAAGGACGTCCTTGAGACTCTGGGCACGCCCGATCAGCCCAAAGATGTTTTAGTCGCGCTGGGCTACGCCGCCTGGGAGCAGGGCCAGCTGGAGAAAGAGCTGCTGGACAACGCGTGGCTGACCATTGAAGCCAACAGCGACATCCTGTTCCGCACGCCGATTGCCGAGCGCTGGCGCGAAGCGGCCAAGATGATTGGTATCAACGTCAGCCAGCTCGCCACCCACGCAGGTCACGCATAATGGCTAACCGCACGGTATTCGCCTTTGACTTCGGTACCAAAAGCATCGGTCTGGCTATCGGTCAAGAAGTCACCGGCACGGCTCGCCCGCTGACCTCCTTCAAAGCCCAAGATGGCACCCCCGACTGGCAAAAGATTGAGAAGCTGCTGAAAGAGTGGCTGCCCGATCTGGTGGTGGTTGGACTGCCACTCAATATGGACGGCACCGAGCAGCCCCTGACCGCCCGCGCCCGCAAGTTTGCTAATCGCCTGCATGGCCGTTTTGGCGTTCAGGTTGAACTACATGACGAACGCCTGAGCACCGTCGAAGCCCGTGCCGACCTGTTCGATCGCGGCGGATTCCGTGCGTTAGACAAAGGCAGCGTGGACGCCGCGTCCGCCGTCATCATTCTGGAAAGCTGGTTTGAGAAGCAGTGGAGTCAGCCTGCGGCGGAGCAATAAGCCCGGTAGCGACGCGCTGCAAGCGACTCTGCTCGAAGGTTTGCATTCCGGCCTTACCGCCGGTTTGCAAAACATCCGCCAGTTGATGTGTCTTCCCCTCACGAATTAAATTGGCTACGGCTGGCGTCGAGGTCAGCACTTCAAACAGCGCCACTCTTTTCCCCTCATTTCCGGCTACCAGCTTTTGCGCGATAATCCCGCGCAGGCTGCCTGCCAGCTGAGTTCTCACAAAGTTTTTCTCTTCCGCCGGGAAAACATCCACCAGCCGGTCGACGGCCTGAGTGGCATTGCGCGTATGCAAGGTTGCCAGCACCAAGTGGCCGGTTTCGGCGGCGGTCAGGGCCAGACGGATGCTTTCTGCGTCGCGTAATTCGCCAAGCAGCAGCACGTCCGGGTCCTCACGCAGCGCCCCGCGTATCGCCTCAATAAAGGAGCGCGTATGTCGCCCCAACTCGCGCTGCTGAATCAGACAACGCTTGCTGTGGTGAATAAACTCAATCGGGTCTTCCAGCGTGATGACGTGCCGCGCCCGGCTGCGATTAAGGTAATCAATCATCGCCGCAAGGGTGGTGGATTTGCCACTGCCGGTAGCGCCGGTGACAAGAATCAACCCGTCCTCTTGGGTTGCCAGCTCGGCTAAGACCTGCGGCACGTGGAGCTGCTCCAGCTGCGGGCATTTCTCCGGCACGCGGCGCAACGCGGCTGACAGGCCGTGCAACTGTTTGAAGAAATTCACCCTGATGCGTTGGCCCGTGCCAAGAGTGATGGCGCAATCGGCCTGCCCTTCTCGCTGTAACGCCTCCAACTGCTGGGGTTCCAGCCAGATGTCACTCAGCCAGCGCATGTTTTCGGCACTGATTTTGGGCGTCCCCTGCAACGGCTGTAATTCTCCCTGCGTGCGTAACATCGGTTGATGTCCGGCGCAGAGGTGCAGATCTGACGCATTTTGCTTTACACTACGCTCCACAAATCCATTGATATCCACTTTAAAACCTCCTGAGTCACTATGAGCCTTAGTCAGCACAACGCTATTGGGAAGAACCTACAGGATGTCCGTGAGAAAATCGCAGCCGCTGCAAAGCGCTGCGAGCGGCCTCTGGAAGAAATTACGCTGCTTGCAGTCAGTAAAACTAAACCTGCGAGCGACGTCGAAAAAGCCATTGAAGCCGGGCAGTTGGCCTTTGGTGAAAACTACGTGCAGGAAGGCGTGGAGAAGATTGCGCACTTTGCCGGACATCAGCCTGCATTGACATGGCACTTTATCGGCCCGCTGCAATCCAATAAAAGCCGTCTGGTGGCTGAGAATTTCGACTGGTGCCACACCGTCGATCGTCTGAAAATCGCCCAGCGACTGAATGAACAGCGTCCGGCAGGCTTAGCGCCGCTTAACGTATTGATTCAAGTAAACATTAGCGATGAAGCCAGTAAGTCTGGCATTGGGCTAAGTGAAGTCGATGCCTTGGCTGAACAGATAAGCCAGATGCCCAATCTTGTTTTGCGCGGCTTGATGGCCATTCCGGCTGTAGAAACCGATTATCAGCGCCAGTTGGCGGTGTTCACCGAGATGCGCGAAGCCTTTGACGCGCTGCGCCAGCGCTACCCGCAGGCCGACACGCTGTCGATGGGGATGACCGATGACATGCCCGCCGCGATTGCCGCTGGCAGTACCATGGTGCGAATTGGTACCGCAATATTTGGTGCGCGTGACTACGCTTAGTCACATTCATCCCCATATCCTATAAAAATCCAGCATCAAGCTAGCAAGGAGCCTCATGCAACATCGCAAACTCTGTTTTATCGGCGCCGGTAACATGGCAGGTGCCATCATTTCTGGCCTGCTCGAAAGCGGCTATCCGGCAAACTTAATCAGCGTGTGCGCCCCTTCGGGCAAAAACCGTGACCCACTGGCGGAAAAATATGGCGTAAAAAGCAGCGACGACAATATTGGCTGCGCCAAAGAAGCCGAGGTTGTTGTGCTGGCGGTTAAACCACAACTGATGGCAGATGTATGTAAAACACTGCAAAAGGACGTGGATTTTAGCGGGAAACTGGTACTGTCAATCGCCGCAGGCGTGAAGGTCGCGCGCTTCAAAGAGCTGCTTAGCGACAATCTGAAGATCGTGCGCATCATGCCAAATACCCCGTCGCTGGTCGGTCAGGGCATGAGCGGTTTGTATGCGCCAGAAGACGTGGGCCAGCAGGATCGCGACTACACCAGCGACCTGATGACCGCCGTCGGCAAAGTGTGCTGGGTTGATAGCGAAGAAGGTATTAACCACGTTATCGCCGCCGCGGGCAGTGCGCCGGCCTATTTCTTCCTGTTTATGGAAGCGATGCAAGCCGAAGCCGAGCGTTTAGGTTTTAGTACCGACACCGCCCGTATGCTGGTTGAACAAGCGGCAAGCGGCGCGTCAGCACTGGTGGCCGCCAGCCCGGACACGCCGCTGTCCACCCTGCGCGAGAACGTCACCTCCAAAGGCGGCACGACCTTCGAAGCGCTAAAAGTCTTTACCGATCAGAAGTTGCCAGAAATTGTTTCGCAAGCCATGCAAGCTGCCATTAAACGCGCGCAGGAAATGGAAAAACTGTTCTAATTCATCATTCTGAACACATAAAAATATTGATGCCCTAGCTCCTGCGAGCCGTCTCGCACGATGCAGGGCAAACACAAGGGTAACGCATGTTAACGCTGACTTTCTTGGTTAAAACCCTGATTGACCTGTATGTCATGGTTTTACTATTACGCATCTGGATGCAGTGGGCGCGGACCGATTTTTACAATCCGTTCTCACAGTTCGTGGTGAAAATCACCCAGCCAATCATTGGGCCGCTGCGTCGCATTATTCCGCCGCTGGGGCCGATTGACAGCGCCTCGCTGCTGCTGGCTTTCTTGCTGATGACTATCAAATATCCACTGCTGCTGTTGATTCAGGGCGGAGGAATTTCACTTAGCCCTTATAACCTGCTGTTCGGCCTGATTGCGCTGGTGAAGTCGGCGGGCTATCTGGTGTTCTGGCTTATCATTATCCGCTCGTTGATGAGCTGGGTTAGCCAGGGCCGTGGGCCGATGGACTATGTATTGATGCAGCTGACCGAGCCGCTAATGTCGCCGATTCGCCGCTTTTTGCCTGCGATGGGCGGTATCGACTTCTCAGCGATGGTGGTGATCCTTATCCTCTATATGCTGAATTATCTTGGTATGGATCTGCTGGGTGAGCTGTGGTTCCTGCTCTAAACCCGGTCTGCTGGCAGGCCGACGCACTGGTTTTACGGCTAGTTATTCAGCCGAAAGCCAGCCGCGACGGCCTGATAGGTTTGCATGGCGACGAGTTCAAAGTCGCCATCACCGCCCCGCCCGTTGATGGTCAAGCGAATACGCATCTGGTGAAATACCTCGCCAAACAGTTTAAAGTCGCCAAAAGTCAGGTCAGTATTGAGAAAGGCGAATTGGGCCGTCACAAACAAGTCCGCATTGAAAATCCGCAACAGATACCGACCGAAGTCGCGACGTTGCTCGCAAAATAATCGTTAACTCTCAGGACAATAAAGCCGGACTGACGCCCGTAAAGGGCAAGTAAGTCGCTTTATCAGGATAAAATCTCATGCAAAAAGTAGTCTTAGCGACCGGCAACCCCGGCAAAGTGCGCGAACTCGCCCACCTGTTAGCTGACTTCGGCCTTGATGTTGTGGCTCAAACCGAACTTGGCGTTGAGTCAGCCGAGGAAACCGGCATGACCTTTATTGAGAACGCCATTTTGAAAGCGCGCCACGCCGCCGCCATCACCGGCCTGCCTGCCATCGCCGATGATTCCGGCTTAGCCGTGGATATCTTGGGCGGCGCGCCGGGCATCTACTCGGCACGTTACGCCGGTTTAGAAGCCAGCGATCAGCAGAATCTCGATAAACTGCTGGTCACGCTGAAAGACGTGCCGCAGGGCCAGCGCAGCGCCCAGTTCCACTGCGTGCTGGTTTATATGCGCCACGCCGAAGACCCGACGCCCATCGTCTGCCACGGCAGCTGGGACGGCGAAATCCTGTTTGCTGAAGCGGGCAAAGGCGGCTTCGGCTATGACCCTATCTTCCACGTTCCGGCGCTGGGTAAATCCGCCGCCGAACTGACCCGTGAAGAGAAAAGCGCGGTATCCCACCGCGGGCAGGCACTGAAATTACTGCTTGCCGCTATGAAAGAGAAAACCCAGAAGAATGCGTAAGTTACCGCCGCTAAGTCTTTACATCCATATCCCGTGGTGCGTGCAGAAATGCCCGTATTGCGATTTCAATTCACACGCGCTGAAAGGCGAAGTGCCGCACGACGATTATGTGGCGCACTTGCTGGCAGATCTGGATGCTGACCTGCATCTGACCGCGGGCCGCGAGGTGAAGACCATTTTTATCGGCGGCGGAACCCCAAGTTTGCTCAATGCGCAAGCGATGCAAAACCTGCTCGACGGTGTGCGTGCGCGCCTGCCGTTGGCGGCTGATGCTGAGATCACCATGGAAGCCAACCCCGGCACGGTGGAAGCAGACCGCTTCAGCGGCTACCAGCGCGCTGGCGTCAATCGCATCTCAATTGGCGTGCAAAGCTTTAGTGCGCAAAAGCTGGAGCGTCTGGGGCGTATTCACGGCCCTGATGAAGCCAAACGCGCCGCGCATCTGGCGACTGGCCTCGGGCTGCGCAGCTTCAACCTCGACTTAATGCACGGTTTGCCCGATCAGACGCTGGAAGAGGCGCTGGACGATTTGCGACAGGCGATTGCTCTCAATCCGCCGCACCTCTCTTGGTATCAGCTCACCATCGAGCCTAATACCATGTTCGCTTCGCGCCCGCCAAAGCTCCCAGACGACGACGCGCTGTGGGATATCTTCGAGCAGGGCGACCAGCTGCTGACCGCCGCGGGCTACCAGCAATATGAAACCTCGGCCTACGCCAAGCCTGGCTATCAGTGCCAGCACAACCTCAACTACTGGCGTTTTGGCGACTACCTCGGCATTGGCTGTGGCGCGCATGGCAAGCTCACTCAACCCGACGGGCAGATTTTGCGCACCGTGAAAACCAAGCATCCACGGGGTTATATGCAGGGGCGCTACATGGATAAACAGCATCAGGTGGAAACCGCCGAGCTGCCGTTTGAGTTCTTTATGAACCGTTTCCGCCTGCTGGAAGCCGCCCCGCGCGAGGAGTTTGCGATTTATACCGGTTTGGAAGAATCCACCATTCGCCCGCAGTTGGATGAGGCTATCGCCAAGAATTATCTGCTCGAAACGGATTCACACTGGCAAATCACCGAGCACGGCAAGCTGTTCCTCAACTCCTTGCTGGAACTGTTTTTGGATGAATAGAAGTTAATTAAATGTAACCAAAAGCAATCTGCCACTAACAATCAAATAACATTCAGCTCCTGTCAGTACTCTGTGGTTAAGCAGTAGACAACTGCATCCGCAAGACAAAACGACAGGAGCTGTCATGAAAGTCTCTCTATTCAGCCGCTACACCTGCTTTACGCTGTGCCTGCTTATCACCTTCGTCAGCCTGTTTTACCTCTCACGCATTGAAGGCATGTGGATAGTCACCCTGATCTTCGCCGTGCTGAGCCTGCTTGGCTGCTGGGACGTGGTGCAGAAGCGCCACTCGATTTGCCGTAACTATCCAGTGATTGGCCGCATACGCTTTTTGATTGAATTTATTCGCCCCGAGCTGCGCCAGTATTTATTGGAAGAAGATAACGAAGAGATCCCGTTCTCACGTACCCAGCGCACGCTTGTCTATCGCCGCGCCAAAAACGAGATGGGCGAGAAGCCTTTTGGCACCTTGCTGGACGTCTATCAAACCGGCTATGAGTGCATCGGCCACTCAATGCAGCCCGTGCCGGTGTCGGACCCGGAAAGCTTCCGCGTCGAGATTGGCGGGCCGGACTGCCAGCAGCCCTACTCCGCCTCGGTATTTAATATCTCCGCCATGAGCTTCGGCGCGCTCTCCGCTAACGCCATTCGCGCCCTGAACAAAGGCGCAGCAATGGGCAATTTCTACCACGATACCGGCGAAGGCAGCATCAGCCGCTACCACCGCGAACACGGCGGCGACCTAGTGTGGGAGCTGGGCAGTGGCTATTTCGGCTGCCGCACGGAGAACGGCGAGTTTGACCCGGTGCAGTTTGCCCGTCAGGCAAAAAGCTCTCAGGTCAAAATGATCGAGATAAAACTGAGTCAGGGGGCTAAACCCGGCCACGGCGGGATCCTGCCGGGCAAGAAAGTGGATGCCGAAATCGCCGCAACGCGCGGCGTGCCGCAGGGCGTGGATTGCATCTCTCCGGCTTCTCACAGCGCGTTTAGCAATCCGCGCGAGATGATGCATTTCATCGCCAAGCTGCGCGAGCTCTCCGGCGGCAAACCTGTCGGCTTCAAGCTGTGCATCGGCCATCCGTGGGAGTTCGTGGCTATCGCCAAAGCCATGCTGGAAACCAAGATCCTGCCGGACTTTATCGTGGTTGATGGTAAAGAAGGCGGCACCGGCGCAGCACCGCTCGAGCTGTCGAACTACATGGGGATGCCGCTGCGCGAGGGGCTGCTGTTTGTACACAACACCCTGACCGGCTGTAACCTGCGCAATAAAATCAAGATTGGTGCCAGCGGCAAGATGATCAGCGCCTTTGATATCGCCAGCGTCATGGCGCTGGGCGCGGACTGGGTGAACTCGGCGCGCGGCTTTATGTTTGCCGTCGGCTGCATTCAGTCGCAGAGTTGCCACACCAACCGCTGCCCGACCGGCGTCGCCACTCAAGATAGTCTGCGGCAGAAAGCCTTAGTCGTGCCGGACAAGGCCGAGCGGGTTTACCATTTCCACCAAAATACCGTCAAAGCATTGGCCGAGATGCTGGCCGCAGCGGGCGTCAGCCGCCCAGAGCAGCTTACGTCACACCATATGCTGCGCCGCATCACGTCAACGGAAATCAAGGTCTACGCGGATATCTACTACTATCTGGAACCCGGCGCACTGCTGAAAGATAAGATAGAAAGCGACTTCTATAGCCGCATGTGGCGGATGGCAACGCCATCAAGTTTTGATGCACAGCTGATTGCGCTGGCGAGTTGAGAGTGGCGCGATTATCAAAGTCGCGCCACTATTGCGCCACTTTCACACCCTAATCGCGCCACTTTTGTTGGCGAATATGGCGCGATTGTGGCGGGATTAGAGATTTATGATGGCGCAATTAATGGCGCGATTACTTCAAACTCGCCATTAATGTCTTGTGCTGGGTATCGAGTGAGGTTACGCGTTTACAGACGTCGTCACCAAAGTTTTTGAAGTCCTGTTCCTGTTTGCTCCACTCATTCTGCACAGCCTGCTGTAAGCCGCCCAGATTGCCCATCACGGCTTGCAGTGGGTTGCCGCCACTGGTTGCCTGCTTGACGCCCATTTCGTTCAGGCTGTCCTGCATGACGCCGCCCATGCTCTGCTCGAGAATACGACGACCATCCTCTTTCACCTGATCCACGGCTTTATAGTGGTAAGTCAGGCCATCGCTGCGGTGCTCGATGATGCGGTTCATCTGCTGCTTAAGCTGAGTGTTGAGAGTGGTCAGGCGATTGCGCACGTTGCTGTCGCTCCCCAGCTTCTCGACGATGACTTTATCCATCGCCACGCGGCCTTTTTCCAGATGCGCGGTGGCACCTTGGTCAATCCACGGCAGGTCGCGGCGCAGCGCGGCCTGATAATCAATCGCTTCTTGGCGCTGTTTGGCGCTCAGCGTCGGCTGTTTGCCATTTAGCGTGACATCACCGTTAGGGGTGATCAGCAAATTGCCGCTGGCACCCACCACCTGCACGGTTTGCGGCTTAATCACCACGTCATCTTGCGGATTAACGCTACACTGGTAGTCCGCCTGCGCACTCCATGCGGTCATCGCCAACAGCCCTGCGATGCTCATTTTCAATCCGGTCTTAAATTCCATGTTTTCTCCCTTCCAACAGCAAACAATTAAAAAATCGAACGGCCAATTCGTTGCGCCAGTTTCTCTAAGGCAGCGGTTCCGGCCAAAGAGTTCCCTGCGGCATCAAGTTCGGGTGACCAAACTGCAATGCACATCTCCCCTGGGACGATGGCGATGATGCCGCCGCCGACGCCAGACTTGCCCGGCATCCCTACGCGATAGGCAAACTCCCCCGCGCCGTCATACATGCCGCTCGTCACCATTAACGCATTGATTTGTCTGGCCTGTCGCGCGTCAATCAGCGGCTCGTCGCTGTCGAGCGGCTGGCCCTTATTCGCCAAATAAGCAAAGGTTCGTGCCAGTTCGACACAGCTCATGCGCAGCGCACAATAATGAAAATAGGTGTGAAGCACGGTAATGACGTCGTTTTCGAAATTACCGAAAGATTTCATTAAATAGGCAATCGCGGCGTTACGGTCGGAATTATCAAATTCTGAACGCGCCACGTGTCGATCGTAGTTGAGATCTGGCTGTCCGGCCAATTGACGGACCACTTCGAGCATGCGTTGCTTAGGAGCGGCGAGGCGAGTTTGCAGTAAATCGCACACCACCAGCGCGCCAGGATTGATAAAGGGATTGCGCGGCTTGCCCTGCTCCAGCTCAAGCTGGACTAAGGAGTTAAACGGCTGGCCCGACGGCTCTTTGCCAACGCGCTGCCAGATTTCACTCTCCTGATAGCGGGTCAGCGCCAGCGTCAGGCTTAGCACTTTGGAAATCGACTGAATGGAAAAACGCTCGTTGGCATCGCCAGCGCTAAAAATCTCTCCAGACGTGGTACAGACCGCAATACCGAGATTGTCAGGATTGACTTCAGCCAGCGCCGGAATGTAATCCGCCACTTTGCCGCGACCAATCAGCGGGCGGACTTGCTCAAGAATATCTTCCAGTAAACGGTTATCTAATTCGGTTACCAACGTCTCGACTCCAGATATGACAAAGGTGCCCCGAAGGCACCTTTAATAATTCCGTTATTCATTCTGCCAAAATCATTCGCGCTGCATCAAGGCAGCAGATGTCGTGCGAAGGATGACGACAGAATCAATCCCACCAGATATCGAACAGGTCGGAAACTTCTACATCTTCCATTTTATGGTCTTCCAACCATTTTTTAACCTGTGCGCGGTGCTCGTCGGTGCAGTGACCGATTTCCTGCAGGCAGATCAAACCTTCCCACTGCAGGTAGCCGCTGCCGTCAAACGCCAGCTTGTTTGGCTCTATAACGCCTTCGATGAACGCATCAAGCTGCTCATCGATAGTTTCAACCGGGGTGCCTTCCGCGAAACGCCATTTTACTGAGAAGCCCAGTTCCTGGAACTCGGCAATGTGTAACTTTTTACGTAAACGACGACTACGATTCGTGGCCATTATTGCTTCCTCTCAAACATCAGATCCCATACGCCGTGGCCTAAACGCTGGCCACGCATTTCGAACTTGGTTACCGGGCGCGATTCTGGACGCGGAACATAGTTGCTGTCTTGCGACAGGTTTTTCCAGTCTTCAAGGCTGGTCATCACCTCAAGCATATGTTCAGCGTACGGCTCCCAGTCGGTCGCCATGTGGAATACGCCACCGACTTTTAATTTGCTACGCAGCAGCTCAACGAAGGCTGGCTGCACGATACGGCGCTTATTATGACGCGCTTTGTGCCATGGGTCAGGAAAGAATAGCTGCACCATGTCCAGTGAGCCATTCGGGATCATCTTTTCCAGCACTTCAACCGCGTCGTGACACATCACGCGCAGGTTGCTGACCCCTTCTTCCTGAGCCGTCATCAAACATGCGCCCACGCCCGGTGAGTGGACTTCAATGCCGATAAAGTTCTGCTCAGGATTTTGCTGTGCCATGGTGACCAGAGAGGTACCCATGCCGAAACCGATTTCTAACACGGTTGGCGCGGCGCGGCCAAACAGCGCATCGATATCCAGAACTTCTGCCTGATATTCAACGCCCATTACCGGCCAGATATTGTCGAGCGCGTGTTGCTGGCCTTTAGTCAGGCGGCCCTGGCGGCGGACAAAACTGCGAATACGGCGCATGGCGCGACCGTTCTCATCGAACTCCGGTGAAATGACGTCGTTTTTCATAGGGCTTTCACTCTATTGGGCAGTGCTCTTTCAGCAGTGCGCGGTTGGGCAACAAATTCAGGAATGGCGCATTATCCAAACCTAGGGGTGATAAGCAAGCGTTGCGGCCAGAAACAGGTCGGAAACTTCCGGTTTACACCCACCAGACTCTGTGATGTGATCCCGCCCTGAATTTATCCTGCCGGACCCATCACTCATTTATGAAGCAAGCGCAGAACCAGTTCGCGCCAGCGGTACTCGAATGGTACCAGCGCTTTGGCCGCAAAACATTACCGTGGCAGCTCGAAAAAACGCCTTACAAAGTATGGCTCTCCGAGGTGATGTTGCAACAAACACAGGTTGCGACGGTGATCCCCTATTTTGAACGTTTTATGGCGCGTTTCCCGACCGTTAGCGATCTCGCCGCCGCGCCACAGGATGAGGTTCTGCATTTGTGGACCGGGCTGGGCTATTACGCCCGCGCCCGCAACTTGCATAAAGCCGCTCAGACCATCGCCAGCGAGCACGGTGGCGTGTTCCCCACCGATTTTGAGGCCGTGAATGCACTGCCGGGAATCGGCCGCTCGACTGCCGGAGCCGTGCTGTCTCTCTCACTGGGCCAGCACCACCCGATTCTCGACGGCAACGTCAAACGCGTGCTGTCGCGTTGTTACGCCATCGAAGGCTGGCCGGGTGAGAAAAAGGTCGAAAACCGTTTATGGGCCATCGCCGAAGAGGTCACGCCAGCCAAGGGGGTTGAGCAATTTAACCAAGCGATGATGGATTTGGGGGCGATGGTTTGCACGCGTTCCAAACCAAAATGCGAGCTGTGCCCGCTTAATACCCAGTGTGAGTCATACGCACAGAACAGCTGGGCGAAATATCCCGGCAAAAAACCGAAAAAGACCCTGCCAGAGAAAACGGCCTTTATGTTGATGATTCAACATAAAGACAATGTGTGGCTGGAGCAGCGCCCGCCGGTTGGCCTGTGGGGCGGTTTGTTCTGTTTCCCACAATTTGCCAGTGAAGAAGAGCTGGAAAGTGGCCTACATAAATACGGTGTTACCCTTAATCAGTTGCAGCAGCAGGTGGCTTTTCGTCACACTTTCAGCCATTTCCATCTGGATATCGTTCCAATGTGGCTAAATCTGCGCTCAGTGCCGGGTTGCATGGATGAAGGTGCGGGTCTCTGGTATAACTTAGCGCAACCACAATCCGTTGGGCTCGCCGCGCCGGTAGAGCGTTTGTTAACGCAGTTGGCGAAAGAGTCGCCCAACAGCATGATCGATAAGGAATCAACATGAGCAGAACGATTTTTTGTACCTTTCTAAAACGTGATGCGGAAGGTCAAGACTTCCAGCTTTATCCGGGCGAACTGGGTAAACGCATTTTCAATGAGATTTCTAAAGAAGCCTGGTCACAGTGGATGAGCAAACAAACCATGCTAATTAATGAGAAAAAACTCAGCATGATGAATCCCGATGACCGCAAATTGCTGGAACAGGAAATGGTGAATTTCCTGTTTGAAGGGCAGGACGTGCATATCGAAGGCTATACGCCGCCGTCAAAATAATTGCCGTCGATAACACTCCATTTAGAAACCCCGTCAGGCCGTTATTTCGCGAAATTAACCGCCTGACATCTTTCATCACGATACGGCTTTGAAGATGAAGAAAATTTTAGCGCTGTTGGTCATCGCCCCGCTCCTGATCTCCTGCTCGAGCAAAAAAGACCAGTTCAATGAAGCTTACGTCAAGGATACCAATGGCTTCGATATTTTGATGGGCCAATTTGCTCACAATATCGAGAATATCTGGGGGCTGAATGAAGTCCTTATCGCCGGTCCTAAAGACTACGTAAAATACAGCGATCAATATTACACCCGTAGCCACATCAACTTTGATGCGGGTACCATCACTATTGAAACCATTGCCGGAACTAACCCGACCGCTAACCTTCGTCAGGCGATTATCAGCACCTTGCTGGTAGGCGATGATCCGGGCAATGTAGACCTCTATTCCGACGCCAACGATATTCAGATCAGTAAAGAGCCGATGCTTTACGGTCAGGTTTTGGACAACACCGGGCAGCCAATCCGCTGGCAGGGTCGGGCGTCTAATTTTGCCGATTATCTGGTACAGAACAAGCTGCAGCGCCGCCAGTCGGGGCTACACATCATCTATTCCGTTACTATTCAGATGGTGCCAAACCACCTGAACAAACGTGCACATAAATACCTGCCAATGGTGCGCGAAGCCTCCGCCAAGTACGGCGTAGACCAGTCGCTGATCCTCGCCATTATGCAAACTGAATCCGCATTCAACCCATATGCCGTCAGTCATGCTGATGCACTGGGCTTAATGCAGGTTGTTCAGCACACTGCGGGCGTTGACGTGTTCAAATCAGAGGGCAAATGGGGCAAACCAAGTCGCAGCTATCTGTTTGATCCACAAAACAACATCAACACCGGTACTGCCTATCTGGCGATGCTGCAAAACGTCTACTTGGGTAATATCACCAACCCAACCTCCAAACGTTATGCTGTGATCACCGCCTACAACGGCGGCGCGGGCAGCGTGTTGCGCGTCTTCTCCAGCGATAAAAACCGTGCGTTTAGCATCATCAACAGCATGGAGCCGGGCGACGTTTACACCACGCTGACCACCAAACACCCATCGGGTGAGTCACGCCGCTATCTGTATAAGGTTAATACCACGCAGAAGAGCTATCGCCGGGTGGATTAGCCTGGTGCTAGTTGGCATGAAAGAAAACGGAGGCCTTTGGCCTCCGTTTTTTGTGCTTAGTGGGTATCAGATTTGTATTGGTAATTCTCAAAATGACCATACTGATAAAATTGCGCCACCCGTGGCTCGACCGAGTTGAGCACCACGCCGGTGATGGTGTGTCCCTGCTGCTCAAAACGCTGCATAGCCAGTTCAACTTCCTTAGCGGATGTCATTTCAAAGCGAGCCACCATTAAGCTGGTGCCGGCATATTTACTGATAATCACAGCATCGCTGACGGCGAGGATCGGCGGAGTATCAAATAAGACCACATCATAGTTTTTAGTCGCCCAATCGCAGAATTCGCCAAAGCGCGGCGTCAACAGTAGCTCAGACGGATTCGAGGGTGCGATGCCACGAGGAACCAAGTCAAGCTGCGGAAGACAGGTTTTGTAGAGACACTCCGCAATCTTTTTCTGTCCTGAGAGTAGCTCCGCCAACCCCCGATGCTCTTTCAACTTAAAGGGAAGGTGTAAGCAACCTTTGCGCATGTCGCAATCAACCAATAAGACACGTAAGTTCGACTGGGCAAGCACCACGGCCAAATTGCTAATCACGAAGCTTTTACCCACTCCACTGGTAGGCCCAACCACCATCAGAATCTTATTGTTGGCCTCTTTGAGTAGAAAGTAGAGACCGGTGCGCAAACTTCTGATCGCTTCTACTGCCAAGTCATCGGGATTTTCTATAGCCAATAAACTATGTTTTCGCGGTAGATTTTTTTTCGCCTTAAATAATCTCGTGATGCTTTGGTGCTTGGAATGAGGCAGGCTGCTATATACTTTTAAACCCAGCAACTCGAGTTCATGTGAGGAACCAATACCGCGTTTCAACGCGTTGCGTAGCAGTACGCTAGCTAACGCCAGAAATACGCTGGACATCAGCGCAAGCACTAGCAACATCGGTTTATTTGGCCCCACGGGGTTAGGTAATGTCTGAGCAGAGTCGATGATATGGACATTCCCTACGGTGCTGACCTTCTTAATCTCCATTTCTCGTTGTTTGCTAGTTAACAAAGAATGCATTTCTTGCGCCGTTTGCACATCGCGCGTTAATCGCAAGATGTCCTGCTGCGTTTTCGGCATGCCGTTAATTTTTGACTCCAGCGCGGCTTTACTCGCCGATAACGTCTTTCTCTTTTCAGCCAGTGCGCGATACACCGGGTGCGCTTTGGTGTAGCGTTTTGAGAGTTCGGCCTCTTCGAAAGTCAGACCGTTCAATTGCGTGGTTATCGCGACTTCTGCCTCCAAGATGCCACGAGCCTCCATGGGTAAATCAATAGATTCGTTTAGCTGCCTGTAATGCCTGAGGCTGGCTTCACTTTTTTCCAACTGCGATTCTATTTTGGGAAGCTGCTGCTGCAAAAACGCTAGACTTTTACTGGCGGATTCTGACTTACGACCAATATTTTGTTTCAGATAGGCGACACTCAGCTCATCGACAATTTGACGGATTAATATCTTATCCGTCCCCGACAAGCTCAGGCGCAAAACGCCACTGTCCTTGGATGTTTCGGCAACGGTCAGGTTTTTATTGATCGCCTCCATTGCCGCAAATTGACTGATTTTATTTAAGATGAAGATTGAGCCGACTGGCGCATCAACGGCCTGAACCAGAATGCGCAGATCCGGCAAGGTTAATTCTTTGCCAACCTCCCCTTCGGCAGAGACCCCTTCTCCTTGCAAATGAAACCGGCCAGAGTCCAATAGCGTCAGCGTAAAAGGTTTGCCCTGCATCTTCTCGGGTGGGGTAAATAATGGCACCTTGAGGCGCGTGGTGGGCTGGGGAAATAACCCGCCGATGAGTGGCCATTTCTTCTCTCGCACCACATTATCCAGCGCAAGCACTGATACCGTATTGCCTAATATCGAACGAGACTTTATTAAGGTAATTTCTGTGGTTGCAAGCGACGCATGGCCATTGGCAAAATCAAATATCCCATTAAGTAAGCTACTGCCGGTGCTTTTATCGAGTTGAATCAAAGCATCAGCCTTATAGACGGTAGGCATGCTCCATACACAGAGAAAACCCAATAGAAAACCTGTTAGCGTAATGCCTATCAGCATTTTCTTAGCGTCAATTAATACCCCTAGCAAATAGCGCAAATCAATGTCGTTTTCTTGGTGCACATCCTGATGCGGTACGCCTTTAGCAAGCATATTTATTCCTTTGGCATTCATTTTTTGGCCATTGTTAAAGCATTACGCCACTGTTGAGCACAGCGCCGCAGCTGCAATACAACATCGTCATATAAGCTTTGCGCTCGACGGAAAGGGTCACATATATCCATTTGATCATTCCAGTGACCAAACAGTAACGTTTTCCCCTGAGCTGCTGGTGCAATATGAGCAAGCTGAGAGATATGTTGTTTTTCCATTACCAGTATTAAGTCGCAATCCCGACACAACTCCTGTGTCAGCTGGCGAGCAGAATGACTCTTTAAAGTGATACCGTGCCGAATTGCGCTTTCAGCCATGATAGGGTCAATATCATAGCCTACTAGAGCACTCAGCCCCGCAGAGCGAATCGAATGGTCAGGGAGGAAATCTTGTAATAACTGCTCCCCAATCGGCGAGCGACAAATATTACCAACGCAGACCACCAGAATAGTTTTTAAATTTAATTTTTCCAAGTTCCCACCCAGCGGATCGATTCTGTCATGCTATGGATACCGGTTATGGTTGGGACTAATTGACTAATAACTCTATTCCAACGGCTAATTGGTGCAGTGGTGACATACACAATATCATAGGGCTGGAGTACGAATTCCGTTCCTAAAATAAGTGAAGTGGCGTCTCGCGCATCCAATTGATAAATAGAGGCAATCTTTTCACCTTGTCCACGATGGGAGCGAATAACAAAAATTCCCTTGGCATCGCTGGTCATTTGGTCAATGCCCTCAGCGTTTCCTAACGCCTCGGTCAATGTCATTCCGCTGCGGTCCATTTTTAATGTAGTTTGCTTTTTCACCTCCCCCATCACAAACACTTTTAAATTATCGTTACGCGGGATATATAAAATATCCCCATTCAATAATAAATAGTTTTGGCTTAAATTCCCTTTGTTAAACAACTCATATAATGAAATGACCTGCTCTTTCCCTTGGCGAGTTAATACAACATTATTCCAGTCAGCATGTTCACTTATTCCGCCAGCCTGATTAATGGCATCGACCACCGTGAGGGGCACGTTGGTAATAGGTTGCTGTCCGCTGCGATTGACCTCACCCGTGACATGCACTTTTTGTGACCGGAAAATGGCAACGCTCACATCGACTTGCGGCGACGTAATAAATTGGGCGAGTTTGCGAGTGACTAGATTGCGAACCTGAGAAACCGTTTTTCCCTGCACATGCACATTACCGATGTAAGGGTAAAAAATCGTCCCGTCGGAATGCACCCAATTCCCCGTATCGCCAGCACTACGATATTGTCCTGCCGGCGTGGTCAATTCAGGATGATCCCAAACGGTCACCATCAGGACATCACCCACACCAATCTCATACTCGTAATTCTTTACCTCATCATCCAATTGATTATTGGATTTAGCTGACACGGGCGAGCGCCGTAATGTATCCACCAGCTTGGGCGTAATGGGATAGACATCCACTAACTTATTTATGTCCTCAATAGGTCCGGTGGATTTAATAACATTTTTATCTGAGGTGGAGAGTTTAGCGCCGGGAGTGATCTGACAACCACTGACTGACATTGCTGCAATTAAGGCGGTAATTAATTGTATATTTTTAATTTTTTCCATTTCATGTCCATTGATATCGAAAAGTAAAAAAATAGTTATGTAATTTGATTAAATAATTATTATGAATTGATAAAAGTCGGGCATCCTTCGACTTATTCATTAGAATATCTAATGCAATCGATTGTTAATTTGAGAAGTAATTGAAATAAAATAAGCAACACATAAAAATCAACAACCCTGCATTCGTCCTGAACTGGCACTTAGATTTCGCTAACTACAGCAATGATAAATTAAATACAACTTGATGGGAACGGGGTAAGAAATAAAACCATCAACTAAAATAAAATGAAATAATAAACAGCAGTAAACAATAAAAACAACAGCAATTAAACAATCAACTAATAACCACCACTTATAGATATCAATAAAAAAGCGCGGCTATTATCCTAGCCGCGCTCACGCTGTATATCTAAAAAGAGTGTTTATTTGGCAATCACATACCCCATGATGCGCTTCCACCCCACCGGTTTCTTCTCGATATAAACGCCCTGTAACTCAGGCGAGAAGCCCGGCAGCTGGTTGATTCCTTCCTCTAGCGCCATAAAGTAACGCTGCACCGCCCCGCCCCAAATTTCGCCGGGAACGACGCACAGCACGCCCGGTGGATACGGCAACGCACCTTCGGCAGCAATGCGCCCTTCTGCCTGGCCAATTGGCACCAACTCGACGTTATCGCGAATAAATTCGCTGTGCGCGTCCTGGGCGTTCATCACCACTTTCGGGAAACTGGCCTCACGGAACATCTCCTTTTGCAGTTCTTTCACATCAAAACTGACATAAAGGTTGTGCATTTCCTGACACAGCTGGCGAATGGTGTAGTCACGATAGCGCTCTTCGTTTTTGCGATACACCGTCGGCAGCACTTCGCTCAGCAAGGCATCCTCTTCAATATAACGCTCAAAGCGCGCAATCTCATCCACCAGCAGTTGCATCTTGGCCGGGTTTTCCGCCGGAGTCAGCAGGAACAGAATCGAGTTTAGGTCGCACTTCTCCGGCACAATGCCGTTCTCGCGCAGATAGTTAGCCAGAATAGTGGCCGGAATGCCGAACTCGGTGTATTTGCCGCTGGCAGCGTCAATGCCCGGGGTGGTCAACAGCAGTTTGCAAGGATCGACGAAATACTGCTTTTCGGCGTAACCTTCAAACGCATGCCAGTTTTCCCCCGGCACGAAGTCAAAGAAGCGCACATCATTGGCCATTTTCTCGGTTTCATGATGCTGCCAAGGCTTGCCATCAATCAACGGCGGCACAAACGGCAGGATCATTGAACACTGGTCGAGCAGCATTTTGCGCGTTTCAATCCCCAGCTTCACACACTCCATCCACATATGCTTGCCACTGCCGCCGGCGTGAATACGCGCGTTGACGTCCAGCGCGGCAAACAGCGGATAGAACGGACTGGTCGAGGCGTGCATCATAAACGCATTGTTCAGCTTTTTATGGCTGCAATGACGCTTTTGGCCTTTGATATGGTTATCTTTTTTGTGGATTTGCGAGGTCTGGGAGAATCCGGCCTGTTGCTTGTGTACCGACTGGGTCACGATGATGCCCGGATCATTTTCATTCAACTCCAGCAGCAGCGGCGAGCACTGCTCCATCATCGGAATGAACTGCTCGTAGCCGACCCACGCCGAGTCAAACAGGATGTAATCACACAGATGGCCGATCTTATCCACCACCTGACGGGCGTTGTAAATCGTGCCGTCATAGGTGCCAAGCTGAATGATCGCCAAACGAAACGGGCGCTTTTCATTGGCACGCTGCGGAGCGACGGCCTGAATCTGTTTACGCAGATAGGACTCGTCGAAACAGGCTGCGTCGATGCCGCCAATAAAGCCAAACGGGTTACGCGCGGTCTCCAAATAAACCGGCGTTGCCCCGGCCTGTAGCAGCGCGCCGTGGTGGTTGGACTTATGATTGTTGCGGTCGAAAAGCACCAAATCATCGCGGGTCAGCAGCGCGTTGGTGACCACTTTATTGGCCGCCGAGGTGCCGTTAAGCACAAAATAGGTTTTATCCGCGCTGAATACCTTGGCGGCATATTTTTGGGCATCTTTGGCCGAACCTTCATGGATCAGCAGGTCGCCCAGCTTCACATCGGCGTTGCACATGTCGGAACGAAAAATATTCGCGCCAAAAAAGTCATAAAACTGGCGGCCCGCCGGATGGCGACGGAAAAACTCACCGCCCTGATGCCCAGGGCAGGCAAAGGTGGCGTTTTCCATCTCAACGTACTTCTTTAAAGTGTCGAAGAACGGCGGGAAAAGCGCCTCTTCATACGCCTGCGCGGCGGCTTCAATCTGCGCCGCATAGAACGCCTGATTGGCATCCGACAGCGTCACCACGCCTTTGAGCATCAACAAATAATCAGGAGAAACCTGCTCTGCCCCCTGCACTGCAACAAATGCCGGGATACCAAAACCCAGCGAATTTATCTCCGACAGCTTGCCGCTGTTCAAATCACTCACGGAGATAATAATGGCCGCCACGTCGGCGTAGTCAGCACGGCGCAGATCCACCACCGCGCGGTGCGACTCTATGTAAGGGGCCACGGAGGCACTTGCTGCAAGTTTTAAAAGTTTCATAGGACTCTCAAACGGTTAAGTAAGAGGGTGTGCCAATCGGCACGGCAATGGGCGGGTTCTTAAAGCGAAACGCAAAGATCCAGCCCGGCAAAGTGACGTGTACGTGAGCGTGATGTCGAGCGAGTGCGATGCCAACAGGCAAAGGGATTACGGTTCGAAGGTCAGGCTCAGCCACGTCTGGTAGACATCAGTAAAACCAGAGAACGCTCTGTTTTTAATCATGCCTAACAGCAAGCAAGGTAGCCTTACCGCATGGAAGGAACTTCTGAAGTAGAAAAACGGCGAACGCGACGTTCACCACGCCCGGAGGAGTTCATCAGCGATGGGTGACGCTTGCAGGAAGCGCGATGTGATAAACCGGTCATGCCGCAACCCTCATGAGCTGTCGCGAAAAAGGAAAGTTCTTAGCGTAGAAATCGGCGCAATAATGTCACTATTCCCCCCCTGTTTCAAGCTGGATAAGTCACCAAATTCCTCTCAAAATGCAACATTTTTAAGCTATTCATTTGACTGAATTTCCTAAGGCGCTAACCCAGAGTTTTCACCCCCTTGGCGGCGAACCAAGCCGTATTGGATTAAAAAACACCATTCGGATGATTCGATTAACGCTTACGCAAAAAAGCCGTTGACGACGTAGGCCCAATACGGTTTAATGCGCCCCGTTGCCCGGATAGCTCAGTCGGTAGAGCAGGGGATTGAAAATCCCCGTGTCCTTGGTTCGATTCCGAGTCCGGGCACCACTAATTTAAAGAAACCAGCTTAACAGCTGGTTTTTTGCTTTGGGCTCCGTGGATTTCTGGTCGTGCTGAACCCAGCCCCCACAATCCCACTCTTCTATCCAGTCTTAGGATTTCCTGCTTCCAGTTCTCGCTACCAACGTTTGACAGGCGGCAAACTACCGGTGCTTATTATTCTCCCCCCAGTGTATTCATCAACATATGACCTTATCCAGTCATTGTCTGATCCGTCCGGCACTGAAAAGACTGCCCCCCCAGTTGCGTCAATATTCTGATTTTCAGGATGTTTATCAAAAAAATTATTGTCTGAGCTGTTCATACATTAGACAATAACCCCTGTTTGCTACATGTGTTAACTGGCTGTGGTCTGCACTCCCCCTGGAAGGTGTCCCGCTGATGGAATTAACTATGCACGCCCTGAAATTCACTGCGGCGAGAAACATCGTGATGAATGCTGGCGGTGATATCAGTACGGGCTCTATGGAGAACACTACCCTGCTGTCCGGGAAAAAATCGGCTTGTTCGCCCGTACCGGAAAACTCAGCCTCATCAGTGATGAAGGGCCGGTGGATATCTAGGCATAGAACGGCAATATGTGACTTTTGCAGGGCAGTAACTGAGCATAACAGCAGTGGGTGATATCCTGTTTGCAAGGAAGAAACGCTTCAGACTTATCGGTGGTGGCAGCTACCTGAGAATTGAAGCAGGAAAAATAGAATATGGCACCACAGGGAACTATGTACGTAAAGTGAAGCGCACGTATCTTGGAGCATCAGCCTCGATGTCCGTAGATTTGCCTTCTTACTATAAAGTGGCAGACCTGCCTCCAGCTCTGAACACGTTTTCATTTGCATATGCAAGGAATGCACTGATGCACATATCACCACCCATTCTGTTTCCCCGCCAGAATAATGAAGAGTATGCCGCATGGGTCATGCGGACGATGCCTGTCGACCCGCGCCGTGGTTTTCCGGTAAATGGGGTGGAGTCATGGCACGGTGGCATCCATATTCCCCATACCGATGCCGGCGCTATAACCAATCCTCTGAGAGCCGTTGCTGACGGTGTGGTGGTTTATGCCAGCTATCCTGCGCTCACGGAGAAACGTGATACAAAACCGCTGAATTACGATGGCCCAACGGATAACGGATGTGTACTTATTCGCCATGAAATACTCATTGGTGAAGAGCCTGTAGCGTGCGTGTTTTATTCGCTGACCATGCACATGAAGCAGGTGCGTCCCGAAATTCAGGATAAAGCGGGAGTGCGCGTCAGACGGGGCCAAGTCATTGGCACCACCGGCATGGTCAGCGGGCGCAACGCCTACCATTTTCAGATGTGCTGCTCTTCCGAGATGCTGAAGATATTGTGTGGCCGCGACTACGGTCGCCTTGATGTCAGCGAGCCGGGCAGAGCAAAACCGACTTATGGCAATCGCTATTTCTTTCTTCCTGAAGGTACCGCTATTTATGAAGGGAGCACACCCTATGGGCTGTCAGCCCACCCTTGCTGCGTCACCACAGAAGCACTCTATGTTATCCATGAAGGTACTAAAACCCGGACTCTGATTAAGGTCAGTGATAATTACCAGCCTATCGGGGAAACAGCCATCGCGGTGGACTATATCTGCGAACCCACACCAACAGTCGGCGGACATAAAACCTACAGTGAGTGGGTACGTGTGGCCTACCTACGCGATGAAGGATGGGTGGATGTCTCCTCTCCGACGGTGAATGCTTGGACCGATGCCGATTTCCCTGACTGGGCGGGTTGGGCACTTATTGATGATGACGCAACTCCAGACGGTCAGTGCAATTCCGCCACAATGAAGAAAGCACGGGAAAAGCAGGATACCGACTTTATCCGGTTTGTCTGTAAATTCCCTCTTGAGTGGGATTTTGCGTCGTTCGATACACGTTTTTCATGGCTGAAAGCACCGAATGACTCGCTGCCTGAACCCATGACTGAGAAGAGCTACACCGAGCTGAGGGAGCATGCGAAGGCGCTGTCGTTTTTCGATAAACTCCCTGTGGACACTCAGAAGGAGCTAACGGGTTTGGTCTGGCATTTCGACCCTCGCGGCCTGATGATCCAGCTACAAAAAGCAGAGCGTCGACTCATCTATAGTACAAAAAATATGATGAATGATTTTACTGCTGACGATATGCGTTACGGGGATTTATCCAAAGATCAGATACTGGCGCAGGGGAAGCTGAACCGGGTAAACGTATTTGGTGAAGAATTTAAGATCAACCTGTTTAATTTTAACAAAACAGTGGATGAGCACTTCGCCAGCATGGACAGCATGGCTTTCTGGACGGCAAGTGGTGAGTATGCCCCCCTTATCAAGATCATGCTTGAAAAATTCAGAAAAAATGAAGGTGGGATAATGCAACACGGATTGCTGAACAAGGCATTTCTGGAGCATAAAACTACTAAAGAATGCGTTGATGTAATTAAAAAAATTATGCAGAAAATATTTTATGGCAATGAATATAAAATTTTTAAAAGTAATGATATTAATAAAATTACATCAGACATTGCGGAGCAAGTTACTCTTCCAAAATTCACAGATTTTGATTGGTTCAACGGCTTGGGTATAACCATCCATGATACATACTCAACGAAGATATATCTTGATGATTTCGAAATTATGGAAACTGAAACTGGTGGATTTCATCGTAAGATTTTTAAAGCACGATTAACATTTCAGATTCAGGATCATTTCGGATTGGATATTGCTGATTTAAATGGGAAAATCTTCGAACTTTCTCCTTGGTTTTGTTCTTGGTTTATTCTTCAGCGATACAGAAGTTATGGCTTTAAGCCTTTCATCAATGAATCAAAATTCAGTATTTGGATAGAAGGATAACGGAATGAAAAGTTTTAAAGCAATCATCATTGCATTGCTTTTTGGTGCATTTTATATGTCCTATACGTTCTATATGCGCCAAGGATATATAAATAAAATCTATCAAACTACAGAGCACAGTGAAATTTGGAGTAAGGATTGCAAGTCCACTGTTATTTTAGTTGATAATGTGCCAATTTCTCATTATTCACAAAAAAAGTTCTGGCAAAAAAATAGCAAAGAAATTATCGAAAAATGGAATCCCTTTACAGATGAGTGTGATGATGTTCTTTTTGTTAAAAACAATATTGGACATATCAAACATAGCGGAGACGTTAAATTTTGGATAGCCGATAATGAAATTTGCTTGAATGGCTCAATCGGAGGGTGTATTTCATGGGAAGATCGTTTATTTTATGTTGGGCTGAGGGTATCTACTTTAGGTAGTGATATCACAGGAGAGATTAACGGTAAACCAATCTACATTAGATTCATTGACCAAGGCAATTAATTTACCTAGCATCGCTAGATCTCCCCTCCCCGGCAATAACAGGAATAACTTACAATCATGCTAACTTTTTCTAAAATTTTATTTTCCTTATCGCAGCTATATATTGCAATGGCATCATTTTTTTTCATAACAGGATATGTACTTAAAGATCCTATGCAAAACTATTTTTACTTAATTTATGCCTTAACTTTGCCCATTGTTTCTGTAGTGCTTTTTATCTTGTGTTATTGCATAGCAGTTATAAGAAAAAATCTTGAATTGGGAATCATCAATACAATAAATTTCATTGTGCTTTTTCTGTTATTTTTATTTAAAATGATTATTCGATGAAAAAACACGCTCATGAATATAATCGACTATAGTTACGGTTTCATTTTCTCAAGAATGCTATGTATTGCCATCAACGGTCAGAATCTTCCGTCATTTCCCCGTAACATTATCGTTATTTCCCTGCGCCGGAGATCCGCGAACTCCTTGTGTACCAACGCCTTATCTAAAACTTCCCATTTTTCTATTCGATTTTCAATGGGTGTCGTTAAGCATTTACCACTGCTGAAAACAATTCTTATGTTTATCTCATCATCTGGATGCTTTCATAAAATGAAAAAATATCGCAACTAAATACCATAAGCTAATTGTTATTAATATAACACATTGAGAGAGAGCGCTTTTCATGTTGCATAATAAATAGATTTAATTATTCATTAGACATAATAAATAATTGATGCAGGTAAATATGGAAATTAATCATTAACTAAGTCTAAAGCAATTTAATTTGTCATAGGATATCACAGATTCAGGAGGGAGCTATGAACCCGTGGCGATTCACTTCGACTTCGAGGTTATAGGGCAATGGAAACATATACTGTCAGTTCTTATCTCGACACCTGAGCAACTTGTTGAAGAACGCAAGAAAGCATGACAAATTAACCATGAGTTGTTTAAATTACACCAATTTAAGCACGAGTTTTGAAGACCCCCCATGTCCTTGGTTCGATTATTCGTCTCATCCTGAGACTCACACCTTCGGGCACAGCGCAAGCGCTGTTCATCGGCGCTGACGCACCACGTTCACTCGCCAAATCCCAAAGCACACTAGCACCAGCGCGATGGCGTAGCGCCATTCGAAGATGCTTTCTTGCAGGAAAATCGACGAGAGCACTGCGCCGGAGACCGGGATTAAGAAGTTAAACGGGGCAATCATCCCGACGCGGTTATGCTTGAGTAACAGGCTCCACAGCGCGAAGGCGATGGAGGATAACAGCGCCAGATAGCCGAGGATCGCAGCTGATTCCCAACCGTGAAACTCTAGCGTGCCGCCGCAGGCATAGCCGCCCAGCGTCAACACCACGCCGCCAATGCCCAGCTGCCAGCCGGTCATCACCGTCGGATCGGTGGTTTGCGAGATGCGTTTGCCGTAGAGCGAGGCGGCAGAGAGGATAAATGCCGCTAATACCACGAAGCCGTCGCCCATCCAGCTAAAACTAAAATCCATCAGCTGGCTGTTGAAGTTCACCACCATAACCCCGGCAAAGCCCAGTACGCAGCCCACCACCTTGTTGATGCTGAGTTTGTCATTCTGATAAATAAAGTGCGCCAGCAGAACGCTGAAGAAGGTGCCGGTGGCATTCATAATCGAGCCTTTAACGCCCGTGGTGTAAGCCAGCCCTATGTAAAAGAAGATGTATTGCAGCGCGGTCTGGGTTACGCCCAGTACAGCAAGCTGTGAGTACTGATGGCGCGATAAGCGCGCAATAGGTTTGCCCTGTAAAAAAGCAAATGCCAGCAGCAGCAGGCCCGCAATGATGAAACGGTAACCCGCAAAGACAATTTTGCCCGGCAAATCGTCCGTCGCTATCTGGAAAATCTCATAACCGTTTTTAATCGCCGGGTAAGCACTGCCCCACAGCAAACAACAAAACGCGGCCCCCATCCAGGCAAATTTCTTATTGGTAAATAGAGAAACGTTACTGTTCACATCCTTTCCTTTAGCCAGTTTCAGCGGCGCGTCCATCACGCAGGTGAGATTCATTATTCCCGATAACACATTGACTTACCGTAATAAGCCTCAAAACTTTGTCTCAAGCTGGAAATAATAGTCGAGTCGCAAAAAAGGAGTAGAGAGAAGGTAAGGCGTGAACCCAGCCGAAGAGGATAATTTCCCAGCCGACCAGAACGGGGAATCGGTGACGACTGAAACGTTATTGTGCATGATTGAGGGCGGCGATGACCTGTGGATTAAAGTAATTCACCTGTAACATATATTGTTTGCCGAGAATATTGCCCTTGCCCAGCCAGTTAATTCCGCCATACGTTCAATAAAATTGGCGCGTGCAGCTCAGTTAGGGATTGAATATCCACGAATAACCAAGGCTCAGCGATTACTGAATGCCAAGGATGAGATTTAAGGTAACTATGAATATTCTTTTCATCTGTAGCCGGAATCAATGGCGCAGCCCGACAGCTGAACAGGTTTGGCGTAATTACCCTGGTCTATCGGTGAAGTCCGCCGGAACCAGCCGTAACGCCAAAAAAAGCGTTACGGCAGACATGCTGAAGTGGGCTGACGTGGTTTTTACCATGGAGCAGAAACATAAGAATCGTCTTGTCGCTGATTTTCCTCGTTTTCTTGAGCACAAGTCGGTCCATGTATTAGATATTCCCGACGATTATCAGTACATGGATCCCGAGTTGGTCAGTATCGTGAAAGAAACTGTCAGTCATCGTCTCGGCCTTGAGTAATACTAATCCGCCAGCTCCCTTTTTTAGGCTAGCTGGCGGCTTTTCATTTTGCTCGACTAGATAGCTCTTACCACCAGCATTTGCATTTCGACACAATTAAACGCCCCGTCCTGAGGTGCTTTTCTCGCTATTATCCTGTCTACAGATGAAGCACTGCTTCACGAATGACTATTGCCACGGTTAATGGTTTTAAACGGGATACACTATGCGTCTTTCTAAATGGGTTTTGTTATCGGCTTCTGCTTTGTCTTTCACGCTGTTGTCCGCTCAGGCCGCCAACGCCGCGTCAAACTCACATGAGATCCAATCGTTCTTCAGCGACTCAATTCAATACTCGATCGGCAGCAAAGTGCCGGCGCTTTATCGCACCAAGCCTTATGAAATTGTTGAATGGCAAAAGCGCAATCTGCCAGCGCCGACGCCAGACACTCACTGGACCTACATCGGCGGCAACTACGCACTTATCACCAATTCCGACGGCACCATCACTAAAGCGGAATCTGGCGATATTTTCTTCCAGTAAGCCCTGATATCAATACAAAAAGGCCGCCTGAGTGAGCATCCCTCGGCGGCCTTTGCTGTTTTATGTTGTTCTTAATCTTGGATTTATTTGCTGGAAAGGATCAATTTTAAGCCTAACAGCATTAAAACGGTCCCCGCCATGCGGTCAATCACCGTCTTGAATCTAATATAGGCTTTTTGCGATTTCTCAACCGACAGCACATAAGCCACGAAGGAGTACCAGCCTGCGTCGATAATAAAAGAGACTAAAGGCAGGACAACATAATAGTAAGCCGGAATGTGCGCGGGCAGCAGCGCGGTGAAGATACTGGCAAAGACTACCGCCGTTTTAGGGTTACTTAACTGAGTAAATAACCCGTCGCGGAAGGTCTTCAAATAGCGCGGCTTAGACTGCCCCGCTATGGCCGTTTCCACCACCATAGGATCTTTAGAATGTTTAAGGATTTTATAGGCCAGATAGAGCAAATACAGCCCGCCAAACACCTTCAAACCCCAGTATGCCAGCGGCACGGCGAGTAAAAATGCCTGCAACCCTAAGAGTGCGATGATGGCGAAAATCGCCGCGCCGGTCCCCGTCCCCAGCGCTGTCGCCAGCCCGTGTTTACGAGATTTCGCAATCGCGTTTTGCGCGACATAAACAAAGCTTGGCCCAGGGCTCATCGCCCCGATACTGATTGTCCCTGCAATGGCCGCCACCGTCAGATAACTGTTCATTATTATTCACCCTAATTTTCCGATTAATACGTCGCGCGTTTGTGCTACGAAAACAGGTACTCGTTGATAACATTACCCTGACAATAAAGGATAGGAAATAAGCAATTGTTTATGGTTATGAAGAGCTTGTAATTCGGCGATTCGCGCCCGTTAATTGGCTGAGAAGCAGGATATGTTCCAGCCGCGAATGTAATAAGTGCGAATCGAACGTCATGCCCTTCAGCGCCTCTAAAGGCTTGTGCTCTCAGCCCATTTCACTAAATTTCTGCTAAATCCTTTCAGCTCTAAATCTGCAACTTTGCCCGTTGATCCTTCAGTGATCTCTGTTCATTATTCAAACTTGTATGCAAGTACCTCACATACAAGATGTGGATCAATTAAGAATCCTAAAAATAAGGGTAATGAACATGCAACTTGCTGATTCTTCTATGGAAAAACAGGTTATTAGAAAACTCTCCTGGCGGCTCCTGCCGATACTGGTCGCCGGATACCTCATCGCCATTATCGACCGCGCCAACATTGGTATCGCGGCCCTGACCATGAATGCCGACATCGGGCTGACGGCAGCGACCTTCGGGCTGGCGGCCGGGATGTTCTTTATCCCCTACATCCTGCTTGAGCTGCCTTCCAATCTGGCGTTGGAGAAGGTCGGCGCGCGCTGGTGGATAGCCCGCATTATGTTCACTTGGGGGATCATCTCTGGCGCGCATATGTTCGTCTGGAATGACAACAGCCTGTACGTGATGCGCGCCCTGCTGGGTGCGGCAGAAGCCGGGTTCTTCCCGGGCATCGTCTTCTACCTGACACTCTGGTTCCCGGCTGCGTGGCGCGGGCGCATCGTCTCCTCCTTTATGGCCAGTATTCCGGTGGCGCTGATCATCGGCACGCCTATTTCCAGCATGCTGCTGGAAATGCACGGCCTGCTGGGGCTGAAAGGCTGGCAGTGGATGTTCCTGCTGGAAGCCTTACCGGCCATTGTGCTGGCCTTTGTGGTGCTATTCACCCTGCCCAATCGCCCGGAAGACGCCAAATTTTTAGCCGCAGATGAGAAGCAGTGGCTGCTGACGACGCTGGCGGCGGAGCGCAACCTGCTGCCGCCGCGTAAGCACGGTAACTTATTGAAAATGCTGTTTAGTCCGCGCGTTTTGCTGTTCTGTCTGGCGTATTACGGGCTGACCAACCTGAACGGCGCGATCAGCACCTTCCTGCCAAGTATTGTGAGCGAAACCGGCCTGAGCCATATCCAGACGGGCTTCGTCACCATCATTCCTTATGTGTTTGGGCTGGCGGGCATTTTGCTGCTCGGCAAGCTTTCTGACCGCCCCGGCTCAAGGCTGTTAGCCAACTATCTGGCGCTGTTTATTTCCATGTTTGGCCTGTTGGGCGCGGGTTACTTCAGCGAACCACTGGTGCGCATGACCTTCCTGTGCGGCGCGGCGTTCGGCTTCTTCGGCGCGATGCCGGTATTCTGGTCACTGCCTTCACAGTTCCTTTCCGCCTCGGTCGCGGCGGGCGGTATCGCGATGATCAACTCGCTCGGCAACCTTTCCAGCGTGATCAACCCGTGGATCATCGGCACCATTCGCGACAAAACCGGCAACTACAACGCAGGGTTCTTCTGGCTGGCGGCCATGGCGCTACTCTCCGTGCTGACCCTCACCCTGATTTTCCGCCTGTGGAAAACCCCTTCCCAGCGCGATGAAAGTCCTAACGCTGAAAAATTGAAAAGTCCAAAAGGAGTCTGTTGATGAAGATTATTGATGTGCGTTTGCGCCAGCTAGAAGGCGTCTTACCCACAGAAGGCCCAATCTGGGAGGAGCGGCTGGCTCGCCCGCTGGATATCTATGCCGACTACCGCGTGCGCGATGACCACGAGGGCGGCGAGCAGCTTAAAGACGGCTTTGCCATTAGCACCGTATATCTGGAGATCGCCACTGATGAAGGCGTCGACGGACTGGCCGGGCCGATCCCGCGCTCTATTGCCTCGATCATCGCCAGCCACCTGCGCCGCCTGCTGATTGGCCAGGATCCGCGCGACAGTGAGCGCCTGTGGGATCAGATGCATCGCGCGCTGGTGCACGGCCGTCAGGGTGAAGCGATGATGGCTATCAGCACCGTGGACTGCGCCCTGTGGGACCTGCGCGCCAAGTGGATGCAGCAGCCGGTGTATCGCCTGCTCGGCGGCTCGGCGCGGGAAAGCATTCCGGTTTACGCCTCCATGCTCGGCTTCTCGGTGCAAGATCTCGGGCTGGTGCGCGAACGCGCGCAATACTATAAATCGCTGGGCTACTGCGGGCAGAAATGGTTCTTCCGCCACGGCAGCATGAGCGGCCGCGAAGGGCTGAAACAGAACATTGAGCTGGTCAAAACGCTGCGCGACGCGGTGGGAGAAGACTATGATTTGATGTTCGACTGCTGGCAGTCGATGGATGTCACTTACGTGATGGAGCTGGCGCAGGCTATCGAGCAGTATCGCCCGCGCTGGCTGGAAGAGTGCGTGATGGCCGACCGCCTCGACAGCATGCGCCGCCTGAAAGACAAACTGAGTATCCCGATGGCCGGCGCCGAGCACGAGTACACCCGCTGGGGCTTCAAACGCTTTTTCGACGCTCAGGTGTTGGATATTATCCAGCCCGATATCTACTGGTGCGGCGGGCTGTCCGAGACGCTGAAGATCGCCGCGGCGGCCACTATGCATGATCTACAGGTGGTGCCGCACGGCCATTCGACCATCGCCACGGCGCATTTCACCGTCACCCAATCACCAATCCACACGCCGTTTCAGGAGTATTTGGTGAAGTGGAATGACATCCACCAGCACTTCCTGCAATCCCCATTAGTGCCGGAAAACGGTGTGATTCGCGTGCCGGAAACGCCGGGGATGGGCATGGCGCTGAACCGTGAGAATATTCACAAAGAGACGCTGATTTTCCCCGCTTAATCGGACATGTGGGCGGTGGCCGGTACTAGCGCCCACATTGGCCGGGGTAAACTTGCATATAAGAAGCAAGCATGTAAGTATTTCTTCCTCTTCGGATTCTTGTTGTAAAGGCACACCACGTCATGAGTACAGGGAAAAGCGCCGCCAGTTGGACCATGAAAAAAATCGTTCGCCCGCAGTCGCTAGCACTCAGGATGGCGGACCAAATCCGCGAGCTGATCGTCAATGGTGAAATTGAATTAGGCACGCTGATTTCCGAAAACGACATTGCCAGTAAGCTGCAAGTGAGCCGCACCCCGGTGCGCGAAGCCCTGCAAAAGCTGGAAACCGAGCGTCTGGTGCAAATCATTCCCCAGCGCGGCACCTACGTTTTCCAGTTCAATGAACAAGAGATGCAGCAAACCTGCAAAATGCGCGAGATTTTAGAGTCCGGTGCTTTAGGCATTGCGCTGGCGCGTGACCGCCAAGGCCTGATTGCCGCGCTGGAAAAGCAGCTTAAGCTCGGCAACAAAGCGTTAAATGGCGACCCAGACAGCTTCCGCGCCGCCGACGCCGGCTTCCACATGGCCCTGATTGAGTTCAGCCAGAATCAAGAACTGATTTACGCCTACCACAACATCATCAATCGCATCCGTGCCCTGCTCAACCGCCTCGCGAAAACCACTGAGGAGCTGTCGGGTTCGCAAAAAGATCATGAGGATTTCGTCGCCATGCTGCGCGAAGGGCGAGACGCCGACGCCGAGCAGCACCTGCGCTGGCACGTCGGCGGCCTGCTGCGCATGTTCCAGCAGAAGTATTGAGGCTGTCCTGAAGAGACAAAAAAAGCGCCGGGTTCAGCGCTTTTTTTGTCTCTTCAATGTCGAATTAGCCTCAGTTAACCCCGGCCAACAGCTGACAGTAGCGGGCGATATCCACATTGCCGCCGCTGATGATCACCCCGACTCGTTTACCTGCAAGCTGCTCTTTCACCGTGCGCGCGGCGGCATGGCCCAGACAGCCGGTCGGCTCTACCACCATCTTCATGCGTTCGGCGAAGAAGTGCATAGATTGCACCAGTTGCTCATCGGTGACGGTCAGCACGTCGTCCACGTTGCGGCGAATGATTTCAAAAGTTTGATGGCCCAGTTGCTGCGTCTGCACGCCATCGGCAATGGTTTTCGGCGTTTCAATCTTCACCCGCTTGCCGCTGCGAAACGACTGCTGACCGTCATTACCCGCCAGCGGCTCGACTCCGTAGACCCGGCAATTTGGTGAAAGCGCCCGCGCAGCCAGCGCCGAGCCGGAGAGCAAACCGCCGCCGCCCAGACAGACAAACAGCGCGTCCAGCTCGCCCACTTCCTCGAAAAGCTCCTTGGCCGCCGTGCCCTGCCCGGCAATTATGTGCGGATGGTCGTAAGGCGGGATCAGCGTCAGGCCGTGCTTTTGCGCCAGATCGCGGCCGATCTGCTCGCGATCTTCGGTATAACGGTCAAACAACACCACCTTGCCGCCATAGCCCTCGGTGGCAGAGATTTTGGCCTGCGGCGCGTCCTTCGGCATCAAAATGGTCGCAGGGATCCCCAGCATTCTGGCACACAGCGCGATGGCCTGCGCGTGGTTGCCCGATGAAAACGCCACCACGCCCGCCCGCTTCTGCTCATCGCTAAACTGCAACAGGGCGTTCATTGCGCCACGAAATTTAAAAGCGCCCATGTGCTGGTAGTTTTCACATTTGAAGAATAGCTTGGCTCCCAGCTCTTCATCGGCGGTGCGTGATGTCATGACCGGGGTTTTTCTCACATAGGGTTCGATTCGGTGGGCAGCGGCAGCAACATCAGCATAAACAGGCAAGGCAACATCACTCATTTTTCTCTACCTAGGGTCAGCGGGATGAAAAGACAAAATATATAAAATTAGACATAACGTCTATATTTGTAGCCTGTAAGTTTGACGAAAAATCTAATTATAGATAACTTATCAGCCCATCCCGGCCGGAAACCAAGAGAAAAATTATGTCAGGATCGTCAGAGAAGTGGCTACTCGACCAGCTCAACGCGGTAGCCGCAGGGTTAGGAGAAACCTTTGCGCCCTTTGCCGAAGTGGTGCTGCACGATCTTCGCGACCCGCAGCATTCGATCATTGCGGTACACAATAATTTGTCCGGCCGACAGGTTGGCGAACCTACCACCGAGATGGGGCTGGCGCGTATCGCTTCCCCCGATTACCCGAGCCTTATCACCAATTACGCCAATAAATTCGCGGATGGCAGGCCAGCGAAAAGCACCTCGATCGGCATTAAAGATCCGCAAGGGAAGTACATCGCCGCGCTCTGCATCAACGTCGATATGACGCTGTTTCGCGGCATGCAGAGCGCGCTGGCGCAGTTCACCAGCATCGCGACTGACAGCGTGAGCGAGACGCTGGGTCCGGCGGGCACCGAGGCTATTCGGCAATATATCGATAAGTTTGCTGCCCGGCTGGCGTCCACGCCGCGCGCGCTGAAAACTGCCGAACGCAAACTGCTGATGCGCGAGTTGCAGGAAAATGGCCTGCTGGAAGTGAAAAAATCAATGGATACCGTGGCGCAGCATTTGGGCGTGTCCCGCGCCTCGATTTATCTGTACGCCAAAGAGTAAGCTATCTGCAAATAAGCTGATTAGCCGATTCTTCGCCGCGCTTCACCTATGTCGCCAATGGAAAAACCCGTTGTCGTAAAAGCCACTAGCCGCCAGCCGCTCCCCTCTCTATCTTCCTCACAACGTTGTTGTGAGGTCACTATGCTTAGATTTTTGCTCTGTAGTTTTGCTCTGGTTTTACTCTATCCCACGGGGATTGACCTCTATTTGGTCGGCCTGCCGCAAATTGCTCAGGATTTACATGCTACCGAGCCGCAATTGCATATCGCCTTTTCGGTTTATCTGGCAGGCATGGCCGCCACCATGCTGATTGCCGGAGGTGTAGCAGACCGCTACGGGCGTAAACCCCTTACACTCTTTGGCTCGCTGGTCTTTATGCTGGCCTCGCTGGCTGGGGGCATGGCGACCAGCAGTGAGATATTTTTGCTCACCCGGTTTATTCAGGGGATTGGCGCAGGCTCCTGCTATGTAGTGGCTTTTGCGATTTTGCGCGACACCCTCGACGACCGCCGCCGCGCCAAAGTGCTGTCTGTCATTAACGGCGTGACCTGCATTATTCCGGTTATTGCGCCGGTGGTCGGCTACCTGATTATGCTCAAATTTCCTTGGCACAGCCTGTTCTTCACTATGGCCGCAATGGGGCTGTTGGTGTTTCTGCTCTGCTCGCTGGTGCTCACCGAGTCGCTGCCAGAAAGAGCCACCGCCAAAGCCGATACGCCACGCCAGAAGCCGGTTTCAAATGAAAATTTCAACCAGCGCTTTTTTATCAGCCGGTTAATTATCACCACGCTGGGCATCACCATCATTCTAACTTATGTGAACGCCTCACCTTTTTTAGTCATGGAACAGCTAGAATTTAGTCGCGGCCAGTACTCGCTGGTAATGGCGCTGACCGCGCTTGTGAGCATGATCTCTGCTTTTTCAACGCCTTACTGGCTGTCGCGCTTCAAAGAGAAGCACCTGATGCTGACCGCGCAGGCTATGTTCGTCGGCGCCGCCTTAGTGCTGCTGGCGGCGCAAAAAGCCCTGCTGCCGGTGCGCGCCGAGCTGCTGGGCTTTGTGCTGATTTGCGCCGCGTTCTCACTGGGTTTTGGCGTGACCATGAGTCAGGCCCTCAGCCCTTTCAGGCTGCGGGCAGGCATGGCAAGTTCGCTGCTAGGCATCACGCAGGTCTGTACCTCAGCGCTGTACATCTGGCTGATGGGCGCGCTGGGGGTTCAGGCACTCAACATGCTACTGGTGATCCTCATCGCGGGTGGAGCTTTCAGCGCGGCCCTCATATTATGGGTCCCTACTTCCCCTCAGGCGAAACCACATGAAGAAGTCTCTGGCGCGACTTGACCTCAATCTGCTGTTTATTCTGCAATTGCTGTTGCAGGAAAAAAGCGTCTCCAGAACGGCGAAGAGGCTAAACGTCACCCCTTCAACCGTCAGTAAGTCGCTAAATAAACTCAGAACCTGGTTTGATGATCGACTGTTTATCAAAACGCCGCAGGGGCTGGAACCCACGCCGCTGGCGCTGAGCATGGAGGCGGAACTGGCGGACTGGCTGCTGCTCTGCGGGCTGATTGCCGATAAGCAGGGCCATGAGATCCCGCGCGGGGTGAAATTCGAGTTGGTGATTGAGTCGCCGCTGATGCTGCTGATGTTCAACCAGCTTTCCCAGCGTATTTACGCGCAGTATCCCGAGGCCAAAATCAAGGTACGAAACTGGGATGACGGCTCGCTGGAGGCGATTATTCGCGGCGAGGCGGACATTGGCTTTACCGGGCGGGAGAGCCATCCGCTTTCCAGAGAGTCACTGCATTTACTGCCCAACTTCGTCAATTTCGAAGTGTTATTCAGCGACCTGCCGGTGGTCTATTTGCGTGAGGATCATCCGGCTTTGCAGCAAGAGTGGAATCTGGAAACCTTCCTGCAATACGCGCATATCGGCGTTTTTTGGGAACATAGCGAGATCTGGGCGCTGGACAATGTGTTGCAAGAGATGGGCACACAGCGCAGCGTGTCGCTGACCCTGCCGAGCTTCGAGCAGTCGCTGTTTATGGCGGCCCAGCCCGGCCATACCATGCTGGCGACCGCGCCGAGCTATTGCGGGCGCTACGCCCAACAGCTGAATTTAGGCCTGGTCACCCGGCCCATTCCCCTCGCCAAAGCGCATCAGGACAAGCTGATTATCCCTTTCACCATGATTTGGCATAAACGCAATGCTTACAGCTCGAAGCTGAAATGGCTGAAGCACACCATTCGCAGCCTGTATGACTCGGGCGAGTTCGGCTCCGGCCACCTCTCGTAGCCGCGCTATTTTTGCAGGCTAGCCAGATAAACGCAGAACATGTCGGCCATGGCATTGGCATAAGTGTCGATTTCTGCGGCAGTGCGCGGGGTTTCGGAGAACTGTTTACCCGTGGCGCTTAGCGCGTTGGTGATCAGGTCGCCTGCCAGTGCGCGCGTCTCGGGGCTGGCGTCGGGCAAGGCTTTTTGCATGAAAACGTCGACGATGGCGTCCCCTTTCACCCTCACTTCCTGCGCCTCTGGCGCATCGCGATACAGCGGCGCGGCGTCATTGAGCGCCACGCGCATTTCAGCCTCTTCGCACTCCGAATGAATAAAAGCGTGGACCAAGTTGCGCAGCCGCTGTAACGGCGTTTTCTCATCATCATTCAAGATACTCCGCAGCATATCGGTGGTCTGCTGCCACTCGTCGCGCTGCAAACGGAACAGAATCGCCGCCTTATTGGGGAAATATTGGTAGAGCGAGCCGATGCTCACCCCGGCCTTCTCCGCCACCCGCGCGGTAGTGAAACGCTGCGCCCCTTCCTTCGCCAGAACCTGAGTAGCCGCCGTCAGGATAGTCGCCACCAGCTCGGTCGATCTCGCCTGAAGTGGTTGTTTTCTTGATGAAATTTGTGGGGCGCGGCGTTCAGTCATCGGGGTCTCGGAATGCGAATAGTTAAATGCGAATAATTCGTCATATTATAGTGGCGTGCAACGTCGCACTCAATCTCAGACTGGAAATAAGCCATGAATACTCTGACTTCCGCCCCACTGGCACCCCTACTTGATCGCTTATTTGCCGAGGCGCGAGAAAACTTACCGGCAGTCGATCCGGCGCTGCTCAACATGTCTGACGACGAGCGAAAACGCCTCAAGCAAAGCAAAACCAAATACGTCAATCTGTACAGTATGCTGAAGGATTTCCCCCTTGCGGTATCGCGCGAAACCGGCGCGCTGCTCTACATGCTGGCGCGCTCGAGCAATGCCAAAAACATCGTTGAGTTCGGCACCTCGTTTGGCATTTCCACCTTGCACCTCGCGGCCGCGCTGCGCGACAACGGCGGCGGCTTGCTGATCACCAGCGAATTCGAATCTTCGAAAGTGATGCGCGCCAGAGAAAACCTGCAAGCTGGCGGGGTCAGCGATTTGGTGGATATCCGCCAAGGCGACGCGCTGCAAACCCTGAGCGTCGACCTGCCGGAAAGCATCGACATGCTGCTGCTCGACGGCGCCAAAGCACTTTATCCGGATATCCTAAATCTGGTGGAAAGCCGCCTGAAACCGGGCGCGCTGATCATCGCCGACGACGCCGAAGACAGCCCGGAGTTCCTGACCTACATCCGCGCCGAGAACAGCGGATACCTCTCCGTCCCCTTCGCCGACGACGTCGAATTGTCGATGCGTCTGGGGTAATGGCATCAGCGTTAAGACACAAAAAAGCCCCGAATTTGGGGCTTTTGTTTGGGGCCTTGGGAAAGCTAAATCACCCCAATTACTTCGACAAGCTTTGCGCGGCTTTCTCGATCAGCTCGGCGACTTTTTGCGGCTGTGAGGCGAAGACGGCGTGGCTGGCTTTCACTTCAACCACTTTACTGTCGGCGCGTTTTGCCATGAAGCGTTCTAAGTCTGGATTGATGGCGCGGTCCTGGGTTGCGACCAATGCCCAGCTTGGTTTGGTTTTCCAGGCCGGTTCAGCGGCCGGGGTGCCGAAGATAGCGGCGGCTGGCATCACCTGTGAACGGGCCATGAAGTTGGCTTGGGCGGCTGGCAGGTCGGCGGCGAAGTCGGCGTGGTAGACCTCAGGTTTCAGGTATAAGAAGTGGTCGCTAGTTTGTGCAATACCTTGAGTCGCCTGAGGAATTTTTGCCGACAGGCCTGCCAGCGTTTCGCCTTTTTCGGGTTGGAAAGCGGCGATATACACCAGCCCGGCGACTGACGGGTCCTGCCCTGCTTCGCTAATGATAAAACCACCGTAGCTATGCCCTACCAGCAAAGATTTCCCCGTCTGCTGGCCCAAAATGCGGCGCGTCGCGGCGACGTCATCGGCCAGCGAGGTTTGCGGTTCTTGCACAATCGAGACGTGATAACCAGCCTTGTCCAAGATTTTGGTTACGGCCTGCCAGCCAGAACCATCCGCGAAAGCGCCGTGGACCAACACGATATTTTTTACAGGCTCAGCGAATGCCGCGCTTTGTGCCGCAAAAGCCAGTGCCAGACCAGCCGCCAGAGTCGTCAGGGTTTTCTTCAACATGATGATTTCCTTCATTTTAGGGTTGGATAAGGGATACCTATTTAGTTATCGCAATATTGTTTATCGCGATAACTAAATTGAAGTTAAAACTATCAGCATTGGCTTAGGTGTCAAGCTATTTGTTATCGCGATAGATAAATATTTACCCGCAATGGTATGATGGTGCATAGTCCGACGCTAAAGGAGCCCCCCGTGACACATCGTCCCCGCCTGGCGGAGCAGCTTTGTTATTCCATCTATTCGACCTCTATCGCCATCAAGCGGCTGTACAAGCCCCTGCTTGATGCCATGGGCGTGACCTACCCGCAATATCTGGTGCTAAACGTACTTTGGGAACAGGGGAAGCAGTCGATTGGCGGCATTGGTGACACTCTGGCGCTGGAAACCAGTACCCTGACACCGTTACTTAAGCGTTTGGAAAATGAAGGTTTTATTGAGCGCGTGCGCAATCCGCAGGATGAGCGTCAGGTGATGATTTCCATCACGGACAAAGGAAAGCAGCTGGAAGAAGAGTCGATTCGCCTGTCCGAAACGCTGTTTTGCAGTTCGAATCTGGAGTTGAAAGAGTTACAGCGGCTGAATCAGGAGATCGTTGCGCTGCGCGACAATATCGCGCAGCGCAACGGCTAAGTCTCTATTTAGGCTGGCGTTTATCTTCAGTACGCAGATCAAAATCCGAGGCGTCATGGCGCTCGTGGAGTTGGTCTGCCGGGTCACCGAAGGTGCGGTTTACCTTGCGCCCGCGTTTCACTGCCGGGCGGTTGGCCACTTCTTCGGCCCAGCGCTGGAAGTGCTTGTAGGATTTGAGATCAAGGAACTCAGCGGCGTCGTACAGGCCGCCCTGCGCCAGGCTGCCGTACCACGGCCAAATCGCAATATCCGCAATCGAATACTCGTCACCCGCAATAAAGCGATGGTTGGCTAACTGGCGATCCAGCACGTCGAGCTGGCGTTTCGCTTCCATGGTAAAGCGGTTGATGGCGTATTCAATTTTGAACGGCGCATAGTTGTAGAAATGGCCGAAACCGCCGCCCAGATAAGGCGCAGAGCCTTGCAACCAGAACAACCAGTTCAGGGTTTCAGTGCGCGCAGCAATCTCTTTTGGCAAGAAATGGCCGAACTTCTCTGCCAGATACAACAGGATCGCGCCAGATTCAAAAACGCGGATCGGCGGCGTTGCCGAGTGGTCAAACAGCGCCGGAATTTTCGAGTTCGGGTTCACTTCCACAAAGCCGCTGGAGAACTGATCGCCTTCGCCAATGCGAATCAGGTGCGCGTCATATTCCGCCTCGGTCACGCCCAGTGCCAACAGCTCTTCCAGTAAAATCGTCACCTTTTGGCCGTTTGGCGTACCCAGCGAATAGAGCTGCAACGGGTGCTTGCCGATTGGCAACACTTTCTCGTGCGTTGGACCAGCAATCGGGCGATTTATCTTCGACCAGTTACCGCCATCTTGTTGATTCCATACCCAAACCTTTGGAGGCTGATAGTTATTTTCCGACATGGATCACTGCCCTCTGTTATAGGATTCATTGGTGTTCATCAAGATTGAGCATAGCCTTGATGATGGCAGTTGATCTATTTAGTTAGTGCTCACCCTCAAGGTGATTAAAGAGGGGGCAGGCGACGCTTTACCGGCGTAGCTTTAACCAGCGACGTGTTGCACTGCGCATAATCAGCAATAGGATCCAGGATCTCATCGAGATGCTGCATTGACCGGACCTGTAGGCGCATCACGAAGCAATCTTCGCCGGTGACTTTGTCGCACTCGCTGCATTCTGGCATCTGCTGAATCAGCTTCTGCACATAGTGCAACTGCCCAGCTAGCGGCTTAACGCGCACTATCGCCATCAGCGGATAACCCAGTGCTTCAAGATTGATGGTGATACTAAATCCTTCAATAATATGATTTTCTTCCAGCCTGCGTACCCGCTCAGCGGTTGCCGGAGCCGATAACCCCACCTGCTCGCTAAGGGATTTAATCGACAGTCTCGCGTCCTGCGCCAGCAGTTTTAAGAGCAATCGGTCGATTTTATCAATATTCATTTTTCCTCTGCCTTATACCAAACCCGCTTATTTTTAATAAAAAGGATTCATAGCCAAATAACGTTACTTAAATAAGCTTTGAGTCCATATCGCCTTGCTATCTGCATATTATGCCGCCCCTTTTGTGAAGATAATAATCTCCACCTACTCTCTTTATAAATAACAAATTACGGGATGAAAAATGAAACAGCTTGAGATTGCCGATAGCTACCAGCTGGATGATTTACGCATTGTCGAACGCCAGAAACCGGCATCGCCCGGCCCCGGCGAGGTGATGGTGAAGATGGGCGCGGTTTCGCTCAATTTCCGTGATTTGCTGGTCGCCACGGGTAACGGGCACTGGCGACCAACGCCGGGCCGCGTGCCGGGTTCCGACGGAGCAGGACGGGTGGTGGAAGTGGGCGAAGGCGTAACCCGTTTCGCCGTCGGCGATCGCGTCATCACCACCATTTTGCCCAATTGGATTGCCGGGCCGATGACCGAGGAAAACTCCAGAGGCTCACTGGGCGGTGTGGCGGTAGACGGCGTACTGGCCGAGTATCGCGTGCTGAATGCCGAGTCGCTGGTTCTGGCCCCTGACTATTTGACCGACGCTCAGGCTGCCACCTTCCCGACCGCCGGGCTCACCGCATGGCATGCCTTGCAGCGCGCCGGCAAGCTCGGCCCGGACAGCACGCTGCTGGTTCAGGGAACCGGCGGTGTTTCCCTGTTCGCCTTACAGATAGGCTTGGCTGCGGGAGCTAGAGTTCTTGCGACGTCAGGCTCAGATGCGAAGATTGAACGCCTCAAAGCCATGGGCGCGCACGCCACGGTGAACTACCAGCAGCGGCCGGAATGGAGCCAGGATGTTCTGGCATTAACGGGGGGCAAAGGGGCCGATGTCACGGTGGATATCGGCGGCGCCTCAACGTTGCACCACTCAGTGAAGGCCGCGGCGCATTATGGCGTCATTTGCATCGTCGGCCTGACCGGCGGCCTAGAAGCGACCTTCAACGTGTCACAGGTATTCTTCAAAAACCTGCGCATTGAGGGGATCGAGACCGGCTCACGCGAAATGCTTGAAGCCATGCTCAGCTGGTTCAGCGACCGACAAATCACGCCGGTGGTGGACAGCATTTATAGTTTCGAAAACAGCCGCGAAGCCTTCCTGCACCTGCAATCTGGCCAGCACTTGGGTAAAGTCTGCATCACCTTCTAACTTCATCAATAACAAAAAAAGCAGCGGTTTAGGCCGCTGCTTTGCTTGAGGGTGATCCTGACACAGGAACGGCTTTAGGCCTTGGCGGCAGCGGCCGGTGTGGCGCGGAAAGCTACGCCAAAACGGTTGAAGGCGTTCATCAGCCCAATGGCATAAGTGAGATCAGCCAGCTCCTGCTCGCTAAACTCGGCGATGGCCGCCGCATACTCGTCATCCGGCACGCCGGTTTCGCTAACGCGAGTGACGCTTTCCGCCCAGCTCAGCGCCACGCGCTCGCGGGCAGTGAACACGGCGCCCGCCTCATGCCATACGGGGACCAGCACCAGCTTTTCCACCGATAAACCCGACTTCAGCAGGTCGCGGGAGTGCATATCAATACAGAACGCACAGCCGTTGATTTGGGAAACGCGCAGGTAAACCAAGTCAATCAGCGCCTTCGGCAAGCTGCCTTTCAGCAGCGTTGAGTACACGGCGCCAAAGGCTTTATAACCCTCTGGGGAGGCTTTGGCGTAGTCGATACGTTGAGTCATGATACTTCCTTAGTGTTGTCGTTTTGAGAACACCAGAATGAAGAATCTTGGCCTGCATCGAAAGCGCCATAAAGTGTCTATTATTCCAGACCATGATTAGGCGGTGGGGATGGTGCCCCCGTCAATAACGAACTCGGTGCCGCTGATGGATGCCGCACGTGGCGACACCACGAAGGCAATCAGGTCGGCCACCTCGCGCGGTTTAGCCGGCCGTCCCAGCGGAATTCCTCCCAGAGAGTCCATAATGATCTGCTTACCGCCCTCGTAATCCGTGCCCGCCTGTTCGGCGAGGCGCTCGGCCATCGCCACCGCGGCGGTGGTTTCCACCCAGCCCGGCGAGACGCGCACCACGCGCACGCCCTGCGGCGTCACCTCTTTCGACAGACTTTTACTGTAAGTGGACAGCGCTGCTTTCGCCGCCGCATAGGCAGTAGTGGATTCCGGCAGCGGCAGCTGATGCTGAATAGAGGTAACGTGGACAATCACCCCGGCGCCCTGTTTGAGCATCTCTGGCAGCAGAGCGCGATCGAGCCGCACCGCCGACAGCAGATTGAGATTTAGCTCGGACAGCCACTGCTCGTCATCCAGCGCGGCAAAACCGCCGCCCGGCGCAGTTGAGCCGCCCACCACGTTAACCAGCACGTCGATCCCGCCAAGCTGCTTTAAGGTGGCGGCAGCGACCTCGGCACAGCCCTGTGCGGTGCTGACGTCGGCGGCGATATAGTGCACATCATCCCTCGGGCCTCGGGAGACGTCCCGCGCGGTGGTAACCACTTTCGCGCCCACTTCTCGTAAAACTTGCACCACGGCTTCGCCCACGCCCTTGGTGCCGCCGGTAACCAAAACTCTCGCGCCCGCCAAACCTAATTCAAAACTCATGTTGATGCCCTCAGTGGATGTTCATTTCCAGCTAAGCATCGTGGTAAAATATATTGATAACAAGTACATACAATTAAGTCAGGTACATACTTAAAAGTAAGTTTTTTGAATTTAAAGGCGAAAAGCGCCAATATTATTTACTATAAAAAAATGACAACGATAAATGAAAACAGCGCGCCCCCGCCGCAGGGTCAGGGCCACAAATACACCCGTGAAACAGCCGCCATCGGCGTCGAAAAGGTGATTAAACTGCTGGATGGGCGGTGGAAACTGCTCATTCTGTTTCAACTTTTCGGCGGCCGGGTGCTGCGCTTCTCCGATCTTGAACGGGCAATCCCCGCGGTCTCGCAAAAGATGCTGATTCAGCAACTGCGTCAGTTGGAAAGTGACGGCATCGTCAAACGCATCGTCTACCCCGAAGTCCCGCCGCGAGTGGAATACTCACTGACGGAATGGGGGCAAGACCTCTGCCCGGTGCTGGATGCCTTGTTAAATTGGGCAGCACTGCGTGAAGCGCAGGCGGCGGACTAGCGCGGCCTGCAGCTGGATCACTGCGCTGGCTTCGTCAGCTGCGATGCCTTCCACAGGGAGCCGGGGTTAACGCGGGTTGGATAGAGCGCCAGCATGGCCTGATAAAGCTGCCCGGCGCTGTCGGTTTCCTCGGCGAGACGATTGAAGTCCAGCAAATACTGTTTAGTTTTGGCAATATTCTCCGGGGCGTCGTCGTTTTCCGGCACTTTATGGCCCGCCACTACATAAGCTGGCTTGAGCGCCGCAAGGGTGTCCAGCGCGGCAATCCACTCCAGCCGACTCTGCTTATCCGTCTCCCCAAGAAAAGGGTGAATGCCGTTGTATACCACGTCACCCGCCACGATTAACTCGAGGGAAGGGACATACAGGCTGGTCGATTCCGCAGTATCCGTGCGGCCAGTATGCACCACCAACAGCTTGTGCCCTTCCAGCTCGAACTCGTCGCTGCTCAGCGGCTCGGCGGCAATCAGCCGGTCGTCGATTTCACCCGGAAACAGCTTGCGCCAGAAACCGTCCACCGAAGCCGGAGCAAGGTGGGCATGCATCGCCTTAACAATGGCCGGAGCCGCCACCGCGCGGGCCTGCGGGAAGTGTTCCAAGAGCGGGGCCAGCCCGAAGAAGTGGTCACCGTGGCCGTGGGTGATGTAGATCGTGGTGAGGTTTTTGCCGCTGGCAATCACCCAGTCCAACAGCGTTTGCGACTGCTCTTTGGTCAGGAAGGTATCGACCAGCACGGCGTCTTTCTCGCCATAAATCAGCGTGGCTGAATTAGCGACCCACATCAGCGACTCGAGGCCGGCAGGAATATCCCGGCTTAGGCCAGGGCGTTTAATGGTTAAAACATCCCATTTCAGGGCAGGTTTGCTCATGGTGTTTGCTCCGTAGTGAAGAGGGGTATCAATTGACAGTCGAAGGCGTAACGGCTATAAATAAAATATGACCGGTCGGTTTATATTGTCAAGACAATTGGAGATCAACGATGAACAGCCCTGCTGAAGCTGATAATAGAGGCCGCCGTGGGCCGAAGCCAAACCTAAATACCCGCACCAATCTGGTTCAGGCCGGGCTGCAAACCTTCCATCGCGAAGGCTTTGCCGCGACGGGCATTCAGAGCATCGTTGAGCAGGCGGGCGTGCCGAAAGGCTCTTTCTACAACCATTTCGACAGCAAAGAGACCTTTGGCGCCTCGGTGGTGGATGCCTATTTCGAGCGCGCGCAGGCCAGATTGGATAGCGCGTTCGGCAATACCGACCTCGCGCCGCTGGCTCGGCTGGAGGCCTATTTCGACAGCCTGATCGTGGCTTTTCGCGACAACAAGTTCAGTAAAGGCTGCCTGATGGGCAATCTCAGCGCCGAAATCGCCGACCACAGCGAAGCCATTCGCCTGCGCCTGGTGGAGCAGTTCGCCGCCTGGTGTCAGGTGATTGAAAATTGCCTGCTGGACGCTCAGCGCCAAGGGCAGCTCGACAGTAATTTGTCCGCCAAGTCACTGAGTGACTTCATTCTAAATTCTTGGGAAGGCGCGCTGCTGCGCATGCGAGTGGAGAAGAACGACTCGCCTTTGCTGGAGTTTAAGCAGTTTGTTTTTGGGCATTTGCTGGGCTAGGTTTGTTTATTGGCCGCAGAAAACGCTATGCTGGCAGGAATTTCGCACTATACAGAGATAGCCGATGAGCAATAAAAAGCAGCCAGCCCCGTCGATCTTCGACCATTTGCAAGAGGACGACGGCTTTGACCTTTGGGGCCGTTCCAAGTTGAGCAGCGCCTTGAATAAAGCTAAACCCGCGACGCCGGACAATGATGCATTAGCCGCGGCGCGCAAGCTTATCAAAGGCGACAAGAAAGTGGCGGAGTGATATTCCTCCATTTGCGCCAGCATTAAAAAACCCGCCAGATGGCGGGTTTTGTTTTTTAGCATGCTCAAACTTTCTCGGAAACCAGCCCCTCGGCGAGCGGGCTTGAAGAGGCCGGGCGCAGCGGCCGCGAGCCGTGCTCTTTCGCCGATTTGATCCACGACCATGAGCCAAACGCCGCGATGCCAATCAAAATCGCGTATTCAATCGACATCACATACACCCCTTGCACCGCGTACAGCGCCACGCTGATGACATCCAGCGCGCACCAAATGATCCAGTTCTCCACATACTTTTTAATCATCAATACCGTCGCCACGATCGACAGTACCAGAATGGTGGAATCCGCCAACGGCCAGGCGTCCGGCAGCAGCGGCGGCGTTGACGCCCATTTTGGACAGCAGCGCGAAGGCAACGCCGGTCAGCCACGAGAAAATACCGTCAATGTTGAAGGTCATCAGCAGGATAAACAGCACGCTGACCACCGCCGTCACCACAAAGCTGTTGAGCGGCATCCAGCGGATCTTGATCGCCGGGGCCTCTTTTTTATCGTCTTTGTACCAAATCACCCAGCCAACCACGTTGGCGACGAAGAAGAACACTTGCAGCATCATGCTGGCGTAAAGCTGGATTTGGAAAAAGATCGCCGTAAACAGGGTGACGTTTAACAGGCCAAATAGGTAGTTGATGGTCTTCTCACGGCTGGCGAGCCAGATGTTGATCAAGCCAAATAGCGTACCGATCGCCTCGATCCAAGATAATTGATAGCCGTCTTTGCCGAGCGGGATATTAACCATGATGTTGTGAATGCTGAAATAGGAAAGCATGGTTCGACTCCTGTATTTTCTTTGTTTTTATGAAGTTAACGAGCAAGTTGTAAAACTATTAATAGGCGTTGGCGGAACTTAAATAATCAATCACCTCGCCCGACTCGGCGACCCAGCCATAGTTTTCATCTAACACGGCCAAACACTCGATTTTGCGCGGCGCGCTCATGGACTCCACGGCGTCGGAGACCACGATTGAGGTGTAATGGTGATATAGCGCTTCACGCACGGTATCTTCGACGCAGCACTCAGCCACCACGCCGGTGACCACCAGCGTATCAACGCCAAGCTCGGAGAGATGCTGCTGAAGAGTGGTGCCGTAGAAGCCGCCAAAGCCGTGCTTCGGCACGATGATTTCGCCATTAATAGGTGCCAGTTCAGCGATGATATCTGCACAATTCAGCTCGACCTCACTGTCTTCATAGCGGCGCAAGTGCCCTACGCGACAGGCTTTGGTTTGCTCGTCGAGGAAAGAGGTCCAGCTGAATTTGCTCTCCAGCCTGCGCCACGCGTCGTTTTCCACGCTGACCCATTGCAGAAAAATCACCGGGTAGCCGCCCTCCCGAAAATGCTGGAGCAGGCGCTGCTGCGGCGCGATAGTCTCCCGGCCGCCCGGCACTTCAAAGGGAGCGCCCTGACGAATAAAATCGTTTTGCATATCCACAATGATCAGCGCGGGTTTATTGATTTTTGGTAGCTGGTGCAATGGCATGATGTGTTCCCCTCATTAACATTCTTTTTTTTGAGATGTATTTAATAAAGAACATGAGCAAGGAGCATGCCAGCAGCGACTAAAGGGCAGGAATTGTGTCAATTTAGGGCTTAGAAATAAGAAAAATTGATGAAAGGCGGCGTAGAAGTGATTTTTCCAATACTTTTAAGATACTTTTAACATGGCCGAGGCCGTTATTTGGCTTAGGGCAAATCTTCATTTTTCGCCGACAATCGGCGTCGCACCTTTATAATACCATTGCCTCATTTTGGGGCGTGCAGCGGCTTACCCATGGGCTGGGAAACCACTGCATAATTTGAAACTGGACATCTATACGTCCAAAACGTAATCTGACAATCTATTAACATTCATCCACTCAGGTTATGTAAGGAAAGCCACGCCATGCGCCTATCCGCTCTGGTTGCCACTCTGCTTGCCACTACGCTTTTTTCTGCTGGTACCCACGCTGGCGCGACCTTAGATCGCGTCACTAAAACCGGCGTGCTGCGCAATGTGATTGTTAATGACTACCCGCCATTTGGCTTTATCGATGATAACAACCAGCTGGCGGGTTTTGACGTGGATGTCGCCAAAGCCGTGGCTGCACGCATGGGCGTGAAAGCAGAAATCACCGCGCCGGGCTGGGAAACCATCATTGGCGGCAATTGGCGCGGGCGCTGGGATACCTGTATTTGCTCGATGACGCCAAACACCGAGCGCGCCAAAGTGCTCGACTTCCCGACGCCTTATTACAGCTCTCCGGCTGTGCTGGTGGTGAATAAGAAAGACGATCGCATTAAGTCAGCAGCGGATCTGAGCAACAGAAAAGTCGGCATCGGCATGGGTTCCAGCTACGAAACTTACTTGCAAAAAACGCTGGTGATCCCCGGCGCGAAACCGATCGATTTCCCCTTCAATAATGTGCAGGCCATTCCCAGCGATGAAGAAGTGGCTTTCCAGAATTTAGCCTTGGGACCGGGCGTGCGTCTTGACGCCATCGTCTCCGACCTTGCCACTGCCAATTCGCGCATCAAACGTAACCCTAATTTGTTCAAAATCGTCACCGAACTTTACGCCGAGCCTAACTGGGTCGCTACCGACAAGGGAGATCCTGAGTGGGATAAGAAAGTGGCGGATACCATAAAATCACTGCGCGACGACGGCACTTTGGCGAAGATTTCTCAGCACTGGCTGGGCGAAGACATCACCAAAGAGGAGCCGTAACGGATGGCGCAACTCCCTGACGTGAAACCTATCGTGGCGGAAAAATCTAACCCGGCGCTGGCTGATGCCAGCCTGTCGGCCACGCCGCGCGCCTTCAAAATCAAAACGCTGATCACCTGGCTGGTGCTGCTTAGCCTGCTGTTCAGCCTGTTCGGCAAGATGGGGCTACAGTGGGATTTGATTGAGCAGAAGCTGCCGTTCCTGCTCGGCCTGCGCCTGTCGCCGGACGGCTTTATTCAGGGCGCGGCGCTGACTCTGCTGATCACCGCCTGTTCAATGTTTTTCTGCCTATTATTAGGGTTAATCACCGCATTAGGGCGCATGTCAGATAACGCCGTGGCCTTTGGCTGCGCGACTTTCTATGCCTCGCTGTTTCGCGGCACCCCGCTGCTGGTGCAGGTGTTAATCATCTATCTGGCGCTGCCACAGGCCGGGATTGTGCTGGGCGCGCTCAGCTCGGGGATTATCGCGCTGTCGCTGAACTACGGGGCCTATCTGGCGGAAACCATTCGTAGCGGCGTGCTCTCCGTGCCGCGCGGGCAGAAAGAGGCCGCGATGGCGCTCGGGCTGTCGCCGTGGACCGTCGCGGTGCACGTCACCGCGCCACAGGCTCTGCGCATCATCATTCCTCCCGCCGGTTCGATGTTTATTTCCATGCTGAAAGATTCGTCGCTGGTGTCGCTGATGGGCCTGTGGGAGCTGAATTTCCTTGCGCAGTCTTATGGGCGCAGCACCTATCGCTATATGGAAATGCTGGCGACCGCCGCCGCGATTTACTGGATTATGTCGATTGTGTTCGAGCTGATCCAAAGCCGCCTCGAGCGTCGTTTCGGCCAAGGTTATCGCCGCTAAACATCGCCGTTAAACACGGTCTAACATCGTTGCAGGTACGCCATGTCGCGCTTTCCACAAGATTTCCGTTTAATCTCCTATTTGTCGAAGCTAGAGCACGCGGTGCGTTTCCCGCTCTCCTCGTCTTACCCTGAGTCCATGAGCATCGAGCAGCTGTTCGCCCTTGCAGGGGAGCAGCACCGCCAGCCGGTGCTTGAGGCGATCCTCGACTACCCACCATTGCGCGGTACGCCTGAGTTGCTTGAGGCAATTGCCTCGACGTATGACCAGGCCACGGCGGAAAACATCATTAGCTTTGCCGGTGCCGATGAGGCGGTTTACGCCAGTTTCCACGCACTGTTGGACGCAGACGATCACGCCATTGTTGTCACGCCGAACTACCAGTCTTTGGAGAGCGTGGCGATGTCGCGCTGCGCGGTGAGCGGCGTGGCGCTGAACGCCGACCAAGGCTGGGCGCTGGACGTGGCGGATGTTCGCGCTGCCCTGCGCCCTAACACTAAGGCGCTGGTGATTAACTTCCCGCATAACCCGACCGGCGCGCTGATCGGCCGCCAGCAGCTAGACGAGCTGGTTGAACTGTGCCGCGAGCGCAGTATCTGGCTGTTTTCTGACGAAGTTTATCGGCTGACCGAGTTTGATATCGCCGAACGTCTGCCACAGGTGGCGGACATTTATGAGCGCGGCATTTCTCTGAATGTCACCTCAAAAGCCTATGGCCTGCCCGGCCTGCGCATTGGCTGGGTAGCCTGTCAGGACGCGGAATGGCTGCTGAAGCTGGAACGCATGAAGCAGTATTTATCCATCTGCAACTCCCTGCCGGGCGAGATGCTGACCACCATCGCGCTCAATGCCCGCGAGGCCATTCTACAACGCGTGATGCAACGCTCCCGCGAGCAGCTAGGCCAGTTGACCGACTTTTTGGCGCGCTATCCGCAGCTTTTCGAGCTGGCTCCCCCGAAAGCCGGAGTGCTGGCCTTCGTGCGTTATAAAGGGCCGGAGGGCGCGGAGCAGTTCGCCACGCGTCTGGTGGAGGAAACCGGCGTGATGACCATTCCATCTGTGACCTATGCGTCTGAATTAACGGCCGTTTCAGAAGATTTTCTGCGTATCGGCTTTGGCCGAGCGAATCTGAGTAAAGCGCTGGAAGTGTGGGGCGAATGGCTGGATAAGCAGAAGCAGTAAAAAAAGCCAAGCCCGCCGGAGAACGGCGGGCCGAGATGAAACGCTCAGACACAGGAGAGCGGTATCATGTTAGACGCGGACTTACTGGCTCATCGCGTCTTTTTTCATGCCATCTTTACCCATTGAATCTTTGCTCATGGAATCTTTACCCATGCTGTCTTTTTTCATGTGATCTTTAGACATACAGTCTTTGCCCATCGAATCTTTCCCCATGGAATCTTTGCCCATAGCGTCTTTACCCATGCTGTCTTTCTTCATGCAGTCGTGGGACATCTTGCCCATGGTGTCTTTAGACATAGAGTCAGCAGCCTGAGTCACGCCAGCGAAACCCATCATTACGGTAGAGAACATCAGAACAGTCATCAGCTTTTTCATGGTATTTCCTTTTTTAAAGTAGTTGCACAGTTGTGCAGGTAAGGTTCACGTTCAACTTCTTATTAATTAACTCGGGCCGAAGGCCGTTATTGTTGCAGCTAGTTTGGACACGGCCAGCGCGGAAAAACCGGAGCGTACACGTAGTACGTGAGCCAATTCATCCAAAAAAAGTGAGCACTGCCCGGGTTCAAAATGGCAAATAAAATAGGCCTTTTTTAACTCCCGCCGTACCAGTTGTAACCCTGATCCTCCCAATAACCTCCGGTGAACTTATTGGTAATTTCAATCACTTCGATATGCTTTGGATTCTTGTAGCCAAGCTTGGTTGGCATACGCAATTTCATCGGGAAACCGTATTTACGCGGCAGGATTTGCCCGTCGTAAGTCAGCGCCAGCAGGGTTTGCGGGTGCAGCGCGGTTGCCATGTCGATACTGGTGTAATACTCGTCAGCACACTTAAAGCTGACATATTCCGCCGTCAGGTCGGCGCCAATCAGGCGCAGGAAATCGCCAAACGGCACCCCGCCCCATTTACCAATTGCGCTCCAGCCTTCGACACAGATGTGGCGAGTGACCTGACTGACCTGCGCCATTTGGTATAGCGACGCCAGCGACCATTCGCGTTTATCCAGCGCCAGCCCGGCGATCTTCAGGCGATAGGCATTGCCATCCACCTCGGGGGCGTCGTCCTCGGCGTAAAACGCGTTGAACGGGAAAGGCCGGGTTATCATCGATTCGGCATAAACCGGGGCCAGTCGGGTCGAGCCAAACAGCCAACCCTGTACTCGATCATTAAAGGTGGAGACAGTATTCAAGGCTTTCTCGACCCCGGCGTTATCGCTGATATCGCAGCCGGTCAGCATCGCCATGCCGCCCAGCGTCAGTCCTTGCTGCAAAAAACGACGGCGCGATGGGGCGTCGAGGTGGCGAATAATCTGTTTCTGCGCCTCCTGCACGATGACCTGAGTGTCTGAAGGCGTGAAAATCTGCTTGATGTTCTTTTTAAAAATGTTCTTCATGACCTTTCCTCAGCGTCCGCGCAGCATCGCCAGCAGGGTTTTCGGCACCAGCGCCACCATCACCAAATGCACGGCAACAAATCCCACCAGCGAAGCCATCGCAAAGAAATGCACCACGCGGGCCGTGTCAAAACCCCCCAGCAACTCTCTGAGCAGGGGAAACTGCACCGACTTCCACACCACCAGCCCTGACAGCACCAGCACGATGCCGTCGAGCATCACGAAGACATAGGCCGCGCGCTGCACCATGTTGTAGTGACGCAAGTCGGCATGAGCCAGCTTGCCGCGTAGCGCCGCGCTTAAGTCTCGCAGCACGCCTCTTGGGGTCAGCGGCCAGAATTTGCGCTTCATTCGGCCGGTGACAATATTCATCAGCAGGTAAAACACGCCGTTAAAGCCGAACAGCCACATTCCGGCGAAGTGCCACTGTAGACCGCCGCCCAGCCAACCGCCGAGGGTCAGGCTGCGGGAAAATTCAAAATCAAACAGCGGCGATGCGTTATAAATTTGCCAACCGCTGGTAACCATAATCAGCACTGCCAGCGCATTCAGCCAGTGGCACAGACGCAGCCACAATGGGTGGACAATCTCTGGCTTGGCCTGGTTTTGCTGCGGCTCACTCTGCGGTGAAAAGTCGGTATGTAGCGTCATGTTTTTGTTTCTCACTCGCCCTGTCGATGAAGCCAGTATTGAGCGGATTTGTTCCCCAAGACCTCACGCAAAGTTAAATAAAATGTGATAACTCTGAGTAAGCAGCTTGTGTAGACTGCTACTCATACCCTCCCCTCCCCGCAGGCTCGACTGAGATGGAAAAACCCAAAAAGATTTTGATCGTGGAAGACGACAGCAACATCGCCGAGCTGCTCAATCTGCATTTACGCGATGAAGGCTATGAGATAACCCACGCCGCCGATGGCAATCTGGGCGTAGCGCATTTAGAGAAAGGGGGTTGGGACGCGCTGATTCTGGACCTGATGCTGCCCGGCGTTGACGGGCTAGAGATTTGCCGCCGCGCCCGCAACATGACGCGCTACACGCCGATCATCATCATCAGCGCCCGTTCCAGCGAAGTGCATCGCGTGCTGGGGCTGGAGCTGGGGGCCGACGACTATCTGGCGAAACCCTTCTCTATGCTGGAGCTGGTGGCGCGAGTCAAAGCGCTGTTCCGCCGTCAGGAAGCCATGAGCCGCAATATGAAGATGGACGCCGGGACCCTGAGCTTCTCCGGGTTAGTCATTGACCCTATTGCCCGCGAAGTGGCGTTGAACCAGCAGACGGTGGAACTGACGCCGCGCGAGTTCGACCTGCTCTACTTCTTCGCCAAAAATCCCGGCAAGGTGTTCTCGCGCCTGAGCCTGCTCAATCAGGTGTGGGGCTATCAGCACGAGGGTTATGAACACACGGTGAATACCCATATCAACCGACTGCGCATCAAGATTGAGAGCAACCCGGCTGAGCCAGAGCGCATCCTGACCGTATGGGGAAAAGGCTATAAATTCACGTCGTCAGCGGAAGACGCGCAAGGATAAATCATGAGTAAAATGACGCTTTCGCAACGACTCACCCTGGTTTTTATTCTGCTGCTGGTGGCCTGCTCGCTGATTTCCGGCGTGATGCAGGTACGCTCGAGCGACAGATTCAGTCAGGCGACGATTCAACGTTTGTCTGCCAATCTGGCCACGCAGATTGCCGCCAATAACCCGCTGCTGAGCCAAAACGGGTTAGATCCTAACGCGGTGCATAACCTGTTTAACCAGCTGATGGCCGTCAACCCGAGCGTCGAGGTTTATCTGCTCGACAGCGAAGGCGACATCGTCGGCAATGCCGCCCCTGCGGGAAAATTGCTGCGCCAGAAGATAGATTTAACCCCGGTGCACGAGCTGCTTAACGGCAAAACCATGCCGGTATATGGCGACAACCCGCGCACCACCGACCAGCGGCAGGTGTTTAGCGCCGCGCCGCTGACGTCCAATGGCGTGCTTAAAGGCTATGTCTACATTGTGCTGCAGGGCGACGACTACCGGGCGTTGGCCAGTAAGGCGGAGTTCCAGTCGGCCATTTATATGGCGCTGCGATCCATGGGGATGGTGGTGCTGTTTGGCTTGCTGGCCGGGGCGCTGGCTTTCCGCTGGGTGACTCGCCCGGTGCGTAAACTCACCGCGCAAATCGCCACGCTGGACGATGGCGGCATGGAGGCGATTCAGGCTCTGGCCCAAACCCAGCCGCCGGTCGGCCAGCCGAAGGATGAAGTGGCGCAGCTGCAACAGGCGTTTGTCGGGCTGGCAAAACGCATTGATCAGCAGTGGCAGAGCCTGACCGCGCAGGACCAACAGCGCCGCGAGTTTATCGCTAATATTTCCCACGACCTGCGCACCCCGCTGACCTCGCTGCACGGCTATCTGGAAACCTTGTCGATGAAGGCCGACCGCCTGAGCAGCGACGAGAGCCAGCGCTATCTCGACATCGCCCTCGCCCAGAGCCGCAAGGTGGGGCGTCTGGCGCAGGAGCTGTTCGAGCTGGCAAGGCTGGAATATGGCGTGGTGAAGCCGCAGAAAGAGCCGTTCTCACTGTGCGAACTGGTGCAGGACGTATTCCAGAAATTCGAACTCGCCGCCGAGGCGCGCGGCCAGAAACTCAATGCCGACATCATGCCGGATATTCCGCTGGTTAACGCCGACCTGGGGATGATTGAACGGGTGCTGACCAACCTGCTGGACAACGCCCTGCGCCACACGCCGGAGGGAGGCACCATCCATGTCCGCCTGTGGAAACAGGCTCATGAAGTAATGGTGCAGGTGAATGACAGCGGGCCGGGCATTGCGCCAGAGTTAAAGGCCAACCTGTTTGTGCGGCCTTCGATTCTCAGCACCAATAAGCACCGCGCGGGCGGCCTCGGGCTGATGATTGTGCGCCGCATTTTGCAACTGCACGGCAGCGATATTGAACTGCTCGACCAGCCACACAGCGGCGCAAGCTTCCAGTTCGCGGTGCCGATTTAGTCCTCCACCAGAATCCGTTTCTCCGTCAGGAAATCGATAAACACGCGGACCTTGGGCAACATATGACGACTGCTTGGCCAGACAATGGAAAACTTGCCGTCGTCATATAAATAGTCACTGAGAACGGATTTCAGCACGCCGGTTTTGAGCTGTTCGCGCACCAGAAACTCGGGAATATAGGCAATGCCGACGCCGTGTAGCACGGCCTGAATCAGTGCCTCAAGGTTGTTACTGCTCACCACAACCGGCAGCTCTAGCGCCATGTCACTGCGGATATCCCACGGCTGGATCTGCCCGCTGCCCGGAAAACGGTAGCGCAGGCAGGCGTGCCGGGCTAAGTCCTGCGGGCTATGGGGTTCGGGGTTTCTGGCAAAATAGTCCTGGCTGCCGACGATAACAAAATGGAATGGCCCGAGGCGGCGCGACATCAATTGCGAGGTCGGCAGTTCGCCGCTGCGCACCGCGACGTCTATGCCTTCGGCAATCAGGTCTACCATGCGATCGCTGAAATCGAGCTCAAGCTCAACCTGCGGATAACACTGCATAAATTCCGCCAAGTGCGGCAACAACATGCGATAGCCAATTGCCGGCATGCTCACCCGCAGCTTACCGCGCGGCTCGGCGGAAACGCGCGATAACTCCTGCTCGGCCTCCTCCATCTGCGCCACGATTTGCTGACAACGCTCGAAAAATAGCTGGCCTTCGTCAGTCAGACTGATGCGCCGCGTGCTGCGGTTAAACAGCCGCACGCCGAGCTTTGCCTCCAGCCGCGCCACGCTCTTACCTATCGCCGAGGCCGAGATCCCCATGATCTCGCCCGCCGCCGCGAAGCTTTGATGCTGCGCCGCACGCACGAATGCCAGTATGCCGTTTAGGTTTTCCATCTTCACTCCGCGAGGTAATTAGAGCTATTTTGTCCGCAATCTACGGACTTTAAGCCCATTTCCGCAAAATTGCAGACATTTTATCATCTCTACATTATTCATTTCCGGAGAAAGCCATGAGTCCATCTAACCAAACCAAGGGCGGCCAGCTAAGCGTGTTGTTTACCGTCTGCCTGGCAGCGCTGATTTTGCCACTCAATTTTGTCAGCGGCGCGGTGGCCACCCCGGCCATTGCCCGCGAATTGGGCGGCAGCGCGCAGGCGCTAAGCTGGATAACCAATGCCTTTATGCTCAGTTTTGGCTGCTGCTTAATGGCGGCGGGAGCGCTGGCCGATGAATTCGGCCGCAAAAAGGTGTTTGTAGTGGGCGTGGCGGGCTTTGCCCTGCTCTCTTTGCTGCAAAGCTTTAGCAACAGCCTGCTGTGGATTGACCTGCTGCGCGGCGCGCAGGGGGTGGCGGCAGCGGCGGCGCTGGCGGGAGGCTCGGCGGCTTTAGCGCAAGAGTTTGACGGCCCGGCGCGCACCCGCGCGTTCAGCCTGCTAGGTACCAGTTTTGGCGTCGGCCTGGCCTTCGGGCCTTTTCTGGCGGGCCTGCTAATAGCCCACCTCGGCTGGCGCTCGGTATTTATTTCCGCCACGGTGATTGCCCTGCTGGCCCTGTTAACCGGCGCGTCGAGAATGCATGAGTCGCGCAACCCTAACGCCACCGGCATCGACTGGCCCGGTACTTTGACCTTCACTTCGATGCTGGCTTTACTGACCTGGGCGCTGATGGCTATTCCGCAATATGGCCTGCAAAGCCCGCCAGTGCTGGGTTTGCTGGCTGGCGCCGCACTGCTGCTGGCGCTGTTTATCTGGGTTGAGCTGCGCGTGCGCAACCCGATGCTCGACCTGTCGCTGTTCCGCTTCCCGCGTTTTATTGGCGTTCAGGCACTGCCGCTGGCTACCGGATTCTGTTTTGTGGTGCTGCTGGTCATTCTGCCGATGCAGTTTATCGGCATCATGCAGATGAGCGAGGAGCAGGCCGGGTTAATGATGATGGCGCTCTCCCTGCCGATGCTGGCCGTGCCGCTGATTGCCGCCTGCCTGACGCGCTGGGTGAGCCCCGGCCTTTTGTGCACCGCCGGTTTGCTCGTCGCCACCTTTGGGCTGTGGTGGTTAAGCCTTGCCGTCGAGGCGCAAAACGCCGGGCAGATGATCCTGCCGATGCTGGTGATTGGTTTGGGGGTTGGCGTGCCTTGGGGATTGATGGACGGGCTTTCGGTCAGCGTGGTTCCCAAGGAGCGCGCGGGCATGGCGACGGGGATTTTCAGCACCACCCGCGTGGCGGGCGAAGGGCTTTCGCTGGCAACCGTCGGCGCCCTTCTCGCCGCTTTCGCACAGGGTGGATTGAGCCAGCACTTCTCAGGCCCGAGCTTAAGTGACGCCAGCCAGCGTCTGGCAACCGGCGATTTAACTCATGCCCACAGCTTGATCCCGCAAGCAAGCACCGCCCAACTGCAACAGATTTACGCCGCCGCCCTGCATCACGTCCTGCTCAGTCTGGCGGCGATCACCCTGCTTTCCGCCATAGTGGTAATGGTGGCGATGGCGGGGAAAGAAACAATGGCGGAACAACCCACTTAATTAGCATGTTGCGCGGGGGTCAGTCTGACTCCCGCCGCTCGAGTGATTTCAGTTAGCGTACCGATGGTTGGATTGCCATTTTCAGACAGCGCCTTGTAGATATGTTGCCGCGTGATGCCGGATTTTTTAGCGATTTCGGTGACGCCGCCGCGAGCTTCAATGACGCGACGCAGTGCGGTGAGAAAGGCCGCCACGCCGCCAACTTCATAGATCTCTTCTAAAGCTGTCTGAAGATAAATTTCGGCATAGGCGGGATCGGCACGAAGTGTAGCAATGATCTCCGCATCACGGCTGACTGATGGCGGTACTGCCTCTGGGGCAACTGCCGTTTTTTTGTTTGAAACCATGATTTTACCTCGTCTGATAATCAGCTAAGTATTTCACTGCATTATCGATATCTGCGTTTTGGTTCTTCTTCGTTCCACCCGCGAGAAGTAAGATGATTTTTCCGTTCTCTATCGAGTAATAAATCCGGTATCCCGCCGCATAATCGATCTTAATCTCCCATACCCCATCGCGCTCAAATTTATGCACACCAAAGTTACCGGCCTGAGCACGGTCCAAGGCAACGTCAATTTTTGCTGCGGCGCGAAGATCCTTCTTCCTGAGTTTATCCATCCAAATTTTGAACGGCTGTTTCTTGTTTCTATCCTGATAATGTTCAGTTGTGTACATCCCTGTCCCCATCACTAAACCTGACGGGATTGTCTCTTATAAAAGACAAAACTACAACTAACTGTATTTAAAACGACCGATCCCCATGACTTTCACCCAATAGCGGGAGCAGTCGCGCGTAGGCTTCTTCCAATTCGGGGGAGATGTCGACGGCGGCGATAAAGTCTTTGCCGCGCGGGCCGTAGCCTTGCGGATCGTTGCGCAGGCGCGGGATCTCGCCCAATAGCAGCGAAGCGAAGCGCGGCCATGACCACAGGCTGTCCCGCGTTTCGCCAGCGTACTGGGGTTCTTCTTCCAGCTTATCGAGCTGGGGCACGAAGGTCGGCCAGTTGATGAATTCCACCTCTGGCCGGTCCTGCCAGACCTTGCGGAAGCTGGCGTCGGTGCGCCGCTGCATCAGCGGATCTTGCGTCAGGATAATGCGCGATGAGCCGTCACCCGCCAGATCCAACACCCGTCGGGCCTGAGTGGCGTTGTCGCCGCAGTTAGTTGAAAACGTCTCCAACAGGAGCTTGGCTGGCTCAATGGCGAAGAAATTGATGGCGATATCTTGCAGTATTTCCGCCTCGCTGCGCCCTTTGGTGGCAATGGACGCGTACCTTGGATGATTTTTTACCGCCAGATAAAGCAACTCGGTCGAATGACCAATCCCCCCGGCGATCAGAATTTTACTCACAGCACCGCTGGCGAGCGCGGCAAAAGCGCCCTCGGCGACCGGCAAAATTGCGTTGCCAAGCAGGATAAGTAAAGGTGCCTGAAAGCGCGCCAGCTCGCTGGGAGAAGCCCCCTCTGTTTGATCAAAAGCTAAAAATTGCGCCAGTGCATTAATGTCAGCCAGTCGACTGGCTGTATACGATTCAGCTAAAGACATAAAAATCTCATTGGGTTGTAAGCAGAGCAAAACGCGATGTTATCAGACAGTAAAATTTATCTGTAAACACCTGAATATCTGATGTTTTGGACATAATTCAATCAGTTGGACAACAAGCTATCTTTAGTAAATTAGTGTTACATAAATCAAATTAAGACTACTCTTAGGTTTAAATATCCAAATATTTCAACTTATCAGTATTTACACCCGCCTAATTTAAAAATTCAGATTTTTCTATCTTTTTGCCAAAAGTGCTAAAAACTTCTCCTTAAGTTAAATTTATTAACTTATATTTAACTCAACTATAAGAAACTTCTCATGATTCAAAAGAAAGATTTGCTCATTTATTCATCATAAACACTGAAAAACTCAGTGATAAATCTCCAAAAGTGAGATGCCAGCAAAGCTTTGACCTGATGACTTTTTCCTTTTTTTTCTGTTGTTGCCGCCAGAGAAATTACACATGCAAACGCCTTTGCATGCACACACAGCACGAGTTAGTTGTTATTGGGAGTCATCATGGACGTAAAAAATCAATCATTACTGGGTTTAATCACTGCGGCATTACTCACCCTTCCTCTGGGTGCGCAGGCAGCAGGCACACTGACAGGTCAGGTCGGTGTTCAACTGATCATCAGCACTGGTTGTACTGTTGGTAACGGCTCCACTACAGGCGGCACCAACCAGTGGGGTACTTTGAACTTTGGTAACTACGCCGATTTAACCAGCATTATCAATGGTACGGTCACTGGCACCAACGGCAGCGCGGTCACTATCACCTGTAGTACTGGCCTGACACCAACACTTTCGCTCAATGGCGGGCTGGCAGCAACCGGCGCAGTGCGCGCAATGACCTTTGATGCCAACAAAATCTCCTATCGCCTCTATTCTGATGCAGCGCGTACTACTGAGATTGGCATCAATACGCCGATCACCCTAACCACAGGAACTACCGCGCAGAATATCCCGATCTATGGCCGCGTCTTACCTGGCGACCAAACGGGCGCTGGCGGCACAACTCCTCCGGCTGGAACCTATAACGATACCGTCGTCGCCACGATTTCCTGGTAATAGCTTAATGAGTCAGGGCCGCTTTCGGCCCTGAACCTACTGCCATTCAAGGAAGGAAAGACCATGGATATCAAGGCGCTGTTGTTGCTGCCCTTTCGCTGTATGCTCCTGATGCCCGCTCTACTGCCAACCAGTCATGCGGCAACGATTGGCGTCACGGCGACGCTGCTTCCTGCCTGTAGCGCAGGGACAACCACTGGCGGTTCAACCACTTACGGCACCCTGAGCTTTGGCAATTATGCCAGTCTGAGCAACATTATCAGCGCCACCAGCGCCCAGTTGGCGGGCTCGATTCGCGTCAATTGTATCAACGGCCTGAGCTACAAAATCCTGATGGACGGCGGCAACAGTGGCAATGTGAACAGCCGCAATATGGTCAATACCAGCAACGCCGCGCTGAAGGTACTTTATAACCTCTATACCAGCGCGACTTTTGCCACTATTTGGGACAACACCACCGGCCTGAGCGACGTCGGCAATGGTGCCGATCAGTGGCATACCGTTTATGGACGAGTGCCGGTACAAACCACACCTGCCGCGGGCACCTATCAAGACACGGTCAATGTTACGGTCAGTTGGTAACGGAGGCTGACTATGATCATTAGGTCTTCGACGCCGTTTCATCTGCTACTGCTGCTGTCCGTTCTGGCTTGCCCAAACGCACAGGCGGCAACGGCAAACTCATCTTTTACCGTCAATGCCACCATTGTCAGTGGCTGCGCCTTTGGTAATTCACTTGCTACGCCAATCACCAACCTCGGCACCATCAATTTTGGCTCGATGTCTTCCATCACCAATAACGTTGACGTCACCAGCGCCAGCGGGACAGGCAGCATCGTCGTGACCTGCACCACCGGCGCCAACGTCACCATTGCTATCGATTATGGCGTTAATGGCGGCACCTCAACGGGCCGCTTTATGGCGAACACCAGCAATGCCGCGCAAAAACTGCGTTATCAGCTTTATCAGGATTCGGGGCGAAGCCAAGTGTGGGGCACCGGCACGCTGGCGCGGACCATCAACAATTTCCCGGCAACCACCCAAACCTATCCGGTGTATGCACGATTATTTGCCGTGACCCCATTACCCTCAGCGGGAACCTATAGCGATACGGTCACAGTTACCTTAACTTATTGAATCATCAGGAAATGAACTATGTATCAAACATTATTACGCGCACTGATTAGTTTGCTTTCACTGAGCCTGTTTTTGGTGGCGGCTCCTGGCTGGGCCGCCAGTTCGGTACTGGTGTGGCCGGTGTATCAAATCATCGAGTCTGACCAAAACGGCTCAGCGCTGTGGTTGGAAAACCGGGGCGCAGCGCCAGTTTCCCTGCAAGTCCGCGTGCTGGCGTGGAAACAAGAAAATTTCACCGAACGCTATGCGGACCAAAATGACGTGGTCGCCAGCCCGCCTTTCGCCACCGTCGCTCCCGGCCAGCGCCAGCTGATTCGCTTGATTCGTAATACCCAAGTTCCGCCGAAGACCGAGAAAGCGTTTCGCATCATCATCGACGAAATTCCTTCGCCATTGCAGCCTTCCGAGCAGGGTAAAGAGAAAGCCGTGGTCGGTTTACAGCTGCAAATGCGCTATTTGCTGCCGCTATTCCTCGACGGCGAAGGCATCTGGACCAATGAACGTGCTGATATCAAACGCAATCTGGCGGATGCCACCAAGCCGGTCCTTAAATGGAGCATTGAGAGCGGCGGCGGTAAGTCCTTCCTGAGAATTCGCAATACTGGCGTGGTTCACGCCCGCCTGAGCAACGTCTTCTGGTCAATGACTGGCGACGCCAAGCGCGGTGTTAAAGCCATGACTACCGGCTTTATGGGATATGTGTTGCCGGGGCAAGAGATGCGATGGCCGGTGCCTGCGGGCGTGATCCCCGGCGGGCAGCTCAATGCGCAAATCGCTGATAACGCTGAACCTATTGTGATCCCTCGCGGCGAATAATCCCGGAGCCGCAACCCATGGAAACCAGAGGTTTCGCCCTGAGGACGGGGCTATTGGCTTACCAAATGGCGTGCCACACGGCACGCCGAACGGTTCGCCACGGTATCACGCTGATGTATGCCAGCGGCATGAGCCTACTGCTGCTGCCCATGGTCGGACAGGGGGCAGAGTATGACGCCCTGCCCGCCGCGCCGCGCGCGCTGCCCACGCAGGCGGAGGCGACCTATTATCTGGCGATCATGGTCAATGGTCAGACGGATAATCAGGTGGTGCCGGTGATTTTTCGTGACAACGCGTGGTTCGTCGAGTCCGGCGTGCTGGCGAAAAATCACGTGCATCTCAACGGCCAGCAGCAAGGCTTAGTCAACGTCAGCGCGCTGCCAGGGGTGAAAACCGAGTACAACTCGGCCAGCCAGCAGCTGGTGTTGAAGGTACCCGATGCGTGGTTGCCGCAGCAAAATATTCGCGGCGACAGCCTACTGAGCTATACGCCGTCGCAGAGCAGCAACGGCCTGCTGTTCAACTATGACTCTTACTACACTGACCCGCACGAAGGGCCGCGATCCGTCGCCACCTGGATGGAGCAGCGGCTGTTCAGCGACGTGGGAATTCTGACCAACACCGGCACCTGGCGCTACAACATGGACACGCCCGAGGGATTCTCGGAGAGTTCAACCTCCGACGGCTATATCCGCTATGACACCTACTGGCGCTACTCGGACGAGCAGAGCTTGATCAGCTATCAGGTGGGCGACTTCGTGAGTAACTCGCTGACCTGGAGCAACTCGGCGCGCATGGGCGGGCTGCGCGTCAGCCGCAACTTCGGCGTGCGCCCGGACTTGGTGACCTATCCGCTGCTGCAATATAGCGGGACTGCCGCCGTGCCGACCACCGTCGACCTGTTCCTTAACGGTTTTAAGGCCAGCACCAATAATCTGAATTCCGGCCCCTTCACCCTGACCAACGTGCCTTATATCAACGGCGCGGGCGAGGCCACGGTGGTCACCACCGACGCCCTTGGGCGACAGGTTTCCACCAGCGTGCCGTTTTATGTTTCCAATACCCTGCTGCGCAGCGGGTTGTCTGATTTCGACTTATCCCTCGGCGCGGTCAGGCAAAATTATGGTATCAGCAGCGGCGACTACTCCGACGCGGCTTTCAGCGGCATTTATCGCTACGGCATCACCAATTACCTGACGCTCTCCAGCCACGGTGAGGCAACCAACGGGCTGGCATTAGGCGGCATTGGAGCTGATTTGGCGGTCGGGCACTGGGGGACGCTCAGCGTTTCTGGCAGCCAGAGTCAGGCCAACCGCGCGCCGCGCACCCTCGGTGAGTTTGATATCAATGGCAATAATCCGGCGAACAATGTGATTGGCGGCATACCCAATAACAACGGCGAAATCACCAATCCGAAGGACCCCACCCGCGTTACCGACGAGAAAAGCGGCAACCAATATACGGTCGGCTACTCCTACTATTCCACCCTGTTTAGCCTTTCGGCGCTGCGCTCGTCGCGCACGCCGGGCTATCAGGATTTAACCTCTTACACCAGTGATACCAGCCTGAGCCGCCGGGCCGATCAGGTGACTTTCAGCACCTCGCCTTTCGGCCAGTCCAGCGGCACGGTGGGGGTGGGTTATTACGACGTGGAAGCCTATGACCAGAGCCATACGCGGCTGCTCAACCTCTCTTACAGCCGCTCGCTGTGGGGGCAGTCGAGCATGTTCCTGTCTCTGAATAAAACCCTCAGCGACAGCGGCTACAGCGCCCAGCTTCAGTTCATCATCCCGCTGGATATGAACACCAGCATCAATGCCGGATTGCAGCGCGACAGCGGCGGCCACTACCGCGAGCAGATTGGGGCCAGCAAGACGGCGCCGACCGAGGGCGGGCTGGGCTGGAATCTGGCCTATACCGGCGGCAGCGACCCTTATCAGCAAGCCGATGCCACTTGGAAAACGCGCTACGCCACCCTGCAGGGCGGGCTGTATGGTGAAAGCGGCAACTACACCAACTGGGCAGATCTGAGCGGCTCGGTGGTGTTTATCGCCAATGACTTCTTCCTGTCGGACAAGATTAACGACGCCTTCATGGTGGTGGATACCGACAATTACGCCGACGTGCCGGTGATGTATGAAAACCAGAAAATGGGCAAAACCGATAAAAAAGGCCATCTGCTGATCCCCACCGTCAGCTCCTATTACCCGGCGAAGGTGGAAATTGACACCCTGCCTCTGCCTGCCGATGCCGTGGCGAATCGCGTGGTGGACAATATTTCCGTGCGCGAAGGCAGTGGCGTGGTGGTGAAGTTCCCGGTGAAGCGCGAGCTGTCGGCCACCATTAAAATCAACGACATCCACGGCGAGCCGCTCAAATTGGGCACGCTGGTTACTGAGCAAAACAGTCAGCAAACCACGGTGTCTGGCTATGAGGGGCTGGTCTACTTCAGCAACCTTCAGCAGCACAACGTGTTAGTGATTCGGCAGGAAGATAATTCAGTTTGTCGGGTCGGCTTTGACCTGAATCTCAACCATCACAGCATTGAGCAAATTGGCCCGCTGGTTTGCCATCCCAACGCAGGGTCAGGAGGTAAGATATGAATCTACTCAGGATGGGGCTGCGCGCGCTGGCCGCGCTGGCTCTGTTAGTCGTTGGCCTGCCAGCGGCCTATGCCGCCTGCTCCAGCAGTCCTGGCACGGGGAGTTTTGGCACCCTCAGCTCCTTTGTGGCGGGCAGTACCGCGCAACAGGTGACGGCGACCAGCGGCTTTAAATGCACCGGCTCGCTGCTCTCCTTATTAAGTACCAACACAGTCACGGCCACTATTGCAACCTCAGCCAACGGTGTCGGCAATCAGGCAGCAATGCTTGGGCCGAACGGCGTAAAACTGCCTTATCAGATTTGTCAGGACAATGGCTGTGGCACGGTGGTGAACGTTGGCAATCAGACCACCTGGAGCAGTACCACGCTACTCGGCCTGCTGGGCTTATTCAACGCCAGCGACGGCTCGCTGCCACTTTACCTGCGCACGGTGACCGGGGTGAATTTACCGGCGGGAAGTTATAGCGATACGCTGGGGATTAACTGGACCTACCATATTTGCTTCGTCGGGGTGCTGGGGCTATGTGTTTATACCGATGGCGCAGACAGCACGACAGTCACGGTGAATATGACGGTGACCAACTTCTGTTATATCGACAATGCGCCAAATGTGAACTTCGGCTCGGCGGCTTTCCCGGCAGGCTTTGCCTCAGTAACCAACAACTCGCTGAGCATTCGCTGCACGTTGAACGCGGCTTATAGCGTCAACCTGACCAGCACGGTGCCGGGCAGCGGGCAGTATCGGCAGATGTCCTCGACCAATAACGGCGTGACCAGCTATTTGCAGTATCAAATCTTTAAAGGGGATGCGTCGGTATGGACCGCCGCGACCAATACAGCGATGACCGGCACCGGCGCGTCGCAAAACGTGGCTTACTCCGCGACGGTTAACCCAAGTCAGGCTAACCCACCGCCGGGAACCTATAGCGATACCGTGCTGGTGACGGTGACTTATTAGAGGGAAATCATGGCGGGCCGGTGCGCGTGTCGCTGCAACGGCCTGCTACGGGCTTACAGCCCTTTGAGGATCTTCATGGTGGCGTCGACGTCGATTTCGTCTTCCGAGAAGATGTAAGTGGTGTTCTGGAAGGTGGTGAGTGCCAGCTTCTTCAGGGTGCGCGTTGTGGCCTTTTTCTCTTCTTCTTTCGGGCGAATGCGGTTCATCAACAGGCCCACGGAGAGCACGGCATTCTCTTTGTCGATTTGCGATTCGGCAGGGACTTCTTCGCTGTAAGCCAGATAGGACTTGATGCTGGTGATTTTGATGCGCTCACCGGCAATAAAGATGTATTTGCTTTCAGGCTCGACTTTGACGGCAAACGCCGACAGGCCTTTATTGTTGGTGGTCGGCTCGAACGTCACCACGGCGTCTTTCTTGATTAGCTCGGGGTTGGTGACTTTAATCACGTGGAAATAACGGTTATCGCCGTTTTCATCTTTGATAAAGCCGAAACCTTTATCTTCAAACCAAGTTGTGATTGTCCCGTTCATCGCTCTTACCGCCTAATTAATCGTTCAACATGTCAATTTTTGCAGCGCGCAGTTTAATGCAGAATGCGTGCAAAGTCCTGTGCTTTACCGTCCAGCCGCCTTTCTAAAGGTAAGATTGAAACGATAGCCGCCGGTAAGCGGATGTTCGCCGGCTTTTAACGGCAAAATGCCGTGATAACGCAGCCGCGACGGCCCGCCCCATACCACGATATCCCCGTGAGTCAGCGTCACTCGCTGGGTCTTATCACTGCGCTCCATGCCGCCAAACTGAAATATCGCCGGTAATCCCAGCGACACCGACACAATCGGCGCGCCGAAGTCGTGCTCGTCTTTGTCCTGATGCAGCGACATTTTCGCCCCTGACTGATAACGGTTGATCAGGCAGGCGTCGGGCGCGAAACCGGCAAAACCGGCCTGCTCGGCGGCCTCGACTGCCAGCGTGCGGAACAGCTCGGGCATCGGCGGCCAGGGCTGCTGGCTCTCCGGCGACGTGGTTTGGTAACGATAGCCCTGACGGTCAGTCACCCAGCCGACCTCGCCACAGTTGGTCATGGCGACCGACATCGCATAGCCGCCCGGCGTAGCGCGATATTGGAAAGGCACCAATCCGGCAATTCTGTCGATTTCCGCCAGCAGCGCGGTGTCGTCTCGCAGCGCGCCGCCGCGCAGCACCACGGCCCCCGGCGCTAACTCTTCCCGCCAGTGTGGGTGGAAATCTGGATGATCGAACAAGTCTAAATTCATGTTCACCTCCGATGACGTTATTGATTAAGTATATAGCCTGATAAGCCTAGCGGCGGTCGGAAGCTTTGGCTAAGGTTGAAGCATTACGCGTTTTCAACATCACTGATAAGGAAGGATCATGGCTCGCGAAATCAATAAGGACACCCAACTCTGTATGTCGTTGTCCGGCCGCCCCGGCAATTTTGGCACTCGCTTCCATAACTATTTGTATCAAGCTCTGGATCTGAATTTTATCTACAAAGCCTTCTCAACCCAAGATATTGAGGCCGCCGTGAAGGGCGTGCGCGCGCTGGGCATTCGCGGCTGTGCGGTGTCGATGCCCTTCAAAGAGGCCTGCATCCCCTTCCTCGACGAGCTTGACCCGTCCGCCACCGCCATTCAATCGGTCAACACTATTGTGAATGACGACGGCTTCCTGCGGGCTTACAACACTGACTACATCGCCGTGGCGAAACTGCTGGAGCAGTATCAGGTGCCGAAGGACGCGGTGTTCGCCCTGCGCGGCAGCGGCGGCATGGGCAAAGCCGTGGTGGCGGCCATCCGCGATGCCGGCTTCACCAAGGGCTATGTGATTGCTCGCAACGAGAAAAGTGGCCGCGCGCTGGCCAAAGAGTACGGCTACGAGTGGCGAAGCGAGGTCGGTGACGCCGCCGTGGATATGCTGGTTAACGTCACGCCAATTGGCATGGAAGGCGGCCCGGACGTCGACGCACTGGCCTTCGACAAACGCGTGATTGATCGCGCCTCGGTGGTGTTCGACGTGGTGGCATCGCCGGTAGAAACCCCGCTGATTCGCTACGCGCTCGAGCAGAACAAGCAGGTGATCACCGGCGCGGAAGTCGCGGCATTACAGGCGGTCGAGCAGTTTGTGCTGTATACCGGCAAAAGGCCGGATGACGCCCTGATTGAAAAAGCCGCGGCCCACGCGCGGGGCTAATAGACGAACAGGCATAAAAAAACCCTCTCTTGTTAGGGAGAGGGTTTAAGGCGGTGCGGATCCAGCCTTACTGAGCAGCAGTCTGCTCGGCGCCCACCAGACCGACCTTCAGATAACCTGCTTTACGCAGCGTATCCATCACGTTCATCAGCGTTTCATAATCCACCGACTTATCAGCCTGGAAGAAAATGGTGCTTTGCTTGTTGCCCTGCGTGCGCTGGTCAAGCATGGACGTCAGGTTGGCGCTGTTTACCACGTCATCGCCCAGATAGAGCTGCTTATCGGCTTTCACCGTCAGGAACACCGGCTTTTCAGGGCGCGGCTGAGGCTTGGCGGTTGAAGCGGGTAAATCGACGCGCACATCAACGGTCGCTAACGGTGCGGCCACCATGAAGATGATCAGCAACACCAACATCACGTCGATAAAAGGCGTGACGTTGATGTCATGCATTTCACCGCTTTCGTCGAGGTCGTCATTTAAACGTATGGCCATGATGAATTACCCTACGCGCAGCTGGCGGTCTGCCTGAGGACGTGGCGTTTCGCCCGCGCTCGCGGCCAGGTCCAGATCACGGCCTTGCAACAGTAAAATTTGTGCCGCCACGTCACCCACTTGGTGGCGGTAAGAAGCAATGGTACGCGCGAAGATGTTGTAGATAACCACCGCAGGAATTGCCGCGACCAGACCAACCGCCGTTGCCAGCAGGGCTTCGGCGATGCCCGGTGCCACAACCGCGAGGTTGGTGGTTTGCGTCTGTGCGATACCGATAAAGCTGTTCATGATGCCCCAGACGGTGCCGAACAGGCCGACAAACGGAGAAATCGCCCCGATGGTCGCCAGAATACCGTTACCCCGGCCCATGTGGCGGCCCGCCGCGCTAACACGGCGCTCAAGGCGGAAGCTGGTGCGATCTTTAATGCCGCCGTTGTCGGTAGAACCGGCAGAAAGCTCAAGCTCGTTTTGTGCGTCACGCAGCATTTGGCTGCTGATGCTGGTGGCTGCGAAGCTTTCGGCTTCTTCAGCGGCTTCGTCCAAGGTGCGGGCACCGGCCAGCGCGGAGAACTCACGGCGCAGGCGGCGTTTACCGCTCCACACTTCCGCGCCCTTGCTGAACAGCAGCGTCCAGGTGACGACGGAGGCCAGTAGCAGACCAATCATCACGGTCTTCACTACGACGTCAGCGTGGTGATACATGCCAAGAACTGAAAGATCTTTCGGGATAACCGGAACCGCGGCGGTATTGGCGGTAGGTTCAGAAGAGGTGCTAACCGGAGTGACTGCCGTTGGCGCGTCGTTGCTGTTCGTTGCAGAAGGCTGAGCCGTTTGCGTGACGGCGTTGGCCGCAGGAGAAGAAGGTGCTGCTAACGCGGTGCCACTCAGACCTGCTACCAAAACGAAGGACATCAAAGCTGACGCCACTTTTTTCATATTATTGCGAGCCGTTTTCACGCGTCGCCTCCAGCAAAAATCAGTGTTAAAGGGTTTATTCATGGGTAAAGACAGCCCCAAATCATAGCAAACTAAAAGCCCGAATTGATAGTGGTTCTCATTATTATTTACATTATCGCGCCTAGCGCTGGCGCTGTCTTTGACCAAAAACAAGGCTTTCAAATGGCCGATTAAAAACCACACAATCTTACCGACTTCACACTTTCAGAAAAAATCCACACCGAAATCAACACGCTGCCGCCACATTCAAACATTAAAACAATGTTTTAAATATTAAGTAATGACATTTCAAAACTGTTTACACTTTGTGATAACGCTCAAATAACCGACAAACCTAATCGGGTATCTTGCTTGTGAAGACATAGACCGGACACCGGCAGTCTTCGTGCAGGTCATTCAATTCCCTCTTTTTTGATGTTCACTTTTACTGAGTACCCTGGAGACAAACTGATGAAAATGCAGCAAGCACTTCTCAGCCTTTGCCTGAGTTCCGCGACCCTAGTTTTTAGCCACAGCCTGCTGGCGCAAACCATTAAAGCCGCGGATGTCCATCCGCAGGGCTATCCCAACGTCGTCGCCGTGCAAAAGATGGGCGAAAAACTCAAACAACAAACCGATGGCCGACTGGAAATTAAAACCTTCCCCGGCGGCGTACTGGGTGATGAAAAGCAGGAGATTGAACAGGCGCAGATCGGCGCACTGGATATTATCCGCGTCTCCATGACGCCGGTGGCCTCGATTCTGCCTGAGATTAACGTCTTCACCCTGCCTTACGTCTTCCGCGATGAAGACCATATGCACAAGGTGCTGGATGGCAAAATCGGTAAAGAAATTGGCGACAAGATAACCAACAACCCAAGCTCCAAACTGGTGTTTCTCGGCTGGATGGATGGCGGCACGCGTAACCTCATCACCAAACAGCCGGTGGTGAAGCCGGACGATCTGCATGGGATGAAAATCCGCGTTCAGGGCAGTCCGATTGCGCTTGCCACCCTGAAAGCCATGGGGGCCAACCCCGTCGCCATGGGCGTCAGTGAAGTGTTCAGCGGCATGCAAACCGGGGTGATTGACGGTACGGAGAACAACCCGCCGACTTTCGTCGCCCATAACTACCTGCCGGTGGTGAAAAACTACACCTACAGCCGCCACTTCATTATCCCTGAGCTGTTCCTCTACTCGAAAGTGAAGTGGGACAAGCTGTCCAAAGACGATCAACAGCTGATGTTGAAACTCGCCAAAGAGGCGCAAGACGAGCAACGCCAGCTGTGGAAAACCTATAACGACGAGTCTTTGGCAAAAATGAAAGCCGGTGGCGTGAAGTTTTACGACATCGACACTCAGCCTTACTTCAAAGCCACCCAGTCGGTGCGTGACGAATTCGGCAAGGGTCATGAAGACCTGATGCAGCAAATTGCCGACGTTCAATAACTTGAGATGAGGCAGCCCGCCTGCCTCGTTTTTTGCGCACCCTTTGGGGAGGTTTTATGCTTTCTAGCTATCAGCGTTTGATGGACTTTCTCTACATTTGTGCCATGTGGCTGGCAGGCATTGCCCTGCTGTTTATGGTCGCCGTTATCCCCATCGGCATTTTTGCCCGCTACGTGCTCAATAGCGCCCTGTCATGGCCGGAACCCATTGCCATTATGTGCATGGTGACCTTCACCTTTGTTGGCGCTGCGGTGGCGTACCGCGCCGGTTCGCACATCATGGTGGCGATGGTGACCGATCGCCTGCCGCCCGCTTTGAAAAAATTCTCCGCCCTGCTGGCCGACATCATGATGCTGGCGATCAGCCTGTTCATCTTCTGGTACAGCCTGCTGCTGTGCAGCGAAATGTGGCATCAGCCGGTGGCTGAGTTCCCGCTGCTGACCGCCGGACAGACCTACCTGCCGCTGCCAATAGGCTCTGCGCTCACCGTGCTGTTTATCATCGAGCAGATTTTTGCCGGCCCTCAAGGCCACCGTCCGGTGGTGCAAATGGGTAATACCGAAGCCTGATAGCCCTATTCTTGGAGACGACATCGTGGATGCATTAATTTTACTCTTAACGCTGGGGGTAATGCTGGCCATCGGCGTGCCGGTGGCTTACGCCGTGGGTTTGAGCGCCGTCGCGGGCGCGCTGTGGATTGATCTGCCGCTGGAAGCCTTGATGATCCAACTGACCAACGGCGTAAACAAGTTCTCACTGCTGGCAATTCCGTTCTTTATTTTGGCCGGGGCGATCATGGCGGAAGGCGGCATTGCGCGCCGTCTGGTGAGCTTCGCGTACATATTTGTCGGCTTTATTCGCGGCGGGCTGTCGCTGGTGAATATCGTCGCGTCCACCTTCTTCGGCGCGATCTCCGGCTCGTCGGTGGCCGACACGGCCTCTATCGGCTCGGTGATGATCCCGGAGATGGAGAAGAAGGGCTATCCGCGCGACTTCGCCGCGGCGGTAACCGCCAGCGGCTCGGTGCAGGCCATTTTAACGCCGCCCAGCCATAACTCGGTGATTTACTCGCTGGCGACGGGCGGCACGGTGTCGATTGCCGCGCTGTTCATCGCCGGTATCCTGCCGGGGCTGCTGCTCAGCCTGACGCTGATGGTGATGTGCGTGGTATTCGCCCATAAACGGGGCTATCCGAAAGGCGAGCGCGTGCCGTTTAAGCAGGCGTTGAAGATTTTCGTCGACACCCTGTGGGGCCTGATGACCGTGGTCATCATCATGGGCGGTATTCTCAGCGGCGTCTTTACCGCCACCGAATCCGCCGCCATCGCCTGCCTGTGGTCCTTCTTCGTCACCATGTTTATCTACCGCGACTACAAATGGTCTGAGCTGCCAAAATTGATGTACCGGACAGTGAAAACCGTCAGTATCGTGATGATTTTGATTGGTTTTGCCGCCGCCTTCGGTGCCGTGATGACCTACATGCAGCTGCCGATGCGCATCACCGACTTCTTCACCAGCATTTCGGACAACAAGTACGTCATTCTCATGTGGATCAACATCATGCTGCTGCTGATCGGCACGCTGATGGACATGGCGCCAATCATCCTGATCCTCACGCCAGTATTGCTGCCGGTCATCAACTCGCTGGGCATAGATCCTGTGCATTTCGGCATGATCATGCTGGTTAACCTGGGGATCGGGCTGATCACGCCGCCGGTAGGGTCGGTGCTGTTTGTCGCCAGCGCGGTGAGTAAACAGAGCATTGAGAAAGTGGTGAAAGCCATGCTGCCGTTCTATCTGGTGCTGTTCGCCGTGTTGATGATGGTGACTTACATTCCGGCTATTTCCCTGACGCTGCCGAAGCTGTTCGGGGTCTATACGGGCTAGCCCAAGTCGCAAAGAGACTGAAATTTTCTCATACATGCAGGCAAAACCTGATCCAGCCTAATCATCATGTTAAGTTAAAGAAAAAGACTCGTGCCGCGAGGCACGAGCTTAAAAACACTAACAGGGTGAACAGGCATCATGTCTTCTAAGAAAGCCATCTCTTCCAAAAAAATTGAAACCACTTTGGTCAGCGCCGGGCGCGACAAAAAATATACGCTGGGCTCGGTTAATGCCGTGATCCAGCGCGCCTCTTCTCTGGTGTTTAACTCGGTAGAAGAGAAGAAGTTTGCCACCAAGAATCGCGCCAACGGCGAGCTGTTTTATGGCCGTCGCGGCACCCTGACTCACTTCTCATTCCAGCAAGCCATGGTCGAGCTGGAAGGTGGCGCGGGCTGCGTGCTCTACCCATGCGGCGCGGCGGCGGTCAGCAACGCCATCCTGTCGTTTGTCTCCACCGGCGACCACATTCTGGTGGCCAGCTCGGCCTATGAGCCGACCCAAGACTTCGCCGAAAAAGTGCTGCGCAAGCTTGGCGTCAGCACTACCTATTTCCCGGCGGATATCGGCGAAAACCTTGGCTCCCTGATGCAGCCAAACACTAAAGTAGTATTCCTCGAAGCGCCCGGCTCGATCACCATGGAGATGCCGGATCTGCCCGCGATGGTGCGTGCGGTTCGCGCCGTGTCGCCGGAGGTGATCATCATGATCGACAACACCTGGGCGGCGGGCATTCTGTTTAAAGCACTGGATTTCGACATCGATATTTCCATTCAGGCGGGCACCAAGTACATCATCGGCCACTCCGACGCGATGATCGGCACCGCCGTGGCCAACGAGCGCTGTTGGGAGCAGCTTCGCGAGCACTCTTATCTGATGGGCCAAATGGTCGATGCCGACACCGCCTATGTCGCCAGCCGCGGCCTGCGCACGCTGGGCATCCGCCTACGCCAGCATGAAGAGAGCAGCATTCGCGTGGCGCAGTGGCTGAGCGAACGTCCTGAAGTGGCGGTGGTCAATCACCCTGCGCTGCCGGGCAGTAAGGGCCATGAGTTCTGGAAGCGAGATTTCACCGGCAGCTGCGGCCTGTTCTCCTTCGTGCTGAAAGATCGCCTGAACGGCCAACAGCTGGCAGACTATCTCGACAACTTCGCGCATTTCAGCATGGCCTACTCGTGGGGCGGCTTTGAATCACTGATTTTGGCTAATCAGCCAGAAGAGATTCAAGCCATTCGCCCGGCGGAAACCGTGGATTTCACCGGCACGCTGGTGCGCTTGCATATCGGGCTGGAGAACGTCGAAGATCTGATTGAAGATCTGGACGCCGGTTTCGCACGCATTGCCACTTCAGTATAAGGATTGTTACAGAAGGCACGGTTTTGGGTGCTTTCTGTCTATGACAGATCAACCCACGGGGTGCGGATCTGCGTTACACTAGCCACGTTGTCGTTTTTCAGCACTCTGACAGGACAGACTATGGCAGTACTTATCGATATCCTTCATGCACTCTGGCAGCATGACTTTAGCGTTCTCGCCGATCCGAAGGTTCTTTGGGTGGTGTACGCCGTATTATTTATCACTCTGTTTCTGGAAAATGGTCTGCTCCCAGCTTCATTTCTGCCGGGGGACAGCCTGCTGCTGCTGACCGGCGCGCTGATTGCCCGTGGCGTGATGAGTTTTGTCCCTACTCTGATTATTCTGGTAGTGGCGGCAAGTCTTGGCTGCTGGCTGAGTTACCTTCAGGGGCGCTGGCTCGGCCACACCAAAGTGGTGCGCGGCTGGCTGCTGCAACTCCCCACGCACTACCACCAGCGGGCGCATCAGATGTTTATCCAGCACGGTTTAACCGCGCTGCTGGTGGGTCGCTTTCTGGCGTTTGTCCGCACCCTGCTGCCTACCATGGCCGGTATTTCAGGCCTGAGTAATGCCCGTTTCCAGCTGTTCAACTGGCTAAGCGCGCTGCTATGGGTGGGAGCCTTGGTCACTTTGGGGTACGCCCTGAGCCAAATCCCGCTGGTTAAACGCCACGAGGATCAGGTGATGGCCGGGCTGATGATTTTACCCGTGCTGTTGCTGGTGATTGGCTTGGTCGGCGGGCTGCTGGTGATATGGAAGAAACGCAAATGCCGCATGGCCGCCTGCTCCACAAAAACTAAACCCGCCGAGTAGCGGGTTTCTTTTTATCTGTCGCAGTATTTATAGCAAGTCGCCTGTCGCCAGCTTTAACCGGCGAGCGTCCCGGCCAGCGGCAGGGCATTATTCTCCCGCGCACGGGCAATTTCATCACTCGGCGTCACGCCAAAGTAGCGTTTAAACTCCCGGCTAAACTGCGAAGCACTCTCATACCCCACGCGCAGGGCCGCGGCGCTGGCCTTCAAACCGTCATACATCATCATCATCCGTGCCTTGTGTAACCTATAGGTTTTCAGATATTGCAGCGGCGAGGTGCTGGTGACGGCTTTGAAATTATGGTGGAAGGCCGACACGCTCATGTTTACTTCGCTGGCCAGCAGCTCCACGCTCAGGTTCTCCGCATATTGCGTTTCAATGCGGCGCAAGGCTTTGGAGATCTGGCTGAAGTGCGTATGACGGTTCACCAAGGCCTGTAGCGCCCCGCCATTGTCGCTAGTCAGCACCATGAAAAGGATTTCGCGGATGATCTGCGGGCCAAGCACCTTGGCGCGCAGCGGCTTTTCCATCGAATCCAGCAGGCGCTCGGCGGCGCAAAGAATGTCTTCATCCAGCACGCCCGAGCTGATACCCGAGGATTGATCCTTCTGCCCGGAAAAGCCCGCCTCTTCCATATCCATCAGTAAATCTTGCAGCATCACGGTATTGATACTGATCTGGATCCCGGCCATCGGCTGCTCGGCGCTGGCGAAGGTTTCGCATTCAAAGGGCAAGGGCACCGTGAGCATCAGGTAATTTTTCGGGTCATAGGAGAAAGTGCGCTTGCCCAGATAGCCAACCTTGCTGCCCTGAAACAGAATCACTATTCCGGGGTTGTAGAGCACGGGCGTACGCGGATGATGCTTTTCGGCATACATCAGCGTGACCTGCGGCACTGTCGAATGGTGGAGAAACTTATCGCTACTCATCCGCGCAACCTGTGCCGCCAGATTCGAGCAAAGACGCTCAACATATTCCATTCTGACCTTCCTCACTTTCAATGATCCGACATTAATTCTGCCACGCGCGCGCGGCTTTCTACAGTCGCCAGTAGAAACAGGCAAGTCTTAGGCAGAAATGGGCATCACTTAGTCACATCTGAAACCAGCAGAACCAAGGTTAGCTGCTAGGCTTTATGAGTAAATCACAGGATTGGAGAGAGTTATGTCCGGATCTAAAGCCGCAGAAAATACCTTTAATGCCTGGGCCGCCGCCAGTGCAGGCAGCCCGCTGGAGAAGTTTGCTTTCGACGCTGGCCCTATCGGTGATGAAGAGATTGAAGTCGCCATTGATTACTGTGGCGTGTGCCACTCTGATCTGTCGATGTTGAATAATGACTGGGGGATCACGCAATACCCCTTTGTTCCGGGACACGAAGTGGTGGGGAAAATCACCAAATTGGGTGACCACGCGCGCAATAAAGGGTTGAAAGTCGGGCAAACGGTCGGCGTAGGCTGGAATCGCGGCAGCTGTATGCACTGCCATCCCTGTATTTCGGGCGACCAGCATCTGTGCCACGATGTCGAAGCGACCATCATCGGCCATCACGGCGGCTTTGCCGATAAAATTCGCAGTCACTGGGCGTGGGCTATCCCCCTGCCAGAAGGCGTAGAGGTCACCAGCGCCGGTCCGCTGTTCTGCGGCGGTATCACCGTTTTCAACCCGTTACTGCAATTTGGCGTGCTGCCAACCCATCGCGTGGGGGTGATCGGCATCGGCGGTTTGGGCCATATGGCGGTGCGCTTCCTCAACGCGTGGGGCTGCGAAGTGACGGCATTTACCTCATCAACGGCCAAGCGCGATGAAGCCCTTTCCCTCGGGGCGCACCGCGTTATTGCTACCCGCGACCAGGCAGATTTGAAGAAGATCGCCGGTCAGCTGGACTTCATTATGGTCACCGCCAACGCCTCGCTGGATTGGGATGCCATTATCGCCACTCTCGCACCGAAAGGCCGTCTGCACTTTGTTGGCGTCGTGCCTGAAGCCGTGCCGGTGCACGTCATGGCGCTCATCAGCAAACAGGCCGAAATTTCCGGTTCACCCACCGGCTCCCCGTCACGTCTGGCGGATATGCTCGCGTTCTGCGCCCGTCATCAGATCACCCCGCAGGTCGAGCACTTCCCTATCAGCAAAATCAATGATGCTGTGAAGCACTTGGAGGATGGCAAGGCGCGCTACCGAGTCATTCTAGATATGAACGCATGATAAAAACTGCAGTCAAAGTAATTAGCTAACTTAGTTAAACCCGTAAAGGAGAAACTCATGGCAACGCAACCCAACATCAAGCTTCACGATGGCAACAAGATGCCGCAGCTCGGACTCGGCGTATGGAAAGCCAGTAACGAAGAGGCAAGCAATGCTGTGACGACGGCCATCAATGCCGGCTACCGCCACATTGATACTGCTGCCATTTATAAAAACGAGGAAGGCGTCGGCGAAGCACTCAGTGGCATTAATGTGCCGCGCGAAGAGCTGTTCATCACCACCAAACTGTGGAATGACGATCAGTTGCACGCCGAGAAAGCCCTCGAGGAGAGCCTGAAGAAGCTGCGTCTGGACTATGTCGATCTCTATTTGATCCACTGGCCGAAGCCGGACGAAGGTAACTATGTCGAAGCCTGGAAGCAGATCCTTAAGCTGAAGGAGCAGGGTCTGGCGAAAAGCGTCGGCGTGTGTAACTTCAACATTCCCCACCTGCAAAAGCTGAAAGACGAAACCGGCATCTTCCCGGTGGTGAACCAGATTGAGCTGCACCCTATGCTGCAACAGCGCCAGCTTCACGCGTGGAATGCCACCCATAATATCGCGACGGAATCCTGGAGCCCGCTGGCTCAGGGTGGCGAAGGGGTATTCGATCAGGCGCTGATCCAGAAACTGGCAGAGAAATACGAGAAAACCCCGGCGCAAGTGGTGATTCGCTGGCACCTCGACAATGGTTTGATTGTGATTCCTAAGTCAGTAACGCCTAAACGCATCCATGAAAACTTCGACGTATTTGATTTCAAACTGGAAAGAGAAGAACTGGCGGAGATCGCCAAGTTGGATCTGAACAAACGCTTAGGCCCGGACCCTGACACCATGTAATTGAGCCGTGCTCAAAAGCAAAAACCCGCCGAGGCGGGTTTTTTTATGTCCATTAATCTGTGAACCTACATCGACGGCGTTGCGAGCATTTGCCCGGTCGACCCGCGATCCGCCATCTCCAGCGTGCCGCTCTGGTACAGGAACGGGAAGTGCTCGAATGATGCCTGATTGAAGTACACCAGCAGTTCCACGTCGCCATCCACCCACACCGTGTCTTTGAAACCGGCATCTTCAATCAGCGGCGCGGCGCCGTTGACGCTTTTCACCAGGAAGGAGACGCCCTGCACGGTAAAGGACTGCGGCAGGTCAGCGTGGATATTCCAGCGCTCCCACGAGCCTTGCTGCACGGTAGTATCAATACGGTTAATGTCCCAGATGGAACCATTAATGCCCGGCTGACTGTCGCCCAGACGGAACTCACGGGTGCGCACCACGCTGCCGCCAAGGATCTGGTCCGCCAGCAAGCGCATTGGCAGGTTGTCAGTCACCAGCGGCAGCAGGCCGGTCGGTTTTAAGGTTAGCACCAGGGTGGAAACCAGAATGCTTGACGGCTCGAACAGGCCGCGAAGACGCTGCATCACGCTCGCCGCTTCACCGGCGGTGATGGACACTTCGTCGCCCTGCGACATATCGATCAGCACTTCGCGGCGCTCGCCCGGTGCCAGCGACAGGCGCTGGACGGTGACCGGCGCGGGCAGGAAACCGAGGTCCGAGCCAATCACGTGGAACGCGCGGTTGTCGGTCATGCTCAACTCATAACGACGGGCATTGGACGCGTTGAGCAGGCGCAGGCGCACCCAGCCGCGTGACACTTCGACATAGGGGCTTTGCACGCCGTTAACCAGCATGGTGTCGCCAATAAAGCCGCCGGAAGAAGGCATGTCGTACTGCGGCACGCCGAAGTTATCCAGACGCTTGTCTTGGATGATAATCGGGAAATCGTCCACGCCGTAGTGGTTCGGCAACGGCAGGTTTTTGCTGAATTCATCTTCCACCAGCCACATGCCCGCCAGCCCGTTATACACGTGCGGCGCCATGCGATTTGGCGTATTGGCGTGATACCAGCAGGTGGCGGCGGCCTGACGAATGGGCAGCACCGGGGACCAGTCGACGTTGGGCGAAATCATGCGCGCCGCGCCCCCGCTCAGGGTGCCGGGTACCTGCAAGCCGCTGACGGTCATTGAGACAGATTCAGACAGGCGGTTGCTGTAGATAAGTTTGACGTCGTCGCCGTTGTAGACGCGCACCGTCGGCCCAAGGTACATGCCGTTAAAGCCCCAAACGGGTGCCTTATTGCCGCCAAGGAATGACCAGTGCGCAGCTTGCATGGTCAGAAACAGGGGCTGACCACGACGGGATTCGATAAGCGGTGGAACGGGTAAAACAGGCTGCGGTCCATTCGCATTTGCCCTCAGTGGCAACGCGCCCGCGGCTAAAGCCACTGCGGTTGCTTGCAGGAATGAGCGACGACTGAGTGACATATCTTCTCCATGAAAACAAAATCAAAGCTGTGTAAATCGCCTGCTACCTTCATTGGCGGCAGGCGGAAAAGGTTTACTTTTTGGCTTTTGCCGCGGCTTCACGCTGGGCAACTTCAGCATCCAGCTCGGCAATTTTATCCGCCATGATCTGATGGCAGTGGTTAGACAGGTCGCGCAGACGCTCTTTGCCGTACTGGGAGGTATCCACCGGCGGCAGCATCTCGACAATCACCAGACCGTTTGACCAACGGTTTAATTTAATTTTATTGCTGGTGTTGGAAACACAAATGGGCACGATAGGCACGCCGGCTGAAATCGCCGCGTGGAAAGCGCCGGTTTTGAATGGCATCAGGCCACGACCGCGGCTGCGGGTCCCTTCCGGGAACATCCAAATCGAAATGTTCTTCTTGTTGATGTGATTAACCACCTGCGAGATGGTGCCGTGCGCTTTGGCGCGGTTATCACGGTCAATCAACAAGTTGCCCGTCAGCCAGTATAGTTGGCCGAAGAACGGGATCCACACCAGACTCTTTTTACCCACGGTCACTGTACGCGGCTGCACCACGCTTGAGGCAGTCACCATGTCGAAGTTGTTCTGGTGGTTAGCAATATAAATGCATTTACCATAATGCGCCGCTTCGGCTGGGATACGTTTTTCAACGGTAATACCCAACACCGGGGCCAGACGCCCGAACATATGACCAAATGTCGCCACGTGTTTTGGATTTCGCGGGCTAAACAGGCAGTAGATACAACCCAAAATACTTAGCAGAATTGAATAAAGAACGACGATGATCAGACGCAAAATAAATAACATAACATCCTCTTAAGCATACAGCCGAAGCAGGCAAGACGTCTTGCGGCTCCCTTCCCTCTGCGCCGGGCTATTCTCAGGCCTCAGCCAGCATGACACAACGGTTTTGTTGATACATTTGTAAAATTTTTGCGCTAGGCAACAACTTCAAATTCGCGGAGTTTTGTAAAGCATTCAGGGCACAAAGGTGCCCTGAATAATTCAGCATTTACTCTGGGCTTCGGCGAGTTACTCTTCGCTGTTACCTGATGATTTTACTACCGGGGAATCCACTTCAACGCGGTCTATGCGCTGCAAGCCGCGCGGCAACAGGGTTCCTTTACGACCACGTTCTGCACGGAATTTCTGTAGCTCTTCCGGACGCAGGGTCAATTTACGCTTACCGACATACAAGGTTAGCGAAGTTTGCGGCGCTAAGACCAGCAACCACACCAGTTTGTCTTCGCCCGACGCCGCCTGCGCCGCAGGAATTGAAACAATTTTATTACCTTTGCCCTTCGACAGCTGCGGCAGGTCGGCAACCGGGAACAGCAGCATACGACCGGCAGCGGTGATAGACAGCAACATGTCGTCTTCGCCGTGCAGTTCGATTGGCGGCAGCGCCTTAGCGTTGTCCGGCAAGGTGATCATCGCTTTACCGGCGCGGTTACGCGCCACCAGATCATTGAAGGTACAAACGAAGCCGTAGCCCGCGTCCGAAGCCATCAACAGTTTCTGGTCGTCAGCGGCCATCAACACTTGTTCAATAGTAGCACCCGGTGGCGGTGTCAGCTTGCCGGTTAATGGCTCGCCCTGCCCGCGCGCCGATGGCAGCGTGGTTGGGTCCAGCGCATAGCTGCGCCCGGTAGAGTCGATAAACACCACCGGCTGGTTACTCTTACCTTTGGCGGCGGCGCGGAAGCTGTCCCCCGCTTTGTAGCTTAGCCCGCTGGCGTCGATATCATGGCCTTTCGCACTGCGCACCCAGCCCATTTCGGACAGGACGATAGTCACAGGTTCGGAAGGCACGAAGTCGTGCTCGCTCATGGCTTTGGCTTCTTCGCGCTCGGTAATTGGCGAGCGGCGGTCGTCGCCATAGGCTTCGGCGTCGGCCTGAATCTCTTTGCGAATCAAGGTGCTCAGCTTGCGCTCAGAACCCAACAACGCTTGCAGCTGATCGCGCTCTTTCGCCAGTTCGTCCTGCTCACCGCGAATCTTCATCTCTTCGAGTTTCGCCAAGTGGCGCAATTTCAACTCAAGAATGGCTTCGGCCTGCGTCTCACTCAGCTCATAACGCGCCATCAGCACCGGCTTCGGCTCATCTTCGGTACGAATGATATGAATGACTTCATCGATATTGAGGAAGGCAATCAGCAAACCTTCAAGGATATGCAGACGCTTGAGCACTTTATCGAGGCGATAGTTCAGGCGGCGACGCACCGTTTCGCGGCGGTAGTCCAGCCATTCGCGCAGGATCTCAACCAGCCCTTTCACCGAAGGACGGTTGTCGAGGCCAATCATGTTCATGTTGATGCGATAGCTGCGTTCCAGATCGGTGGTGGCGAACAGGTGATTCATCACCTGATCCAGATCCACACGGTTGGAGCGCGGCACGATAACCAGACGCGTCGGGTTCTCGTGGTCAGATTCGTCACGCAAATCTTCAACCATTGGCAGCTTTTTGTTGCGCATTTGGTTGGCGATCTGCTCCAGCACTTTCGCGCCAGAAACCTGATGCGGCAAGGCGGTGATCACCGCGCTGCCGTCTTCTTTATTCCACACGGCGCGCATGCGCACCGAGCCTTTGCCGGACTCGTAAATCTTACGAATTTCGTTACGCGGCGTAATGATTTCGGCTTCGGTTGGGAAGTCAGGCCCCTGCACGAACTCCAGCAAATCTTCCAGCGAGCTGCCCGGCTTTTCCAGCAGGGCGACGGCGGCGGCGGCCACTTCGCGGATGTTGTGCGGAGGAATATCCGTCGCCATGCCCACGGCAATCCCCGTGGTGCCGTTGAGCAGGATATTCGGCAGGCGCGCAGGCAAGGTTTTTGGCTCTTGCATGGTGCCATCGAAGTTCGGCACGTAGTCCACGGTGCCCTGACCCAGCTCGCGCAGCAGAACATCGGCGTACTTCGACAGGCGCGATTCGGTATAACGCATGGCGGCGAAGGACTTCGGATCATCCGGCGCACCCCAGTTCCCCTGACCATCCACCAGCGGGTAGCGGTAAGAGAACGGCTGCGCCATCAGCACCATCGCTTCATAACAAGCACTGTCGCCGTGCGGGTGATATTTACCTAATACGTCACCGACGGTACGTGCCGATTTCTTGAATTTAGCGTTGTTATTCAGGCCAAGTTCGGACATCGCATAAATGATACGGCGCTGAACCGGCTTGAGGCCGTCACCAATAAACGGCAGCGCGCGGTCCATGATCACGTACATGGAATAGTTGAGATAGGCGTTCTCAGTAAACGTGTGCAGAGCTAGACGCTCTGTCCCGTCATGAGTTATTTCGCTCATTATGTTTCATCCTCAAAACCGTGGCGTGATGGTTTCTCTATTTAGAAAGCTTACGCTCGCGGGCGTGCCACGAGGCAATAATGTTGGCGATAGTACATCATCCGGCGCATGGCTGTCACAGCCACTCTCTTTATCGGCAGAATTACAAAACCTGCGCGCCGAAGGCTTAACGTCTGGCCGAGCTGCAAAAGGGCATTAAATGATAAAAACAGGCGATTCTGCGAAGGTTTATTGCATTTTAGTCCATAGTCTTGTGCTCTAGCGCACATTTTTCTCAGGCCAATGCTTCAGTAAACTGTTGGACAACAGTTTACCAACGAGGCACTCCCTATGAGCAACATTTTGATTATTAACGCAGGTAAAACCTTTGCCCACTCAAAAGGCGCATTGAACATTAGCCTGACCAAACTCGGCCACTCCGTCCTGACCGAAGCCGGACACAACGTGCGCGTGACCACGCTGGAAGACGGTTATGACATCCCGACCGAGATTGAGAACTACCTGTGGGCCGATACCGTGATTTATCAGCAACCGGGCTGGTGGATGGGTATGCCGTGGACGCTGAAAAAATACGTCGATGAGATCTTCACCGAAGGCCACGGCAAGCTGTACGCCAGCGATGGCCGCACCCGTTCAGATGCATCGCAGAAATACGGCTCAGGCGGCTTGCTGCAAGGCAAAAGCTACATGCTTTCTCTGACCTGGAATGCTCCGCTGGAAGCTTTCGAAGATAAAGAGCAGTTCTTCCACGGCGTGGGCGTCGACGGCGTGTATCTGGCGCAGCACAAAGCTAATCAGTTCCTGGGTATGCACGGCCTGCCGACCTTTATCTGTAATGACGTGATTAAGCAGCCTGATATCGACGGTTATTTCGCTGCATATCGCGCACACCTTGAAAATGTGTTTGGTCGCGCATAGTTTAGAGGTTCATTGAGAAGCCTGTCAGGTTTCAAACAAGAGGTTGTTATGATCACTGTTATTGCTGAAATCATCATGAAACCGGGCCGCCGCGACGCGGTTCTGGAAAAGATCAACGCCCTGCTGCCAAGCGTTCTGGCCGAAGAGGGTTGTCACCGCTACGATCCTTTCACTGATATCAGCGGCCAGATTCCGTGGCGCAAAAGCGCACCAGATTCTGTTTTCATGGTGGAAGAGTGGGAAAGCCTCGCGCACCTCGAAGCACACCAGCAGGCTGCGCACATGAACGCGCACCGCGAAAACATCAAGGCTGACGTGCAAGATGTGGTGATCAACATCATCGAAAAAGCCTGATCACCGGCTGGCGCTAGCTGCTACTTTTAGCAGCATCGCCGATAGATTGAAACAAAAACGCCGGAGCTGCAAAGCCCCGGCGTTTTTTTATGGCGACGCTGAAATTAAACGTCTAATTCTGCGGTATCGCCTTTTTCCTGCAACCAGTTGCGACGGTCTTCTGAACGCTTCTTGGCCAGCAGCATGTCCATCATGCGCAGGGTTTGATCGACATTTTCTTCGTCGATGGTCAACTGCACCAGACGGCGCGTGTTCGGGTCGAGCGTGGTTTCGCGCAGTTGCAGCGGGTTCATCTCACCCAGACCTTTGAAGCGCTGGACGTTCGGCTTGCCCTTCTTACGCTTCAGCTGCTCCAGCACACCCTCTTTCTCCTGCTCGTCGAGGGCGTAGAACACTTCTTTGCCCAGGTCGATACGGTAGAGAGGCGGCATGGCCACATAGACGTGGCCGCCGCGCACCAGCGAGCGGAAGTGGCGGACAAACAGCGCGCACAGCAGCGTGGCGATGTGCAGGCCGTCGGAGTCAGCATCCGCGAGGATACAGACTTTGCCGTAGCGCAGCTGGGTCAAATCTTCGCTATCCGGATCGATGCCGATCGCCACCGAAATGTCGTGAACTTCTTGCGAAGCCAGCACTTCGTCGGAAGAGACTTCCCACGTATTCAGGATCTTACCCTTCAGCGGCATGATCGCCTGATATTCGCGATCGCGCGCCTGCTTGGCGGATCCGCCTGCCGAGTCCCCTTCCACCAGGAAGAGTTCGGTCATGTTCAGATCCTGCGAAGTACAGTCGGCCAACTTGCCCGGCAGCGCGGGGCCGCTAGTCAGTTTCTTACGCACCACTTTCTTGGCGGCGCGCAGACGGCGCTGGGCGCTGGAAATACAGAGTTCGGCCAGCTGCTCGGCGGCCTGCACGTTCTGGTTCAGCCACAGGCTAAAGGCATCTTTCACCACGCCCGAGACGAAAGCCGCGCACTGGCGAGAAGAGAGACGCTCTTTGGTCTGGCCGGCAAACTGCGGGTCCTGCATTTTCACCGAGAGCACGTAGGCACAGCGCTCCCAGATATCTTCCGCCGACAGCTTGACGCCGCGCGGCAGAATATTGCGGAATTCGCAGAACTCGCGCATGGCGTCGAGCAAGCCCTGACGCAGACCATTGACGTGGGTACCGCCCTGCATGGTTGGGATCAGGTTGACGTAGCTTTCCGTCAGCAGTTCACCACCTTCAGGCAGCCACAGCAGCGCCCAGTCAACGGCTTCCACATCACCGGCAAAAGCCCCCACAAAAGCCTTTTCAGGCAGGGTGATCAGGCCGTTTACGGCTTCCATCAGGTAGTCGGTCAAGCCATCTTCATAGCACCAGCGCTGCTCGGTATTGTTCACTTTATCTTTGAACAAGATCTCAACGCCCGGGCAGAGCACGGCTTTGGCTTTTAATAAATGGCTGAGGCGGCTAACGGAAAAACGCGGGCTGTCAAAGAAGCTAACGTCCGGCCAGAAATGCACGCTGGTGCCAGTGTTGCGTTTACCGCAGGTGCCGGTGACGTGCAGATCCTGCACTTTGTCGCCGTTCTCAAACGCCATTTCATAGACTTCACCACCGCGTTTCACCGCCACTTCGACACGCGTCGACAAGGCGTTGACCACGGAGATCCCCACGCCGTGAAGGCCGCCGGAGAACTGGTAGTTTTTGTTGGAGAATTTGCCGCCTGCGTGCAAGCGACAGAAAATCAGTTCAACTGCGGGCACACCCTCTTCCGGGTGAATGTCCACAGGCATACCGCGCCCGTCGTCGATAACTTCAAGGGATTGATCCGCATGGAGGATCACTTCGATACGGCGCGCGTGGCCGGCTAAAGCTTCATCGACGCTGTTATCGATGACTTCCTGACCCAGATGGTTTGGTCGAGTGGTATCGGTGTACATGCCGGGACGTCGACGCACCGGTTCAAGACCGCTGAGGACCTCTATGGAATCCGCGTTATAAGTTGATTGGCTCATCGTTGAATATTCGTGGCTCATAGGTTGGTGGGCTAACGTGGGCTAACGATAGTATAAAAAAGTACAAATGCGTGCGCAGGGCAGATGCCCACGGGCGGCGACTCAGGAAAAACCAGAAGATACTTCGCTCTGAAAGGTTAGTCTGAAGCCAGCCCCAGGAAATCAACAATCGGCGAAAAATAGCGCTCGAAGCCGACAAAACTATGATTCCCCTCGGGTTCTACCGTTTGCCGACACGCAGTGTAATAGGCCACGGCCTGTCGATAATCGAGGGTTTCATCACCCATTTGCTGGAGCAGCCAGAGTAAATCTGGGGACTCCAGCGGTTCAACCTGCATCACTTTCAGGTCGTAAACGTGGCGTGACTCTAACACATATTGCTGCCCGGTGTAGGGGTTCTGATTCTGCCCAAGGTAGTCGACAAGCAGCTCAAAAGGCCGCACGGCGGGGTTAACCACTACTGCGGGCACGGTGAAGCACTGCGAAAGCCACGTGGCGTAATAGCCGCCGAGAGAAGACCCTACGATGCCCAGCTTGCGCCCGGCTTTTTGCATCACCAGCGACTCCAGCTCTTCCGCCGCTTCTGCTGGGAAAGGGGATAACTGCGGCACCACCATCTCAATGTGCGGATGCTGTACCGCCAGCCAATCTTTCAATAAGGTCGCTTTTGCCGAGTTGGGAGAACTGTTGAAACCGTGCAGGTAGAGTAAGGTACTCATTCGTAGCCGTCCGAATCACTATCCGGACGGAACTCATCGCTTTCAATGCGCATGACCTGCGTTTCCACCCGGCCGTCTGGGTAGAGGTCAAGGTAGCGCCAGCCCGGCGCGGCGGTGTCAATGGTGAAATTGGTGCAGTGAGGCTTGAACTGTACGCAGGTCGAAGGCGTGGCGTACAGCCGTTTGCCGTGCCAATCGAGATCCAACTCTTGGTGAATATGGCCGCACAACAAGGTATTGGCCTTGGGATAATTCGCCAACACGTCCGCCAGCATATGGGCATTGCGCAGGCTGTGTTGATCCAGCCACGTGCAGCCTGACGGCAGCGGGTGATGATGCAGCATAATCAGCGTGAAACGCTCTGGATATTGCTGCAAGCAGCGCTCCATCCACTCCAACTGATACTCGCTGAGATGGCCATGGGGGACGCCGAAGACTTGGGTATCGAGCAGAATGACCTGCCAGTCATCCCCCAAAAGAAGCTGTTTCGACGGGTGAATGCCCTCTTCGCGCAGGGCGTCGACCATGGCTGGCTGGAAATCATGGTTTCCCGGCAGCCAGACGCAGGGGGCGGACAGCTCATTAATCCCGCGCGCAAAGTGATGATAGGCATCCAGGGATTGATCCTGTGCTAAATCGCCCGTGGCGGCAATAATGTCGATGCCACGGTTCTGCGCCTTTATGGCGTCCAGCACGGCGCGATAGCTGCGGAAAGTATTCACTCCCAGCAACGTTTCATTCTCACCGGCGAAAAGATGGGTATCGGTAATTTGCAGAATTCTGACTTTGGCCCCATTAACCAAAGGCAGTATAAACAGGCTTTCCAAGTCGTATCCTTTGTAATTGAAGTCTGTCTAACAAACCGGAACGGCCATCGCTCCATGCGCAAGGCAATAACGCAACCAGTCCGCAAGGAACTGGTTAATTTGATGCTTTTCGTCACGCTGATGCAACTTTTTATTAGGATAATCATAGCGTGCTTTGAAGCGAAAGATCTGCTGGGTCGAACACACTTCCGCAACCATCGCGTCGTGGTAAAGACGCACGGTTAGCGAAGGCAAGCTCCAGTAGCTCACCGCCGGGGCGGTCTGTTCGATTTCAACCAGCGTGGTGTAACGCGTAGACTCAGTAATGGTCAGACGGTAGGTTGCGCTACTTACCTGATAAGTCGCCGTTTCGCCCACTTCATCATTACGCGGCATCAAACGACGTAGTTGTGCGAAATTGGTTTCACACAATCTCATCATTTCAGGAAAATCAGGGGTATAGCGCTTAATCATTAGTTGGACCACTCTTTTCGCAGGGATTCATGGTGCAGGGCCAGCCATTGAAGTGCAATCACTGACGCCGCATTGTCGATTACTCCTTCCTCCACCCAGCGATAAGCCTGTTCACGACTTACCACATGCACGCGGATGTCCTCATTTTCGGCTGCAAGGCCGTGAATTCCCTGTGCTGTTGTCGCATCAACTTCGCCGACCAAAATCGACAACCGTTCGCTGGTTCCACCCGGGCTCGCGAGGTAACTCAGCGCGGGTTTGCAGCGACCGACAACAATATTAGCTTCTTCCAGCGCTTCGCGCCGGGCGACATCTTCGACCGATTCGCCGGGCTCAATGATACCGGCGACCATCTCCAGAAGCCAAGGGGTATCACTGGAATCAATGGATGGGATGCGAATCTGTTCAATCAGCACCACTTCATCACGTTGTGGATCATAGGGCAATAAGACGGCGGCGTGCCCGCGCTCAAAAACTTCGCGAACCACTTCATTACTCATTTCACCGCTAAATAGGCGGTGGCGGAAGCGATATGCAATGATTGAAAAAAAACCTTTATATCGCGTCTCACGTGCAATAATTTCTACATCATCTTTGCCGAAAGTAACGGGTGAACCCTTCGTTTGGGACATAATGCTGTTTCCTTATTACCTTTTGCTGACAAATTATCGTCATTTGAGGTCAATTTGATGAAATTGCGCTAATAATAATCAGGCACGTTTGTGGTAGATTTGTACCACTTTGGCTGAGAAGGCACGTAAAGCCACTCAGTCCTTCTGCCAGTCTCTGCTAGAATCCGCGTCTATTGGTATTTTGACAGCGTCACCATAACAACATTGCTGCACAACAAGGAATGCAAATGAAGAAACTGCTCCCCCTTCTAATCGGACTGAGCCTGGGCGGCTTCAGCGCGATGAGCCAGGCTGAAAACCTGATGCAGGTCTACCAGCAAGCCAGGGAAAGTAACCCGGATCTGCGCAAGTCCGCAGCCGATCGTGATGCTGCATTCGAAAAAATTAACGAAGCTCGCAGTCCTTTATTACCGCAACTCGGATTGGGTGCGGATTATAACTATACCAACGGCTACCGTGATGCGAATGGCGTTAACAGCAACCAGACCAGCGCGTCTCTGCAATTGACCCAGACTATTTTTGACATGTCGAAATGGCGTGCCCTGACCCTGCAAGAAAAAGCAGCCGGTATTCAGGACGTTTCCTTCCAGGTTGATCAGCAGAAACTGATCCTGGATTCGGCGACAGCCTATTTCAACGTGTTGAGCGCGATTGACTCTCTGTCTTATACCGAAGCACAGAAACAAGCGATTTACCGTCAGTTAGACCAAACCTCGCAACGTTTTAACGTGGGCCTGGTGGCAATTACTGACGTGCAAAACGCCCGTTCACAATACGACACCGTGTTGGCGAACGAAGTGACTGCCCGTAATAACCTCGATAACGCGCTGGAATCTCTGCGTCAGGTTACCGGCGTTTATTATCCGCAGCTCTCTTCTCTGAATATCAACAATTTCAACACCCAGCGCCCACAGCCGGTCGCCGGCCTGCTGAAAGAAGCGGAAAACCGCAACCTGAGCCTGTTGTCTGCCCGTCTGTCCCAGGACTTGGCGCGTGAGCAAATCCGTTCCGCCCAAACCGGTCACATGCCAACTATCGATTTGACCGCGTCAACTGGCGTGAGCAACACCAAATACAACGGTTCTAACACCGGTGAATCTGCCAGCACCCGAGATTCCGATGCGGGCCAGAACAAAATTGGCCTGAGCTTCTCCCTGCCACTGTATAGCGGCGGCTCGGTGACTTCTCAGGTGAAACAAGCGCAATACAACTTTGTTGGCGCAAGTGAGCAGTTGGAAAGCGCGCATCGTTCAGTGGTTCAGACCGTGCGTTCTTCCTTCAACAACATTTCTGCGTCAATCAGTAGCATCAACGCTTACAAACAAGCCGTTGTTTCTGCACAAAGCTCCTTAGACGCGATGGAAGCCGGCTACCAAGTGGGTACCCGTACTATCGTTGACGTGTTGGATGCCACCACCACGCTGTACAACGCCAAGCAACAACTCTCTTCTGCGCGTTATACCTACCTGATTAACCAGCTGAACATTAAGTCTGCGTTAGGTACGTTGAATGAGAATGACCTGCTGGCGCTGAACGGCACCCTGGGTAAAGCTATCCCAACGACGCCGGAAGCCGTGGCGCCAGAAAACCCACAGCAAGATGCCTCCGCTGATGGTTATAACGGCAGCCAGACTCCTGCTGCTCCGGCCGCTACACAGGTTCGGGCAGAGCAGGTTAGCTCCCCAGTGGTTAACCGCACTCCGGCTAACTCAGGTAGCAGCACATCGACGACCAAGAAGAGTGGGAATCCTTTCCAGAATTAATCTGGTTTTAAAGGGAATAACCTACTTTTGCGATAAGCGGCCTAAAAAGGCCGCTTTTTTTTGTCTGGGTCACAGCCTTTCGTAAAGTCTCGTAACAATTGCCCCTGACTGCTTTAACATTAACCGTCTTTACCCTATTCTTACGCATTACTGGGAAAGGGGCGAAAAAGCCCTATACATGGGATAATTCGATGAAACGGACACAAAACATCAATCTGGCTACCTTCCGGAAATCCTGGCGTAGCTACCGTATCGCACCTGTCGCATTAGCAGTCAGCGCTGTCTTTATGCTCTCCGCTTGCGAAAAAACCGATGAAACCGTCTCGCTTTACCAAAATGCGGACGATTGCTCAAAAGCCAACCCGTCGAACAGCGCGCAATGTACTGCGGCGTATGACGCGGCCAAGAAAGAAGCTGAGAAAACCGCGCCAAAATACGCTAGTCGTGAAGAGTGCGTGGCAGAGTTCGGCGAAGGGCAATGTACTCAAACCCCAGCTCAGGCAGGCATGGCGGCTCAGCCACAGCAGAGCGGCAGCTTCTGGATGCCTCTGATGGCCGGTTACATGATGGGCCGTATGATGGGCGGCGGCGCGGGCTTTGCCCAACAGCCTCTCTTCACCTCGAAAAACCCTGCCAGCCCGGCGGGTGGCAAGTTCGTTGATGCAACGGGCAAAAGCTACGGCCCTGCCACTGCCGGTGGACGCACGATGAATGTGCCGAAAACCGCGATGGCGCCTAAGCCAGCGACCACTTCTACGGTAACCCGTGGCGGCTTCGGCGAAAGCGTCGCTAAGCAGAACACTATGCAGCGTAGCTCCGCGTCGACCACGCGTTCACCATCACGCAGCATGGGCGGCTAAGAGTCCCAGATGAAACGTTTACCGATTGCCGAGCGTCCAGACTGGCGAGAAAAAGCCACAGAGTTTGGCTTCAATTTCCACACCATGTATGGCGAGCCGTACTGGTGTGAAGACGCCTATTACGAATTCACCTTAGCGCAGATCGAAGAGATCGAAGACGCCACCGCCGACATTCACCAGATGTGTTTGAAGGTGGTGGAGAAAGTTGTCGCCGACGACGCGCTGATGGCGCAATTCCAGATCCCCAAGCACTGCTGGGAATTTGTCAGAAGCTCGTGGCGCACCCAACAGCCTTCGCTCTATTCGCGTCTGGATCTGGCTTACGACGGGGTTAACCCGCCTAAGCTATTGGAAAACAACGCGGATACGCCAACCTCGCTGTACGAAGCTGCCTTCTTCCAGTGGCTGTGGCTCGAAGAGCAAATTGCCGCAGGTAAACTGCCGCAGGATGCTGACCAGTACAACAGCATGCAGGAAAAGCTGATTGAGCGTTTTGCCGAGCTGAAAAACCAGCACGGTTTTTCTTTGCTGCACTTCGCCTGCTGTCAGGATACCGAGGAAGATCGCGGTACCGTGCAGTACTTGCAAGATTGCGCATTAGAAGCCGAGCTAGCCAGCGAATTTCTGTTTATCGAAGAGATCGGCTTAGGCGAACGCGGCCAGTTTACCGATCCGCAGGATCAGGTGATCAGCAACCTGTTCAAGCTCTATCCGTGGGAGTTTATGTTCCGCGAGATCTTCTCAACCAAGTTGGAAGATGCGGGCGTGCGTTGGCTGGAGCCAGCGTGGAAAGCCATTCTCTCCAACAAAGCCTTGCTGCCCATGCTGTGGAAGATGTTCCCGAATCACCCTAATCTGCTGCCTGCCTACTTCGCGGAAGAAGAGCATGCAGAGATGGATCATTACGTGATTAAGCCGCTGTTCTCCCGCGAAGGTGCCAATATCCGCATCATCGAAAAAGGGCAGGAAGTGGCCAGCGTCGATGGCCCATATGGTCAGGAAGGGATGATCCACCAGCAGTTCCACCACCTGCCTAAATTTGGCGATAGCTACACGCTAATTGGCAGCTGGTTGGTGAACGATCAGCCTTGCGGCATTGGTCTGCGCGAAGACAAAGAGCTGATCACACAAGATCTCTCTCGCTTCTATCCGCACGTGATCGTCGGCTAACTGTCACGATCTATCTAATAAACGAAGCGGGGAGCGAATTCAATTCACTCCCCGTTTTTTTATCTCTAGAAGATTAACCCACCTGTACCGAAAGCATGCTCAACGAGCTCATCACGATGCCATCCGTCGGGGTGGAAATAGGCTCCACGCCGTCCCAGCTTCCCACCACATACAGCAGCGGCAGATAGTGCTCGATAGACGGGTTAGAGAGCGCGGCGCCCTCATGCTGAGAGAAATTTACCAGCGGATGCTGGCTGTCTTCACCCTTCCAGCGCAGATTCTCTTTCACATACTCATTGAAAGCAGTGGCCCACGGGTAATTATCGCCCTCCCCGTCACGCTTCATTAGGCGCAGGTTGTGAACCACATTGCCGCTCGCCACGATCATAATGCCTTCATCACGCAGCGCCGCCAGCTTTCTACCAATCTGATAGTGATATTCCGCCGGCTTGGTGCCGTCGATGCTCAGCTGCACCACCGGAATATCCGCCTCTGGGTAAGCTTTGATCAGCACGCCCCATGTCCCGTGGTCGAAGCCCCACTCGCCGGTGTCCGCAATCACGTCAATCGGCTTGAGCAGCTCTTGCAGCTTTTTCGCCAGCTCGGGCGAGCCGGGGGCCGGGTAACGCTGATCAAACAGCGCCTGCGGGAAGTTGCCGAAATCGTGAATGGTGCGCGGGTGCTCCATCGCGGTCACGGCCGTGCCACGAGTGAACCAGTGGGCAGAGACGGCAACGATGGCTTTTGGACGCGGTAATGTCTCGCCCAGAGTTTGCCATGCGCGGGTAAATTCATTGTCTTCAAGCACGTTCATCGGGCTACCGTGGCCTAAAAACAGTGCTGGCATACGAGGGGAAGTCATAACGTTTTCCTTAGCTCAGAGTGAATGAGTGGCAGAAGCAATTCTGCACGATGGAAATACGGTACTCTCTTTCTTATTTGCTTACAGCCGGATAACCATGATGAAGTTATTCAAAAAAATTGAATTAGCGTTATGGGCTTTTTGACGCGGCAGGAAGGGGGGTTAATTCACTTAGCGAGCTATCTATCAATTTCGTCTTTGTAATGCCGGAATAGTGCTTTAGAGATAAAAAAGGCCGCATCTGCGGCCTTTAAGATTCAGGAGTGAGTTCAGTTAGCTGGCTTTCTGAGTCTGCGCCTGACGGTAAGCCACTAAGTCTTCAATGGTCAGTACCGGCATATTGTGTTTCTTGGCGAAGACAATCGCTTCTGGCGCGTGCGCCATGCTGCCATCGTCATTGGTCAGTTCGCACAGCACGCCGAAAGGCTTCAGACCGGCCAGTTTGACCAAGTCGATAGAGGCTTCAGTGTGGCCACCGCGAGTCAGCACGCCGCCCGCCTGCGCGCGCAGAGGGAAGATATGCCCCGGGCGGTTCAGGTCAGAAGGCTTAGCGCCGTCTTTGATGGCGGTGCGAATGGTGGTGATGCGGTCAGCGGCAGAAACACCGGTAGTGACGCCTTCGGCCGCTTCAATGGTGACGGTGAATGGCGTTTGGTACGCGCTGGAGTTGGTCTCAACCATCATGGGTAAATCGAGCTTTTTGCGGCTCTCTTCGGTCATGGTGAGACAGACAATCCCGCTGCCATGGCGAATGGTCAACGCCATCTGCTCAACGGTCATGTTTTCAGCGGCAAAAATTAAATCGCCTTCGTTTTCACGATCTTCGTCATCCAGCACCATCACACCGCGGCCATTGCGCAGGGCTTCAAGAGCCTGCTCAACGCGTTGATTTGGTGTACCAAATTCGGAAAGTAGGGTCTGATTCATGGTAAAAATAACCTCATAAACTGTATGTAATATACATGGATTACCAGAATCAGGGCGTCTTGAGGAGTTCACTGTAGCCCAGCAATGCCGTGCGACAGTGTGAAAAAATAACGCAGCAGGCAATTTTTTGCCTGGCTTGAACCGTTACTCTCTCCCATCCGGACTATAACCGTCGGCTCCGGGATCTAACCGGATCTGCTGACCTCAAACTGCAAAGTTTGAGCGCTCGCGGGCTCCCACTATGGCAGAAATGCGTTCCGCCAAAAAAGATGTGGTTTACCGCCGGTGGGGACTTTCACCCCGCCCTGAGAATAAGCAGGTCAACTATAACGCCAATAAAAGGTCTCGGCAATGTGTCGAATAGCCGAATAATGCCATCGCGAAGGTTTATAGAAAGAGTATCTAGGATTACACTAGTACAAAGCTGCTTATTCGAGACAAGGGAAAAACCATGATCGACCCGAAAAAAATTGAACAAATCGCTCGTCAGGTTCACGAGTCAATGCCGAAGGGTATCCGTGAGTTTGGTGAAGATGCTGAAAAGAAAATTCGTCAGGTATTGCAGGCGCAATTTAGCCGTATGGATTTGGTTAATCGCGAAGAGTTCGACGTGCAGACTCAGGTTCTACTGCGCACCCGCGAGAAGCTAGTTGCTCTCGAGCAGCGCCTGACCGAGCTGGAAGCCAAATTAGCTACCGAGCAGAAGCCAGAAGCCTAATTCCCGGCGGCTGTCCTGCATAAAAAAACCACGCTCAAAGGCGTGGTTTTTTTATTCTCTGTCGGCAGAAATTGGCGACAGTTAGTCTTGGCTTTTAATCTGGTTGATGATGCCCGTTGTCGATAAGCCATCTTCGAAGTTCAACACGCGAACTTCACCGCCGTTAGCCCAAACTTCTTTGCTACCCGCGATCTGCTCCGGCTTGTAATCGCCGCCTTTTACCAGCAGATCAGGCAGAATTTCGGCGATCAGGCGCTGCGGGGTATCTTCTTCAAAAGCCACCACCCAGTCAACCGCACCCAGCGCGCCGAGCACTATCATGCGATTTTGCAGAGCATTGACCGGGCGAGTTTCGCCTTTCAGACGCTTGGTGGAAGCATCGCTGTTCACCGCCACAATCAGGCGATCCCCGAGCTTGCGCGCATTGGCTAAATAAGAAACATGACCCGCGTGCAAGATATCGAAAATGCCGTTGGTCATCACCACTTTTTCACCACGCTGGCGAGCCAGCGCCACGGCCTCTTTCAGCCCGGCTTCGGTCATCACGCCAAAGCCCACTTCTGAACGCCCGCCAATCGCATCTTCCAACTCGACCGGAGAAACCGTGGAAGTACCCAGCTTGCCGACCACTACGCCTGCGGCGGCGTTGGCCAAGAAGCAGGACTCTTCCAGCGAGTTGCCAGCAGCCAAAGCGGCGGCCAGAACGCCGATAACCGTGTCGCCAGCACCGGTCACGTCATACACTTCCTGAGCCTGAGTCGGCAGGTGCAGCGGCTCTTTGCCCGGTTGAAGCAGGGTCATGCCGTGCTCGGAACGGGTCACCAGCAGGGCTGACAGCTCGAAGTCAGACACCAGCTTCATGCCGCGCTGGACGATTTCTGCTTCGTCTTTGCAGCGGCCAACCACGGCTTCGAACTCGGACAGGTTTGGCGTCAGCAAGGTCGCGCCGCGATAACGCTCGAAATCCGATCCTTTTGGATCGATAAGTACCGGAACGCCGGCCTTCTTCGCCAATTGGATCATCGGCTGCACGTCTTTCAGCGCGCCTTTGGCATAATCTGACAGCACCAGCGCGCCGGTTTTTGGCAACGCTTGTTCGATCTTCTCCAGCATAGGATGGAGATCAACACCGTCAAAACCTTCTTCGAAATCGAGGCGGATCAGCTGCTGGTTGCGAGACAGCACGCGCAGCTTGGTAATTGTCGGGTGAGTTGCTAACGCCACGAAATCACAATGAACGTTAACGTTGTCCAAATGCTGATTCAGAGCACGCGCTGCATCATCGATGCCCGTCAGACCAATCAAACGAGATCCCGCGCCGAGTGACGCTATATTCATCGCCACGTTAGCAGCACCGCCAGGGCGCTCCTCGATGGTGGTGACTTTCACGACCGGCACCGGCGCTTCTGGTGAAATACGGTTAGTCGGACCATACCAATAGCGGTCCAACATGACGTCGCCCACGACCAGTACGCCGGCACGGTGAAAATCAGGTAAAGTCACTTTCATCCCTTGCTCCAAAAACAGATACAACCTGACATAAAAATAGTGCGCCGGATAATATCACAAGCGCTCATACCGCGAAAAAAAGCTTGGACGCGGCGATTAACTGAGCCAGCCTTGCCAGCTCGCCAAAATCTGCTCGCGTTCAGTCATAAAGCTATCGACAGCGACTTTGCCACTATGTTCCTGTAAAGCCAGATGATGAATCTCGTCGCGCAGCGTGACATAGGCGTGCTTCAGCCGGCGCGCCTCATCCTCCGGCATAATGTCGTATTGCGCCATCAGCTCGAAAATACGCACGTTATCAGACCACTTGGTCAGACCCGGCTCATCGTGGGCAAAGCGCAACACCAGATATTGTGCGATGAATTCAATGTCCGTGATACCGCCCGGATCGGCTTTCAGGTCGAAGGTATGGCCTTTTTTGCTGCCCAAATGGGCATGCATCTTCTCGCGCATCTCGCGCACTTCTTTGCGCAAGGTGTCGGCATCACGCTGGCGGCACAGAATCTCACGGCGCGTGGTATTAAATTGGCGGGTCAGCTGCGGGTCGCCGTAGACCACGCGAGCGCGAACCAGCGCCTGATGCTCCCAGGTCCAGGCTTCGTTTTGCTGATAATCAGCAAAGGCTTCAATGGTGCTGACCAGCATCCCCGCCGCGCCGGACGGCCGCAGGCGCGCATCCACTTCATACAGGATGCCGGACGAAGTGCGGGTGCTGAACAAATGCATAATGCGCTGGGCCAGCCGCAGGTAGAACTGGCGGCCATCAATGCTGCGCTCCCCTTCGGTCATGACGTCCGGCGCGCAGTCGAGCAGGAAAACCAAATCCAGATCTGAGCTATAGCCCAGCTCCCAGCCCCCCAACTTGCCATAACCCACCACGGCAAAACCGCGCCCTTCCCGGCTGCGCAGGTGCGAAGGTTCACCATAGCGCGTCACCATCTGCTCCCAGGCTTGCTGGATAACGGCTTCAAGGATCGCCTCGGCCAGATAGGTCAAATGGTCGCTGACCTTCATCACCGGCAGCGCGCCCGAGATATCCCCGGCGGCGATGCGCAGGTGCTGGGCCTGCTTAAACTGGCGCAGTGCTTCCAGCTGCTGCTCTTCGTCATCGGCGGGCACGCGCAGCAGATACTGGCGCAGCTCGTCGCGATAGGCATCCGGCGCAATCGGCTGGTAGAGGGTGCGCGGGTCGAGCAGCTCGTCGAGCAAAATTGGGTGGCGTGCCAGCTGGTTGGCGACCATCGGCGATGCAGCGCACAGGCGCACCAGCTGCTTCAGCGCCCCCGGATACTCAACCAGCAGTTCAATATAAGTGGTGCGCGTAACAATATTGAGCAGCAGCAGGGTCAGGCGTTGCAGGGTGATATCGGCATTTTTATAGCCACACACCTGCGCCAGCAGGTTCGGCATCAGCTGATCCAACTGGTCACGGCCGCGCGGCCCGATGGTGCGCTTATCCACGTCACGGCGGAACTCGGCGATTTGCCGCAACAGCTGCCCCTGAGCTTCCGGCGCGAGTTGCGGCACCAGATGGGCAATATCGTCGTGCTCAAGGGCGTCAATCCACAGGCTGCTGAACTCGGCGTGCTGCGGATCTTCGCCAATGTCCGGCGTGTCATCACCAATCAAATCATCAAACACGGCGCGCACCGCCAGCATGTGGGCGTTCAAGGCGTCGAGCAGCGTTGGCCAGTTAGGGAAGTCCATCCCCCATGCCAGACGTGCCTGATTGAGATCGTCCGATGGCAGGGTTTGGGTCTGTTCGTCAGCAATCGCCTGCAACAGATTCTCCAACCGACGCAGGAACAGGTAGCTTTCACGCAGCTGCGACACCTGCACGGCGGGCAGCAGCTCCAGCTCTTGCACGGCTTGCAGCGTCGGTAATAAAGAGCGCTGCTGCAAAGAGGGTTCGCGGCCGCCGCGGATCAGTTGGAAGACTTGCGCGATAAACTCGATTTCGCGAATACCGCCCGCGCCCAGCTTGATGTTGTCCTTCAGGCCACGGCGGCGCACTTCGCGGGCAATCATGCCTTTCATATTGCGCAGAGATTGAATCACGCTGAAGTCGATATAGCGGCGAAAAACGAATGGCATCAGCATCTTGCGCAGTTCCTGACTGCTGCTGTCCTCCGCGCCGCCCATCAACCGCGCCTTGACCATAGCGTAACGTTCCCAGTCGCGCCCCTGCTCCTGATAATAGTCCTCCAAGGCCGGGAAACTCATCACCAGCGGGCCGCTGTCGCCAAACGGCCGCAGGCGCATATCCACGCGATAAACAAAACCATCAATGGTTGGCTGATCTAAGGCTTTAATCAGCCGCTGGCCAAGACGGGTGAAGAACTGCGCGTTATCCAGCTCGCGGCGGCCACCTTTGGTTTGGCCATTCTCGGGATAGGCAAAAATCAGGTCGATGTCTGAGGAGAAGTTCAGCTCGCCGCCGCCCAGCTTGCCCATGCCAAGGATTAATAGCTTTTGCGGCACGCCGTCGGCATTCATCGGCGTACCAAACTCGCGGCAGCAGGCGTCGTACAGCCATTCGCGGGCGCTAACGATCAGGGTTTCGGCTAACTCGCTGAGCTGATGCAGCGTCTCTTCGCACTGGCTGGTGAGCATGGCCTGTGACCAGGCAATGCGGGTCAAAATGCGTTTGCGGAATAGGCGCAGCGCCTTCATCAGCCCGGCTTCATCACTGACCTGCGCCAGCGCCTCGGCTAGCCAGCCGCGATAGCTTTGCCACTCCTGCGCGTGCGGCGGATGCTGCACAATCTCATGCCACCAGTCTGGAAATGCCAGCAGGTTTTCACTGATAAAATCACTGCTCGCGGCCACCGCCAGCGTGCTTTCATCAAGCTCTGGTAAGGGCGCGGCGTGCTCCTGACAACGAATAACAAAGTTGTCAGCCTGACTTTGCAAAACAGAGGGGAGTGGCAACATGAGATCAGGTTCCTTTCGCAAAAAAGCCTGAGTCAGACTCAGGCCACTTGTTCAATTAAACTTCACCATAAACCAAAACGCGGCTTGTTATTTGACTTTGCCGTTGAGCCAGAAGGCGTCCATCATCACGGCGTGCTGGCGGGCAGAATCTTCCCACGCATGCTGCTGCTGGATAATCGCCTGCTGCAACTCAAGCCAGCCATTAATGTAAGGGTTGTACTCTTCAGGTGAGTAAGCGCCCGCTAACATATGGAAAGAGATGATCTGGCGCTTTAGGCGAGCCAGCTGGTCGCGGAAGCCATCTTCATCCAGCGGCTGGCCGAATGCCTCTTTTAAATCAGCGGCGGTGCGGCCCAACATGATGTCGGCGAAACGTTTGAAGGAGCCATCAAGCTTCTTCTGCGCTTTCTCATCAATGAAAGGTTTCCACTGCTGAGTCGTCAGCCACGAAGTGAGTGCTAACTTACATTTCAGGTAGGCCGGGCTGTAACACACGGCCTGGGCGTCGGCGCCCTTCTGCTCCAGCGCTGGCAGTAAGTCGGTTAGCAAGGCGCGTAGTTCAGTTGAGGCTTTACGTGGGATCAGCCCGCCGAACAGCACCAACGCCTGACGCACGGCTTCAACAGCCTGTAGCACGCTCAGACGCACGGCTTTGTCGCCGCGCACCCACAGCTCTTCGTGATATTGCCACTGGTCCAGCGCGAGAGCCAAAATGCCCTCCATTGCCTGCTCCACCGTGGCTTTCGGCGCGGCCTTGAATACGGGCAGCGGGCGCGGTTCGCGCGCCGGATTGCCTTTCGCCAAGTGATAACCACGGGCAGCCTTGCTCAAGCCGCCCTGCCGCAGCCCGCCGTTTTGACCAATCAACGCGGCGAGCGCCAGCAGGTCAGCGGTGTTGCCGCTTTTCAGCTCCAGCTCAATTTCAGCTAAAGGCTCGGAAAGCTCTCCGGCCACCACTTCACCCTGATCCAAACCAAGCTCAATCTCGCTTTGCTGGTAAGTGATCACCCACTTCTCGCGCATAAAATGGGTGGAAAACAGCGGCAACAGCGCCTTTTGTAGCGCAGCGACTTTGCAGCCTTCTGGCCAGATTTCCTTCGGGAAAGCGCTGAGTTTTAAGGTCGGCTTCTTCAGCTCAACATTGTATTCCGGGCGCTGGTGCAAGCCCCCTACCACGCTACCGGCGGTTTTTATGGTCATCTCATATTGGTCGTCAAAACCGCGAATACGCAGGCCCATATCGTGGCTGCGCATCCAGTTATCAGCGGTTTCGTAATAGATGTTGGTCAGCTTCTGTGGAGCAGAGTGTTGGCTGGAAAATTGCGCCAATTGCTCCGGTAATTCGGCGATAGCCGCGGCAGTGGCGATAAACTTTAATTCTATTTCTACGGTCATAGTGATCTTCACACCGAGTTCTGGATGTCAAAAGGCTGTCATAAAGCCGACAAAAGGAGTTAGCGATAAGTCGCAATTCTAACACAGGGTCTGGCCGCAAGCCGCATGCAACGGGATAGTAAGATAGTTCCCATTCCTGTTTATACGTTGCGTAGTCAAACTGTTGCCCTTAGTATCAAACCCTCATAACGTCGGTTCCTACATCGCGTTCCATAAATTCACAAAGAAACGATGAAATAATGCAGAAACTCCGCCTAATTGGTCTCGCTTTGCTTAGTTTAAGCATCACTTGGGGCGCTCACGCCGATGAAAAGCGCTACATTTCCGACGATCTGATCACTTATATCCACAGTGGTCCGGGTAATCAATATCGTATCGTTGGCACGCTAAATGCCGGTGACGAAGTCACCCTGCGTAGCGTTAATGACAGCACTAAGTACGGCGAAATCATTGACTCTAAAGGTAAAACCGCCTGGATCCCTCTGGACCAGTTGAGCAATGTGCCAAGCATCCGCACCCGCGTTCCTGATTTAGAGCAGCAGGTGAAAACCCTGACTGACAAGCTGACCAACATTGATTCCAGCTGGAACCAGCGCACGGCTGAAATGCAGCAAAAAGTTTCGTCGAGCGATGGCATCATTAATGGCCTGAAGAAAGAGAATCAGGACCTGAAAAATCAGCTGATTGTGGCGCAGAAGAAAGTGAGCGCGGTAAATGTTCAGCTTGACGACAAACAGCGTACTATCATTTTACAATGGTTCATGTATGGCGGCGGTGTCGCCGGTGTTGGCCTGCTGTTGGGCTTAATCCTGCCGCATCTGGTGCCTCGCCGTAAGAAAAATGATCGCTGGATGAGCTGAGTCACATAATGGAAATCTATCTGGTCGGCGGCGCAGTCCGAGACAGTTTGTTAAATCTGCCGGTTACCGAGCACGACTGGGTAGTGGTTGGCGCCACGCCGGAATACATGCTTGCTGAGGGATATCAGCAGGTTGGCAAGGACTTTCCCGTGTTCTTGCACCCGGTGACTCATGATGAATACGCGCTGGCTCGCACGGAAAGAAAATCTGGCAGCGGTTATAACGGTTTTACCTGTTACGCCGCGCCAGATGTCACATTAGAGCAGGACTTGATGCGTCGCGACCTGACCATCAACGCCATCGCCAAAAGTGCCGAAGGTGAACTCTTCGACCCTTACCACGGCCAGCGCGATATCGAAAATCGCCTGCTGCGCCACGTTTCTGATGCCTTTGGTGAAGACCCGCTGCGCGTTTTGCGCGTGGCGCGGTTTGCCGCGCGCTTTGCCCATCTTGGTTTCAGCGTCGCGCCAGAAACCCAGCAACTGATGCAGCAAATGGCGGATTCCGGCGAGCTTGAAGCCCTGACGGCCGAGCGCGTGTGGAAAGAGACGGAAAAGGCGCTGCAAACGCAGGACCCGCAAGTTTTCTTCCAAGTGCTGCGTGACTGTGGCGCGCTGAAGGTACTGTTCCCAGAGGTTGACGCGCTGTTTGGCGTGCCCGCACCGGAGAAATGGCATCCGGAAATCGATACCGGCATTCATACCCTGATGACCCTGAAAATTGCCGCAGAGCTGACGCCGGATGTTGATATTCGCTTCTCCGCACTCTGCCATGACTTGGGCAAAGGGCTGACCAATCCGGAATACTGGCCGCATCACCACGGCCACGGCCCGGCGGGCGTTAAACTGGTGGAAAATCTTTGCCAGCGGCTCCGAGTGCCAACCCATATTCGCGATCTGGCGAAGCTGGTCGCTGAATTCCATGACCTGATCCACACGGTCAATAAATTGCGTCCAGAAACGATTCTAAAGCTGTTCGACACTATTGATGTTTGGCGCAAGCCACAGCGGCTCGAGCAGATGATTTTCACCAGCGAGGCTGATGCTCGCGGGCGAACCGGTTTCGAGCAGAACCCTTATCCACAGGGCGATTACCTGCGCCAAGCCTATGCCGCAGCACTCACCGTGTCGATTAAAGACATCGTAAATTCAGGTTTAGAAGGGTTGGCAATCAAAGAAGAGCTGAAGAAACAGCGTATTCGCGCCATCGCCGACTGGAAAGCGCTGCAAGATCCCGCCGAATAATTTCCTCATTTAAAATAAAAAACCGCAGGACTCATGTTCCTGCGGTTTGCATTTCTACACCAGAAAAACGGGTTTTTTAGGCGATAAAAACAGTGTATGCCACGAAAGCCACCACAAAACGGTAGATGGCGAAGGGAATAAACGAGAAGCGTTTGATCACCGACAGGAAGGTTTTGATCGCGATTAACGCCACCAAGAAGGCCACCACAAAGCCCGTGGCGAACATTGGCAAATCTGCCATGCTCAGGAAGGTGTAGCTCTTATAGAGGTCCAGCACGGTAGCGCCCAACATCATCGGCACGGCCAGCAGGAAAGAGAACTCCGAGGCCGCATAGCGGCTCACCCCACTCAGCATCCCGCCGCCAATGGTCGCGCCAGAACGCGAGAACCCCGGCCATAGCGCTAAGCACTGGCAGACACCAATCATCAGCGCCTGACGGTAAGTCATATCATCCACGCCTTCGGCACGCGGCTTCTTCGGCTTGAGCAGCTCTGCGGCTATCAGCCACACCCCACCGACCACCAACGCATAGATAACGTTTTTCGGCTCAAACAGGGCTTTAATCTGCGAGTGGAAAATCAACCCAATAACCGTGGCGGGCAGCATGCCCAGTATAATGTGGCCCAGATTGAGTCGCCCTGTTCCTGTGCCTTCGTGGACAGGCGGCTTGCCAAAATGAATCCCAATCATGCCGAACAGTCGGCGCCAGAACATCACGACCACCGCCATGATCGAGCCAAGTTGGATAATGACTTCAAATGACTTTGCGGTATCACCGGTGAAACCCAAAAGGTTGCCGACGATGATCATATGCCCGGTTGAGGAAACCGGTAAAAATTCAGTTAACCCTTCGACAACACCCAAAATTGCTGCAATCAGCAATGAATGACTTTCAACGACCATTTAATATCCAACTTATACAGAGGGAGAAGTAGCGACATCGAAATGGATATCGCTGAAACAGTAATGTCTTTAAACGCCTTATTTCTAGCGCTTTTTTATGACAAAAATTCGCGCGATGAGTTGCAGGCGATGATATTTAATTCGCAAATTTAGCCGCGCGCGCCCCGCTCAATAATCACCCCAACGTTAGTCGCTTCCGCCACGGCGCCCGGCTTGCTCAACTTAATACGTACCCACGGTGAGTTGAAGCGAGATAATAATAGGCTGGCGACCTCTTCCGCGACGCGTTCGACCAGCGCGAAATTCTGCGTTGAAACGTGCTGAATGACGGCTTCGCTGACATCGGCGTAGCTCAGGCAGTCATTAACATCGTCGCTGGCAGCGGCTTGGCGGTTGTCCCATGCCATTTCGATATCGAACACTAGCTTCTGCTTAATGGTCTGTTCCCAGTCATAAGCGCCAATGGTGGTGATTACATTCAGTTGCTCAATAAATACGATATCCATCACGCGTTTCTCTGTTTTTGGGTCAGCCGGATACCACTTCCGGCGGAAAATGCGTATTATCCATGGATGTTGCGATTAAAACGACCCCTATTAGACGGAACTGCGTTATGAGTGCTACCGCGCTTGGCATGATTATTTTCGCCTATCTCTGCGGCTCGATTTCCAGTGCAATTCTGGTCTGTCGGGTAGCGGGATTACCCGATCCACGCACACAGGGTTCCGGCAATCCGGGGGCCACTAACGTCTTGCGAATTGGTGGCCGCGCCGCCGCCGCGTCGGTGCTCATCTTCGACGTGTTAAAAGGCATGCTGCCGGTTTGGCTGGCTTACCGCCTCGACGTCTCCCCGGTTTATCTTGGCATTACCGCCATCGCCGCCTGTCTCGGTCACATCTATCCGGTCTTTTTCCGTTTTCAGGGTGGCAAAGGCGTAGCGACAGCCTTCGGTGCTATCGCGCCCATCGGCTTTGACCTTACGGGCTTGATGGCCGGCACCTGGCTGCTCACCGTCCTGCTGAGCGGCTACTCGTCACTCGGCGCCATCATCAGCGCGCTGATTGCGCCATTCTATGTCTGGTGGTTCAAGCCACAGTTCACCTTCCCTGTCGCCATGCTCTCCTGTCTGATTCTGTTGCGTCACCACGACAACATCCAGCGTCTGTGGCGTGGGCAAGAGGGCAAAATCTGGGATAAGTTGAAGCAGAAACGTGCAGCTAAAAAAGCCGCGCAAGAAGCGGCAAAGAACGCTGAAAACGACAAATAAACTCAGATTTTAGACACAAAAAAACGACCTCAAGAGGTCGTTTTTTTTATTGCCGCAGCAACACAGCCGCAGCCCCATTCAGACTGGCGGCAACTCAGCCAAAGGCCAGCGCGGACGCACAGACACACTCAGATCCTGCGTCGCGCCAGTTTGCAAACGCACCATGCCAGCATAAGCAATCATCGCGCCGTTATCGGTACAGAATTCAGGACGCGCGTAGAACACTTCGCCACCGCGCTTAGTCATCATCTCGCCCAACTTGGCGCGCAGCGTGCGGTTAGCACTGACGCCTCCCGCCATAACCAGGCGTTTGAAGCCGGTGTGATCCAGCGCGCGCTTGCATTTGATTGCCAGCGTATCCACCACGGCATCTTCGAAAGCCCGTGCAATATCAGCGTGAGTTTGTGGCGAGTCATCATTAGCGCGAACGGTGTTCGCTGCAAATGTCTTCAAACCTGAGAAGCTAAAATCCAGCCCCGGACGGTCGGTCATCGGGCGCGGGAAAGTAAAGCGCCCTTCAGTCCCCTGCTGCGCCATCTTCGACAGCATCGGGCCACCGGGGTAGTCCAGACCCAGCAATTTTGCGGTCTTATCGAATGCTTCGCCAGCGGCGTCATCAATAGACTCACCCAGCAACTCGTACTTACCAATGCCAGTGACGCTAATTAATTGAGTGTGGCCGCCGGAAACCAGCAAAGCAACAAACGGGAAATCTGGCGGGTTGTCTTCCAGCATAGGTGCCAGCAGATGCCCTTCCATATGGTGAACCGGCACGGCTGGAACATCCCAGGCAAAGGCCAGAGAGCGGCCGATGGTGGCACCCACTAATAGCGCGCCAACCAGACCCGGACCCGCGGTATAAGCCACGCCGTCGATGTCTTTGGCCGTCAGCCCGGCTTCTTTCAAAGCTTCCTGAATGAGAGGAATCGTTTTGCGCACGTGGTCACGCGACGCCAGTTCAGGCACCACGCCGCCGTAGTCAGCATGCAGTTTTACCTGACTATACAATTGGTTGGCTAACAAGCCCGCTTCGCTGTCATAGATAGCGATGCCGGTTTCATCGCAGGACGTTTCTATACCAAGTACTCGCATCACGTTTTCCATCTTATTCTCGCGCTAACTCGCGGCGCGCAGTTTAGCACACAACGCCGCGTCAGCGCTGCTTCTCAGAAGCAAATCCGCTGCTTTTGCCAATTAATGTCGAGCAATTTAAGTTGATTGGTATATAATCGCCGGCCGACGCAAAAGCGAGCGCACTTTTGGAAATAGATGGGTTGGGAGGCGCTGCTTCAATTTGCCGTTATGCTTTACAACGCAGCGCAAGTTGGAGTAAAATTCCGCACCATTTTGAAATGTGCTGGTACAAACCAGCAAACAAACCGATTTTATCGAGGTGAGAGGCACATGCCTGTAATTAAAGTACGTGAAAACGAGCCGTTCGACGTAGCTCTGCGTCGCTTCAAACGTTCCTGCGAAAAAGCGGGTGTTCTGGCAGAAGTTCGTCGTCGTGAGTTCTATGAAAAACCGACTACCGAACGTAAACGCGCTAAAGCATCTGCAGTAAAACGCCACGCCAAGAAACTGGCTCGCGAAAACGCACGCCGCACTCGTCTGTATTAATCTTCGGGGGCAACCCCACCGTGTATTTGCTCTCGCAAAAGCACACAGGATCGATGAGTAGTTGCATACGCATGCCGTGCTTTCCGAAAGGAATGCGCGGCTTGTTCTCGTTTATAGGCTAGTGAGTAAGGGGCTTATGGCTGGGAGAATTCCACGCGTATTTATCAATGACTTACTGGCTCGTGTCGACATCGTGGACCTTATCGATGCTCGCGTAAAGCTGAAGAAACAGGGTAAGAATTACCACGCGTGCTGCCCTTTCCACCATGAGAAAACACCCTCATTTACTGTAAACGGCGATAAGCAATTTTATCACTGTTTCGGCTGTGGAGCCCACGGCAACGCCGTCGACTTCCTGATGAACTACGACAGGCTTGAGTTTGTCGAAAGTATCGAGGAATTGGCGACAATGCAGGGTTTGGAAGTGCCGTATGAAGCGGGCACCGGTCCAAGCCAGATGGAGCGCCATCAGCGTCAGAGCCTCTACCAGTTGATGGAGCCGCTTGCCGACTTCTATCAGCAATCACTTAAACAACCCGTTGGCGCACCTGCCAGAGAATACCTTTCTCAGCGCGGATTAAGTGAAGATGTTATCGCTCATTTTGCCATAGGTTTCGCGCCTCCTGGCTGGGACAACGCCTTCAAGCGTTTTGGCAAAAATGCCGATGACAAAGCCTCATTAATTGATGCGGGTATGTTGGTCACCAATGACAACGGACGCAGTTATGACCGTTTTCGCGAACGCGTCATGTTCCCCATCCGCGATAAGCGCGGCCGGGTTATTGCGTTTGGTGGCAGGGTATTAGGCGAGGGTACGCCAAAATATCTGAACTCCCCCGAAACCGAGATTTTCCATAAAGGCCGCCAGTTGTATGGCCTTTATGAAGCACAGCTGAAACATCCGACACCTTTACGCTTATTGGTTGTCGAAGGTTATATGGACGTCGTGGCGCTGGCGCAGTTTGGCATCGATTATGCCGTTGCATCCTTAGGCACCTCGACCACCGCCGACCACATTCAGCTGATGTTCCGCGCCACGGATAACGTGGTGTGTTGCTATGACGGCGACAGAGCCGGTCGCGAAGCAGCATGGCGTGCGTTAGAAACAGCGCTGCCCTACTTGAGCGACGGCCGCCAGTTACGCTTTATGTTTTTACCCGACGGCGAAGATCCAGACACGCTGGTGCGTAAAGAAGGTAAAGAAGCCTTCGAACAACGGATGGAGCAGGCGCTGCCGCTCTCAACCTTCTTGTTTGAATCGCTGATGCCGCAGGTCGATTTGAGCAGCCCCGACGGGCGTACCAAGTTGAGCATGCTGGCGCTACCTTTGATTCGCCAGGTACCCGGCGAGACGCTGCGCATGTATTTGCGCCAGCAGCTAGGCAATAAGCTCGGTATTTTAGACGACAGCCAGCTCGAAAAACTGGTTCCTAAGCAGGTCGATAGTGGCAATACCTATCAGGTGCCCCAGCTAAAACGCACAACCATGCGTATACTTATTGGGTTACTGGTACAAAATCCACAACTGGCTACACTTATACCCTCGCTGCAAGGATTGGAGCGAGCGAAGCAACCGGGACTGGATCTGTTTAGCGAGTTAGTAACCACTTGCTTAGCCCAGCCGGGCCTGACTACCGGCCAGTTGCTTGAGTTGTATCGCGACAATAAGTTCTACCAGCAGCTTGAAACTCTGGCTACTTGGAACCATATGATCGTTGAGGATATGGTCGAAGAAGAGTTTCGCGCCACGCTAGCCAGCCTCTATGACTCGATTTTAGAGCAGCGGCTTGAAGAATTAATCGCTAAAGCCAGAACCCACGGGCTTAGCCCGGAAGAACGCGCCGAAGTCAGCTCGTTAAATCAGGTTTTAGCGAAGAAAAATTGAACGGCTTAAGTGCCGATATATAGTGGGACAGAGTCCCGCACGATGCCGCCATCGCGGGCCGCGGCAACAAGTAAACGCCCCGATACCCTAACGGGTAAACGTTATTGTTGGCGGTTTCGCTGACCAACACCAACCCAAATACTCTGAAGTGTGGATACCGTCTTATGGAGCAAAACCCGCAGTCACAGCTTAAGCTACTTGTCACCCGTGGTAAGGAGCAAGGCTATCTGACCTATGCTGAGGTCAATGACCATCTGCCGGAAGATATCGTCGACTCCGACCAGATCGAAGACATCATCCAGATGATTAACGACATGGGCATCCAGGTTCTTGAAGAAGCTCCTGACGCCGATGACTTAATGCTGGCCGAAAACCGTCCTGATACTGACGAAGATGCAGCCGAAGCTGCTGCTCAGGTGCTTTCCAGCGTTGAATCTGAAATTGGACGTACCACTGACCCCGTGCGCATGTACATGCGTGAAATGGGTACCGTTGAACTGTTGACCCGTGAAGGCGAAATCGACATCGCTAAGCGTATTGAAGACGGTATCAACCAGGTCCAGTGCTCAGTTGCCGAATACCCAGAAGCCATCACTTACCTGCTCGAACAGTACGATCGCGTTGAAGCGGGCGAAGCGCGTCTGTCTGATCTGATCACCGGTTTCGTTGATCCGAACGCAGAAGAAGAGATCGCGCCGACTGCCACTCACGTTGGTTCTGAACTGACGACTGAAGAGCAAAACGACGACGACGAAGACGAAGATGAAGATGACGACGCTGAAGACGACAACAGCATCGACCCAGAGCTGGCGCGCCAGAAGTTCACCGAACTGCGTGAGCAGCACGAAGCCACACGCGCTGTCATCAAGAAAAACGGCCGTAATCACAAAAGCGCCGCAGAAGAAATTCTGAAACTGTCCGACGTCTTCAAACAGTTCCGTTTAGTACCAAAACAGTTCGACTTCCTGGTTAACAGCATGCGTTCCATGATGGATCGCGTCCGTGCTCAGGAACGTTTCATCATGAAAGTCTGTGTTGAACAGTGCAAAATGCCGAAGAAAAACTTCGTCAACCTGTTCGCCGGCAACGAAACCAGCCAAACCTGGTTTGATGCCGCTCTGGCTATGGGCAAACCATGGTCTGAGAAGCTGAAAGAAGTGACCGAAGAAGTGCAACGCGGCCTGATGAAACTGCGTCAAATCGAAGAAGAAACCGGCCTGACCATCGAGCAGGTTAAAGATATCAACCGTCGTATGTCCATCGGCGAAGCGAAAGCGCGTCGTGCGAAGAAAGAGATGGTTGAAGCAAACTTACGTCTGGTTATTTCTATCGCCAAGAAATACACCAACCGTGGTCTGCAGTTCCTTGATCTGATTCAGGAAGGTAACATCGGCCTGATGAAAGCCGTTGATAAGTTTGAATATCGCCGTGGTTATAAGTTCTCAACTTATGCGACCTGGTGGATCCGTCAGGCTATCACCCGCTCCATCGCCGACCAGGCGCGTACCATCCGTATTCCGGTGCATATGATTGAGACTATCAACAAACTCAACCGTATTTCACGCCAGATGCTGCAAGAGATGGGCCGCGAGCCGACGCCGGAAGAGTTGGCTGAACGTATGCTGATGCCGGAAGACAAAATCCGTAAAGTGCTGAAAATCGCTAAAGAGCCTATCTCCATGGAAACGCCAATCGGCGACGATGAAGATTCGCATCTGGGTGATTTCATCGAGGATACCACCCTCGAGCTGCCGCTGGACTCGGCAACCTCAGAAAGCCTGCGTTCTGCAACACACGACGTTCTTGCCGGTCTGACCGCGCGTGAAGCTAAAGTCCTGCGCATGCGTTTCGGTATCGATATGAACACCGACCACACGCTGGAAGAAGTGGGTAAACAGTTCGACGTTACCCGCGAACGTATCCGTCAGATCGAAGCTAAGGCTCTGCGCAAACTGCGTCACCCAAGCCGTTCTGAAGTGCTGCGCAGCTTCCTCGACGACTAATCTTTAGATTAAACGTCATTAAAAAGCCCCGCGATGGTGATGCCGCCGCGGGGCTTTTGCTTTTCAGCCAGCCGCAAATTATTGCGCGTTCAGCGCGTCATACAGCTCGCGGTAAGACGCCGTCAGCTCGTCCAGCGTCGCGCGATTCAACCCGCTTGGGTTCGGTAACACCCAGACTTCCGTCTTACCGATTTTTAACGTCTGACGCCCCCAGCTCACTTTGCTGATACCAAACGCCTTACTGAACGCCTGCTTACCCAGCACGGCCAGAGCACGTGGCTGATAGCGCTCAATCTTAGCCGTCAGCGCCGCCCCGCCCTCGCGCAGTTCATCGCGCACCAGCTCAGTGGCCTCTACCGTCGGGCGCTCAACCAGCATGGTGATGCCACACCGCGTGTCCAGCAGGTGCTGCTCCTCTTCCGGCTTCAGCAAACGCTCGGTGAACCCCGCCTGATGGATAACTTTCCAAAAGCGATTATTAGAGTTAGCGAAATGGAAACCGTGATGCGCAGTCGAAAGGCCGGGGTTGATCCCACAGAAAACCACGCACAAATCCTCGGCAATAATATCGGTAATCATAATGCATCCCTAAGACGTATTTACCTGAGTTATCGCAAAAAAACGCTTGAATGACAACAGTCTACAATTGCACATAAAACGCGCATACAAACAGAACACCAGTAGACCTGTAACAGCAACTTACCGTATAATCCCGCCCCACGGCCCCTTAGCTCAGTTGGTTAGAGCACGCGACTCATAATCGCTTGGTCACTGGTTCAAGTCCAGTAGGGGCCACCAAATTCGATTTAGATTCAGATATTTAAGCCACCTTGTCGGGTGGCTTTTTTACATCTTCCATAAGCCCTCTTTAGATCATCCGTAACATAAATGATCCACCCATTAGAAAATGTTACCATTCGCGCGCTAAATGATTCGTATAACGTAAAGGGACATTCTGATGAAAAAAATTCTGGGCTTTGCTCTGATGACATGCACATTCATGGCTAGCGCCGCTTTCGTGAACCCGATGAAATTCGATGGTTCAGAAGCGCAGAAGAAAGAGGTCATTGAGTACATTCAGGCGAGAGTGAAGAAGGAATATTGCGACGGGCAGTTGGATATGTGTCAGGACTCTATGCTGCGCATGATGGAGAAGAAAAACCTGTCTGATTTCAAAGCGCTGACTGAAGCGAAAGACAAAAAGATCATGGATAAAGTGATCAAAGATTACTGCAAAGGTCCTGTGGATATGTGTAACTACACCACCATCAAAATGATGTATGACCAAAACGAGAAAGCCAGCAAAGAGAAGCTAGCCTGGTAAGCTTGGTCATTGTTTAAGTCAAAGCCAGCCCCAAAACTGGCTTTGACTCCTACCTCAAACCAACCCCAACACCCGATCCAGCGACCACTTCCCGGCTCCGCGTGAGATGACCATCAGCAGCAATCCTCCCCAAATCAAGTGGGTTGGCCATGCGTCGGGATAGACAAAGATCTCAATAATCAGCGTCATAAACAGCAGGCCGCTGGCGGCGAAGCGGGAGAGTAGGCCGAGGACCAGCAGCACCGGGAAGGTGTGCTCGGCGAAGGTCGCCAGATGCGCGGCAATGTCATAGGGGATCAGCGGCAAGGCGTATTCGGTTTTAAACAGCTCATAGGTCGAAGGCTTAAGGGTCATAAAACCCGTCACTTTGGTGCGCCCAGAAAGGAAGAACACCGCTGCGATACCCACTCGGGCGACCAGCAGCAGCAGGTTGTCGCTAACCAGACGCTGCACGCCGCGCCACGTGGCATTCCACAATCCGCGCAAGCCCTGCTCAGCAGAAGCCTGAGTATTCAAAGATATGTCTGTCGTTTTCATTATTACCTCTACGAATTAATGCGCCATCGCGGCAAAAACGCCGAGATGCAGTAAGCGCGTGAAAAAAGGGCCAATGTCTAATGCCGGCTCTGTAAGTAATGCCCGTTCGCTCGCCGCGTTCAGGCTCGCGCCATCGCGGCAGGCGGTGAGGAATGCCGCGCCGCCACGGCTTATCGGCTCGGCCTCGATGCTCTGTTGGCGCATCACCAAGAGCGCGCCCTCGCCGCGCCACTGGATGTTCTCCGGCGGCGCAGTTTGGTAACGGTTGAAATGCCACAGGGTGAAGACCGGCAGGCTCGGGTGCCAATGCCAGCGCACCGCGCTGCGAAGAGTTAAAACCCTTTCGCCAACCCACTCTGGCGACAACCCGGTCAATGCCTGCACCTCCAAGGCCGCTGTCTTTTTGGCGCAAAACACCTCCAGCCACAGCCAGTCGAGCCGCGCCACGTCAGCCAGATAGCCCAGTTCGGCAGCGGGCCGGTAAGTGGCAATAAATGCCGGGAAAAACTCGCCGTAGCGAATCAGCATCCCTTCCCGTGGCGGCTCCACCAGCGCGTACTGCCGCGCCATCTCGCGGAAGAAATGCTCACCGGTCAGGCTGGCGACGCTGGGGAAATTGGCCTGAAGCGCGTCGATGCAGCCTTTCAGCACGCTGTTGCGATAGACCGAGAAGCCCGGCTGCTGCTGTAAATGCGCCAGCTCGGCGCTGTTCTCGTCATACAGGGCGCGGATAAAAGCCTGATGGTATCGGGCCAGTTCGTCGTTCATCGCCAGCCTCCGTAGGTGTGAAGAATGCCTCGTGCTCGCTGCTGCTCCTGCAATAACACGGCGAACTCGGGCAGTTTGTCGTCACGTTCAATCAGCGTGGGGCGCGCGCCGATGCGCTGAATAAGTCGTTGATAAAGCGCCCAAACGTCGTCGGACACCGGGCTGTCGTGGCTGTCGATCAGCAAGCTGCTGCCGCCTTCGTCGCTGCTGAATCCGGCCAGATGAATCTCGGTAACACTGTCTGCCGGAAAACCGTCAAGCCACGCGCCGGCGTCAAACCCCAGGTTGTGGGCGCTGAGCCACACATTGTTGATGTCCAGCAGCAGCCCGCACCCCGTGGTACAGCTCACTTCATGCAGAAACGCGATGTCATCCCACTCGTGCTCCGGCATATGCAGGTAGTGCGTTGGGTTCTCTAGCGAAATCTGCCTGCCCAGCACGTCCTGCACCCGGTCGATATTGTCGATTAACCGGCGCATCACCTGCGTGGTGCGCGGCACCGGCAGCAGGTCCGGGTAGTAAGCGCCGTCCCACTGTGACCAGGCCAAATGCTCGGAAACCAAGGCCGGTTTAACCTCGTCCACCAGCACTTTTAGGCGAGAGAGCAGCGCGGCGTCCGGCGGGGCGTCGGCGGCCAGAGAGAGCGAAACGCCATGCAGGGAAATCGCGTGCTGCTGGCGAATCGCCTCCAGCCACTCCCTGCGCGGGCCACCGGCCATGAGATAATTTTCACTGTGGACTTCAAACCAAACGTCCGCCGGACTGTTAAGCGCCTGCTGGTAATGCTCCGGCTTCAGCCCAAGCCCGGCACCCAGTTGAGTTATTGTCGTCATGGTGGTGGCCCTTTTGGCTTAGCCTTCGGTCAGTGAACCGTGGCCTTTTGGCGTCTGGATTGAGGTGCAGGTGCCTTGCGGAACCATCTTGTAGGCGTCTTTCTGATAATCGATTTTGGAAGTCCCGGCGCAGGTGGTGCCCGCCCCGGCCTTACAGTCGTTATCTGCCGCTTTCGCCACGCCAAAGCAACGCTCTAAATTGGGGCCCGTGGCTTCAGCAGCTAAAGAGGCAGCGCTAAAAGAGATCAGAGATAAGGCAATAGCGGACATAGCAATACGTTTCATATAAAGCTCCAGAAAGTTGAGAGTTAAATTAAATAAATGATTACAGACACAGCATTAACACAGCGAGATTATCTAATGTGAAATTACCTCCTTATTAAATTAAGCCTTAGCTTCGGCCAATAACGCATTAATGACTTTTTCTTGCTGTTGATAATTACCCTCCCCGAAGTTCTGATAACGCAATTGTCCTTTAGCATCGAAATAATAATGCGCAGGCCAATATTGGTTACCGAAGGCATTCCAGATGGCGTAATTATTATCAATGGCGACAGGATACTTAATACTCCATTTATTCAGCGCCTGTTTCACAGCATCGATATTCTTTTCCCACGGATACTCCGGGGTGTGAATACCAATAACCACCAGACCTTGAGATTGATATTTCTCCGCCCACTCGCGAACGTGGGGAATACTGTGCTGGCAGTTAATACAGTCGAAGGTCCAGAAGTCGATCAGCACCACTTTGCCTTTTAACTGCTCTGGCGTGAGTGCCGGGGAGTTCAGCCAGATTATAGCGCCATTGAGAGACGGCATCTGGCTGGACGGCGCCTGAATATCAACGGGTTGCAGAACGACTCTCTTGGCCGGCGAAGGCTTAAGTGTCAGCAGATGCTGCTCTAACTGCTGGCCGACGGCGCTATTGGTATCCAGCAAGCTGGTAGCCCCCGAGGCGATAAACACTACCGACGCCAACATCATCACCCCGGCCATCTGGCGAAAACGTACGGTGATCGCCATTTTAGCTCGCAGCTTGGCCAAGAGTTTGTCGCCGCAAAACCACAGCACTGCCAGCATCGTCGCGCAGCCGCTGCCGTAGGCCAGCAGCAGTAATCCACTCTGCCCGGAGGCTCCGTTGAGCATGGTGGTACTGAGAATGGCCCCCAGAATCGGCCCCGCGCAGGGTGCCCACAACAACCCGACTGCCCCACCGGCCAGCAGAGCGCTGGTCACCCCCCGCTGCTGGCGGCTGCGGCTATCAAGCAGGGAGCCAAGGCGCACCGCGGGCTGCGCAATCTTCTGGGCAAAATGCTCAGAGATAAGCGAAAGTGCTGTGATAGCCAGTAAGCCCAGCGCCAGCCAGCGGCCATATTTACTGGCATGCACTACCCACTCGCTGCTTGCCGTTGCCAGCAAAGCCACCAGCGTGAAAGTCAGCACCATGCCGACGAGCAGAGCCGCGAAATGGCGTTTATTGCTGCCCGCTCCGGCAAATACCAGCGGGATCACCGGCAGCGTGCACGGGCTTAATAAAGTGAGCATTCCGCCCAGATAAGCAATCAGAATTGACATGAGAACTCCCTGACGACGGGCTAGTTACCCGAAGTGATATTCACCGCTTTGAAAATGGTGCGGGCGACGTTTTTTGGGTCATACAGCATCGGGACGTGGCTTACCGGCAGCTCGGTCACGCGGGCGTGGATTTTCTTCGCCATCGCGCGCTCCAAGTCGGGGTTGATCATCCGATCTTTGCTGCCGACCAAGAACCAGCTGGGCTTGGTTTCCCACGCGGCTTTAGTGACTTTTTCATCAAAGCTTGAGGCGCGGATTGGCACCTGAGTTATGCCCACGATGTTCTGCGCCTCGGGCGTGGCGTCCTGCGCAAAGTCGCTGGCAATAGCGCTGGCTGGCAGGCTGAGGAAGCCGTCGACCCCTTTCACAATTTTTGCGCTGCCCGGAGGTGCCGGGAAGCTTTTCACCAGATCGGCGGTGGACTGCCCGGCGGACGGCGCGAAGGCGTTGATGTACACTAAGGCTTTGACGCGCGGGTTGTTGCCAGCCTGAGTGATGACCGTGCCGCCCCACGAGTGGCCGACCAGAATCACGTCGCCCTTGGCGCGGGCAATAGCGCGTTCGGTCACTTCGACGTCATCTTTCAGCGAGGTCAGCGGGATTTGCGCGGTGATAATTTCGTAATGGCGCGACTGTAGCGCGGGGATCACCTGTTCCCAGCTGGCGGTGCCGTCGGCGAAAGCGCCGTGCACCAGAACAATGGTGTGAACCTGCTCCGCGTGGGCGGAAAAGCCGGTCATTAGACCGGCGACGGTCATTGCCAAAAACGTTTTGTGTAGCGGCTTCATCATTTTTCTCCTGAAATACCAGACCAAGGGACATGGGCGGGATGAGCTTCCCGACATAACCAGACTAAAGTGGTTATGTATCTGGCATGTTTCGGTCTGGTAGCGGATTCTTATGTCTATGTATCTGGATGACGTAATAAATAATGAGATACACAATTAACGGTATATTTCGGCCACGCCGTAATAACTGTTATTCCCCCCGGCGGCGATAATGCGATACGCGCTGGCTCCGGCTTTATCGGCTTTCATGGAGAGGTTGTCATTTAACTCCGATAACGACAGAGCATTACTGCTGCTGTCAGAAACGGTGCCAATTTTCACCAAGCCCTGTGTATTATTGACTTCTTTTGCGGCAAAGACAGGCGTGGCGGCAGCGGCGGCAATAAGCAAAGAGAGTGGCAGAATAACGGTGCGGAAGAGTTTCATAATAAGCCTCATAATATATCGATTAAGTTAAGTTTATTTCCGCCGAACCTTGTCTCGGCGGATGACTTATTTAAACGGATAAATGTATGTGGGCTGTTTCAGTTAACGCGAGATTTGTTTTTCTGTATAGCGCCGGGCGGCGCTGATACATAAGAAAACAATTATTCAGTCAGTGGGAGATGAATTGTGATCTGCAAACCCTGTGGCTGGCGATTGGCCAATTGTAGCTTGCCCTTCAACTGATTGACCAACTGCTGGGCGATAGCCAAACCCAACCCGGTGCCGCCGGTATCGCGATTGCGCGAGCTTTCGACCCGATAGAAAGGTTGCAACACGGACTCCAGCTCCTCCGGCGGGATCCCCGGCCCATTGTCGGCGATGACGATCTCCGCCGCCCCACTCTCACTCAGGCTGAGACGCAGCTCGGCGCTGCCGGCAAACTTCAGCGCGTTATCAATTAGATTGGTCAGAATACGCCGCAGCGCCTGCGGGTGAGTCACCAGCGCCACGGGCTGCCCGGCGGGGATGAAAGCGACGTTTTTCCCCACGTCGAGATAGTCGCACACCAGACTGTCGATAAAGGCGTTGAGGTCGATTCGGCTGAACTTCTCTTCAAGATTTTCTGACGCACGGGCATAGGCAATCCCTTCGCGCACCAGATGGGTCATCTCCTCGAGATCTAACAGAAGCTTGTCGCGCAGCTCGGGCTGGTCGGCCATTTCGGCACGCAATTTCATGCGGGTTATCGGCGTCTGCAAATCGTGAGAAATGGCCGCCAGAATTTGCGCCCGCTCCTTCAGATAGCCTTTGATTCTGGCCTGCATGGCGTTAAAAGCCCGCGCGGCGTAGCGCACTTCGGCAGGCCCGCTCTCCGCCATGGTGCTGGCTGACAGCGAAGTTGGGTCGAGGGACTCTATCGCCTTGGTGAACACGGTCAGTGGCCGCACCGCCTGACGCACGGCGAACCACGAACAAATCAGCAACAAGGCCAGCTGCACGCAGAGTACAAAGGGCAGCCAGTTGGCGATGGGCGTCGGGCGCGGCGTGATGTCGATGGTCAGCGGCTGGCCGTCTTTCAGGGTGAGGTGCGCCTGTAACTGCTCATGCTTGCCCGGAATAGCATTGATCGACAGGTGATAATTGGCCCCCAGCGCCTGCTCCAGCGACTTGGCAGTATCCTGTGAACGCCACGTCGTCGGGTACTTACCGGACTGACCGGCGCTGAGCAAATAGTGGTAGTTTCCGCGCCCGAGCATGCTCAGCCAGGCCGGGCGCTCGGCGGCGGGCAGCCGGTCGAGGATCGCCACGCTGGTCGCCACGTCATATTCGAGGTTGCCCAGCATCACCGAGCGCGCGCTGCTAATACGCTCATACATTAATAAGCTCAGCGTCAGGGCGTTAGCCAGCAGCAGGCCGAGCAGCACGATAATCAGCAGGCGAGAAAGCAGAGAGCGCGGCCACCACGTCATTCGCGTGCCTCTTTGATCACCACCGGCATGGAGAAAACGTAGCCTTCGCTGCGCATGGTTTTGATGTAGGCCGGCTCGCGGGCGTCATCGTTGAGCCGTAGACGCAGGCGGCTGACCAGCAAATCTATCGAACGCTCGAACAGTTCGGCGTCGCGGCCTTGAGTCAGATTCAACAGTTGGTCGCGGTTTAGCACGCGCTGGGGATGGTCGAGAAACACCCGCAGCAGCCGATATTCCGCGCCGCTGAGCGCCACAATAGTGCCGTCGGCATCCACCAAATGGCGCGCCGACGTGTCTAAATCCCACACGCCAAAGGAGAGCAACCGCCCTGCTTCGGTCACTTGCAGATTCGGCGGCAACATGCGCGCCCGGCGCAAAATTGCCTTAATGCGCGCCAGCAACTCGCGGGCGACAAAAGGCTTCACCAAATAGTCGTCCGCGCCCATTTCCAATCCCAAAATCCGATCGGTTTCTTCATGGCGGGCCGTCAGCATCAGGACCGGAATGGTGCGATGCTTGCCGCTGCTCAGCTCGCGGCACAGCACCAAACCGTCGTCACCGGGCATCATGATATCCAGCACAATCAGGTCCACTGGCTGAGTTTCCAGCAAGGCGCGCATCTGCTTGCCATTAGCCGCCACGCTGGTGCGCAGCCCGGCCTTTTGCAGGTAATCGGCGATAAGGTCACGAATATCGCGGTCATCATCCACGATCAGAATATGGTCAATATGATCCACGGAAACGTCCATTAGCATCAGGAGGGATGAACAGAGTGTATCCTATTATTTCGGCCTAAAAAGTCGGCTTTGTACCACAGTGTATCTGGACGGGCTGGGGATACATGGCGAGAGGTGAAAGTAGAGCCATCAGCAATCACAAACCCCGTTTAAAACTGTATAACACAGTGAGCTTACAGCGAACTGTACCGAATTTAATACAGAAAACTAATTAAGTGCAATTGATGTTACTCGATGCATCTCGGCTTAACACCAAGCAAGAAATCAGATTTAAAAGTCTTCCTAAAATATATTGCCACAGCTAATAAAGATTTCATTTATAAAATGAATAAATCAGTAGTTAATGCATCATATTAAAAACATAAATATAATTACTTTATAAAATCAAAAAAATCTCCAACAATAAAGCAAAGCCATTAGGTTTATAAAACCCCAACATTCAATCTTTTGTTATTATATTGAATTGAAGAGATATTTTGCCAATTTTAAATATCGATTCTATAATCAAAGAAAAAATGAAAGGAATCAATCATGCGTAGCTATGCAGAAATTGCTAAACGTATAGCCAAAATCATTATTTCACCTGAAACTGCCATTGGTTTTGTGCACGGAATTATGTCTGTGCCAACTGATATCGGATACCTTGCTTACGGCTTCATTAACACTAATAGCCGCTATCAACGGGAGACAGAAAGGATCAGAATGGTAGGAGCAATTAGACATGGCATTCTTGAAAATCATAACTTTATGAGAACTATCGAGACTGTTCTCAACATCTTCAACAAGAGTGTGCCTGAGTCTAAGCAAAACACTATCTATAGCAAAACAATGGCCTCAGTGGCTGGGCGTACACTTACGAACTCACTTATAGCAGGTAAGATTGCAACAACGATTGCCCAACGTAGCTCAGTCTTAATTACAATTCGTGGTGGATTGATCGGCAATACGTTGCTCGTTGGAGGTATGATCGAAAGGTGTCTCTATACATCCGACAGGCTTCTGAAGAACAATCCTGAAGTTTATAATGCACTACGGCATAGAAATTATGATCTGCTCTATTTTCTAGTCGAGCCGGCTCTTAATCCCTTCGTGGAAGCCCTAAACGTAAGGCGAACTCAAGGCCAACCAGCTTTTGAGAGCATCATTGATTTAGTTGAGAGTGAGATAAATGCGAAGAAAAGATCAGCAACCTAAGCTAAGTATGGGCAAACGCCTCATGTATAGCTTAATAGAGTCTATTGGCGCTATCGTCGGCGGCTTACTCTTCTTTGTATGCTGTTATTGGTTCTTTCACTATGAAACTTGGCATGAGCGTTTTATAGCAATTGGCCTGTCTATATTAGTCGTCTATCTGATTGCCAAAATAATACCTGAAAGGCCAAACCAGTAAGTGCCTTTGAGGACTTACTGGTTTAGATCGCGCCACATCCCTGTGAGCGAGTGGACACGGGGAAATTACTTCAACCCCATGCTCGCGCGAAGTTCGGTTTTGGCGGCGTCGAATTCAGTCTGGAACTCTGGCTGCTCGGCCATTTTCTGGGCGATCAGCGCAGCACCGGTGCGGCTCATTACGGTGTCAGAACGGTAGTGGAAACCTGCCACCAGACGGTTCTCGGCATAGCCTGCGGCGCGGGTGAACAGCTCGTTGCGTTTTTCCGGCACCATATCGGCCAGCACGGTCGCCATCAGATAGCCGACGGTGGAGTGACCAGACGGCCATGATCCAGACTTAGATTTTTTCAGCAGCGGGTGGATCTGCTCATCCACCATGTACGGGCGCGAACGGTTGAAGAACTTCTTGGCGGAGTCATCCACCACGTCTTCCGTCGCGACGACACGGTCAAACAGCGCGGCCACTTTTGGCAATTTTTCAGCGGTGAATTCAGGGCCCATCACATCGGCAAAGCGCCAGACGTTTTCCTGCGCGTCGGCAATCGCCGCCTTTTCCTGCTCCGGGGTACGGCTGGCCTGAATCGCCAACAGCTCTTTGATTTCAGCCTTGGTTTGCGCCGAGTCATCCGCCGGAGGAGCTGGCAGATATTTACTCAGATCAACCTCTTTGCTGGTGACAAACGGCTTAGCTTCTTCAGCGGCCTGAGAAGTAAATGCAGCGCCGGAAAGGGTTAAAAACAGTAATGCGACGAGGGACTTACGCAAGGGAGAGCTCCTGAGTTTTTTTTCGAATAGCAGGAGAGTAAAGAGCGGATATGACAGCAATATGACAGCCATGCCCGCGCGCGTTGCGAGGCATGGCTGGGGAATTACGCCAGCAGGGTTCTGACGAAATCTTCGATCTCTTTATTCTGCCCATTTTCAAACAGGCATTTCTGGAAGCGCGGGCCGCTTACCGCCGTTTTCACCAGATCTTTATCAATGGCGCGCAGGGTGTCGAGATAGTTCTCTTTCACCACGGCGGCTTTGACCTGATTGAGAATCCCGGCGTTACGCACCTGAGGCTCTTTGCGATCAGCCGGGTAGCCCTGACCTCTTTCACCCGAGAAGGCTTTCTCGAAAATAAAGCGCACGTTCAGCTCGGCGCCCCAGCCATAGCCTTTGGCGAACGGCAGAGACAGCGCGTTACCGTTATTGATTTGGGCAAACAGGTAGGCATCCGCTGGGTCGATACAGTAACCGCAGGCCACGCCAGGGTGGATATTCAGTGACATCAGTGCGCCCTGCCCGGTGCCGCAGCCGGTGACCACAAAATCCACCGCTTTGGCATTCAGCAAGATGCTGGCCATGATACCGAGATGAATATAGGTCAGGTGATGATCCTGCTCGTCGCTCATGCCGACGTTGTAAACCGAGTAAGACTTCTCGTCCGCCACGGTTTTCAGCTCTTTCAGGACCGACGCATTTTTCGCGGCCTGACTGTTTTCCATCATCAGTGCAATTTTCATTTCTTCATCCCTTTCAATTATTGAACCGTCATTTCATTTTAATGAAAAAATAGTTTTATGCTTGAAAGAATGACCACTGGCGTGACTGAATTCACAGAATCAGCCCAATAAGCCGAGCTTGCCGGTAAGTTTTCTTACCACTTTCTTGTTACCTGCCAGCGCGATGCCCAGCAGTTTCAGCGAATCCGTCGGCACCTGAGTGACCGCCTGACGAAATGCCGCGTAGTCGGTGGTTTGCTGGCCTTCGACCGGGAAAATCACTCCGTCCATCTCATCATCGTTTAGCAGCGTTTGGTGCAGCTGCGACAGGGTTTGGCTGTCCGCCACCAGCACGCTAATCCCGATAGGAATTAACCCCGGATGCACTCGCGCATCGGCATCAATCAACGGCTCCCCCACCAGCCCCGGATGGCGCTGGCCGAGAGTCAACGCCAGCACCGCCGCGGCATTGGCGGCATGTCCGGCACTCAGTTCACTATTGATTACCACCACGCAGCGTTCCGGTAGTGAAGAGGATGAGGATGAAGGAGATACAGGGGCATTCATAGAAACAAACTCCGATTTTGCACAGTGAAAACCGGAGCATAGCCCGCCAGAAAAACTCAATCTGGAAGATTTGTGCACAGCCGGCGGTAACGGGGGTATTATCTGTCGCACAAAAAACAAGCTAAGGAAGGATGCCTAGTGAACGAGTTATCAAATAAGGATATTCACGATAAATGTTTGGGTGCCACCTCAGAGGTCATTTCAGGTTTCGGGTGGAATAATATTTCTGTAGGTACATTGAGTGGTACAGATAAACAACGGCTTAAAAGTGATGAATACAGCGGCACTTTAGATTGGCAGTGGGCAATGGAGCGATACCAAGGCAGCGTAGAGGACGGCATTCTGGATATCTCACTTAAGGTTATCGACCATAATGATCCAGACTCTCTTCATGCCGTAATACTTTGCAAATATGATCCGCTAAGAGGTGAATTTGCTATTTGCATGCTAGAAAATTTCTTAGCCAAGCAGCGGACTCCGTTAACAGGCAACGTGTTCATTATTGCGCTGATTTACTCGACAACCTTTTGTGATATGACTGGCATCGAGGACATTATTATTCAAGATCCGACCGATGAAGCAAGACCGCGTTATAGGTCTTATGGCTTTGCCGCCGTTTGGAACGACCTTAATAAAATTTCGGCAGGTTTAGACGACATTAAGCAACGCCTCATCGAAAAGATAAGTCGTTTTGAGCAATAAAAGGCCGTCTTAGTGCGATCCATAGTTGATTGTTAAATGAGCAGGGCTGCGTTAGAATCAGCAGCATCAGCCACAATATGATTAGGAGGCGTTATGACTCAGCAAGCGACAAAAATCAGCGCCGAGAAAGCCAATGCCGCCGCGCAACGTTCAGTGGATTTTTGGGCGAAAATTGATGGCAGCAAACTCGCTAAAGTCGGTCTGAAAGAAAAAGATATGGATTTAGTCGGTCAGCCTAAAAGCCAAAAGATGGCGAACTTAGGTTAATACCACGTAGAAAAGGCTCCTTCGGGAGTCTTTTTTATAGCGGCTATTTGACACCCTCTGCAAGCAAACCTCCCCTCATTTAGATTTCCCTCGTTAAATATTGCCCTCTTTGCCACACAGCCGCCTATAACGCGCTGGCGTCAGCTGATATGCGCGGCGGAACCAGCGGCCGAGGTGGCTTTGGTCGGCGAAACCGAGGTCGGTGGCGACTCTTACCGGCGAGTGCCCGGCGGCGAGCCAGTGGCGGGCGCGGGTCAGTTTTAGCTGAATCAGGTAGGCGTGAGGCGGCAAGCCGAAAGCGGCCTTGAAGGCGCGAGTGACGATGAAACGGCTTTCCCCAAGGGCGGCGGCCAATTGATCCAACCCAATATCTTCCTGCATATGGGCGTGAAGATAGTCCCGCGCGCGATAGGCCAGTGAGGCATCTGTTCCCTCGCCGTCGGCCTTCAGTCGCCACGTCAGGTGGCCACCCAGCGCATTGAGCATGCCGTCTAACGCGGACTCGCGGACAATGCGCAGGTCATTGCCGTGCAAAGCGTCGAAGGCACTGGAAACCGCCTGAGCCAGTTGCACATCCTGCGCCAGAGTGCGCTCAAAACTGGGGTCGCCGCCGGGGATGAAATCCTCCCGACGCGAGGCCAGTTCGCGGCTGAGCCACTGCGGGTCGAGATAGAGCATGTGATAGGTGAAACCGTCGGGTGCCACGGCGTCACCGTCGTGGATCTCGCCGGGTTCAAGCATAAAGACTTTGCCGGGCAGGCTTTGGTGTTTTTGCCGACGGCAGCTGAACTGCTGCACGCCCTGCCGGGTTACGCCAATTAAATAGCTGTCGTGCCAGTGGGGATCATAGGCGTGGCCTTCAAAATGCGCCTGAATGGTTTCGATGCCTCTCTCTATCTTTCGATAAATCGACCCAGTTTTTTGGCGCCATGGCCCTGCTCCGCTGTCTAAATTAACAACAGAGTAACAAAAGGGCAGGAGGAAGAGAAAGGATGTTCAGCTCCCCCAAAACGGAGGAGCTGAAGCGCCAGCGGGGATTAATGCTTAACGCTGTCGATAAAGGTTTTACGGGCGGTTTTCGAACCCAAACGCTCGGCTTCGTCCAGCAGTTTCAGTGCTTTATCGACATCACCGGCTTTCACCGCTTTCTTAATCGCATTGTTAAAGTAGGCTTCTGAATCAGACAGCATTGGCTCGGCCGGTTTGGCTGGTGCAGCAGGTTCGGTGCGAACCGGTGCTGGCGCAGCTTGCTGACCAACGATAATCGGCGTTGGAGCCGGAGCCGCAGAGCTGGTGCTGGTATTCACGTTATCGAGAATCTGACCAATCATGATGTTGCCCGACTTCTGCTCGGCGCGAACTTTAATACTCAGCGTGCCGGTTGGCGTGTGGCGAGCAATCGGGTCTGGAATATCCGGGATGGCGTTACCCACGCCAGCGGCATAGGCCTTGGCCGGGTTGGTCATCTGGGTAGTGGTCGCCAGGTCCTGCTTGGTGGTGTAAACCAACAGGTAAATCTGTTTCTGACCCAGCGCTGGCGTCAGTTTCAAAGTGCCTTCCAGACGATCGCTAGAGACAATGCCCGGTTTTTCATACGGGAAGTAGCTCGACGGATAATAGGCCGCCGGGCGCATTTGTTCGTCCAGCACTAAGACGTTCGGCACATATACCGTTTTACCGGTCGCGATGCTGGTGACGGTAATTTCCAGAGATCCACGGTCAGCTGGAACAGCAAATGCCCCTACCGCGCCCTGAATATTACCCTGATTGATTTGTGCGCCAGAGGCCGACAGCGTCACATCCTGCGTCACCGGAGGAACCAGTGGCGTCCACGACAATTTCTGTAAGGTCTGAGCGGAGATCACCGGCGCAACCGCTGTGTCAGTTTGCGCAGCATAAACACCTGCGGGGGTCATCGCCAACAGGCTCAATGACAGACACAGTGACAGCAGATTCTTTTTCATCGTTATTTCCTTTTGAATCACCATGAAGGCTGGCGAAAGGATCGCCAGCCAGCACATCTTGGTCTTTTATCTTTTTGAGCCAATGTAGGCACACAACCTTCTAAATCATTCGTGTTGTGGCAAGGCGGCAACCAAGCTCATCCCCAGGAGCGTAGACAACTACGTGACTGGGGTGAGCGCCGGAAGCCAACGCGGCCACAGCGCGAAGGATGACGAAGGTTTTACCACCAGATTTCCATTTGAGCCCCGAAGGTAACCTCACTGTCCTTACCACGACTGAAAGTATTGGTGCTGGTGTCGCTCATGGCCAGACCGTTGTTCAGACCGCGGTCGGTGTCGTAGCCCCATTTTTCGTTCCAGTCGGCGTAGGTGGCGAAGAGACGAATTGCCGGACGTGACCAGATACTGTCGCCAGCCTGCCATTGTTGCGCCAGGGTGACTTTGTATTGGCCGTTGTTCTGGCTGGTGCGTTGGGATTTGACGTTGTCGTAGCCCACTTCCAGCAAGGTACTCATGATTGGCGTCCATTTATACATCGGGCGCACACCCACGGTGTACCAGGTTGTACCGTTATTGTTATCGCGATCAACATCTTGGTACATCGCGACATACATCAGACCCCAAGTATCGTTGAAGTCGATGGCACCGTGGTCGAGCACGCGCCACATGTTGCCGTTGTTGTTTACGCTGCCGCCGCTGGAGTGGCCGCTTGCCCCGTTAGTGCCCGGATCGGTCATGGAGTCGGTGGCGTATTGCAGGACGAATTTGTTGTAGCCGTTGTAGATGCTCTGCGTGTGTTCAGCAGTCAGCATTACGCCGTCTTTCGTGGCGTCGTCAGCCAGAGAGAAACCGTCACGCGGGTTAGCACGGCCGTAGTCAACACCCAGCTCTAACACGCCGCCTGGGTTAGTGTTCAGGCCCGCTACGCGCACGTCGAACACGTCGTTAGAGGTTGGAACTTCGTTGCGCTGGTCAGCGATGTAGCCGTAAGAACCGCCGCTTTCGGTGTTACGGGTGGCTGCCAGAGACAACTTACCAAAGCCCAAGTCGATGTCTTCGATACCTGCACCAGGACCAGAGATATCCCAGTAGTAGAAGTCAATCATGTGCACGTCATGACGTTGGTAGAAACGCTTACCGGCCCAGATAGTTGAACCCGGCAGCCAGTCAATCAGATTTTTACCCAGCACGTTAGCTTCACGCACGGCAGGGCTGGTCGATTCGGAGTCATTTCTCTGGTCTACGGCGTAACCGATGTTGCTGTTGAAGTAGAAGCTCTTATCCCCTTCCTTCCACACTTCCTGTCCAAGACGTAACTCGGCATAGGTTTCACATTCGTTACCCAGACGATATTTGCTGTCAGCACCGGTCGCTTTAAAACATTGCTGCTCGCCGCCGCTGCCAGTCCAGCCAATGCCCGAACGCGCATAACCAGTGAAGTCAACTGCCATCGCTTGTGTAGAAAAAATACCCGCCGCGACTGCCAGCGGCAGAGAGTATTTACGCAAAGTCATCATCATTGTTCTCCTGTAGGGGGATCGCGTGCTTTAAACGCCGGGCTCTGGGTGTAGCCGTCGGCACGCAGTCCCGTCCTCGCGGAACAAGTGACAGCGATGAGGCGGCAAGCCTATTGCGAATGTTGCACCTTCTTCTACCAACACCACGTCGTTCTGGCGGTACACCAGGTTTTGACGGATAGCCGGGATCTGGATGTGAATCTGGGTTTCGTTGCCGAGCTGCTCGACCACCTGCACCACGCCGGACAGCGTCACTTCTGCAATATCGCTCGGTAAGAGGTGTTCAGGACGGATACCCAGAGACAGATTGCTACCGACCGTGACCTCTTTGCCCTCGACCGGCAGCCATACGCGCTGGCGGTCTGGCAGTTCAATCTGCACACGTTCGGCTTCAACACCGGTGACTTTCACCGGCAGAAAATTCATTTTTGGCGAGCCAATAAACCCGGCCACAAAGCGATTGGCCGGGTAATGGTAAAGGGCCAGAGGCTTGCCGATTTGCGCCACGCGACCGGCGTCGAGCACCACGATTTTGTCGGCCAATGTCATGGCTTCGACCTGATCGTGGGTGACGTAAATCATGGTGCGTTTCAAACGCTTATGCAGACGGGAGATCTCAATACGCATCTGGACGCGCAGCGCGGCATCGAGGTTCGACAGCGGCTCGTCGAGCAGGAAAACCGTCGGTTCCGCCACCAGCGTGCGGCCAATGGCGACGCGTTGACGCTGGCCGCCGGAGAGCGCCTTCGGGCGGCGATCCAGCAGGTGAGCCAGTTGCAGTACTTCTGAAACCTGATTCACGCGCTGGGTAATTTCGGCTTTTTTGGTGCCCGCCAGCTTCAGGCCGAAGGACATGTTTTCGGCCACGGAGAGGTGCGGGTAGAGCGCGTAGGACTGAAACACCATGCCGATGCCACGCTCGGCGGGCGGCACGTCATTCATGCGTTTCTCGCCAATCAGCAAGTCGCCGGAGGTAATGTCTTCCAGGCCCGCAATCATGCGTAACAGCGTGGATTTGCCACAGCCAGACGGTCCGACAAAAACCACGAACTCACCTTCGGCAATCTCAATATTCACGTCTTTTGAGATGACCGTGTCGCCAAAGGCTTTGTAGAGGTTACGAAGTGATACGCCCGCCATAGCCGACTCCTGAACAGACTTGCTGGAGTCTCCTGCTCACCGCGCGGTCAATCATTTATTTGCCGCGTAAGCAAGGAAACTGAATGTCAGGCAGAGTGCGGGAACGATACCTTTTCGTAATCATCCGTAACAAAGATTTTAGTGGGGGAGGAGGAAGGAGGATGAGGCTATTGCGCAAACGGCTGAAAGTTCACACTAAAGATCAAATTCGTGATCTTGATGGCAAATTGCCACCCATAATTTTGAGTTATACCCCACAGAATGCGCGGCAGTGTTAAGTGGATCACACAACCAGAGAGGGGGGCGTAGAGAGGGGGATGATGAAGCTATGTTGAGTTATCGCCGACACTGGTCCGGCAAGCTTATCTGGCTACCTCAAACCGACTTTTACGACATTAACGTCACCTTCAGACGGAATAAAAATCGCCTCTCTACGCTCGTTAAAGGATTAGATGATGAATAAGACAGTCACACGAACTCTCGCAGTATCTGCCCTGGCAACGCTTTTCATGTCGTCCTCCGCGTTTGCCAAAATCGAAGAAGGCAAGTTGGTCATCTGGATTAATGGAGACAAGGGCTACAACGGCCTGGCCGAAGTGGGTAAGAAGTTTGAGAAGGACACCGGCATCAAAGTGCTGGTTGAACACCCAGACAAACTGGAAGAGAAGTATCCGCAGGTGGCTGCCACTGGCGACGGCCCGGACATTATCTTCTGGGCCCATGACCGATTTGGCGGCTACGCCCAGTCCGGCTTGCTGGCGGAAATCAGCCCGGATCAGGCGTTCAAAGATAAACTCTTCCCGTTTACCTGGGACGCGGTGACCTTCAACGGCAAGCTGATCGGCTACCCGGTTTCAGTGGAAGCGCTGTCGCTTATTTACAATAAAGACATCATCAAGCAGGCGCCGAAGACTTGGGAAGAGATCCCCGCGCTGGACAAAGAGCTGCGCGCCAAAGGCAAAAGCGCCATCATGTGGAACCTGCAAGAACCCTACTTCACATGGCCAATTATCGCCGCCGACGGCGGTTACGCGTACAAATACGAAAACGGCAAATACAACATCAAAGACACCGGCGTGAATAACGCGGGTTCGCAGGCTGGCCTGCAATTCATCATCGACATGGTGAAGAACAAAAATATTAATGCCGACACTGACTACTCCATCGCCGAAGCCGCGTTTAACAAGGGCAAGACCGCGATGACCATTGATGGCCCTTGGGCATGGTCAAACATCGATAAAAGCAAAATCAACTACGGCGTGACGCTGCTGCCAACCTTCCACGGCAAACCGTCGAAGCCGTTCGTCGGGGTATTAACCGCGGGTATTAACGCCGCCAGTCCGAATAAAGAGCTGGCCAAAGAGTTTCTGGAAAACTACCTGCTGACCGATGACGGCTTGGCGGCAGTGAATAAAGACAAGCCGCTGGGCGCCGTCGCGCTGAAGTCCTATCAGGAAAAACTGGAGCAAGATCCGCGCATTGCCGCCACCATGGCGAACTCGAAAACCGGCGAAATCATGCCGAATATCCCGCAGATGAGTAACTTCTGGTATGCCGAACGCAGCGCGATCATCAATGCTATCAATGGTCGTCAAACCGTCGAGCAGGCGCTGAAAGAAGCTGAAACCCGCGTCACCAAGTAATCTGACGCCTGAGCTAAAGTGAGTCGTAACCCGCCGGGGTGAAGCTTCGCCCCGGCGTAACAAGGGATGTGCTATGCAAGAAAGCGGAATGTCAGCCAGAAAAAAAGGGCGCATCGGCAGTGGCGTGAAATGGCTGGTGGTCAGTCTGCTCGCCTTGTTTACCGGCTACCTGATTGTCCTGATGTACGCGCAGGGCGAGATGCTGTTTGCCATGCTAACGCTGCTGCTTTCTAGCGTCGGCTTATATATTTATGCTAACCGCCGCGCCTACTCGTGGCGCTATATTTATCCCGGCCTCGCCGGTATGTCGCTGTTCGTGCTGTTCCCGCTGGTTTGTACCATTTTCATCGCCTTCACCAACTACAGCAGCACCAACCAACTGACCTTTGAACGGGCGCAGTCGGTATTAATGGACCGACAGTTTCAGGCTGATAAAGCCTACCCGTTCGTCTTATTCCCCGCCGACGCCGACCAGTGGCGCTTGGCCCTGACCTCGCCAGACAGTGGCGAAATATTAGTGTCCGTCCCCTTTGCTTTTAATCCGGCGACGCCGCAAACCTTAACGCTCTCTCCGCAGGCCATGCCCGAGGGGGAAAAAGCCGGGCTGCGCGTCGTCACCCAAAACCGTCAGGCGCTGGGGCAATTGACTGCCAAGCTGCCGAGTGGCGAAAGCCTGAAAATGAGCTCGCTGCGCCAGTTTTCCGGCAGCCAGCCGCTGTACCAGCGCGCCGAAGATGGCAAACAGCTGACCAATGTGCAGAGCGGCGTGGTGTATCGCCCGAATATGCAAACTGGCTTCTATCAGGCGGTGAATGCCCAAGGCGAGTGGCAGGCGGAGAAGCTCAGTCCCGGCTTTACGGTGAATATCGGCTGGGCCAACTTCCTGCGCGTACTGCACGACGACGGCATCCAGAAGCCGTTCCTGTCTATCTTTGTCTGGACCATTATCTTCTCGCTGCTGACGGTGATTTTCACCACCGCCGTGGGCATGGTGCTGGCCTGCGTGGTGCAGTGGGAGGAGCTGAAAGGCAAGGCCATTTATCGGCTGCTGTTTATTCTGCCGTATGCCGTGCCAGCTTTTATTTCCATCTTGATTTTCAAAGGGTTGTTTAATCAAAGCTTCGGGGAAATCAACCTGATGCTCAGCAGCCTGTTTGGCATCAAGCCAGCGTGGTTTAGTGACCCGCTGACCGCCAAGACGATGATTATTATCGTCAATACGTGGCTGGGTTATCCCTACATTATGATTTTGTGCATGGGGCTGCTGAAGGCCATTCCTGATGACCTGTATGAAGCCTCGGCGATGGACGGCGCGACGCCGATGCAGAACTTCTTCCGTATCACTTTCCCGTTGCTTATTAAGCCGCTGGCACCGCTGATGCTGGCGAGCTTTGCCTTTAACTTTAACAACTTCGTGCTGATCCAGCTGTTGACCAACGGCGGCCCGAACATGATTGGCACCACGACCCCGGCCGGGCATACCGACCTGCTGGTCAGTTACACCTATCGCATCGCCTTTGAGGGCGGCGGAGGCCAAGATTTCGGGCTGGCGGCGGCGATTGCCACACTGATTTTCCTGTTGGTGGGTGCGCTGGCGTTGATCAACCTGAAAGCTTCCCGCATGAAATTCGACTAGTCGACAAGGAGAGAGACAAATGCCCATGGTTAAACCTAAGTCGCAAAAACTCCGGCTGCTGGTCACTCACGTGTTGCTGCTGTGCTTTGTGGCGCTGATCTTGTTCCCGCTGCTGATGGTATTTGCGATTTCGCTACGGCCCGGCAACTTCGCCACCGGCAGCATCATTCCTGAGCAAATATCCTGGGATCACTGGAAGCTGGCGCTGGGTATGGCGGTAACCAACAGCGACGGCAGCGTCACGCCGCCGCCCTTCCCGGTGATGCTGTGGTTGTGGAACTCCATCAAGATTGCGGTGATCACCGCGATTGGTATTGTGGCGCTCTCCACCACCTGCGCCTATGCCTTCGCGCGCATGCGCTTTCGCGGTAAAAGCACGCTGCTGAAAGGCATGCTGATTTTCCAAATGTTCCCGGCGGTGCTCTCTCTGGTGGCGCTCTACGCCCTGTTCGACCGCCTCGGCCAGTATGTGCCTTTCCTCGGGTTGAACACCCACGGCGGGGTGATTTTCGCCTATATGGGCGGCATCGCGCTGCACGTCTGGACCATTAAGGGCTACTTCGAAACCATTGATAATTCACTGGAAGAAGCCGCCTCGCTCGACGGCGCGACGCCGTGGCAGGCCTTCCGGCTGGTGCTGTTGCCGCTGTCGGTGCCGATTCTGGCGGTGGTGTTTATTCTGTCGTTTATTGCCGCGATCACCGAAGTGCCGGTGGCGTCTCTGCTGCTGCGCGACGTCAATAGCTACACGCTGGCGGTCGGCATGCAGCAATATCTCAACCCGCAAAACTACCTGTGGGGCGACTTTGCCGCGGCGGCAATTCTGTCTGCGATACCTATCACGGCGGTGTTCCTGATTGCACAACGCTGGCTGGTGGGAGGATTAACGGCGGGCGGGGTGAAGGGCTAGTTTACTGCAATGCGCTTGGTGTTATTTGGCTGTATTTCTCAACAACCTCTGTGTCTGAACTATTGGCGACTTGCGAAAGTCGCCTTTTTTCATCTGGTTTAGAAGCCGTTACGCGAAGTAGAACCACGCGGTTTCAATCAGGCCATTTTCAATTTCAAACACCGCGACGCTTTCGATGGGCTGCTCATTAATGCCGTGAATGCGTTCGTGGTCAAACACCTTATTGCCCAGCACCGAACGGGATATTAATTCAGCCCGCAGCTTCGGGTTATTAAAGCGGTGATTAGCATAAAACTCACGTAACTGCTGCTTGCCGACGGTCGAAGGCTCGGTGGCAGGCATACGGAACCCTTTGAAAGTTTCACTGAAACAGGCGACGAACTTTTCTAAGTCGTGCTCGTTATAGGCATAAAACTGCTGTTCAACAGGCAATAAAGGTGAAGACATACTAACTCCGATATTGAATAAAAATTCTTATTATTTGAATGGAAATTCAATATCTATTGATGCAGTCAATATGTCAATCCCGAGGTTTTAAATCCCACAGGCCTCTGACCGTGCTCATCAAGCTGGCAGTGCCGCTGGCGACCGACAAGCCGCGAATACCTTCATCGCAGAAGTTGACCACGGTTTCCAGCCCGGCCTCTTGGCACAGCACCGCGCCTCCGGCGATATCCCACAGGGTGGTGCGGCGCTGCAGATGGCCGTCAATCACCCCTTTGGCGGCAAACACCATGCCCACGGTGGTGCAGCGATAACACTGTACAGACCAATCGGCGGCGCGCAGCCCTTGGTAGAAGCTGGCGGCGTCATCGAGGCGGTCGTCGGAACTGTCGCCGAGGGAGAGGATCTGCACGTCGCCAAAACGGTTGTCGCGGACAAAATACTCGCCGTTGAGGAAGATGCCTTTGCCGCTTTCCGCCGCAAACTGCTCATTAAGCACCGGCAGCGCCACCACGCCAATCACCGGCTTTCTGCCCTCCACCAGTCCCAGCGACACGCCCCACAGCGGCGAACCGCGCAGGAAGTTCGAGGTACCGTCGATAGGGTCAATGACCCAGCAGGCCGCGTCGGTCAGCGTGCCGCCAAGCTCTTCGCCAATAATGGCATCTTGCGGGAAATGCTCGGCCAGCTGCGCGCGGATAAATTGCTCCACGGCGACATCGGCCTGTGAGACAAAATCCTGCACTTTTTTGCTACTGACCTGAATCTCATCCCGGCGGTTGAAGTAGTTTAGCGCCAGCTCGGCGGCCTGCGCGGCAATCTGGCTGGCCTTGGCCAGACGTGGTGACATGTCTTGGTTAATCATCGTTGTCCCTGAATTTCATCCCGTTTTGCTTGAGCAAAAATAAAAATTGGCCACAGCATGCCCTCTGAGTGATGAACAAAATATGACAATCCGCCGTTAGAGCGTCAAACGATGGGTCACATTGGGGTCATCCGTCACCGGCACAAACCCCAAACTGCGGTAGAAGGCGTCGGCACTCTCCGGGGCATGGGTATTGAGCAGGTCGAAGTAGTCTGGCGCATCGGCCAGCAGGTGAGTCATCAGCAGCTGGCCGACGCCCTGCCGCCTTAGCTCGCGGGTCACAAACAGATGGCGCACCCGGCCAATGCGCGGCGAGTTGGCAAAGGGGTCGATATTGCGCCCGCAGATGCCCACCAGTTGGCGCTCATCGCTGCCCTGCTGCAATAAAAATGCCCCGTTGAGCATCTCCCCCTTTAGGGCAAAACGGTTGGCGCCAGAGCGCCAGTTGTCACGCAGGCGCACCAGCATGCGTTGCCCCTCGCGCTGACTTTCGGCGCAGAGAGCATCAAATCCTGACGTAGAAGGGTCAACCGCCGCAATGATTAACATAGGTTCTCCGATGAGTGTCGAAAGGCTTACCAATATAGCGCCTCTGGTCCTCTGCGCGTTGCTAGATTTTTTTGCTTTCCGTTGCTCTGCGTTTTCTGTTTCATCTCCCCACTTTTGGTCATATTTTGTTAAGCCGCCCCGTTATATAATCCATTTCACAACGAACCAGAGGATCATAACGTGCGCGCTTTCCGTTCAATTTTGCTGCTTGGCCTTGCGCTGAGCTTTGCTCCACTTTCATCATGGGCTTCCCGCCAGATTACCGACCAGTTAGGCCGTAAGGTGACGATTCCCGATAAAGTCGATCGCGTCGTCGTGTTGCAACACCAGACGCTCAACCTGCTGGCGCAGCTTGATGCCACGGACGACATCGTCGGCGTGCTCAATAACTGGAAAAAACAGCTGGGCGATGGCTATGAGCGTCTGGCCCCGTCTCTTGATAGCAAGGCGCAGGTCGGCGACCTGACCAGTGTGAATCTGGAAAGCCTGGTGGCGCTGCACCCGCAGGTGGTGTTCGTCACCAACTACGCGCCGCAGGAGATGATTGACCAGATTAGCCATACCGGCGTTGCGGTGGTGGCTATTTCCCTGCGCGAAGATGCCAAGGATCAGGCGGGAAAACTCAATCCGACCCTCGACAACGAGGATCAGGCTTACGACAACGGGCTTAAGCAAGGCATCCGACTGATTGGCGAGGTTGTGAACCGCCAAAAACAGGCCGCGGCATTGATCGACTATACTTTTTCTCAGCGTCAGATTGTTAGCCAGCGTTTGAAAGACATTCCTGCCGATCAGCGTATACGCACTTACATGGCCAATCCTGAATTAACCACCTACGGCTCGGGCAAATATACCGGGCTGATGATGGCCCATGCCGGTGCGATGAATGTCGCCGCCGCGACGGTGAAAGGCTTCAAGCAGGTGGCGCTGGAACAGGTGATCGCGTGGGATCCGCAGGTGATCTTCGTGCAAGATCGCTATCCGGAAGTGGTGGATCAAATTAATAACGATCCGAAATGGCAGGCCATCGACGCCGTGAAGAACCATCGCGTGTATTTGATGCCGGAGTACGCCAAAGCCTGGGGTTACCCGATGCCCGAAGCGCTGGCGATTGGCGAACTGTGGATGGCGAAAAAGCTTTATCCACAAAAGTTTACCGACATCAATATGCAGAAACAGGCAGATGACTATTATCAGCGTTTCTACCGTACGAGCTATGTCAGTCAAGCCGAGCAGAAAGGGAGCCAGCCTCGCCCCTGATGCCGTCACGGTGAGGCGATAAAATAATAAAGGAGAATAAGAGATGGCAAATTCAATCAACGTGTTGGCGGCGGGCAGTCTGCGTCTGGTGTGGGAGCAGCTGACGCAAGCCTTTACCGAAGCCACCGGCACGAAAGTAAAAACCGAATTTGGACCCGCCGGGCTATTGCGCCAGCGCATTGAGCAGGGGGAGAAAACCGATCTCTTCGCCTCCGCCAACACTGCTCATCCGCTGGCCATCCAGCAGCAGGGCCGCGCGCTGGAAGTGAATACCTTCTGCGGCAACAGCCTCTGTCTGGTGGCGCGTGATACGCCAGAGCTGGACGGCCTGAATTGGCTGACCGTGCTTCTCGACTCTCGTTTTCGCCTCGCCACCTCGACGCCGCAAAGCGACCCGTCGGGGGATTACACCTTGCAGATGTTCGAAGAGATTGAGCGCCGCCATCCGGGTTCTGGCGAGGGGTTGCGTAATAAAGCGCTAAGACTGGTTGGCGGCCCCAACAGTGCCGTGGTACCCAAAGGCAAATTGGCGTCAGAATGGCTGATTTGCAGCGGACAGACTGACCTGTTTATCGGCTACACCAGCTATGCCAGATTGCTGCGTGAAAACGATAAACTGCGGGTGTTTAACATTCCGGCGGATTACAACGTGCGGGCCAACTACGCGCTGGCGACCTGTACGGAGAAGGCCAAGCCGCTGGCGGAATTTATTCTGTCTGACCAAGGCCAGCACCTGATACAGAATGCCGGTTTTTGCGGGCGGGACTCGGTAATGCGGGAATAACCGGGGAACTGTTTTAAGCTTGGTCAAAGCGATGTCGTCGGGCGCGAAGTGGGTTCTCTGCTTGCGCCCTTCTTATTGCAATCTTGCTAGATCAATCGTTGAAATCACGTTCCTTCAGCGCACGCTGGCGATCATAATATTCATCTTCTGCGGCAATAATTTCATCCAGCAGCGAATCCACATCGGCTTTCGAAGTGTCTTCCACAAAGTGACCCGTCAGCACGCTTTCCGGCGTCAGTTTGCCGTCTTCATACAGCGCCCAAATCTCTTTGGCGAAGCGCGTCTCCAGCAGCTGCGGCGCAAACTGGCCGTAGTAGCTGCGCATGTTATTCACGTCGCGCTCGAACATAGATTCGGCGTGGTTGTTGGCCGAGGCGTCAACCGCCTGAGGTAAGTCGATAATTACCGGCCCGTTGGCGTCCATCAGCACGTTGAATTCTGACAAGTCACCGTGAACGATACCGGCACAGAGCATGCGCACGATATTGCGGATCATAGTGTCGTGGTCAGCCACCGCCTCTTCTGGCGTAAGCATCACGTCACTCAGGCGCGGCGCCACCAGCCCTTCGGCATCGGTGATCAGCTCCATCAGCAGCACGCCGTCGAGACAGATGTAAGGCTGTGGCACGCGCACCCCGGCGTTAGCGAGGCGGAAAAGCGCGTCGACTTCGGCGGTCTGCCAGGTTTCTTCCTGCTGCTTGCGACCGAACTTCGAGCCTTTTTGCATCGCACGCGCACTGCGGCTGTTGCGAACCTTACGCCCTTCCTGATACTGCACCGCCTGCTTAAAACTACGCTGGGTGGCTTCCTTGTAAACCTTGGCGCAACGGATCTCTTCACCGCAAAGTACAGTGTAAACGTCGGCTTCTTTGCCGCTTTTCAGTCGACGGACCACATCGTCTATCAGGCCGTCATCCACCAGAGGTTGGATTCTATTTGGGATTTTCATGCAGCCTTGTACCTTATTTACTCGCGCGAGGGAATCACCAGCGCAATATTCCCTTCGTGAACTTTGATGAGAGAGCGGCCTGCGGCTCACTTCCCCCATTTCGTAATGCATACTGTAACACTCCGCCGCAAACAACACCTGACTACGACGGGGGATTTCCGTCAGTTTATCTTAGTGATCACTTCCTGCACAAACTGATGCTTATGCCAGCTAAGGGCAGTGCGCTCATCAAAGAACCTGTCAGAAAAGATAAGCTGGAAGGGTTTGTTTATTTACCCCACCCTGCTATTTATTAAGCATTAATAAACATTCATTATTTCCATCTGTAAAAATGCGTGTAAATTAATATCAAGAATATATTAGTAATGATAAACCCCATTATTTACCCCCGCACTTCGTTTAACTATAGTTTATTTATCACCCGCGTTGGTATACATATCGTTTAGTATGAGAGTGGTACTGTGCCGGAACTTTCTCGTTATAGGTAACAGTCATGCCAAATATTTTAATTACCGGCGCATCAGGTTTCGTGGGTGGCGCAGTGGTTGAACATATTATTCGTCACGTCGCTATGGATAACCTTCAATTACTTTTATTAGTCAGGGCCGACGATAATCTGGCTGGCCGTAAACGTATTATTAGTAATCTGCAAAAATTCGATTTAACCGAACAACAGCTTTCCGTTATCACCGAAGACTCTATTTTGATTGGCGATCTCGGCGAACCTGAAGGTTTTATTAACGATCCGCGCCTTGATGACATTACTCACGTGATCAACTGCGCCGCTATCGCATCATTCGGTAATAACCCGGTGCTATGGAAAGTGAACGTTGATGGCTCACTGGCTTTTGCTAAACGTATGGCACAGGTAAAAAGCCTGCAACGCTTTGTCCACGTGGGCACCGCCATGGCCTCCATGCCAGATAAAGACAGTATCTTCTATGAAGATATGCCCGACAACGCCCATAACGAAGATCTGGTGCAGTACACGGCGTCCAAGCGTGCGATTGAAAATCTGATCCGCCAAGAGTGTCCTGATATGCCCTTCGTCGTGGCGCGCCCGTCAATTATCGTCGGCCACACTCAGTTTGGTTGTCGCCCATCCAGCAGTATTTTCTGGGTGTTCCTGATGGCGCTAAAACTGAAGAAATTCCCCTGTACGTTGGAAGATAGAATTGACGTTATTCCGGTGGATTATTGCGCCATGGTATTGGTCAATCTCTGCCTGAATAGCGATATTCAGCACGATTTCTATCATATTTCATCCGGCGATATGTCCACGCCTTTCCATGAAATAGATATTTGTGTCGCCAAAGCCAGCAATACGCCAGCGGCCGTTAATGAATATAAACAAACGACTTATCAAGACTTCATTGGTATTCGCAAGCAGTTCAAAGATATCCTTGGCCCGTGCAATGATAAGATTATTTTACGCGCCATTAAATTATACGGCAGCTTCGCGGAATTAAACGTCAAATTCGATAACCGTCGTGTAATGGACATGGGCCTGCCAAAACCTATGCCATTTAAAAACTATATCGATAAGTGCGTTAGCTCCACGCACGGTCAAACCATCTCCGAACTGATGATGGTTGATTTTAAATAAGCGTTCAGAGAAACCGCTGAAAATAAAAATCCCGCGTTATATTTTTGCGCGGGATTTTTTATTGCGGGCTTTTAGCGACAAATTTTTCGCTTACGGCATTCCGTTGCGACCAAACAGCCGGAAACCTTCGCGCTGGTTCAATCTTTCGTAGTAAGCCTCCACCGCAGGCAGCGCCGGGCGAGCCATCGGGGTCATCGCCCAGCGGTTTACCGACAGGCCCAGCGGGATATCCGCCAGCGTGAAGCTGTCTCCCAGCACGTAGTCACCGCTTTTTTGTAGCTGCGCTTCCAAAATCTGCATATGCCGATTCCAGTTACTCACTCCGGCTTCAATTAACGCCGGGTCCTGATGCTGCGCGCTATTACGCACCAGCGCCGGGAAGGCGTAGCGCCAAGAGTTATTCAACTCGCCCGCCTGCCAGTCCATCCACTGCTCGGCCAGGGCGCGGGTTTTTATATCTGCCGAAAGCAGATCCTCACGCCCTTCGCGCGCCACCAGATAGCGGCAAATCACGTTGGATTCCCACAGCACAAAATCGCCGTCGATCAGCACCGGCACCATGGCATTGGGATTTAATGCTTTGAACTCAGGGGTTTCGGTGGACTGAAATCCGCTGCCGTAGTCCTCGCGTAAATAATCCAGCCCTAGCTCATGACAGGTCCACAGCACTTTGCGGACATTGATAGATGACGCCTTACCCAATAATTTCAACATGATACCTCCTGATAGACAGCAGACAATGTGAACATCAATGTGGATCTGGTGACCCATAAAAAGAGTTAAAAACGCGGCCCCGCACGTTTAAAAATGCGGGTCGGGCTGCCGTAATATTCGGTGTCGGTTTCCGCCACAAAGCCACACTTCTCGGCGAGGCGAATCGAAGCCACATGCTCTGGCGCAATGATGCAGCAGAGCTGGCGGTCGAGGTGGGTGTCGGCCCACTCCAGCACTTTCTGCGCGGCTTCCAGCGCATAGCCTTTGCCGTGGAAAGCCGGGGAGATCACCCAGCCCATCTCGGCCAAACCTTCCAGCGAGGGGGTGATATCGCGCTGATAATCCGCAATACCGACTTCACCAACAAAGGTGCCGTCACGCAGACAAACGGCCCAATAGCCAAAGCCCAGCATCTGCCAGTGACCCGGATAACGCAATAAGCGGCTCCAACTGGCCTCGCGGCTGGACGGCGTGCCGCCGATATATTTCACCACGTCGGGGTTGGCCCACTGTTCGGCAATGGCGTCAAAATCTTCCACGCGGTGGCCGCGCAGGATAAGGCGTTCAGTTTCTAAAACGGGGGCAGAAGTCAGCATGGGGTTGGCTCATTAAATTTCACTAAATCATAAGCTAACACTGAAATACGTGGGGAGGGAATGGACTTTTTAGCGCAAGATTTGCTGGCGAAGTTCGGTCGGCGTGATACCGCGCATGGCTTTGAAACGGTTACTAAAATGGCTGGTCGAGCTGAAGCCGCACTCCAGCGCAATGGCCGTGACGTCCAGCGCGCTGCCGCGCAGTAAGTTCTCGCCCTGAATCAGCCGCGCATTCATCACATACTGATGGGGCGCCATGCCCATGCTCTGTTTGAACATGCGGGCAAAGTGGAATTCGCTCAGCTCCGCCAAGGCCGCCAGCTCGGCCAAGAGCAGCGACTGGGAAAGATTGGCGTGAATATACTCTTTTACCCGGTTAAGTACCGCAGGCGACAGCCCGCCGCGCACCGTCGGCAAGGCCCACTGTAGCTGGGTGTAGTTTTTCACCAGATGGGCCATCAGCAGCGTGGATGCACTGCTGAGCATCAGGTGGTTACTGCGCTCCTGCCACTGGCTGCTGAGCAAAAACTGGCGATAGAGCAGCGTGATTTGCGGGTCTTCGGCAAAAGTTCGCTCTTCCAATTGAATGCTCGCTGGTGTGCGTTCCCACGTCTGCTCGACCAAATGCAGCAGATGCTCATCACTGCAATACAGATGCACGAAGGAGAGATCGTCGCGCACGTCCCAACTCGACACATTATTTTTGGGCATGATGCAAAAGCGATCCGGGCCACCGCCGTTCCGCCAGCCGGAGCGCGTTTTATGATAGGTTTCATAGCCATCCGCCACGTAGAGGCTCAGAGTATGGTGGTCAGGATTCTCCTGCGTGACGCAGTCATTCTTGTTCGACCAGGCGGCGAGCTTAATACCAGAGCCTAACTCCACGCTGTCGTGCAGGACAGCATGATGCTTCCTGAGCGTTTCGAACGCCTGATAAACCTTGCCCATGGTGCGCACCGTCGGAATGAATGAGAGCGCTAAGTGTAACGGTTTGGCGGGTACGGAGGCCAGTTTTTGAGCTTTCGCCCGGAAAAAAAAGCGCAAGAATATGCAAACCCCAGCAGCCCGGTGCAAGCGCGGTCGCGGCAAATGCCGCAGAATTCCGCCTTTCTATACCGGGGATTGAACATGAACGCGCTGTTATATATTTCGATTATTTTGGTCTGGGGCACGACGTGGTTTGCTATTTATCTTCAGCAAGGTGATGTTCCTGCGTCAGTTTCTATTTTTTATCGTTTCCTGCTGGCCGCCATCCTGATGCTGATTGTCATGCTGGCAACCCGTCGCCTGCGCCGCCTGCCGCTGCGCGACCACCTGTTTTGCATGGTGCAGGGCTGCTGCGTGTTCAGCTTCAACTTCTACTGCTTCTACCATGCTGCAGCCTATATTAGCACCGGGCTGGAATCGGTGATTTTCTCCATGTCAGTGCTGTTCAATGCCTTTAACGGCATGCTGTTCTTCCGCCAAAAGCTCGCGCCAACCCTGATCCCGGCTTCTATCCTCGGTCTGGCGGGCATTGTGACCCTGTTCTGGCACGACCTTTCCGCGTCCCATATCGCGCCAGAATTACTAAAAGGCATTGGCCTGAGCCTGCTCGGCACCTACGGTTTCTCGCTGGGCAATATGATCAGCACCCGCCACAAAAATCGCGGGCTGGACGTGTTCTCCACCAACACTTACGCGATGTTTTATGGCACCGCAGTGATTGGCGCGCTGGCTCTGTCGCAGGGTGAATCCTTCGCCATCGACCTGACGCCGCAGTATATCGGCTCACTGATTTACCTCGCCGTGTTCGGCTCGGTAGTGGCGTTCGGCATCTATTTCAGCCTGGTCGGGCGTATCGGGGCCAGCCAAGCGGCTTACAGCACCCTGCTGTTCCCACTGGTGGCGCTAACTGTCTCCACTTTCGGCGAAGGCTATCAGTGGCACGTTAACGCAGTGATTGGGCTCGGCATGATCCTGCTGGGGAATTTCGTGATGTTCGCCAAACCTAACTGGTTCAGCGGATGGCGTAAAACGGATAAAGCATTGAGTTAAATCTGGTTGGCCTGAGGGATCAGGCCAATAGACTTTCTCCACCAATCAGCGGAATGATTCTGGCAAGTACATCATCAAAAAGCTGAGGTTCAGCTCGGACAATAAACTTGGCCTTACGCTGCCGCCAATCAAGTGTGTGAATTAACGTGGTGGCGACAACACTAGGAGTTTCAAGGTTATTGACCAATACTTCCGTCGGCGCTCCCCGAATACTGCTGCTGATCGGTGTACATATCACCAAGCCAGTGACGGTGCTGTAAGTTTCATGAGAGAGGATAAGGGCTGGACGGTACTTCCCTATTTCTTTGCCTTTCGTCGGCTCAAAATCCAGCCAGCAAATATCTCCGCGTTTGGGTATATAAATCAAAAATCTAACTCCCTGTCCTTAGGTTCTACCAATTCATCCGCATGGGCGGTGTAGGCACTCAATCCCATCAGTAAATCTGCTTCCGTCACGTTTTTCTTCTCGGCTTTACGAATATGCAAACCCTCTTCCGTAATTTCGACGTCTACGACATCCCCTTCTTCAAACTGTGGAATCGACTTCAAATTTCCTGACAGCCTGAGCGCAATGCTGTTACCCCATTTCTGTAATGTAGCTTGTGTTCGCATCGTATATTCCTTCATCAATGTATCTACAAGGAGTATACGCAATAAAGCCCGCCGCTGACTATGCAGTGACGGGCTTTATCATTTAAATATCAGATCTGCCTTCAGATAAAATTCTGCAATAAACGATCTTACATCGCAGGCTTCAACAAATCTTCCAACCCAATACGGCGGAACAACTCGGTGCGGCCATCCATGTGACCGGGGTGAGCGAGCGCAGCCAACACCCCCACAACTCGAAGTATGACGGGGATGAAGGGGATTTAGATGATGCCGCCATTAGCGCGCAGCGTCTGGCCATTGATCCATGCACCATCAGGACCAGCCAAGAAGGCAACCACGGCGGCAATATCTTCTGGCTGGCCGAGGCGTTCCAGAGGAGCCACTTTTGAAATGGTTTCAATCAGTTGCTCTGACTTACCGTTGAAGAACAGGTCAGTGGCCGTTGGGCCTGGAGCTACCGAGTTGACGGTGATTTGGCGCCCGCGCAGCTCTTTGGTTAACACCCGGCTCATGGCTTCCACCGCCGCCTTGGTGGCAGCATAGACGCCGTACGTTGGCTGGTAGAGGCCCACCACGCTTGAAGAGAAGTTAATGATTCGGCCGCCGTTACGCATGCCTTTCGCCGCTTCGCGCAGGGTGTTGAAGGTGCCTTTCAGGTTGATATCAATCAGGCTGTCGAAGGTGGCATCGTCAGTATCAGCAATGCTCGACAGCGGCATTACGCCCGCGTTATTGACCAACACGTCGATGCCGCCGAAAGCCTGCTCGGCGCTGGCAAACATTTTTGCCACAGCCGCAGAGTCACTCACGTCTGCCTGTGCGCTCACTGCGCGGCCACCCGCCTGTTCGATTCTCTGCACCAACGCGTCAGCGGCTTCAGCACCACGGGAGTAGTTCACAATCACGGTGAACCCCTCTTTCGCCAAACGTTCTGCAATCGCCGCGCCGATGCCCCGTGACGCGCCCGTTACTAAAGCCACTTTGTTTTGAGCTGTGGTTGTCATGTTCTCTTCCTCGTCATTGATTAATTAGTCAGCAGCGTTGCTCACCGTTGAACAGAGAGTAGTCCATTGAACTTTTCGAATAATTACCTAATATTCGTTAACACTATCCGAATAACTCGAACAATAAAGAGAGCCAAAGATGGATAAACTCGACAGCATGCGGCTGTTCACCCGCGTGGTAGAACTGCGCAGTTTTACCCAGGCCGCGCAGGATCTGGATTTAAAACGTTCAACCGTCACCGACGCCATCAAGCAGCTGGAGCAGCGGCTGAATGTCCGGCTGTTGCAGCGCACCACTCGCCACGTCAGCGCGACGCTGGATGGTGAAGCTTATTATCAGCGCTGTTTGCGGATTTTAGCTGACGTCGAGGAGGCCGAGATGGCTTTTGCCGGAGCACAACCCAAGGGGATTTTGCGGGTAGACGTGCACGGCACCATGGCACGCTACTTCGTCCTGCCGGGCCTGCCGGAGTTTCTGGCGCGCTATCCCGACATAGAAATGGTGCTGAGCGAAGGGGATCGCTTGGTGGATTTGGTACGCGAAGGCATCGACTGCGTGATCCGCGCCGGTGAGCTAAAAGACAGCGATATGGTGGCGCGATCGCTGGGGCAGCTTGAAGAGATAACCTGCGCCAGCCCTGATTATTTGCAGCGCGTCGGCACGCCAAAAACGCTGGAAGATCTCCAGGGACATCAGATGATTGGCTATCGCTCGACCGCCACTGGCGGCTTATTGCCACTGGTGTTCAACGTTGAGGGCAAAGTGCATTCAATGACCCTGCCCACCACGCTTTCGGTGACCGGCGCAGAGAGCATGAAAGAAGCCGCCAGACGCGGGCTGGGCATTATTCAGGTGCCGAAATATGGTTTAACCGAGGACTTACAAACCGGCGCATTGGTGCAGATTTTGCCGCAGTTCCCCCCTGCTTCGATGCAAGTTTCCCTGCTTTACCCGCGTAACCGCCAGCTGTCGCCAAGAGTGCGGGTGTTTATTGACTGGATGGTGAAGGAGTTTGCGACCAGAAATCAGTAAATGTTACAGCACCATGCTGACCAGCCTGAGCTGTTCAATGTCCTGCAACGGCGGCGCGCCAAAAGAGCGGCGATACTCACGGTTAAATTGCGAAGGGCTTTCATAACCGACCTGAAAAGCCGCCGTGGCGGCGTCGAGGTCCCCCGCCAACAGCAAACGTCGCGCTTCCAGCAGGCGAATTTGCTTTTGATATTGCAGCGGACTCATGGCCGTTAGCGCCTTGAAGCGATGATGCAGGTTGGAGACGCTCATGCCCACCAGCTTGGCTAACTCCTCCATGCGCAGCGGTTTGGTGAAGTTCTGTTTAATCCATATCACCGCGTCGCTCACCCCTTTGCCCTGATAATAGGAAAGCAGGTGGTGGTAAAACGCATCGCATTTTGGGTTAGTGATCAGCCGATAGAAGATCTCCTTTTTCACCAGTCCGCCCAATGCCTGCAGCTCCTGCGGGTTGTCGAGCATGCTAATCAGCCGTAAAAACGCGTCCTGTAACTGCTCGTCAGAATGGGCCACATAGGCCGCCACGCTGCTGCCTTGCCCTGTGGGCGGCGCGACTTTCATGTCGATCAGCAGGTCGGCCATTTCCGGGATATTCAGGTCAATGCGTACGCCAAGGTAAGGCTCATCCTGCGTCGCCCGCGTCACTTGCCCGGCAATCAGCATATCAATGGCGGCCAGCACGTAGCTGCCCGCACCGTAATCCGTCACTTCCTGGCCGATCAGCACGCGCTTTCCACCCTGTAACACCATGCACACCGCGGGTTCCAGCATGCCCTTCTTCATGTCGGTCGGCTCGGCGTAGCGAATGAAAGACAGCCAGGGCAGCGCGGTTTGCAGCGTCACTTCACTGGCGTCGAGACCGGCATAGCAGGCCGTTACCCGCTGACGCAGCTTGTGCAGCGTCGGCGAATCCTCGAGATGTGAACGGCTTGTTGGCGGACTCTCTGGCTGTCGATTCATTATGCGTTGCTCGTTATTAGCGGTTGGTCATCAACAATGCTCTTTGGCTCAAGATACGCCTCTAGCCCATAGGTGCCAAATTCTCGGCCCATGCCCGACTGCTTGAAGCCGCCAAACGGCGCATCGGGCACGTCGTACATACCGTTGATGAACACCCGCCCGGCGACGATTTTCGACGCCACGTAGCGCGCTTGCTCAAGGTTCTGGCCACTCACGTAGCCGTGCAGGCCATAGACCGTGTCGTTAGCCATGGCGATGGCCTCTTCAACGTTATTGTAGGTCAGCACTGAGATAACCGGACCAAAGATCTCTTCGCGGGCGATGGTCATTTCAGGCGTCACGTTGACGAACACCGTCGGTTTGACGAAATAGCCGCTCTCCAGCCCTTCTGGGCGCCCTTCGCCCCCGCACAGCAGCACTGCGCCTTCGGCCACGCCCTGACGAATGTAGTTTTGCACGCGCTGATACTGCTTGGCGGTGACTAATGGGCCGATGAAAACATCGCTCTTGGCCGGGTCGCCGACGGTAAGCTGACCAATCGTGCGTTTAATCTGCGCTTTCACCTCTTCAAAACGGCTCTGCGGCACCAGCAGGCGAGTCCCGGCCAGACAGGCCTGCCCGCTATTGATGGTGCCAATGGTCAGCGCCAGAGGAATGGCTTTTTCCAAATCGGCATCTTCAAGAATCACGTTGGCCGACTTACCGCCCAGCTCGAGCGTGACGCGTTTCATGGTGTCCACCGCGCCGCGCGCGATGGTTTTACCCACCAGCGTTGAACCGGTAAAGGAGATTTTGGCAATGTCCGGGTGGCGAGTGATTTCTGCGCCGACCACGTCGCCACGCCCGGTGACGATATTGAAGAGGCCCGGCGGCAGTCCGGCGTCGTGCAGGCATTCGGTGATGGTTTGCGTCTGCGCCGCGCTCAGCTCGCTCGGCTTGATCACCACCGTGCTTCCCGCCGCCAGAGCCGTCGCCATTTTGTTGGTGATAAAGCCATAGTTGGCGTTCCACGGCGTGATCAGGCCGACGACGCCCATGGGTTCCATCACTACTTTAGCCTGCCCGACATAGCGAACAAAATCGTACTCTTGCAGCAGTTTGATAGTTTGCAGGAAAGCGCCGGAGGCGCGCGCTACCGTGCCTTTTGCCATCCAGCCCGCGCCGCCGTATTCGGCGATCATCACGGCTTCCAGCTCATCGGCCCGCGCCAGCACGGCGTCATGCAATTGTTGCAAATATTGGATACGCTGGGCTTTGCTGGTCTGGGAGTAACTGACATAAGCCGCTTTGGCGGCGGCAATCGCCCGCTGGGTATCAACTTCATCCGCCAGACGCACCTGCGTGACCACCTGCTCGGTCACCGGGTTTATCAGGTCCATCACTTCGCTGCCGTGCGGGATGACAAACTGGCCGTTGATATAAATCTGGTTGATCTGCTTTATCGTTGGGGATGACATGAATGACTCCGCTGCGGCCAAGCCGCTCAGTGAATGAACAATCATGTTAGGTGGCGGAGGGAAATCAGCGGTAGACCGATACTGTGGAAGGATTGCCTAATCCTGCTGTTCGGGAGTAAGTTGAATCATCAATAATTGGAGTATGAAGAGCGATGACCACATCCAGCGTATTACTGCATATTGGCCCTGAACAGACTGAGATAACTGTCCGCACCGCCGGGCGCGAAGACCTCCACTTGCTGCTGACACTGGGTTCCCAGCTCACCTCGCTGGCCTATTTTCGCCATACGCCGCCCACGCCCGCCGAGCTGGAAAATGCCATTATGGTGGTGGAAGACGAGCTGATGCGCGTACGCCACGACATCCCGTCAGGGGCGCGAGTGAGCAGCAGTGATAACGACATTCGTGCGATCGCGCGGCTGGCCGGAGTGGCGGAAAATGAACAGATGCCGCTGTCGGTGGAGGCCGTGGAGCGCACTTTTGATCGTCTGGCCTTAGTGATTAATGGCCGACCGGCCAGCTTTGAAGGCATCCCCGAGGGCAATGACTTCGCCGCCACGCTGCTGATCCTGCGCGAATTCATGCACCATTTGCAGTTCGAAGAGATTGTGGTGCAAGGCGCGAAGTTCGAGCTGTAAGTCTACAACCTGAATTTACGACAAGTCGTGCAGCTCTTTTTTCAACGCTTTGGTGAGGCTGATGTCGCTGAATTCCACTGCCAGTCCGGCACGCTGCGGCGTACAACACATTAGGCCAGCGTGAATGCTTTTCGCGCCGGGGAATGGGCATAAACGCAGCAGCGGCCAGACCCGGCCATCCGTGGAGTATTGCACCCGCAAGCAGCCTTCGGTCAGGGTGACGCGCATCCAAAAATCTCGCGGATCGCCAGAAAAAATCCCCGTCGCCCAGTCAGAATTCTCATTGGTCAGCACGCTACCAATCATCGGTTGGCCGTCGTTGAACTCGATGCCCGCCTTCAGCCAGTGGCTCTCGTCGGCAGTCACCATGATGCCCGCCTGATCGTACAGCGTGGTGAAATCACTGCGCACCCGCACCTGTAGGGTGAAGTCCTCTGCCACGTCCCAGCCATAAACATGCCCGCTAAAGCGGTTGAAGCCGTACCAGGTATTGCTCCAAAAATCGGTGGTGTCATCAGTCACGGCGCGCAGCACGCCATCTTGCTCCGACCACTGTTGCGGCGGGTTAATCCAGCGAGGAGTAGAATTCATGGGCTGTTCCTGGGCTAAAGAGTGAAAAGGTAAGGATAGAGGGGATGGCCGAAAAAACAAAAAAGCCCCTTTCGGGGCTTCTTTGTTTATGGACCCAAGTGCTGAAGGACCATAGTTTCTGAGTCATATTGCCGCTGAGGGCAAAGGATCAGAACGGGATATCGTCATCGAAATCCATTGGTGGTTCGTTGTTCTGCGCTGGCGCGTTGTTTTGCGCAGCTGGGCGAGCTTGCTGACCGCCGCTGAACTGGTTGCCGCCTTGTGGCTGCTGAGGCTGGCCCCAACCGCTCTGGCCGCCAGAAGCCTGACCGCCGCCTGCTGGTGCGCCGCCGCCGGCACGACCGCCAAGCATCTGCATGGTGCCGCCCACGTTAACAACCACTTCGGTGGTGTATTTTTCAACGCCAGCCTGATCGGTCCATTTACGGGTTTGCAGTGCACCCTCAATGTAAACCTGAGAGCCTTTTTTCAGGTATTCGCCTGCCACTTCAGCCAGCTTGCCGAACAACACCACGCGGTGCCATTCAGTTTTTTCTTTCTGCTCGCCGGTCGCTTTGTCGCGCCAGCTTTCAGATGTCGCCAGAGTGATATTGGCTACGGCGCCGCCGTTAGGCATGTAGCGGACTTCTGGGTCTTGACCCAAGTTACCGACGAGAATGACTTTGTTTACGCCTCTGCTGGCCATGTGGATTCTCCTGATGATGTATGTCGTGGTTGAAACCACAGTTTGAAGGTGAGGAATTCACTTTGTGCCATTATAACCATAAAACGTAGCGTCCGTACCAAGGATGTCATTCCTTGGAAGATTCATTCCAGTTTGTTTATGAAACCCTCGATCGTTACATGGGATACTGGATATACATTCAGGTTTTCTTGTGCGAGGAGATTTATTTTGTGTCATAATTGCCCGTTATGTTCTTTCTCTGTGCCCGATTCGTTGACCGCCGCGATACAGATTGAGCGACGGCCATCGGCACGGTGAGCTATCACGTTAATCCGGGAATGATGAATGGATAAGATCGAAGTTCGGGGCGCACGCACCCATAATCTCAAGAATATCAACCTGATTATCCCGCGCGACAAACTGATTGTTGTCACCGGCTTATCGGGTTCAGGTAAATCCTCACTGGCGTTTGATACTCTCTATGCGGAAGGCCAGCGTCGTTACGTTGAGTCGCTGTCAGCCTATGCTCGCCAATTTTTATCCTTAATGGAAAAACCGGACGTTGACCATATTGAAGGTCTTTCTCCGGCGATTTCGATTGAGCAGAAATCCACGTCGCACAACCCGCGTTCGACGGTCGGTACCATCACTGAAATCCACGACTACCTGCGCCTGCTGTTTGCCCGCGTGGGTGAGCCGCGCTGCCCGGACCACAATGTGCCGCTGTCAGCACAGACCGTCAGCCAGATGGTCGACAACGTGCTGGCGCAGCCGGAAGGCCAGCGCCTGATGCTACTGGCGACCATCATCAAAGATCGTAAAGGCGAGCACACCAAGACGCTGGAAAATCTGGCGGCGCAGGGTTACATCCGCGCCCGTATTGATGGCGAAGTCTGTGATCTGTCCGATCCGCCGAAGCTGGAGTTGCAGAAAAAGCACACCATTGAAGTGGTGGTGGATCGCTTTAAAGTGCGCGAAGACATCGCCCAGCGTCTGGCGGAATCTTTCGAAACCGCGCTGGAGCTGTCCGGCGGTACCGCCGTGGTCGCCGATATGGATGACCCGAAAGCCGACGAGATGCTGTTCTCCGCTAACTTTGCTTGCCCGATTTGTGGCTACAGCATGAGCGAGCTGGAACCGCGCATGTTCTCGTTTAACAACCCGGCCGGTGCCTGCCAGACCTGTGACGGCTTAGGCGTACAGCAGTTCTTCGACCCTGAACGCGTGGTGCAAAACCCAGAGCTTTCGCTGGCGGGTGGCGCAATCCGTGGTTGGGATCGCCGCAACTTCTACTACTTCCAGATGCTGCGCTCCTTGGGCGAGCACTATAAATTCGACGTGGAAGCGCCTTATAGCGAGCTGAGCAGCGACGTAAAACACGCCATCCTGCACGGCTCCGGCAAGGACACCATCGAGTTTAAATACATTAACGATCGCGGTGACACCTCGATTCGTCGCCATCCGTTTGAAGGCGTGCTGCACAACATGGAGCGCCGTTATAAAGAGACGGAGTCCAGCGCGGTGCGCGAAGAGTTATCCAAATACATCAGCAACCGCCCATGTGCGTCCTGTAAAGGCACCCGCCTGCGCGAAGAAGCGCGCCACGTGTTTGTGCAGGAGACCACGCTGCCACAGATTTCTGATTTCAGCATTGGTCATGCGATGGAATTCTTCCAAAACATGAAACTCAGCGGCCAGCGCGCCAAAATTGCTGAGAAAGTGTTGAAGGAGATTGGCGACCGCCTGAAATTCTTGGTCAACGTCGGGCTGAACTACCTCTCTCTCTCGCGCTCGGCAGAAACCCTGTCCGGCGGCGAGGCGCAGCGTATCCGTCTGGCAAGCCAGATTGGTGCTGGTCTGGTGGGCGTGATGTACGTGCTGGATGAGCCGTCAATCGGCCTGCATCAGCGCGATAACGAACGCCTGCTGGAAACCCTGATCCACCTGCGCGACCTCGGTAACACGGTGATTGTGGTCGAGCACGACGAAGATGCGATCCGCGCCGCAGATTATGTCATCGACATCGGTCCGGGCGCTGGCGTCCACGGCGGTGAAGTGGTGGCAGAAGGCTCGGTGGACCAAATCATGGCGGTGGAAGCCTCGCTGACCGGCCAGTTCCTCAGCGGCAAACGTGAAATCGCGCTGCCAGAGAAACGCGTCCCGGCCGACCCCACCAAAGTGCTGAAGCTGTCTGGTGCCAAAGGCAACAACCTGAAAGACGTCACCCTGACGCTGCCGGTGGGCCTGTTTACCTGTATCACCGGCGTGTCCGGCTCGGGTAAATCGACGCTGATCAACGACACCCTGTTCCCGCTGGCCCAGCGCGAGCTGAACGGCGCGACCATCGCCGAAGCGGCACCTTATCGTGAAATCGACGGTCTGGCGCACTTCGACAAAGTTATCGACATCGACCAAAGCCCAATCGGCCGTACTCCGCGCTCTAACCCGGCCACTTATACCGGCATTTTCACTCCGGTTCGCGAGCTGTTTGCCGGCGTGCCTGAGTCACGTGCGCGCGGCTACAACCCTGGGCGTTTCAGCTTTAACGTCAAGGGCGGGCGCTGCGAAGCCTGTCAGGGCGATGGCGTGATTAAGGTCGAAATGCACTTCTTGCCGGACATTTATGTGCCGTGCGACCAGTGCAAAGGCAAACGCTATAACCGCGAAACGCTGGAAATTAAGTACAAGGGCAAGAGCATTCACGAAGTGCTGGAAATGACTATCGAAGAAGCGCGTGATTTCTTCGACGCCGTTCCTGCGCTGGCGCGTAAGCTGCAAACCCTGATGGACGTTGGCCTGACTTACATTTGCCTTGGCCAGTCAGCCACTACGCTGTCCGGTGGTGAAGCCCAGCGTGTGAAACTGGCGCGCGAGCTGTCGAAACGCGGCACCGGCCAGACGCTGTATATTCTGGATGAGCCGACCACAGGTCTGCACTTCGCGGATATCCAGCAGCTGCTGGCGGTATTGCACCAGCTGCGTGACCAAGGCAACACCATCGTGGTAATCGAACATAACCTGGACGTGATTAAAACGGCGGATTGGATTGTCGATTTAGGCCCGGAAGGCGGCAGCGGCGGCGGCGAGATTTTGGTCTCCGGCACGCCGGAAACCGTAGCGGAGTGCAAAGAGTCGCACACCGCGCGCTTCCTCAAGCCTATCCTTGAGCATCACAAGCAGAAAGCCAAGAAATCGGCCTAATGCTTCTCACCCCTTCTCCTGCTTTGGGAGAAGGGGTGATCCTCCTGCCTTCAAATCAAGTATGAATCTGCGGTAACTGCCCCAGCCTGTCACAGGCAAAATCCCAAAACGTTCTCACCTTGCGCGGCATCCTTTCCACCTTTTGCGCCACCAATTGCACCGGCATCGGCAGCGGCTCGTCGTTGGGCAACAATCTCATCATGGTCCCAGCAGCCAAATCGTCAGCCACCTGATAACTCAGCAGGCGCGCAATCCCGTGCCCGGCGCGTACCGCCAGCAGCTGGGACTCCACTTCGTTAAACATCAAACGGGGCGAAAGCTTAACGCGCAGGCCATCCTCCCTCGGGCCAAAACGCCATTCCCGGCGCGGGGATTTTAAAGTGCTGAGAATGATTTGGTGCTCGGTTAACTCGGCGGGTTCACGCGGCTGGCCGTGCTTAGCCACATACTCACGACTCGCCACTAGCATGCGAGTCACCTCTCCCACCTTGCGTGCCACCTTGCCCGAATCCTCCAGATGCCCAATGCGAATCGCCAAATCCAGACCTTCGTCAATCAGGTCCACATTGCGGTCATTGAGCAGCATTTCGATTTGCATATCGGGATGCAGCGTGAGGAATTCCATCACCAGCGGGGCAATGTGTTTACGGCCAAACTGCACCGGCGCGGTGATACGCAGCAGGCCGCTGAGCTGGGTTTCGGCGGTGTCGAGCAGGGCATCCTGGTAGTGCCCAATCAGCAACTGGGCCTTTTCTGCCAGCCGCGCCCCGGCCTCGGTCGGCGCGAGGCGTCGCGTGGTGCGTTCAACCAATCGCGCACCAAATCGCTGCTCAAGTGAGGCGATGGCGCGGGTGATGGCGGGAGCGGAGCGCCGCGTTTTACGCGCCGCCTCGGCCAGACTGCCGTGTTGCAGCACCGCCACGAAAATTTCCAGCTCGTCCAAACGGTCCATATATTATTCCACTTACTGCAAGGGTATATTTCAATATTGGCGGATTCACTTTGTTTGTTGCAAGAGTAATCTGGAGTTAACCCGAACAAGGAGAATCACCATGCCCCACATTAAACTTTACGGAACCCCGCTGTCTGGTCACTGCCACCGCGTGGTGTTACTGCTCAACATGCTCAGCCTGCCGTTCGAATCCATCGATGCGCCGGCGGCGTTGCGCCAAACCGACGAATTCAAAAAGCTCAGCCCGATGGCGCAAGTTCCCGTGCTGGTCGATGGCGATGTGGTGCTGACGGACAGCAACGCCATTCTGGTCTATCTGGTGAAACGCTATGCACCGAACAGCCACTGGCTGCCGGAAGACGCGGTCGAAGCCGCCCAGGTGCAACAGTGGCTGTCAAAAGCGGCGGGCGAGATCCGCTACGGCGTGGCGTCTGCCCGCATGGTGACGCAGTTCAAAGCGCCGGAGCACTACGACGCGGCGATTGCCGTTGCACGCAAGTTTTTGCCCCAGCTGGAAGAGCACCTGAGTCAGCATGAATTTCTGGCGACCGATAAAGCGACTATCGCGGATCTGGCGTGCTCCTGCTATGTCAAAACCGCGCCAGAGGGCGGCATTTCTCTAGTCAACTATCCGTCGATTCGTCGCTGGCTAGCCCGCATTGAAAAGCTGCCCGGCTACCAGCCACAGCCAGAGCTGGCGCTGCCTGCTGAAGTGATGTAACGGCCACAATAAGAAGAAAAGTCGGGGTGGAAAATGAGCGAATCCTTAGCCGTGAATGATGTTTTTCACCCTGATGAACGCCGGGCGCAGGCCTTGGCGCAGTTTGATATCACCAGCGCGCCAATCCGCGCCGCCATGCCAGAGCAGCACCGGACGTTTTTCGCCGGTTTGCCCTATCTGCTGGCTTCCACCATTGATGATGAAGGCTGGCCGCTGGCGACGCTCTTCACCGGCCCGCCGGGCTTTGTCAGCTCGCCAGACGACACGCATCTGCGGATTAACGCCCCGCGTCGGCAGGATGACCCGGCGCTGAATGCTATGTTTTCCGGTAAAGAGATTGGCATTTTGGGCATCGACTTCTCCAACCGCCGCCGTAACCGAGCCAACGGGCGGATCGGCCGGATGGATAAAAACCGTATTGAGATCGCTGTCGATCAAAGCTTCGGCAACTGCCCGAAATACATTCAGATCCGCGAGATCTACCCCGTGGACAGCGCAACGCCGCCTGCCGCCAGAGAGGATTTAGCCCAGTTAGATGATGAAGCGCGAGCGCTGATCCACCGCGCCGACACTCTGTTTGTGGCTTCTCACGCCTACAGTGAAAAGGCGCAGGGCGGTGCGGATGTCTCCCATCGCGGCGGGCAGCCGTGCTTTGTGAAGATAGACGGCAATCGCCTGTGGATCCCCGACTTCGTTGGCAATAACTTTATGAATACGCTGGGTAATCTTCTGGCGAAACCGCGCGCCGCCCTACTGTTCCCCGACTTCGACACTGGCGATATTCTGCACTTGCAGGGCACCACGGAGATTGTCTGGCAGCCAGAAACGATTAAAGGCCCCGAAGGAGCCCAGCGTTATTGGTGTGTCGATGTCCAGCGGGCGTGGCGTTTCCGTCAGGCACTGCCTTGGCGCGGGCGTAACGTGGAGTATTCACCCGCCTCGCTCGGCACCGGGCAGTGGTAATGCGCTACGCGCCTAAACCGTGGCGCGCTGATTCAGGCAGAGAAGCTACCACCAGCTGATAGGAGCCGTCTATCAGGTAGTAAAACTGCGAGTCCGGCAAGTCGCCATCGATATAAATGGTGTTCCAGTGCGCCTTATTCAGCTTATCGCCGGGGATCACGCAGTCGTGCTTGGCCCGCAAGTCGTCGGCCAATTCGGCACTGGTTTTGAGCGAAATAGCCTGCCGCCCGTTGCATTCGCAGAACATGGCAAACATCACGTCCGCCACTTTAATTTGGTTAGCACCGCGCTGGGTATTCTGCGTGGCCTCCGCGCCCGGCTTCCCCAGACAATAATCGAGTAATTCCTCATTGGTCATTTTTCTCATTCCCCTTGCAAGGTAGCGACGATCCGGCGCTGTCCGCCGTCGATCCGGTGTTCGCCCAGCCAAATGCCTTGCCAGGTGCCCAACACCAGTTTGCCCTTCGAAACGGGCAGCATTAATGATGCACCCAATAGTGATGATTTAATGTGACCCGGCATGTCGTCTCGCCCTTCGTAATCGTGCTCATAGGGCGCGTTTTCCGGCACGCTGCGCATGAAATGCTGCTCCATGTCCACTCGCACGGTGGGATCGCAGTTTTCATTAAGGGTCAGCGAGGCCGAGGTGTGCTGGATAAACAGATGCAACAGGCCGATTTGCACTTCGTGCAGACGCTGAATATGACTGAGCACTTCGTCGGTCACTAAATGAAAACCTCGCGATTTCGCGCTAAGGGTGAAGGTCTGCTGATGCCACATAGAGTCTCCTATCAAAACGGTTGCTCGTTAAGGATAGCAGCCAATAAAAAGGGCCGACATTGCTGTCGGCCCTTAAAAACGCTTCCTGCAAAATAATTCGGATTGCAGGAGGGATGGCGAGAGTTACTGAACGGCGGCGAATGCCTCGGCAACCTGCTTCACGTTGTGGTGGTTCAGGCCCGCCATGCAAACGCGGCCGCTGGCAATCAGGTAGACGCCGAACTCTTCGCGCAGGCGATCAACCTGCGCCACGCTGAAGCCGGTGTAGCTGAACATGCCGCGCTGTTGCAGCAGGTAATCAAAGTTGCGATTAGGCAGCGAGACTTTCAGGCTGTTAACCAGCGTCTGGCGCATTTCCAGAATACGCGCGCGCATGTTTTCCACTTCGCTCAGCCATTGGGCCTTGAGCTGGGTGTCATTCAGGACTTTGGCTACCACCTGCGCACCAAAGTTTGGTGGGCTGGAGTAGTTACGGCGCACGGTGGCTTTCAACTGACCCAGGACGCGACCGGCTGATTCGGCATTTTCACACACCACGGACAGGCCGCCGACGCGCTCGCCGTACAGCGAGAAAATCTTGGAGAAGGAGTTGCTGACGAAGCAGGTCACGCCCGCCGCCGCCATTTCGCGAATGGCATAAACATCCTCGTCGATACCCGCGCCGTAGCCCTGATAAGCGATATCGAGGAAGGGGATCAGGTCGCGCTGTTTAGCGATTTCAATCACTTGGTCCCACTGCGCTGGTGTCAGGTCAGAACCCGTTGGGTTGTGGCAGCACGGGTGCAGCAGAACGATGCTCTGCGCAGGCAGGCTTTTCAGCGTCTCGAGCATACCGGCGAAGTCGACGCCGAGGCTTTTTGGATCAAAGTACGGGTAAGTGTGAACCTTGAAACCCGCGCCGCTAAAGATAGCCACGTGGTTATCCCAGGTTGGGTCGCTCACCCAGACTTCTGAATTCGGGAAGTAGGTTTTCAGAAAATCTGCGCCGACTTTCAGCGCGCCCGAGCCGCCAACGGTCTGAATGGTCGCAATGCGACCCTCTTTCAGCGCCGGGTGTTCAGCACCAAATAACAGCGTCTGAATCGCGCTGCGGTAGGCCGGCAAGCCGTCCATCGGCAAGTAAACTGACGCCGCCTGAGGCTGGGCGTTCAGCCATTCTTCCGCCGCCGCGACGGAAGGCAGTTGAGGAATAATACCTTGCTCGTCGTAATACAAACCGATGCTCAGGTTAACCTTCTTCTCTCTTGGATCATTTTTGAAACTGTCCATCAACGACAGGATCGGGTCACCCGCATAGGCATCGACATGTTGGAACACGGTATACATCTCCTCGGTGGTTTATTTTCAAATGATCGCGTCGCTCGGATCTCTTGCCCACGCCGCTCAGTCGCGCCGGCGGGGGGATCCAAGGTCAATCATTGGACTCGCTTGCTTCACAGACTAACAAAGTTCGTTAAAAAAAATGACAACTATATGGTGTCATTTTACAAACATGAGTCGCGCGTCAAATCTGCGTGAAAGCTGCTGTTCGCGGAACTTTTCCATCACGAAATCCACGAAAACTCGGGTCTTTGCGGGCAGCATTTTATGCGTGGGAAAATAGAGCGAAAGCGTACCGTTTTCGGCATACCAATTCGGCAATACGCGAACCAGCCGACCACTCTCCAGATAGGGCAATAAATTGGGAAGGCTCGCCACCGCGATGCCCAATCCCATCACTGCCGCCTGGCAGCAAGCTTCTGGCTCGTTGAAGGTCATACGCTCGGGCAACGAAATGGCCGCCTGCCGGTCCTGGCTGTCGCGCAGGATAAAATTACGCACACGCCCGGTCTGTGGAGAGCGAATGCGGATCCCCTCGCCAAAGGCTAAATCTTCGGGTTCGACAAAAGGCGGCTTGCTGGCGAGATAGGCGGGGGACGCCGCCAAAACGGTGTGCGCTGGCGCAAGTTCGCGGGCCACAATCCCCTGCGGCAGCTCAAATCCGCCGCCGATAGCTGCGTCGAATCGCTCGCCAATCAGGTCGACTTTGCGATTATCAAATTCCCAATCGGGGCGAATAAGAGGATAGCGGCCCAAAAACTCGTCCAGCAAAGGCAGCAAATAGTGAATACCAAAGTGGGTGCCGACGCTCACCTTGAGCGGCCCTGACGGATGCTGCGCGCTGCTGTCCAGACTGTTCATCGCCATCTGAATCGACGCCAAACCACCGCGAACCTCGAGTAAAAATCTCTCGCCCGCTTCGGTTAGCGTAAGTTTTCGCGTGCTGCGCTGGAAGAGCCGCACCCCAAGCTGGGCTTCCAGCGTAGTGACGTTTTTGCCAACCGCCGCCGAGGTCAATGCCAGACGCCGCCCGGCAGCCGAAAAACTGCCCGTATCGGCACTCTCTACAAAGCATTCCAGATGATTAATCATACTCTTAGGCCCATTTCAAACTTTTAGTTTGAAATGATTATAGCGATTACTGGCTATTCCTATCCTAATTTCGGGTCGATACTTGTCTCCATCAACCCCTCTTCCTAATGATTTGGAGACATACCATGACTACCACAACACATTCTTCTTCACTGGCTGGCAAAGTCGCTTTCGTCCAAGGCGGCGCGCGGGGTATCGGCGCGGCTATCGTTCGTCGCTTAGCTCAGGAAGGCGCAAGCGTGGCCTTTACCTACGTTTCTTCGGCGGAGAAAGCCAACGCGCTGGCGGCAGAGATTGAAAAAATCGGCGTTAAAGCCTTAGCCATTCAGGCCGACAGCGCAAATGAGCAGGCCGTTCGTCTGGCCATCACGCAGGCCGCCAAGCATTTCGGCCGTGTCGATATTCTGGTCAACAACGCCGGGGTTTTGGCCGTCGCGCCGCTCGACGAATTCAGCATGGAAGACTTCGATCGCACGCTGGCCATCAATGTACGCAGCGTGTTTGTTGCCAGTCAGGAAGCGGCGCGCCACATGCCGGAAGGCGGGCGCATTATCAATATCGGCAGCACCAACGCTGATCGCATGCCCTTCGCCGGTGGCGCGGTGTACGCCATGAGTAAATCAGCCATAGTTGGCCTTACCAAAGGATTGGCGCGAGATTTAGGGCCACGGGGGATCACGGTGAATAACGTTCAGCCCGGCCCGGTTGATACCGATATGAATCCGGCAGAAGGCGCGATGGCAGAAGAGTTAACGAAGCTGATTGCGGTAAACCGTTATGGCAAAGACAGCGAAATCGCTGCCTTTGTGGCTTTCCTCTCTGGCCCCGAGGCGGGTTATATCAGCGGAGCCAGCCTGACTATCGACGGTGGTTTTGGCGCCTAATAGCACTCAGGCGTCATTACCGATATAAACGCGGGCAGTGCGGGCGGTCAACTGAGTGACCAGCTCGTACTGGCTGATGCCGGTCGCGGCGGCGATCTGTTCGACCGGCATCCCTTCTCCCCAGAAAATCACTTCATCCCCCACCCGGTCGGTGGCATCCGGGCCGAGATCGACGGAAATCATATCCATCGAAACGCGTCCGACGATAGGCACGATGCGGCCATTGACCAGCACCGGCGTGCCGCTCGGCGCGCTTCTTGGATAGCCGTCGCCATAGCCCATCGCCACCACGCCAAGGCGCGTATCTCGCATGCTGCGCCAAACGCCGCCATAGCCCACAGGCTCACCCGCCGCATGGTCGCGCACGGCGATCAGGCTGGAGGTCAGGGTCATCGCGGGTTTTAAGCCAAAATGGGCGGCATCGGCGAAGCTCATCGGCGAAACGCCGTAGAGGATCAGGCCAGCGCGCACTAAGTCGTGATGGGCTTCGGGCCAGTGGAGAATTCCGCTCGAAGCGGCGAGAGATTTCAGCCCCGGCTTGTCCTGAGTGAACTGCTGGAAGCAGCGAATCTGGTCAGGTGTGGCTTCAACATCGGGTTCGTCTGCACGGGCGAAGTGGCTCATAATATTGACCGGCTGGCGAACATTCGGGCAGGCGCTGAGACGCTGATAAAACGCCTCGGCTTCGGCTGGGTGAACCCCAAGACGGTGCATGCCGGTGTCGAGCTTCATCCACACCGTGAGCGGCCGTTCGAGCTTCGCCTGCTCCAGAGCTTGCAGCTGCTCGAGGCTGTGAACCGCCGTTTCCAGCCCATGCGCGGCCACTACGGGCAGCTCATCGGCGCTGAAAAAACCTTCCAGCAGCAAAATAGGTTTAATGATCCCGCCAGCTCGCAGCGTTAATGCTTCGCTCAGGCGGGCCACGCCGTAACAATCTGCATCCTGCAAAGCCTGCGCGGCTTCCAGCAAACCGTGTCCGTAGGCGTTAGCCTTCACCACCGCCACCACACGACTTTGCGGCGCCATATGCCGCACCCGTTGCAGATTATGTCGCAGAGCGCGGCAATCAATGACAGCCGTAGCCGCTTTCATCTTGATTCCTTTATAAATTCTTAATTTAAAAATGACACACCTAGCTTCATAGGGAATTAACACGAAAGCTAAGGGGCGTTATTGGCGCAGTCAGTTTGCGTTCGGCCAGCGCGGAAAAACCGGAGTGTACACGTAGTACACGAGGATTTTGAGCACTGCCCGGACGAAAAATGGCAAGCAAAATAGCCTCGCACACTAGTCCTCGTCGTATTGAGGACCGCCATAGTTATCAAACCGCGAAAACTGCCCATTAAAGGTCAGTCGCACTGTACCGATTGGACCGTTACGCTGCTTACCGAGGATGATCTGCGCGATGCCTTTCTCTTCACTGTTATCGTGATACACCTCGTCACGATAGATGAACATGATCAAGTCGGCATCCTGCTCGATGGAGCCGGATTCACGCAAGTCGGAGTTAACCGGGCGTTTATCCGCGCGCTGCTCCAGGCTGCGGTTCAGCTGCGACAGCGCCACCACTGGCACTTGCAGCTCTTTGGCTAAGGCTTTGAGCGAGCGGGAGATTTCGGCGATTTCCAGCGTACGGTTGTCGGACAGCGAAGGGACGCGCATCAGCTGTAAGTAGTCGATCATGATCAGGCTCAGGCCGCCGTGTTCGCGGAAAATACGCCGCGCGCGGGAGCGCACTTCAGTTGGCGTCAGGCCAGAGGAGTCATCGATGTACATATTGCGTTTTTCCAGCAGGATACCCATGGTGCTGGAGATGCGTGCCCAATCCTCGTCATCGAGCTGGCCGGTACGAATTTTGGTTTGGTCGACGCGAGAAAGCGACGCCAGCATACGCATCATAATCTGGTCGCCGGGCATCTCCAGACTGAAGATAAGCACCGGTTTTTCCTGCATCATCGCGGCGTTTTCGGCGAGGTTCATCGCAAAGGTGGTTTTACCCATCGAAGGACGCGCCGCCACGATAATCAAATCTGATTTCTGCAAACCGGCAGTTTTCTTATCCAAATCGGCATAGCCGGTGGACACCCCAGTGACGCCGTCGTGCGGGCGCTGGAAGAGTTCTTCGATGCGCGACACCGTGCTTTCCAAAATGCGGTCGATGCTTTTCGGGCCTTCATCTTTGTTGGCGCGGCTTTCGGCAATTTGAAATACGCGAGATTCCGCCAGATCCAGCAGGTCTTCACTACTGCGGCCCTGCGGGTCATAACCGGCGTCGGCAATTTCATTAGCGACGGAAATCATTTCGCGGACGACCGCACGTTCACGGACGATATCGGCATAAGCGCCGATGTTGGCCGCACTTGGGGTATTTTTCGACAACTCGGCTAAATAGGCAAAGCCGCCCACTGAGTCCAAATCGCCTTTTTGCTCCAGCGATTCAGAGAGGGTTATCAAGTCGATAGGCTTGCTCATTTCCAGCAAGCGCTGCATTTCGGTAAAAATCAGGCGATGCGGGCGGCTGAAGAAGTCATTGCTGACCACGCGTTCCGCCACGTTGTCCCAGCGCTCGTTATCCAGCATTAGCCCGCCCAGAACGGATTGTTCAGCTTCCAGCGAGTGCGGAGGAAGCTTCAATCCTTCCATCTGACGATCGCGGTTTTCGTTCTGTTGATTGGTCGGTTTTTTTGCTGCCATGTGTGGGAAATTCCTGCGGTAAGCGCCTGTTTTGTGAGCATCGACTTCCCAGTAATTTAGGAAGTTTTTTCGCTGCTTAGTATAGGTTGTGCTGTCTCATTTCAAAAGGGTATTAACCCGCTGTGCCTAAAATCTGGATTGTCGCAAACATTTAGCCTAGGGTTGAAAACAGACCCTAACACGAGATTAAAACATGGCTAAGCGCATTCAATTTGCCGCAACAGGCGGCCCCGATGTTCTGCAATATGTCGATTTTCAACCACAAGACCCGGCCGCGGGCGAAGTGCAGGTCGAGAATAAAGCGATAGGGATCAACTACATTGATACCTATATTCGCGGTGGCTTGTACCCAGCCCCCTTGCCTTCCGGACTGGGTACCGAAGCGGCGGGCGTGGTGAGCAAAGTTGGCAGCAATGTGACGGGCATTAAGGTCGGCGACCGCGTGGTTTACGCGCAGGCTCCTTTGGGTGCCTACAGCGAAGTGCATAACGTTTCGCAAGAAAAAATCGCCCTGCTGCCCGATGCTATTAGTTTTGAAGTGGCCGCCGCGTCGTTCCTCAAAGGTTTGACCGTCCACTATTTGCTGCGCCAAACCCATAAAATTCAGGCTGGTGAAACCTTCCTGTTCCACGCTGCCGCCGGTGGTGTAGGCCTGATCGCCTGCCAGTGGGCGAAAGCGCTGGGTGCGAACCTGATTGGTACCGTCGGCTCAGAAGAGAAAGCCCAGCGGGCGAAAGAAGCCGGGGCATGGGCGACGATTAACTACCAGACGGAAGACATTGTTGCCCGTGTTAAAGCGCTGACCAATAACGAAAAAGTCGGCGTGGTTTATGACTCGGTGGGTAAAGATACCTTTGAGCGCTCCCTCGATAGCCTGAAGCCGCGCGGCCTGCTGGTCAGCTTCGGTAATGCTTCCGGCCCGGTGTCAGGGGTCAATTTAGGGATTCTGTCGCAGAAAGGCTCGCTGTTCGTCACTCGTCCGAGCCTCGGCAGTTACATCACCAACCGCGAAGAGCTGAAAACCGCCAGCGACGAGCTGTTCTCGCTGATCGCCAGCGGCGCTATCAAAGTGGATGTCAGCGAGGCGCAAAAATTCCCGCTGTCCGAAGCGAAGCGTGCCCATGAAACGCTGGAAAGCCGCGCGACGCAAGGCTCTAGCCTGCTGATCCCCGGCAAATGATCGGCTATTCCTGAAATGCAAAAGGGCTTCCGTGTGGAAGCCCTTTTACTGTCTTGCTCAGACGACTGCTGATAAAGACGGGTACTGCTTGTAGGGGTACTGCAAGGTAAATCCGCGGACGATGAGGCTTAAGCCTCTATTTTATATCTCACGGATTTGATGAATTTCGTTCGAGCTGACATTCGCAGCGCGAGAAATGCATCCTAGCAGTCCTCAATGTTAAAAAGTATGGTTAATAAAAAATCTGCGGACTTAAAAGTGTAAGCTGTGATCGATGCCACATAAGTAAAAGTTATCTCGACAAATGTTGCAGTGCAATCTGAACAGGTCAGAGCTCAGATAGCTGATAATTCGAGGAATTAATTATCCATTATGGCTTATGGCAAACGACGCGAACGATAGCGCGGCGTGTCAGGCTTTTTAAACGCGCGATAAATCCACACGACGGCAACGGCGAGTAGCAGCCACGGCAACATTTTTATAACAATAGCCAGAAAGCCTCCCAGCATCATTACCGCAAAGGCCACCACCAGAGCTGCAATCACGCCCAGCAGCGAAACACCTGTCAGTAACAACATAAAGAAAAAGCCAAGCACAAAGAGAATTTCCAACATCGCATGCTCCTTAATAAACAGCGAAAACACGGAACAGCCTGACGAATGTCATCTGACTCCCCTAGCTATTACAAGAAACATGCCAGAACGGCGGATTATTTATTTGATTGAATTTACGAGAAATATTTCGCCACCAGCTAAAAAGGCCAATGGCGAAATAGTAAGAAAGGCTAACTTTTAGCGGATTTAACTAACAGATTTATGCCTGGCTGATTGCCGCGTGCGGCTGAGTGACCAGTTGTAGCGCCTGCTCAACCACCTCAATACCTGAACCCGGCTTATGGGCGTTTTCGCTCAGGTGACGACGCCATTGGCGCGCGCCGGGCACGCTCTGGAAAATTCCCAGAATGTGCCGCGTCATGTGCCCCAGATAAGTGCCCTTCGCCAACTCCGCCTCAATGTACGGATACATGCCACGAATAACCTCCGGCGCCGTGCGCAGCGGGCCATCTGAGCCAAAAAGCTCGCGGTCCACGTTCAGCAACATGCCAGGGTTTTGATAGGCTTCGCGCCCCACCATCACGCCATCCATATGTTGCAAATGCGCCTTGGCTTCTTCCAGGGTTTTGATGCCGCCGTTAATCGCCATCGTCAGGTGCGGGAAGTCTTTTTTCAGCTGATATACGCGCGGGTAATCCAGCGGCGGGATCTCGCGGTTCTCTTTCGGGCTGAGGCCAGACAACCAGGCTTTGCGGGCATGGATGATAAAGGTGTCGCAGCCGCCCTTCTCAGAGACTTGCTGAACGAAGTCGCAAAGGAACTCGTAGCTGTCTTGTTCGTCGATGCCAATACGCGTTTTTACCGTCACGGGAATGGACACCACATCGCGCATGGCCTTGATGCAGTCTGCCACCAGCGAAGCTTGCGCCATCAGGCAAGCACCAAACATGCCGTTTTGCACGCGGTCAGACGGGCAGCCGACGTTCAGGTTGATTTCATCATAGCCGCGCTGTTCCGCAAGCTTGGCGCAGGTCGCCAAATCCGCAGGATTGCTGCCACCCAGTTGCAGCGCCACAGGGTGCTCCGCGTCACCAAATCCAAGGTAGTCGCCTTTGCCGTGAATGATCGCGCCGGTGGTAACCATTTCGGTGTACAGCAGCGTTTGGCCGGTCATTAAACGATGGAAATGGCGGCAATGACGATCGGTCCAGTCGAGCATCGGCGCGACGGAAAAACGTTGGGCCGAATAGGGTTTGGTGCTGGCTTGAGATGTGGCGTTTTGAGTTTCTGACATCGACCTGAGATTCGCTGAAGGTGTTCGGGCGCTCCCTCGAGCATCATTGGCCGAAGGAATGGAATCGCAGATTATACCACAGAACGGCGATTCGGCATCTCACGGGGTGCTCTGCCGCTAAAGGCAAAACCCTCGTGAGCCATTTCAACAATCACTTTTTCAGCAACGCGGTTTAGACGATCGCCTTGGTTGAAGCCCGCTCGGCCTTGGTCTGCCCCAGCTGTTGCTCCAACACTTCCAGTGAAACACCTTTAGTTTCAGGCACCTTGAGTTGCACGAAGGCCCATCCCGCCAGGCAAATCGCGCCATACAGGAAGAAACTCCCCGCCGCGCCCAGCGCCACGTTGAGCAGCGGGAAGGTGTAAGTCAGGACAAAACAGGCGACCCACAGCGCCAGCGTACAGGTCGCCATTGCCGTGCCTCGCACCCGATTGGGGAAGATTTCTGACAGCAAAACCCACGTCACCGGAGCCAGCGTTACCGCGTAAATCGCAATGGCGACCAGCACCAACAGCAGGACCGGCAACCCCATAATGCCAAAGGAATAGGCCATACCAATCAGCACGTAGATGATGGTCAGGCCCGCCGCGCCGTACTGCATCAGGCGGCGACGCCCAATGCGGTCCACCAGAGGCAGCGCCAGAAGTGTAAAGATCAGGTTGATCAGGCCGGTGGCGACGATGGATTTCAGCGTGTCGTTGATGTCGAAGCCCGCCGAGGCGAAAATCTCCTGCGCGTAGTTGAAGATGACGTTAATCCCGCACCACTGCTGAAATACCGCCAGCACCACGCCCATCACCACGATAGGTCTAACTTTCGGCTGCCATAGGGCGGAGAGAGGCACTTGCTGGTTTTCCGACCCCAGCGAGTGGCGGATATCAGAGAGCGTCTGCTGCGCGTACTCCACCGAGCCAATACGGCGCAGCACTTTTTCAGCCTGCGGATAGCGGTTTGCTTTCGCCAGCCAGCGCGGTGATTCCGGCACCACGAACATCAGTAGCAGGAACAACACTGCCGGAATGCCTTCCGCGCCGAACATGTAGCGCCAGCCAACCTGCGCATTCCAGGTTTGCAGGATTTCGGCCTGCGTCGCCGCGGAAGCTACGGGTTCGGCAATCATCAGGTTGACCAGCTGCGCGGCAAGCACACCGATAACAATGGTCAACTGATTGACGGCCACAAAGCGCCCGCGCTTCTCGGCTGGGCTGATCTCGGCGATGTAAACCGGCGCGAGGGCCGAAGCCAGACCAATACCGACCCCGCCGACAATGCGCCAAAACACAAACCAGTCGAAGTCGTTAGCCAGTGCAGTTCCCACGGCCGAGAGCGTAAAGGCAATCGCCGCGATAATCAGCGACAGGCGGCGGCCAAAACGGTCTGACAGCCAGCCCGATACCATGGCCCCAAGGATACAGCCCACCAGCGCCGAGCTCATGGCCCAGCCGGAGGTGGCGGGGTCGGTAATATGGAAATAGGCCTCGTAGAACGGCTTCGCGCCACCAATTACCACCCAGTCGTAACCAAACAGCAGCCCGCCACAGGCGGCAACCAGACAGATCATCCAGACATAGGGCATGTTCAGTGTTGTAGGATTTTTCATCATTGCTGCTCCTCGCCCGTCGTCGTAGGAGTTAGGGTGCTTTCCGAAGTAAGCGTCATGGTTTGAGTAAGCGTTTCATGGGGTTCCAACACCTTGAGGCCCCCTAAATCGGCCATGTTGTGGCCATTGGCGGCGTGACTCATCGGCTCGAAACAGAAGAAATCAAAATCATAGCCGCGGTCGAACTTAGGGTCCGAGACGAAAACGAAATAGACCGGACAGGCTGGCTCCGTAGACAGACTTAGCTGCTGTTGATGACTCGGCCAGATAATTTTCGCCTGCCCATCCCACCCCGAAAACCCGTTGTTCACCCAGCGGCGCGGCAAGGTTTTTGCCGTCGAGAACTGCACATCCTCGGGTAAGTCGGCCTGATGTTCACCCGCCAGCCACTGAGCCTCTTCCAGCCAATATCCTGCAGCATTGGCCTGAAGCTGGGTGTCCTCATCAAGAGGGAAATAGGGGTGCCAGCCAAGGCCAAATGGCATCGCCACTTTGCCCAGATTGGTGACACTGAGCGTCACCTCAAGCTGATTATCCACCAGCTCAAATCGCTGCAAAGCGCGATACTGATAAGCTCCGTGATGATGGCTAAACTCCAACAGCAGGTGCCAATCATCATGTTCGGCGCAGCGCCACTCCTGTAACCAACCATCACCGTGCAAATAGTGGGCATCCCAGTCGGTGTTGGGTTTTAACGGATAGCGCGTGCCGTCAAAGTCAAACTGGTTGCCGTTAACCCGATTACCAAAAGGCACCAGCGGAAAACAGCCGGATTGCAGCGGCGGCGTATCGGGGGAGACTTTTGCTGGTCGCAACAATGGCAGGTCGGCTCCGTTGCGATGTGCCACCAGCTGGATGATGCTGCCGCCATGAGTAGACACCTTAAGGGAAAGCTGTGGATTGGTTAGCGTAAACAGAGACATAGCGCGCTCCTCGAAGGGTTAATCGGCGAAGTTGATGACAACTTTGCCGCATTTGCCACTGGCCATTAGCGCATAGGCCTCGCCCGCCTGTTCCAGCGTGAAACGGTGGGTAATGGCGCTTTGCGGCCGCATCTTCCAGTCGTGTAAATCGCCACAGCATTTCTCCATGTTGTAGAGGCTGGTGACCCACGAGCCGATGATCTGCCGCTGGTGGTGCATTAGGTCCGCGCTGACTTCAAATTCGACTTTGCCGGTTTCGCCGATATAGACCACGCGCCCCCAGTCGGCGGTCGCTTGCAAGGCCAGCAAGCGGCCTTGGGCATTGCCGGAGCAGTCCAGCGCGACATCCGCCCCGCCCCGCGTCAGCTCGACAATAGAAGGGATCAGGCTGTCCCCGCTGGCTAAAAAGCCGTGATCCATCAAGCCGAGCTTTTTGGCGGTTGCCAGACGCTCAGGCTGAACATCAACGCCAATGACGCGCTTCGCCCCCCGGCCTTTCGCCAGCATCATCGCCATCATGCCCACCGGCCCAAGCCCGACCACTAACACGTTGTCGCTGCCTGATACATTGCCGCGCAGGATGCCTTCATAGGCCGTCCCCACGCCGCAGGAGATAAACGCGCCGTCTTCATAGCTCAGAGACTCCGGCAGATGAATCAGATCCTTCTCTTCCGCCAGCAAATATTCAGCATGCCCGCCATCGCGCTGCCAGCCGTAGGCCGCTTTGCCCGCGCCGGTGCAGGATATAGGAAACCCTTTGCGGCAGTTGGGGCAGAATCCACAGCCGGAAATGTGGTACACCAGCACGCGGTCAGCTTCTTTGAAGTGGCGACACCCGGCCCCCAGGCTGACAATTTGGCCACAGGGTTCGTGGCCATTAATAAAGCCCTGATAAAGAGGTTTATCCGGCGCGGCGGCGGTCGCCCGATGTTGGTGGTAAATATAATGAACGTCGCTGCCGCAAATTCCCGACGATTTCATTTTAATTAATACCTGCCCGATACCTGGCTGTGGAATAGCAACCTCTCTTAATTCGGCAGTGGAATTTCCCGGTAAATAAGCCGCCAACATGGTTTTCATATTATTCCTCTCCATAAATTTGAACATTGTTCATTTTCTTTTTGCCATCACGCCTCGCGAATATTTTTGCAAGGCGCAAGGGTGCAGATTATTTTTTCGAGCGAACTCGACTATTTCGCTGAGTCAGGAGAATATTTGCTAGCACGGCGACGACGATAATTACGCCGCGCACCACTTGCTGGAAGAAGGAGTTAATCCCCAGCAGCACCAGTCCATTGCCAATTAGCGTGATAACCAGAACCCCAAGCAGGGTGCCGAGCAGCGAGCCTCGGCCGCCGGACAGCGCCGTGCCGCCCACCACCACCGCCGCGATAACATCAAACTCCAGGCCGTTTGCCGCACCGGCGTTACCTGAACCCAGACGCGCCGCGAGAAGAATCCCGGTGACGGCGGCCAGCAGGCCGGAGAGCGTGAAGATCAGCACCCGCACGCGTTTGACATTAATGCCACAAAGCTGCGCCGCCGAGGCGTTGCCGCCCACGGCATATACTGAGCGACCGAAGGCCGTTTTGCGGCTGACAAACAGGAATACGGCAAATAAAATCAGCATGATAAGGGCGGAAACCGGAATGCCCGCCACCTGTCCGCCCAGCCAGTCGAGCACGTCGTTTTCGTCAATCGGCACGGGCAGGGCGTCGGTCATAAACAGGCCAAGACCGCGCAGCGCACTCCATAGGCCGAGCGTGGCCACAAAGCTCGGCACGTTAAACCAACCGCGCAAGAAGCCCGCCAAGGTCCCAAAGGCCGCGCCAAGGATCAGCACCAGAACCAGCGACGCCGCCAGCGGCACCTGCGCCTGCATCAGATAGGCCAGACAGACTGAGACAAAAGCCACCGTCGGCCCGACGCTGACATCGATTTCACCGGCGATGATCACCAGCGTCATGGCCCACGCCGCGATGCCGATAGTCGCTGCATCGCGCAGCACGTTCATTTGGTTACTAAGGGAAATAAAGCCGGGCGCGTAAAATGAAAACACCAGATAGAGCAGCGCGATAACCACTAATAGGCCAATGGCATTAATATTCGCCGAAATAAAGGCGCGGCGGGACTCACCCTTTTCCTGTTGATAAGATAATGTCGTCATGGTCATTTCATCACTCCACACTATTCCCCAGCGTCGAAATAACAAGCTGGGAAATAAAATCATCATTTACCGGCAACCTAGAGGCTCTTACATTGCAGTATGTTGTTGAGCCACTCAGCGCTGCCCTGATTGATATTTTTCACCGCAGGTTTTATTCACTGCGGCTATTTAATGTGACGCTAATATTTCCGCCATTAATTCTTCTGTACTCACTGGCGACCTCAGGGTTCGGGTTAGCGTGCCCTGTTGCAGCAGTAAAATTCGGTCGCACACCAGCGGCAATTCCTCCACCTCGCTGGAGACAAAGATGATGCTTTTCCCTTCGGCGGCCAGTTGGCGAACGATTTGATAAATCTGGTTTTTCGCCTCAACGTCCACTCCGCGCGTCGGTTCGTCGAGCAGCAGTACGCGGCTTTCGGCGTAGACCCAGCGGCCAATCACCACCTTCTGCTGATTGCCGCCGGAAAGCGTGCCAATTGGCGTCGTGGTGCTGGGGGCCTTCACCCGCATCCTGGCGATAATGTCCTGGGTGTATTGGCGAATGTCGGCCCACTGCAACACCCCGAACCGGCTGACGCGGTGGCGGTTGGTCATCACGGTATTTTCATCCACCCCGAGCAGCGGCATGATGCCAGCGTCTTTGCGGTTCTCCGGCGTATAGCCCAATCCGTGGGCCAGCATGTGGGCATAGGTCGGTTTGTGTATCCGCGCCCCGTCGATTTCCACCTCGCCGTCGCTGTAACTCTCCAGACCCGCCAAGGCTTTGAGCAGCTCTGTTCTGCCCGATCCCAGAAGCCCGGCAATGCCCAACACCTCGCCTTGCAGCAGGTCGAAATTAATGTCGTGAAGCTTGGGTGGCAGATTCAGACCGCGAACAGAAAGCACCGTTTTGCCCCCTTGTGGCTGGGTGACTTGGTTATCGCGATGCCCGCTGTGCCCCAGCATCAGGGCGACAATCTCTTCGGTGGTGGCATCGGCCAAACGCACATTCCCCGCGACTTTGCCGTCACGCATGATGGTGGCGCTGGAGGCCAGACGGCGGATTTCATTCATTCGGTGGCTGACGTAAATAACCGCGATGCCGACTTCCGCCATTGCCTGAACGGCGGCAATCACCAGTTCGACTTCGTTGGAAGCCAGAGAACTGGTGGGCTCGTCGAGGATAACCACCTGCGGATGCCCCTTCATAACGCGTGCGATTTCAACTAGTTGCTTCTGCGCCGGGCTGAGGTTTTCAACGCGCTGGAGCGGATCGATATCCACGCCGAGGTGCCCAAGGCAGTGCCGCGCCTGTTCCAACATTTTCCGCGTGTCGAGCATGCCGCCGCTGCGCGGCCATTCGCCGAGATAGAGGTTTTCCGCCACGCTGAGGCCATCCACCAGACTCAGCTCCTGATACACCGCGCGCACGCCTAACTCCGCCGCGCGGCGAGTGAGCTGGGCGTCACTGCCTGAGAGGGTTTGCCCCCCTAAGGTGACGGTTCCCCGATCCGGCTTTTCACTGCCGGTGAGCAGGCGAATCAGTGTCGATTTCCCGGCACCGTTTTTACCCAGCAGGGCGCGGATCTCGCCGCGCTTTAGTGTGAAATCCACATTCTCCAGAGCAATCACGCCCGGATACTCTTTGTAGCCGCCACGCACCGAGGCAACACAATCCTTGTCATCCTCAGGGGTGGTCATGGTGTCTGCTGCCGTTGCAAGTGCTGACATAGTCGAACCTCAGATTAAGGTAGGCCATCCTGATGGGTGTCCAGCCAGCCCTGTCCCTGCGCTGAGGTGGTGTAGAGGTCAATCGGTACCTGAATGACTTTGTCCGCTGGCAGGGTTTTGTTGATGGCTTGCAGCGTTTTAGCAAATACCTGCTCGCCCATTTTCTTACCTGAAATATCCACCACGGCCTTAAGCACCTGATTTTTATTTAATTCCTGGGCGATTTCTGTGGTCATGTCAGAGCCAAACACCACGGTTTTCCCTACCCGACTCTGATTGCGCACGGCTTTCACGGCGCCAAGGCTAGCCCCGCCCGACTCACCAAAAATGGCGTCCAGATCGGGCTGGGAAATCAGCAGCTTTTCGCCCACGGAAATGGCTTTGTCGATGGCGGTCCCTTCCTGATTTGCCACGATACTCATGCCCGGCACGCGCTGTTTCAGGGCAGCCTCAAACCCCTTACGGCGCTGAACGCAAACCTCGAAGGCTTCGCAGTTAATCACCGCGATTTTTGGAGCAGTAATGTTGTTAGCGATAAAGTAGTCGGCGGCGGCATTCCCCGCTTTGCGGCCGAACTCCACCGGATCGCCCACCAGATAGGCAGCGACATATTTCTGCACGCCTTTTTCGCTGATGCAGGTGTTGTAGCAAACCACCGGAATTCCGGCCTCGCTGGCTCGCTGGATCGCCCGTCGACTGCCCTGCTCAGACACAGCAGACAGCACGATGGCGTCCACCTTGCGGGCAATCAGCGTGTCGATGAAGGTACTCTCTTTCGAGATATCGCCCTGCGCGTTGGTTTCAATCAAATTGACCTTGTCGCCCGAAGCGTTGGCGCTTTGCTGAACCCCGGCTTTCACGCCGGCGTAATAGCCTTGGGTGTCGAGATAGATGGCCCCGACGGTCAGCGCTTTTGCCGATTCGGCCTGCGCATGAGTGAGGGTGAATAAACCGGTCAGTAGGGCGGTAGTCAGAGCAATTCTTTTATAGTTGAACGGCATGATTCCTCCGGTATTCCTGGGTTGGCGTGATGTTCTGTTAAGGGTGATGCCTGATTTATTGTTGTAGTTGTGAAGTAAATGTTTTCACTGCGTTAACACAGAGGGGATAAAGTAAATCATCCCCGCCGTGCAGTTATTCATCACGATCACGGATTAAACTAAACAGCGTTTAGTAAACCCTCCGCCTGCCCGGCGAGGCTCAGGAAAAGCTGCGCCTTGTTGTTAGCAGGATTAAGCGCCAGCGCCTGTTGTAGCGTGCTCGCCGCCGCGCTGTTTTCTCCGGCTCCCAGTAGGGCTAAGCCTTTGACCAATAAAAGATGTTCGCGATGCTGAAGCTGGCGGTCGCTATTGAGCACCAGCAGGTCCGGCAGGGAGACGGCAAAGAAGTCGGCGGTCACAGCATCGCCGCTGGCCTGTTCTGCCCAGTCGAGCATCTGGCTAAATAGCTGATTCGCCTCGGCTTGCTGGTCTAACTGGCGCAGCGCCATGCCCTGATAGAACAGATAATCCACTGGCTGGTCGTTGTAATAACGGCGCTCGCTGATGCCTTTATCCCCCTGCGCGGCGCGCTCGAACCACTGCTTAGCCTGTGCGTGCTGGCCCAACCGTTTGGCCGTGACGCCGAGCCAGTAGTAAAGATCGTTGTCGGTTTGGCCGACCAGCCGCCCCTCGGCAAGATTCAGCGGGTAAGTTTGAGCTGCCAGTAAAATCTCCTGCGCCTCTGCCGGTTTGTCGTTTTTGAGCAATTCAAGCGCCCGCAGTTGCGCATTCAGCAAGAACTGCCCGGTGATGCGCCCTTCGCCCCCTTCCCACGGATGGAACTGGCGCTCAGATAGCAGCGTTGCCGCCTGCTGCAACTTGCCATTTTGGTGATAAAGTCCCAGCAGCTCGGCCGTCAGGTCATCGCGCCGGGTCGCCACATCAAGATGCTTTTCGAGCAGCGCGAGTCGGGTTTGTGTAGGGGTCGCAGTGAGTTTCTTCAACAGGTCCTGCTCAAACAGCAGGCGGGCATCGTGCGGAGCCAGCGCGTAAGCTTGGTCAAAGCAGTGAGCCGCCGCCTCGGCGTCATGGTCGATATTCCACGCATAAATCCCCAAGCCGCGCCACGCGTCGGTGAAGTCAGGTTCAAGCTCAAGGCAGCGCTGCCAATGGGCAACCGCTGGCTGCAAATTGCCCTTGCTGTAGTGGAAGCAGGCCAGCAAATGATGGGCAAAGGCATCGTCGGTGAAGGTGTTGAGCATCTGCACTTCGGCAATGCTATTAGGGAAGCGGACATGGTTCGGGAAGGCCTGACGAGCCTGACTTATCAGCGACGGGCGGTTGTGCGGGTCAAGGCTTGCTTGCAAATAGAGCGGCAGAGTTTCGCGGCTGTCGACGGACTCCAGCGCCTCCAGCGCCAGCGTGTTAAAGCCGAAAGAGAGCAGCTGGGTGGCGATATTCAGCGCGCTTTCCCCACGCTGCCCGGTGACTTTACGCAGCGCGTGCAGAGATTCGCTGTTCGGCTGCTGCTGGTAGTTCAGGAAATGCAGCAGATAGTGCAACGGATAGCGCTGCAACTGCTGCTGGCGATAGCGCCCGGCAGAGGTCGCATCGCCCACCCGTTGTAGCAGCAATGCTTTCAGGCCAATCAGGCCGTAATGGCTGGCGTGGCTTTCCAGACCCTGCTCGCAAAATTGCAGCGCATCAGCAAATTTCTCACGGCGGGTGGCGATTCGAGCCAAACCAAAGTAGCCGCCAGACTTGGCGTTGCCGCTCCAGATGGCGCGGAAGAAGTCTTCATAGGCGGCATCAAGATTGTCGGTTTGCTCATAAGCACAGGCGCGGATCAGACTGGCGAAGCCGCACTGCGGGTTCTTATTCCAGCGATGGGCGCGGCTTAGGGCATTATCGGCAAAGGCAATGCTGCTGGCGAAGTTGCTGCGGTTATAGTCGCGAGTCGCCAGCGCCAGGTTACAGCGGTAGTCCAATGGATCGAGTTCCAGCCCGCGCTGATAGTAGGTTGGCGCGCCATGGCTGGCGTGGTTGTACTGTTCAAGGTGCTGGCCGATAAACCAGGCTTCCTCGGCAGTTTGGATTTGGTCAGCGGGAAGTGGCGCTTTGGCGGCTTCGGGCAGCGGCGTTTCCTTCGGCTGATGCTCGAGATAATGCAGAATTTCCCGACCGTTTTCCGCCAGCAGGCTGATTTTAAGCCGCCCGCCGAACTCCCCTTGCAGGCTGGCATGCAGCACTTCGCCCGGTTGCAGACTAATGACTTTATCCACCAAGACTTGTTCACCATCGGCCTCGGCGATCAGCACCCGCGCTTGGTGCAGCGGCGCCACGGCGTAGATGCCCCACTCCACCTTTTGCCCGTCGCGCTGCAATTTGAGCACGGCGTCGGTATTGGCGTTTTGCACCATGCCCAGCTCGCTGTAGGGCATGAAATTCTGCACGAAGCACTTCTCTTCATAGGCGTCGAGCCACGTAAAGTCCGGCTGGTTGTCGGTGAAGACGCCGGTCATTAGCTCGATGTACGGGCCGTTGCGGTCGGTAAGATTGCGGTCCCAGGCCAGGCCGAAGGCGCAGTTGCCCCAGGTCCACTGCTTTTTGCCCGGCGAGACATGGTGATCCGCCACGTGCAGCAAGCCGCCGCGATCGTCGTGGCTGTAAGCACCGACAAAATCATAGGCCGATTTATCCGCCATGTAGGAAGTCGGTACCGGAATATTCTTGTAGCGCGAGATATCCACGCCGCGCGAGTAATCAACTTTATAATAGGTGCCGGTGGCGATGGGGAAAGAGGACACATCCCGTTTGCCGTGGTCGAACACGGCGGTGACATCCGGCGGGAAAACGCTCTGATGATCATCCCCTCCCTTCACCGCCGGGTTAGCCCACCACAGGAAGTGGCGCGGGGTTGGGTTGGCGTTATAGATTTTGGCGCTGATTTCCAGCAGCGCCTTGTCTGGATAGAGCGTAAAGCCGGTCATCACCTGCAAGCCGCGCATCGGCTCCACTTCCCCCATCCAAACGGTTTGCGCGCCGTTTTCATGCTGCTGCAAGGTGAAATCCACCGGCATAAAGGTGGTTGGGCGATGGTGCTGCGGCCAGTTGAATTCAATTCCGCCGGAGATCCACGGCCCAAGCAGGCCCACCAAGGCCGGTTTGATCACTTCGTTGTGATAGACAAAATCACGCTGTTTGATCTTGTCCCAGGCGCGGTGAACGCGCCCGCCAAGCTCGGGTAACAGCATGATTTTCAAATAATCATTTTCCAGATAGAGCGCCTGATAGGGCTGCATCTGCTTCTCGCCCGTCAGTTGGTCAGTCACGCCGTACGGATAGACATTGCCCGAAGAACCTTGGTAGACCCGATGGGCTAAAAACATCGGATGGGTATCCTGTTTTCCCGTGAGATACGTCGGTAATTCGACCTGTTCCTGCCAGACTTTTACATTTCCGCTCATGCGTTCCTCTCACCAATGAATACTGAAAAGTTCAATTTCGTGAGTCTACGCAGCGAAAGCGGCTAATTAATGCGCTACCGTCACGCAATTCAGTAAGCGGAGTTTAGTGAATGCAACTTAAGGGTTTGAACAATCTTCGGGTCAGGGAATTCAATAAAAAGGTGCTGATGACCCTGCTCTATCGCGAGAAAACGGCGAGCAAATCGACGCTGGCGCGGTTGTCTAACCTGTCGATTCCGGCCGTCGGCAAGATCCTTAATGAGTTGCAGGAAGAGGGGCGAGTGGTTCACAGCGACGTGAATCTGCATTCGCGAGGATTAGGCGGTGGCAGCTATCAAGTGGCGGTGGAAGACAGCGATATTCTGTGCATGAATGTCTCACCCTATCGCATTGAAAGTATTCTAGTTGATCGGCTTATCACGGCAAAAAGCGAATTTCGCCTGAGTGAAATCGCAGTGAAAACACCCAGTGAGCTGCTTAATGAGATAGAACGCCTGTTTCATGACTATCGCAAACAATATCGGGGAAGAAATCTCAGCCTTGCGCTGTCGATTCACGGGCAGGTTAATCCCACCACCGGCGTCTCGCAGAACATGCCGCAGGCCCCGTGGGACTGTGCAATAGAGATTAAATATTTACTGGAGGAGAAGCTCAATACTGAAATTTTGATGGATAACGACTGCATCATGCTAGCTTTAGCAGAGAAATGGCAACACACTGAAATTCAGCGTGATTTTTGCGTTATCAATGTAGATTACGGCATTGGCTCCTCATTTGTTATAAACCAGCAGATTTATCGTGGCAATCTGTTTGGCAGCGGCCAAATCGGCCACACCATTATCGACCCCGACGGCAGCCTCTGCTCTTGCGGGCGATATGGCTGCCTGGAGACTATCGCCTCGCTCTCTGCCATGAAGAAAAAAGCGCGGATGCTGCTGAAAAATGGTGCGGCGGCGGCTGATAAATCCGCCCTGCGCACCCCGACCACTCAGGAAATTATCGAAGGCTACCATCAGGGGGATGAAAACCTCCGCGTCATGGTGTTTGCGGCGGCGCGCGCCTTGGGGCTGAGCTTGTATAACTTCCTGAATATTCTCAATATTAACCAAATCCATCTCTATGGCCGCAGCTGTGGCTTTGGCGAGGCATGGCTGAGCACGGTATTGGAACAGAGTGGCTTAAACCCCTTCGATAAAACCGACAGCGTGAAGACTCAGGCCACGCATATTGGCCTGGGGACGCTCAGCCGTGAGCAGCAAATCATGGGAATTGGTTATTTGTATGTGGAACAAGCGCTAGAAAATCGCGTCTGAATAACTGCAGGATGTTTACTGCAATGGCGCATAATTCGGCGATTTACGCGAAGCATGGTAAAATCATCGTTCGCTTGCTCGTAAGCGTTCAACCCAGCATCGTACTCAGAGAAACTTCTTATGACCCTGAACAATCCGGATCAACTTCTTTCACAGGCCGAAAAACTTTGCCAGAAGCGTAATGTGCGTTTAACGCCACAGCGTCTGGAAGTGTTGCGCCTGATGACGCAGCAACCCGGTGCCATTAGTGCTTACGATCTGCTGGATTTACTGAGAATTAGCGAGCCACAGGCCAAGCCACCCACCGTTTACCGCGCGCTGGATTTCCTGCTGGAACAAGGCTTTATTCACCGCGTTGAATCGGCCAACAGCTACGTGCTGTGCCATCATTTCGAAGAGCCGAGCCACACCTCTGCGCTGTTTATCTGCGATCGCTGCGGATTGGTCACAGAGAAGACCACGGACGGCATCGAAGAGAGATTGGCAAAATTGGCAGTAGAATCAGGGTTTGAATTGCGGCATTCCGTGGTGGAAGCGCATGGTTTGTGCGGGGATTGTAAAGTGGTAGAGCTTTGCGACAGCCATGAACATTGCGAGCATGACCACAGTATTGTGACTAAAAAGCGCTAATACCGATTTAGATAAATGAGTTTAGAAAATAGATTTAGATCAGTAAATAATAAAGGCGGTACGTCCTTGTACCCTGCATCCTGAAAGCTATCCGGGTAGGAGCAGCATTTTTTCAGGATGCATTATCACCGTTACGCACGGGGAAGTTACGATTTACCAGTGATACTTGTTATCCGTTTCCCACGCTTTCAGCTCTTTCTCAGCTTCTTCTTTCTTGTAACCGTAGCGCTCTTGGATCTTACCGACCAGCTGATCGCGCTTACCTTCTACAACAGTAAGATCATCGTCCGTCAGCTTGCCCCATTTCTCTTTCACTTTGCCTTTGAACTGCTTCCAGTTACCTTCGGTTTGGTCCTTATTCATAATCAATTCTCCTACTACCGTGGTTTAGGTTTCTGTGTTTTGTTCAACACACTAAGTGCTTATCACATAATTAAGAGTAGTAGAGAATTTGGCATTTGGGTCAAGCGACAGCGTTAAATCACAATATTAGGAATAATCCAAAGTGTTAAATAGCGATAAACACTAATAAATTTATCGGCGATTTATTTTACTCCGCCTTAATAAACCAGCGATCGCCTTGCCAATATCTGCGCCACACCCAGCCTAACGACAAACCTCTTAACGCGAGAAACACGGCCAACGCCAACCACAAAGCATGGTTGCCGAACCAAGGCAGAGTGAACAGCGTCAGGCCATAACCCAGAGCTGCCACGGCCATGCTATTGCGCATCTCGCGGCCCCGCGTTGCGCCGACGAACATGCCATCCAGCAGATAACACCAGACGCCGATGAGCGGCAGAACCACCTGCCAGCCCAGGTATTGATCAGCCAGCTGGCGGATGTCAGGTAAAGAGGTCAGCATGCTGACAATCTGCTGCCCGGTCAGGCCATAGAACAGCGCAAAGCCAAGCGCCACGGCCCCTGCCTGACGACACGCCGCGTGCCAAACGCGTAACAATTTCTCACGGTTGCGCTCGCCAAAGGCTTCCCCCGAGTGGGCTTCCACAGCATAGGCAAAGCCATCGAGGGCGAAGGCGGTGAAGGTCAGCAAATTCATCAACACGGCGTTCACCGCCACGATATGCCCGCCCAGTCGGGCACCAATTACCGTCAGGGAGGCAAAGCAGACTTGCAGCAGCAGCGAGCGCAGCATGATGTCACGATTGAGGCTGAGTAAGCGCCGCAGGTTGCCCCGCCACGCCTGCTGTAGCAGGGCTAAATCAATGCCTTTTTGCGCCATCATCCGCCATACCAGCCACAACCCTAGCGCCAATGTGACGTACTCCGAGCAAGCCGTAGCAATGGCCGCACCGCGCACGTTCAAGCCCAGCCCCATCACCAGCCAGATATCCAGAACAATATTCAGCACGTTGCCGACAATCAGCAGCAGAACCGGGCCACGCACATACTGGATGCCCAGCAGCCAGCCGAGGATCACCAAATTTGCCAGAGAAGCCGGGGCGCTCAACCAGCGTATTTCAATAAACAGCCGCGCCTGCTCCAGCACGGCCTGACTGCCGCCGACCACCTGAAAGGCCAGATCCATCAGCGGCGTGCGCAGCAACATGATTAAAATGCCCGCCAGCAGCGCTAACAGGAAAGGTTGAACAAAAGCACGGGCCAGCAGCAGGTTATCTTTGGCACCCAACGCCTGAGCAGTCAGGCCGGTGGTGCTCATGCGCAAGAACAGCAGCATCATGAAGAGGAAGGTCGTCACCATCGCGCCGACCGCTACGCCGCCGAGATAATCCGCGCTGTCGAGATGGCCGATAACAGCGGTATCCACCAAACCTAATAGTGGGACGGTAATGTTGGAGAAAATCATTGGCAAAGCCAGTTTCCATAAGGCTTTGTCCTCGCGGCTGAGGAAGGTGCGGCTTAATACTTGTCGAAAGGGATGCTGAGGCATAGAGGTCCCATGCTGAGGATATTGAACAAGAGGTCAACCTGGCGTAATTCGGCGTGTCGGCATCAACGCTTTTTATAAAAACAGCGATCTGCTTAAACAACAACGCCCCAATCAAGGGGCGCAGTGTCACGGCGTGAGATCACCGTAAGGCGACAGCTAGCTTTGTGGCAAATGTCTATAGCAAAAGCCCGGCAGTACGTTCAGGAAGGGCGAGTACCGAGCCTTGCCAGCAGAAAGGATTAGATCCAGTCGCCGTTACGGATAACGCCAACAGCCAAGCCTTCAATGCTGAAACTCTGCTCGCGCAGGTCAACCACGATCGGCTCGAAGTCGCTGTTCTCTGGCAGCAGTTGCACGACGCTACCCTGCTTTTTCAAGCGTTTAACCGTCACTTCATCATCAATGCGCGCAACGACAACTTGCCCATTACGTACATCCTGCGTTTTGTGAACCGCCAACAGATCGCCGTCGAGAATACCGATATCCCGCATAGACATCCCGCTAACGCGCAGCAAGAAGTCGGCGCTAGGCTTGAACATGGCAGGATCGACCTGATAGTGGCCTTCGATATGTTGCTGAGCTAAAAGAGGCTCACCGGCGGCGACGCGGCCAATCAGTGGTAAACCTTCCTCTTCTTCCATTAGCAAGCGAATGCCGCGCGACGCGCCAGAGACGATTTCAATCACGCCTTTGCGCTGCAGGGCTTTGAGGTGTTCTTCCGCGGCATTTGGCGAGCGGAACCCCAGACGAGTGGCAATTTCTGCACGAGTCGGCGGCATACCCGTGGTGGATATATGTTCGCGAATGAGGTCGTAAACCTCTTGTTGTCTGGCTGTTAAAGCTTTCATTCCGCCCCCTGATTGTTTATACAGTATTGCTGTGAGTATATACAGGTAACTAGGGAATGAAAACCTAAGAGTGCATAAAAACCAGTGCTAAAGTGAAATCTGGAATCTGTATTCCGCTTTAGAACCAGCGCGGCCAAAAGACGCTGACCCAGGTGAAAATCGCCAGTATGATGCTCAAAAGTACCGCGGCCGATCCAAAATCTTTGGCGCGCCCGGACAGGACATGGAATTCAGGGCCGATGCGGTCAATCGCGCTTTCGACGGCGCTATTTAATAATTCGACAATCACCACCAGTACCAAGACGCCCACTAATAAAATACGCTCGACGCTAGTCACATCGAGGAAAAATGACAGTATGATGAAGGGCAGAACGGCTATCACTTCCTGACGGAAGGCCGCCTCGTTTTTCCAGGCAGCACTCAATCCCTTGAGGGAATAGCCGGCGGCCTTAACGATACGAATTAGGCCCGTTGATTCATTTTTCATGTGTTATGCGTCTTAACAGAGTTTTGGCGGACAGAGTATTGGCAGCATTTTATACTCAAAACCATTCAGGGTGACAAATATCGCCGTTAACGCAACAAACAGAACTCGATTCTGGTTTCTGGTATCCTTGCGGCGATTTGCTAACAAGAGGCTTCACATTTTTTATGTCAGGTTGGCGTAGACTTTATTATACCTTATTGAATTTACCACTAAAATTGCTGGTAAAGAGCAAGGTTATCCCTACAGATCCGGTTACCGAGTTGCGCTTAGATCCGACGCGCCCGATCTTGTATGTTTTACCTTACCATTCGAAAGCGGATTTACTGACGTTACGCACCCAGTGCCTGGCGCAGAATCTGCCTGATCCCCTTATTCCTTTGGAAATCGACGGCGTTCAACTGCCGAGCCACGTTTTTATCGCTGAAGGCCCTCGCGTTTTCACTTATTACACGCCGAAAATTGAGTCGATAAAACTGTTCCACGACTATCTCGATTTGCATCGCAATAATCCCGATCTCGACATCCAAATGTTGCCAGTATCGGTGATGTTTGGCCGTGCGCCGGGGCGTGAAGGACAGCAGACTCCGCACCTGCGCGTGTTGAACGGCATACAGAAGTTCTTCGCCGTGCTGTGGCTGGGCCGCGATAGCTTTGTGCGTTTCTCCAATACCGTTTCTCTGCGCTACATGGCCACTGAACACGGCACGGACAAAACCATCGCACAGAAGCTGGCTCGCGTGGCGCGTATGCACTTCTCACGTCAGCGTCTGGCCGCCGTCGGCCCGCGTCTGCCCGTGCGTCAGGAGTTGTTCAACAAGCTATTAGCCTCGAAAGCCATCGAAAAAGCGGTGGAAGACGAAGCGCGTAGCAAGAAGATTTCTCACGAGAAAGCCCAGCAGAACGCCATTGAGCTGATGGAAGAGATTGCGGCGAACTTCTCATATGAAGCCGTGCGCCTGTCTGACCGCGTGCTGAGCTGGACGTGGAACCGCCTCTATAAAGGCATCAACGTGCATAACGCCGAGCGCGTTCGCCAGTTGGCACTCGATGGTCAGGAGATTGTGTATGTTCCCTGCCACCGCAGCCACATGGACTACCTGCTGCTCTCTTACGTGCTTTACCATCAAGGTCTGGTGCCGCCGCACATCGCTGCCGGGATCAACCTGAATTTCTGGCCCGCTGGCCCGATTTTCCGCCGTTTGGGTGCCTTCTTTATTCGCCGTACCTTCAAAGGTAACAAGCTCTACTCCACGGTATTCCGCGAATATCTCGGCGAGCTGTTTACCCGTGGCTATTCGGTTGAATACTTTGTCGAAGGTGGCCGTTCGCGCACCGGGCGCCTGCTTGAGCCTAAGACTGGTACGCTGGCGATGACCATTCAGGCCATGCTGCGCGGCGGATCTCGCCCTATCACGCTGGTACCGATTTACATCGGTTATGAGCACGTGATGGAAGTGGGGACTTACGCCAAAGAGCTGCGCGGCGCGACCAAAGAGAAAGAAAGCTTTATGCAGATGATCAACGGGTTACGTAAACTGCGTAACCTGGGTCAGGGCTACGTTAACTTCGGCGAGCCGCTGCATCTCACCACTTACCTGAACCAGAATGTCCCAACCTGGCGTGATGCTATCGACCCAATCGAAGCGCAGCGCCCAAGCTGGCTGACCCCGACGGTGCAGGATCTGGCTGACAAAATCATGGTACGGATCAACAATTCCGCGGCAGCTAACGCGATGAACTTGTGCTGTACCGCGCTGCTGGCGTCGCGTCAACGTTCACTCACCCGTGAGCAGTTAACCGAGCAACTCGATTGCTACCTGCAATTGCTGCGCAACGTGCCTTATGCTGAAGATTCTACCGTGCCAGATTTGACGGCTGCCCAGCTGCTCGATCACGCCTTGAACATGAACAAGTTCGAAGTCGAGAAAGACAACATTGGCGACATCATTGTACTGCCGCGCGAGCAGGCCGTGCTGATGACTTACTACCGCAACAACATTCACCACATGCTGGTGTTGCCGTCGCTGATTGCCAGCATTGTCATGCATCACCGTTCGGTGAGCAGCCAAGAACTTCTGCGTCAGGTTGAATTGATTTTCCCAATGATGAAAGCCGAACTGTTCATGCACTACAGCAAAGAACAGTTGCCAGCACTGCTGGAAGTGCTCAGCGCCGAACTGGCCCGTCAGGGCTTGATTAAGCTCGATGGCGAAACGCTATCGCTGAACCCGGCGCGCATTCGCCCGCTGCAACTGCTTGCCGCCGGTGTGCGTGAAACGCTGCAACGCTACGCCATCACCCTCTCTCTGTTGACCAATAACCCGAGCATCAGCCGTGGAGCCTTGGAAAAAGAGAGTCGGATTATGGCTCAGCGCCTGTCGGTTCTGCACGGTATCAATGCGCCGGAGTTCTTCGATAAAGCCGTCTTTACCACGCTGGTTGGCACTCTGCGTGCCGAGGGCTTCATCAACGACATCGGCGATGCTATCCCGGAACACACGCGTGAGATTTACACCATTCTGAGTGATTTAATGACACCGGAAATCAAGCTGACTATCGAAAGCGCGGGCATGCCGTCCGAGCTTCCGCAGCCTTCCGAGCCACCGGCGGAGCCGAAGGTCGACGTGCGCGACACCGACCACTAAGCCTCGCTAAGTGCAGTAAATCACAAACAAAACGCCCGGTTCTCTTAACAAGAACCGGGCGTTTTTTATGGCACTTTCCGAAGCGCGAAGGCTTAGAAGCTAAACTGGGATAAGCTCATCAGAATGCCGAGGAACAGCACCAAACCGACATAGTTGTTTTGGCGGAAAGCCAAGAAGCAGGCGTCGCGGTCGCGTTTTGCGGTCAGTTTGTGCTGATGGGCAAACAACGCCGCAGCAAGCAGCAAAGACCAATAGAATGGCGCGCCCAGCTGGGTTAAATGCCCGACTACCGCCAGCAGTGCCAGCATGACGAGCTGCAAAATGCCGTTGATCAGGTTGTCGAAACGGCCAAAAAGTATCGCCGTGGACTTCACGCCAATCTTCAAATCATCGTCTCTATCGACCATCGCGTATTGGGTGTCGTAAGCCACCGTCCAACAAATATTGGCGGCGAACAGCAGCCAGCAGCTCAGCGGAACGGCTTCACTCACTGCGGCATAGGCCATCGGGATGGACCAGCCGAACGCTGCGCCCAATACCACCTGCGGCAAATTGCTGACGCGCTTAACAAAGGGGTAGATCCACGCCAGCGCCAGCCCGGCCAAGGACAGCAAAATCGTCATGCGATTAAGGGTAAGCACCAGCAGAAAGGACGCCAGCACCAGCCCAACAAACAGCATCTTGGCCTGTTTGCCGCTAATGACGCCACTTGGCAGCGGGCGGTTAGCCGTGCGTTTCACGTGGCCGTCGAACTTACGGTCGGCGTAGTCATTTACAACGCAACCCGCAGCGCGCATGAAGAACACGCCCAGCACGAAGACCAGCAAGATCTTCATCGACGGCATGCCGCCGCCGGCCAGCCATAACGCCCACAGCGTTGGCCAGAGCAGCAGCAGCGAGCCAATAGGTTTATCAATGCGCATCAGGCGGCAATAATCGCGCCAAGTGCCCTGTGGCAGGCTAGCAGACACCTTGGTTCCCTCTTGTTGATTTAACTGAGCCATTAGCCCTGCACCTTGTTTTCAGGACGGTGAACAGGAGAGTTCGGCAGGAAAATTTCGGTCAGCAACAGCGGCTTATCCGAGAGACGCAGGCGAGAACGCCGAGCCCACAGGTCACCCTCTTCCAGCGGCAATTGGCCGAGATGAATATAATCGCGCGTCATATTGTTGCCGCCGAACAGATAGCGGCCCAGCGGCACGGTGCCTAAGTCCACCAGCGCTAAATCAGGGCCGGTCAGGGTTTCTTCAGGGATCACGGTGCGCCCGAGCAGCCACGCCTCGTCATCACCAAACAGTACAACCTCGCGGATCCAATATCGCGCGCTCACCGGCAGTTGGTCGGCTTCGCTTTCGCCCAGCTCTTCACGCGTGACAAAGCATTCGCGTTTTGGCTGTACCGTCACGGTAACGCCCTGCTGCTCAAAGCGACGGGTCATCGAGCCCATTTCCATCAGCCAGTCGGCAACGTCGGCGGGGACATCTTGCGTGTCGTCAAACCAGTGAATTGGGGGTTGTGCAGGGGAATGGGACTCAGACATGAATGGACTCCGTAGCAGGGACGCATTACGCGCCCCTATTAATCATCAGCCTCGCATTCTAACGCAGAATGTTCCAGCAGTAATCGACTTGCGGACGAATCCTTTGCTCTCGACTACTCGCGACGCAGCCGCTCGCTGTTAGCCAGGAACAGCGTGACAACCAGCACCAAGATCGCACAGGCGTAGACCAGCGTATCGTACGGACTTTTGTGATCCACAATAATCAGACGAATAATGGCCGTGATGCCGATGTAGATAAAATAGCGCAGCGGGAAGTGATATCCCGAGGAGAAGTACTTCACAATCAAAGCGATAAACTCGAAGTACAGGAAGTAAATGACGATACCTTCAATCAGCAAATAGGAGGAGGATTCGTCATTATTGACGAACAACACCAGCGCCAAATGATAGGTTTCACGGCCAAGGAACAGCGTCAAAATCGCTGCCAGCCCCAATAAAAAGACGTTCATAATTCGTTGCATAATGACGGATATCATCATCGCGCGTTTTGAGCCAGCCATGTGATCTATGTCCCACTTTTGTTAATTGTCCGAGCAGAATACCACAGCGCCAGCCATAGCAAAGCGCGATAAAAAAAGGGCCAGCCACTCATGGCCGACCCTTTCAATTTAATGCAACTTCCGCCAAGAAAATGCGAAAGATGGCTAAATATTAACGCCAGTTTTTGAAGCGATTAATCAGACCATTAGTCGAGCTATCGTGGCCCTTAACTTCTTCATTGCCGCTCAGTTCTGGCAGGATACGGTTTGCCAGCTGTTTGCCCAATTCCACGCCCCATTGGTCGAAGGTGTAGATATTGAGGATTGCGCCCTGAGTGAAGATTTTGTGCTCATACATCGCGATCAACGCACCCAGGCTGTATGGCGTAATTTCGCGTAACAGGATTGAGTTCGTTGGGCGGTTACCTTCAAATACTTTGAATGGCGCAACGTGTTTCACGTCTTCCGGCTTTTTGCCTTGTTCCGCGAACTCTTGCTCTACCACGTCCAGTGATTTACCAAATGCCAGTGCTTCAGTCTGTGCAAAGAAGTTAGACAGCAGTTTGGCATGGTGGTCACTCAGCGGGTTATGGCTGATGGCTGGCGCGATGAAGTCACAAGGAACAATTTTGGTGCCTTGGTGAATCAGTTGGTAGAAGGCATGCTGGCCGTTGGTACCTGGCTCACCCCAGATGATTGGGCCAGTCTGGTAATCCACTGGGTTGCCATTACGGTCAACATACTTACCGTTGGACTCCATGTTGCCCTGCTGGAAGTAAGCCGCAAAGCGATGCATGTACTGGTCGTATGGCAGGATAGCTTCGGTTTCGGTGCCATAGAAATCGTTGTACCAAATACCAATCAGCGCCAGCAGAATCGGCAGGTTTTTCTCTGCTGGGGTTTCTGCAAAGTGTTTGTCCATAGCGTGTGCGCCGCTGAGCAGTTGTTCGAAGTTTTCGAAACCAACGGACAGGGCAATCGACAGGCCGATAGCAGACCACAGTGAGTAACGACCGCCAACCCAGTCCCAGAACTCGAACATGTTGTCAGTGTCGATACCAAACTCGCTCACCGCTTTGCCATTGGTAGACAGGGCGGCGAAGTGTTTCGCTACGTGCTTGTCATCACCGGCAGTTTTCAGGAACCAGTCGCGCGCGCTGTGGGCGTTGGTCATGGTTTCTTGCGTGGTGAAGGTTTTTGAAGCGACCAGGAACAGGGTGGTTTCTGGGGAGAGGTCTTTCAGCGCTTCGGCGATGTGGGTGCCGTCAACGTTGGAGACGAAATGCATGTTCAGGTGGTTTTTGTACGGGCGCAGCGCTTCGGTCACCATGAACGGGCCGAGGTCAGAACCACCGATACCGATGTTGACCACGTCAGTAATGGCTTTACCGGTGTAACCCTTCCACTCGCCGCCAATCACGCGCTCGGTGAAGCCTTTGATTTTCGCCAGCACCGCGTTGACTTCAGGCATGACGTCTTTGCCATCCACCACGATTGGGGTGTTGCTGCGGTTACGCAGAGCGACGTGCAGCACGGCGCGGTCTTCAGTACGGTTGATCTTCTCACCGGAGAACATCGATTTGATTGCATCTTGCAGCTGGGTCTCTTTGGCCAGGGCTTGCAGCTTGTCCAACGTCTCGGCGGTAATGCGGTTTTTAGAGAAGTCGACCAGCATTTGGTCTTCGAAGGTCGCAGAGAACTTGGTGAAACGGTCGCCATCTTCAGCAAACAGATGACTAATCTGCACATCTTTCATCGTATCGAAATGCTGCTGCAGCGCTTGCCAGGCAGCGGTTTGAGTTGGATTGATATTTTTCATAGCAATGCTCTTAGGCTGAGAATAAATGTGACGTAACTAACATGATTGTATCCCGTTATACCTGAGATGAGATGCCTTTTCTTGCGATAGGTCATAACTGTCGTTTAACCATGACAGAAAACAATATTAGATGGCAATTGCTCAAAATGTACCGATGTAAGGCTGCTTACCGTTGACAGGGAGGCAATAACCCGTTATTCCTAAGCGCCTAACTCCTATGCGCGCGTTAAATGCGCCATTTGAGCCAGAAGAGGCGCGTCGCCCAGGAAGTGTATCGGAGGAGCCGAAATCCAACGAGGGTACATCAGGGGGTGCGACGCCGAGGTCTAAAGCTTACGGCAAGCTGCGGATCGACCACAGGGGCTGAATCCTCTGGGTTGTCACCGAGATATACCCGTAACAAGGGTATTGGCAAGGTGGGGCGCTTCTGGGTGTATCGTAGCATTTCTACGTCTGCCCCCTCTCCCGCTCTCCCTCTTGTGCCAATTCTTATGGAATTAAGTGGATGTTGAAGGTCCAACGTCCGTGACACGAGGTTTACCATGAATTACGCAGTATCCCGCAACGCGAATCCCCAGCCCTTGGGCAACACCGTTGTCGCCAAATTCGGCGGCACCAGCGTAGCGGATTACGACGCCATGAATCGCAGCGCCGATGTGGTTCTCTCCAACCCAAATGTCCGTCTGGTCGTCCTATCAGCCTCGGCGGGGATCACTAACCTGTTGGTTGAACTCGCGCAGGGTAAAGACGCCGAACGCCGGGTATTTCTGCTGGATGAAATTCGCCGGATTCAGTCCGCCATCATCGATCGCCTGAATAAACCTGACGTGATCCGCGAAGAGATTGGCCGCATGCTGGAAAACATCAGCATGCTGTCAGAAGCGACAAGCCTTGCGACCTCGACGGCACTGACCGATGAACTGGTTAGCCACGGCGAACTGATGTCCACCCTGCTGTTTGTGGAAATTCTGCGTGAGCGCAATGTCGCCGCAGAATGGTTCGACGTGCGTAAAGTCATGCGAACCAATGAGCATTTCGGCAAAGCCGAGCCGGATACTGACGCCCTGTCTGAGCTGGCGTTGCAACAACTGCAACCGCGCATTCAGGAAGCCTTAGTGGTAACTCAGGGCTTTATCGGCGCGGAAGCCAAAGGCCGCACCACTACGCTAGGCCGCGGCGGCAGCGACTATACGGCAGCTCTGTTGGGTGAGGCTTTGAGCGTCGCTCGCGTGGATATCTGGACAGACGTGCCGGGCATCTACACCACTGACCCCCGCGTGGTTCCGGCGGCTAAACGCATTGATCGCATTACTTTCGAAGAAGCCGCTGAAATGGCGACCTTCGGCGCGAAAGTCTTACACCCGGCAACGCTGCTTCCAGCGGTGCGTCGCGGTATTCCGGTATTTGTTGGTTCGAGCAAAGACCCGGCTGCGGGCGGCACATTGGTGTGTAACACCACGGTGAATCCGCCGCTGTTCCGCGCGCTGGCCCTGCGCCGCAAACAGACGCTGGTCACTCTGCACAGCCTGAGCATGCTGCATTCACACGGTTTCCTCGCCGAAGTGTTTGGCATTCTGGCGCGCCACAATGTGTCGGTTGACCTGATCACCACCTCTGAAGTTAGCGTGGCCTTGACGTTGGACACCACGGGTTCAACGTCATCCGGTGCCAGCCTGCTGACCACCTCGCTGCTGACCGAGCTGTCTTCACTGTGCCGCGTGGAAGTAGAAGAAAATCTGGCGCTGATCGCCCTGATTGGCAATAAATTGTCTCAGGCAAGCGGCGTTGGCAAAGAGGTGTTTGGGGTGCTCGATCCGTTCAACATCCGCATGATTTGCTACGGCGCAAGCAGCTACAACCTGTGCTTCCTGGTGCCGGGCAACGACGCCGACCAAGTCATTACTACTCTACACCGCAACCTATTCGAATAATCTTCGGCGCGGTGTGCTGATCAGCCGGGCCCTGCGCCCGGCTTTTTTATGCACATCGTTCTGTGCTACAACCAAAACGCTATGGCAAATTTTGACCCACAACATCACATAACTAGAAAACAAGGATCCTCCACATGTTAGCCAAAATAACTCGCCTGTTCCCGCTGTGGGCAGTGCTGCTGTCCGTCGCTGCCTACTACTCTCCCAGCACTTTCACGCCCATCGGGCCGCACGTCACCACCCTCCTGATGCTGATTATGTTTGCTATGGGCGTAACGCTGGAATTCGGCGACTTTAAGCGCGTGCTGTCTCGCCCGGCGCCGGTGGCCGCCGCGACTTTCCTGCACTATCTGATCATGCCTCTGGCGGCGTGGGTTCTGGCGAAGCTGTTCCATATGCCCGCTGACCTGTCGGCAGGGATGATTTTGGTAGGGAGTGTTGCTTCGGGCACCGCATCCAACGTGATGATTTATCTGGCGAAAGGTGATGTCGCGCTGTCAGTGACCATTTCCGCCGTCTCGACGCTGATTGGCGTGTTTGCCACCCCGCTGCTCACCCGCCTGTATGTCGATACCCATATCAAAGTGGACGTGGTCGGCATGTTGTTGAGCATCTTGCAGATTGTGGTTATCCCTATTTTCGCCGGTTTAGTTATTCATCACTTGTTTACCAAAACCGTCAAACGCATCGAACCGCTGCTGCCGGTCTTCTCGATGGTGTGCATCGTCGCCATCATCAGCGCCGTGGTGGCGGGCAGTCAGGGCTTTATCGGCTCGGTCGGTCTGGTGGTTATCGTGGCGGTTATCCTGCATAACGCCATCGGCCTGTTGAGCGGCTACTGGGGCGGCAAGCTGTTTGGCTTTGACGAAACCACCTGCCGCACTCTGGCGATGGAAGTCGGCATGCAGAACTCAGGCCTGGCCGCCACGCTGGGTAAAATCTACTTCACCCCGCTGGCCGCCTTGCCGGGCGCACTGTTCTCGGTTTGGCACAATCTGTCGGGTTCCCTGCTGGCGGGCTACTGGTCCGGAAAACCGGTGGATGACGCGAAGCGCACTCACAAAGTGAGCAAGTAAGAGCGAGCAGCCCGCCGCTAATAGTCAGGCGGGCTGCTGGTCAGTATGAAAAGCTATTCAAAAACTAACGTACAAAGCTCCGGTAACTCCTCCACTAAACAATTGTCCGTACCGCCGCGATCTATGGTCAGGAAATCAGTCACGGTTTGATAAGCAAACAGCGGGTGATGCCAAACCCCCCGGCGATAGTTCACCCCCTCTGAGCCATTGGTAATAAAGGCTTTCAGCGTTTCGAGCCGCACATGTTCCCCCGCCTCCGCCACAATCACCACAAAAGGTTCCCCCTTCAGCGGCATAAAGGCCTGACTGCCCAGCGGGTGCTTCTCCAGCACGGAAATCTGGATCGGCAGCGGCGCGGGCTGAGAGCGATTAATACTCATCAGTACCGGCTTGCCGTCAATAATTTCAATATCAATCAGGTCGTGATATCGCTCGGTCTGGCCATCATTGATGTGGAAGAAATCATTTCCCTCCACTTTGATAACCTCACCGTAGGGCGAAAACGCTTCGCTTGTGAGCCTGCTGACTTTCAGTTCCATACATTTCCTTTTGCGAGAGGGGGTCCATCCATCGGGACTTTCCACGGGCCAAAACCTGCGCTTCACCGCGCGTGAGTGTGCTTAAACATATTATTGGAAATATTTTCCATAACAGCGATCATTCGCACATTTATTGCGCAATAGGATAAAAAGCAGCTTAAGGTTTGAGAGGAAATACAGGGGGAAGTGGGAAGAAAGCCACGCGAAAGCTGAGCTTCGCGCGGCTTGAAGAGGCTTATTTCATCAGAGTTACGGCGTCATCGGAGTCGCGCTCATCGTCTTCCTGCGCGTCTTTGTCCAGCACGTTATAGGCCACGGCGCAGAACAGCGAGTTAAGACGCTTCATGTCGCCTAGCAGGCCCAAGTGGAGCGAGCTGGTTTCGATGCTCTGCACATTATGCTGATGCAGACGGTCAACGTGCGCGTGGGCGTAGCGGCGGTCCAGCAGGCGGAAGCGATGCTTGGAACGGCGCAGGCGGCGGGCGCTGGTCAAATCATTCGACAGGAACACCGACAGGCTCAAACGGAGGTTATCCACTAGCTTTTCGTGCAGGGAATCCAGCTCGGTCAGCCCTTCCGGCGAGAAGGCCCGGCGCGCCGCATGGGATTTCGCCGCAATGTCCGCCGTCATGCGCTCAATGATGTCGCCAGCCTGTTCGAGGTTCATCGCCATTTCGATGATTTCCGCCCAGCGGCGCGAGTCATCTTCGCCCAAATCCTCTTTGTGGATCTGCGCCAGATAGAGCTTGATGGCGGTGTAAAGTACATCCACGTCATCATCCAAACGGCGCACTTCGCGGTCTTGCGCCAGTTTGCCGTGCATCACTTCATGGTTGAGGATCAGCATATGCTCCACCACGTCGCCCATACGCAACGTCTCGCGGGCGGCATTGGCCAGCGCCAGTGCCGGAGTATCCAGCGCACTGACATCCAAGTGGCGCGGGCGCAGGCGCGGATCGTCTTCCGGCACGTCGGCAATCATCAGTTCGCACACCCGGGCCATGGGGCTGGAAAGCGGCACCATCGCCAGACAGCGGATCAGGTTGTAGAACATGTGGAAATAGATCACCAGCTCTTCGTCAGGAATACCCAAACGCGCCAGCTGTTGCGAGAGCGGGCCAATAAAGGGCAGCACAATGACGCAGCCAATCAGCTTAAACAGCACGCTGCCGAGCGCCACGCGGCGACCGGCGGCATTCTGCTTGCTGGCGTTAATCATCGCCAGCAACCCACTGCCGAGGTTGGCGCCAATCACCAGACAGAGTGCGACTTTCAGCGAAATCACGCCGGTGGCCGCCAGCGTGGCCGTCAGCAGCACCGCCGCCAGACTGGAGTAGCTGACAATGGCGAAAACCGCGCCGGTCAGGGCATCAAGAATCACATCGCCGGTCAACGACGAGAACAGCACTTTGACGCCGGACGCTTGGGTGATCGGCGTCGCGGCCGAGACAATCAGCTCCAGTGCCAGCAGGATCAGCCCAAGGCCAATCCCCACGCGGCCCATCTGCCCGGCGCGGGTCTGTTTACGGCTGAGGAAGAAGGAGACGCCGACAAAAATCAGCAGCGGCGAGAGCCACGACAGGTCAAAGGTCAGTACGCGCGCCATCAGCGCAGTGCCGACGTCCGCGCCGAGGATAATCACCAGCGCAGGGGAAAGGGCCACCAGCCCCTGTGAAACGAAGGAGGTCACCAGCAATGCCGTGGCATTACTGCTCTGTACCAGCGCGGTAACACCAATCCCCGCCACAAAGGCCAGAGGTTTTTTCTCCACGCTATTGCTGAGGACTCGCCGCAGATTGGCACCAAAAACGCGCATGATGCCAGTACGCACAATGTGCGTACCCCAAACTAAAAGTGAAACAGCAGACAACAAATGCAGAAGAGTTAACACTAAAGAACAGCTCCGTTAACGCCAGGCAAAAACAGGCCATCCTGCCTGCCGGGCGTGTTGGTGCAGGATAGCGTCCGGATTCACCACATTCGGATGACCCACCCTGGTAAGCAGCGGCAAGTCATTATGTGAGTCCGAGTAAAAACTGGCATGTTGCAGCTGGGCAGCATCCTGATTAATCAGCGCCATCAGCCGCGTCACCTTACCTTCGCGGTAGGTCATCACGCCTTGCGTCGTGCCGGTGAAAATCCCATTTTCGATGCCGACACCAATCGCCAATGTTTCGTCAACGCCAAGGAAGCGGGCTATTGGCGCAACCAAATGTTCGCCCGAGGCGGAAATCACCACCGTGCGATCACCGTTCGCACGGTGACGGGCCAAACATTCACGAGCATCATTGTATACGCGTGGAGCAATCACTTCATGAATATAACGTTGTACCATCTGCGCAACATCTTGCTGAGTGCGACCTTGCAGTGGCTCAAGGGTACAATTCATGTACTCCTGCATATCCATCTGACCCACGGCGTATTGCTGCATCAGGTAGGCATCGCGTTGCAGGAATGCCTGCTCATTTTCCACCCATCCCTGCTGCACCATAAAGGCTGACCACAGGCTGGAACAGTCGCCGCTAATCAGGGTTTCATCGAGATCAAACAGCGCCAGACTCATGCAACTTCCCGTAACGTAACAAGATCTAACTGTAGACCAATTTCAATGCCATCGGCGAGGAGAGAGGCCACAGAACGGTTCAACACATCCACGGAAAGCTCGACATTGTTCGCCAAAACGCGATAACGCACCACGCTTCCCAACAGGCTATGATTCAAAATTCGGGCTGAAATGCCCTGTTCAGGTGCACATAATACAATCGATTCAGGGCGAATTGCCACCTGACCGCCATACTGCTGGCCGGTCAGCGCCTGCGCCTGTTGCGCAGTCAGTAAGTTATAACTGCCGATAAACCCGGCGGCAAAGGCATTCACCGGCTCGGTATATAGGGTTTCAGCATCGGCGTTTTGCACAATCTGACCTTTGTTCATCAGCACGATTCGGTCGGACATGGTCAGGGCTTCTTCCTGATCGTGAGTGACGAAAATGGCCGTCAGGTTCAATTCGCGCTGAATGCGGCGGATCTGCTCGCGCAGGTGTTTGCGAATACGGGCATCCAGCGCGGAGAGAGGTTCGTCGAGCAGCAGCAGGCGCGGCTGCGTCACCAAAGAGCGCGCCAACGCCACGCGCTGGCACTGGCCGCCCGACAGCTGGTGCGGGTAACGCTTGGCGTAATCGTTCATTTCCACCAGTGCCAGCACCTCACCCACCCGGCGATGAATTTCATTGGCAGACAATTTCTGCATCTTGAGGCCAAAAGCCACGTTGCCTTCGACAGTCATATTCGGGAACAGCGCGTAGCTCTGGAAAACCATGCCGATGCCGCGCTCTTGCGGGCTGAGGGGCACAATGTCCTGTCCCTGCAAAATAATCTGCCCGCTGTCTACCGAGGTCAGCCCCGCGAGGCAGCGCAGCAGCGTGGATTTCCCGCAGCCGCTCGGCCCCAGTAAGGTGACGAATTCGCCCTCTTTCGCACTGAAATCAATGTCGTTGAAAATCTGCGTCTGGCCGTAATGCTTATTGAGTTTAGTGACCTGTAAATATGACATTTTCAGCTCTTTTCCTTGTTCAGCACGTTAGCAATCCAGGTGAAAATCAGGACTACCACGAAATAGGAGATAACCAATGCGCTGGTGAAGTGGCCGCTGCCATTGCGCATGTTGAACAAATAAACCTGTAGCGTTTCGTAGCGGCTTCCGGCCAACAGGTTGGCGAAGACGAACTCGCCGATTAAGAAGGAGAACGACAGCAGCACGGCGATCATGCCGCCTTTGCGCAGGTTGGGCAGAATAACCAGCAGCGCGGCTTTCCAGGTGCTGGCGCCCAGCAGGTGCGCGGCGTCCATCAGGTCACGCAGGTTTATCGCCTGCATGTTGTTGGAAATCGCCCGATAGATAAATGGCAAGGCGATAGTGAAGTAGCAGCCAATCAGGATCCACGGCGTGCCGGTCATGGCAAAAGGCCCAGACGAGTAGAGCGACATCAGCCCAACCGAGGAGACCACCGGCGGCACCGCAAACGGCAGCAGAATCAAGATGTTCATTAGCGTGTCGAGCTTAGGGAAATAGTAAGCAATTACAAACATCAGCGGCAAGATGAGCACCAGCGATAGCAGCAGCGTGCCAAAACAGATCAGCAGCGAATGCCCTAGCGCTATCAGGAAACGCGGATCGCTCCACAGCGCCACCATCCATTTCAAGGTGAAACCGCTCGGTAAGATGGTCGCGCCCCACTCGCTGACTAAGGCATAAATCAGCGTCGCGGCCAGCGGCAACAGCAGGATCACCATCAAAATCCAAACAATCAGGCGGTGGTAAGCCCCTTCAATGCGAGACATGGCATTCCTCCCGGCAATCAACCCCATTTTTAGCGCACATTCAGATAGCCCCTGCGCAATAACCATTGATGAATCAAGGTGATAAACACCATCAGCACCACCAGCAACATCGCCAGAGCACTGCCCATATTCGGGTCGAGGGAGATATCACCTGACACCAGCGCGGCAATGCGTACCGGCACCACGTTGAAGTTGCCGTTAGTCAGCGCGTAGACCGTGGCATAAGCCCCCAGCGCGTTGGCCAGCAGAATGACGAAAGTGCCCATCAGCGCAGGGAACATCACCGGCAAGCCGATATGACGCCAATAGCGCCAGCGCCCCGCGCCGAGCAGCGCGGCGGACTCGCGCCAGTCTTCGCGCAGGGCGTCAAAGGCCGGATAGAGCAGCAGAACGCCGAGCGGGATTTGGAAATAGGTATAAAGAACAATCAGGCCGTCGCGCGAATAGAGATTGAAGCTCTCCATCAGACCGTATTTCTTCAGCAGCAAAGTCAGGCAGCCGTTCAGACCCAGCAAAATGACAAAGGCAAAGGCTAGCGGCACGCCGGCAAAGTTGCTGGTCATATTGGTAAACGACATGACAAAGTCATGCAGCTTGGTGCGGCCTAGCTGGCGAAGTGAGTAACTACTCACCAACGCAATCAACAAACCGAACACGCTGGACCAGATTGAGATATCCAGCGAGAAGCGCATGGCCTGCAAGTAGAAAGGCGAGGTCAGGATATCGGAGTAATTGCCAAACCCCCACGACTCGTAGGTGTCGCTGTAAAAACTACTGACCGCCACCCAAACCAGCGGTGCCAGCTGAAACGCGATAAAAAACACGGCAAACGGCAACATGAATAACGCAGCTATCCACTTGGCTTTCATCGGCACTCCTCAAGCAGTGACGGGTTTAAGCCAACAAGTCCGCGCAATGCGGTTTGTCGTGGGCAATATTCAATAGCTGGCACACCGTTCCACAGAGTTCAGTTTGCAGCGGCGCGGCATCCTGCAAGCTAAAGGCTGAGCCGAAGACAAACAGCGGCACCTGACGCTCTTCCGGCAAGATACCGCCGTGGCTGCGGTCGTCATTCATACCGTGGTCGGCGGTGACAAGCACCTGATACCCGGCGGCCAGCCAGTCACCCAAGAAGCGGGAGAGAATGCCGTCAGCGTTGCGCGCCTTGTTGCGATATTGCGGCGTGGAGAGGCCAAATTTGTGCCCCGCATCGTCGATATTCATCGGATGAATCAGCAGGAAATCAGGATCATAGCGGCGGCGCAGGCTTTCTGCGTCGTCGAAAAGATGGGAGTCTGGGTAAGCATCGTCGTAATAAAAATGCCCGTGCTGGATAGTCAGTTTTTCGTCGCTAGTATGGCGGTCACGCGGTGGGTCAAACGGCGTCTGGTTATACAGCTCGCTCACCCAGTGGTAGGCCGCCGCCGCGGTGGTTAAACCGGCGTCACGGGCATAATGGAAAATACTGCGCTGTGTCGAAAGTCTATCAACATGGTTGTGCACGATGCCGCTCTCAACCGGCGTCACGCCGGTGAGAATGCACTCGTACAAAGGCCGTGACAATGAAGGCAATTCGCATTCCAGTTGATACAAGCGGCCGCGTCCAGCAGCGCACTGTGCCTGTAAATATCCCATTGCATCACGAGCGACCTGATAATTCAGACCGTCAAGTACCACCAGAATGCTTTTCATTGAATCGTTGCCTTGTTGCTGATGTTTTAAAAAGTTAACCGTTTGAAGTGATGAGTTTTTATTATTGCTGCATGTTGATCATCACGTTCTCTTGCCACAGGCGCGGCAGAGTTTTCGCGCTCTTATCCCAAGCTTCTGGATCAGCAATTGGGTGAGCATTTTTGTATTCGCTGGCAGGTAACAGTTTGGCCTTCACGTCGTCTGGCAAAGTGATTTTGTCAGCACGGATTGGACGCGCATAACCGCGAGCCAGGTTGATTTGGCCAGCATCAGAGAAGATGTATTCGCGCGCCAATTTTGCGGCGTTCGGGTGTTTAGCGAATTTGTTGATGATGGTGGTGTAGCCGGAAGTGATGGTGCCGTCAGAGGGGATCAGCACGTCGAAGCGCGTTTTGTCGATCTGGTCGCGGTAGTTCAGGCCGTTGAAGTCCCACACAATGCCAACCTGCACTTCGCCTTTTTCCAATGACGCGATGCTCGGGTCGCTCAGGCCCAGACGGCCCGCTTTGGCCAATTTGCCGAAGAATTCCAGACCCGGTTTGAGGTTTTTCTCGTTGCCGCCCATGGCGTAAGTCGCTGCCAGCACGCCGTTGGCTGCCTGAGCGGCGGTACCGACGTCACCGATAGTCACTTTGTAGTTGCCTTTCAGCAGGTCAGCCCAGCTGTGCGGCTCATCTTTCACCTGCGACTTATCGATAATAAAAGCGATGGTGCCAGTGTAAGCGAGTGCCCACATACCATCTTTGTCTTTCGCCCACGCCGGAACATCATTCCAGGTTGTCGGTTTGTATGGCTGAGTCACGCCCTTTTGCACTGCAATCGGGCCGAATGCGGCACCCACGTCGCCGATGTCCGCGCTGGCGTTATCTTTTTCAGCAGCGAATTTCGCGATTTCTTGTGCCGAGCTCATATCGGTATCGCTATGCTTCAACCCATATTGGCTGCTCAACGCGGCCCACGTGTCTTTCCAGTTTGCCCAAGAGTCAGGCATCCCGACGCTGTTGACAGTCCCTTCGGCCTGCGCGGCTTTAAGCAGTTCTGCTGGAGGCTCAGCGGCAAAGGCCGATGAAGTGGAAAGAACCAAGGCGCTGGTTAACACTGAAGCGAACAACTGTTTCATAACGGATGCTCCGGATGGTAGTGTGTGAGTGCTGGTCTAGTCCAGCAAGAACCAAGCCAATCTAACGATCAATTGTGATAATTATATTACAGTGCGAAAAACCAGCATTTTTAGGGCGCAGGCTGTTATCGAGCGCACATTAATTCAGCACGAATTCGCCGTGCTGGTGCAAAAACGCACTTAAATGAGGCCTGTTGCAATGAGTGAATCGCTTACCACCGTGGCTGCGATCTGTCTGAGACTGAGTGAAAACATCGCATCTGGCCTATTTGCGGCGGAGGGGCGCCTGCCTTCGGAACGCCAGCTTAGTGAACAATTTGCAACGACCCGCATCACCCTGCGTGAAGCATTGAGCCAGCTTGAAGGTCAGGGTTTGATCTACCGTCAGGTACGGCGGGGTTGGTTTGTTTCTCCGCCGCGGATTGTTTATAACCCGCTACAGCGCAGCCACTTCCACGCCATGGCAAGAGAACAAGGGCGCAGTGCAAAAACAGAAGTGATTGATGCTAAAGAGTTAATTGCCAGTGACGCGGTATGTTCAAAGCTGTCGTTACCGGCGAAAAGCGCGGTATATTGCATTCGTCGCCTGCGCTACATTGATGGCCGCCCGGTGCTGTATGTCGAGCACTACCTCAATCCTAAGTATTTCCCGCAGATTTTAAATGTCGACTTAACCCAGTCGCTGACTGACCTTTATGCATCAAAGTATGGGATGAGCTATGGGCGAGTGCGTTTCGATATGCTCCCCACTCGGCTGCCAGAAGATGCTTCTTCGGCCTTAAAAGTCGCCCCCGGCAGCCCAGCGCTGTTTATCACCCGAACCAACCGCGATCAGCACGACCGGGTGATTGACTGTGACTTGGAGTATTGGCGGTATGACGCATTACATATTGATGTGGAAGTGAATTGATACGGCAACGAAATCCGCCCCAGTGGCTTACACCAGTAAGTGACCAGGACGGATTTCGGCAGCTAACGCAGAGTCAGTTCGAAGGATAACGGGTAAAGGTTAACTAGTCGGCGTCGTAGCCAAGGTTTGGTGCCAGCCAACGCTCGACTTCGGCAATCGGCATATTTTTGCGTGCCGCGTAATCTTCCACCTGATCGCGCTGTATCTGGGCCACGGCGAAATACTTACTTTCAGGGTGGCTGAAGTACCAGCCTGATACCGCCGCTCCAGGCCACATGGCGAAGGATTCTGTCAGCCGCATGCCGGTGTTAGTTTCCACATCCAGCAGTTTCCAGATCTCACCTTTCTCGGTGTGCTCAGGGCAAGCCGGATAGCCCGGCGCAGGGCGAATACCTTGGTAGTTTTCACGGATCAGCTCTTCGTTGCTCAGGCTCTCGCTCGGCGCGAACCCCCAATAGACTTTACGAACGCGCTCATGCAGATATTCGGCAAAGGCCTCCGCCAGACGGTCTGCCAGAGCTTTGACCATAATTTTGTTGTAGTCGTCGTGCTGGTTGTCATAGGCCTCGGCCAAGGCATCTTCTTCCAGCCCGCCGGTCACCGCAAAGGCGCCCATATAGTCTTTTTTGCCACTGGATTTCGGTGCCACAAAGTCGGCCAAGCAGTAGTTGGCGAAATCGGTTTTCTCCGTTTGCTGACGCAGATGGTGGCTGACCACCAGCACCTCTTGGCGACGCTCATCGCTATAAATTTCAATATCATCGCCTACGCGGTTAGCCGGGAACAGCCCCACCACGCCACGCGGATTCAGTAACTTCTCGTTCGAGAGCTTATCGAGCAGGTCATTGGCATCTTTGAATAAGCGTTTGGCTTCTTCGCCCACCACTTCATCTTCCAGAATGCGCGGATATTTACCCGCCAGCGCCCAGGTCATAAAGAAAGGCGTCCAGTCGATGTAGTTTCTCAATGTCTCTATGCTAGCTTCCACCTTCTGCACGCCAAGGCGATGGGCCACCGGTGGGGTATAACTTTCCCAATCGATCACCGTGGCGTTGTCGCGCGCGGTTTCAAGACTGACTGGCGGCGTACGCGGCTTTTTGCGGCCGTGCTGAATACGCACGGTTTCGTATTCTTTACGAGTACGGGCAACAAAATCATCGCGCTGGGTGCTTGAAAGCAGCGCTGAGACTACCCCCACCGAGCGCGAGGCATTCTGTACATAAGTCGTCGGGCCGCTGTAGTTCTGCTCAATTTTCACGGCGGTATGGGCTTTCGAGGTCGTTGCACCGCCAATCAGCAGAGGAATGGTGAAGCCACGGCGCTCCATCTCTTTGGCAACGTTAACCATTTCATCCAGCGATGGGGTGATTAGCCCTGACAGCCCGATGATATCGACATTCTCTTCAATCGCCGTTTTGAGGATTTTATCAGTCGGCACCATCACACCCAAGTCTATGATTTCATAGTTATTACACTGTAAAACCACGCCGACGATATTTTTACCAATGTCATGGACATCGCCCTTCACCGTCGCCAGCAGGATTTTTCCGTTGGTCTGGCCCTTCTCTTTGCTGGCCTCAATATAAGGCTCGAGGTAGGCCACCGCCTGTTTCATGACGCGGGCCGATTTCACCACTTGTGGCAGGAACATTTTGCCTTCGCCAAACAAGTCCCCGACCACGTTCATGCCGTCCATCAGCGGCCCTTCAATCACCTCTATTGGGCGAGCCGACAGCTGTCGCGCCTCTTCGGTATCGACTTCGATAAACTCCGTAATGCCTTTAACCAGCGAATATTCCAGACGTTTACGCACTTCCCAACTGCGCCACTCAGCCTGTTGTTTATTGGCTTCGCCATCGTCTTTATTGCCGCGATATTTTTCCGCCAGATCCAACAAGCGTTCAGTGCCGTCATCACGACGGTTAAGGATCACATCTTCAACGGCATCGCGTAATTCGGTGGAGAGATCATCGTAGATCGCCAGCTGGCCGGCGTTGACGATCCCCATGTCCATGCCGTTGCGGATGGCGTGATATAGGAATACGGCGTGGATCGCTTCACGCACAGGCTCATTGCCACGAAATGAGAAGGAGACGTTAGACACGCCGCCGGAGATCATCGCGTGAGGCAGCTGTTCTTTGATGTCCGCGCAGGCCTCAATGAAGTCCACGGCGTAGTTGTTATGCTCTTCAATACCCGTCGCCACAGCGAAGATATTCGGGTCGAAAATAATGTCTTCCGGTGGGAAACCCACCTCTTCGGTCAACAGTTTATAGGCGCGGCGACAGATCTCGATTTTGCGCGCGCGAGTATCAGCCTGCCCCACTTCGTCAAATGCCATCACCACCATCGCGGCACCATAGCGGCGCACTTTACGCGCATGATTCAGGAAGGCTTCTTCGCCCTCTTTCATCGAAATGGAGTTCACGATGCCTTTGCCCTGAATACACTTCAGCCCCTTTTCGATGACGTCCCACTTGGATGAGTCAATCATGATAGGCACGCGGGCAATGTCAGGCTCACCGGCAATCAGATTCAGAAAACGCACCATAGCGGCTTCGGCATCCAACATGCCTTCGTCCATATTGATATCAATGATCTGCGCGCCGCTTTCCACCTGCTGGAGAGCCACTTCCAGGGCTTCATTATATTTTTCTTCTTTAATAAGACGTTTAAAACGCGCCGAGCCGGTAACGTTAGTCCTCTCCCCGACGTTCACAAACAGGGTTTGAGCATCAATGGTTAACGGCTCCAGCCCAGCCAGACGGCAAGCCACCGGGATCTCCGGCAGTTGGCGTGGCGGCACGCCCTCAACCACTTTAGCTATCGCCGCAATGTGCTCAGGGGTGGTGCCACAGCAACCGCCGACGATATTCAAGAAGCCAGAGCGCGCCCATTCGCCGATATGCTCCGCCATCTCTTTTGCGCCAAGATCGTATTCACCAAAAGCATTCGGCAAACCGGCGTTGGGGTGAGCTGTGACATAACATTCTGAAATTCGGGACAGCTCGGCCACGTATTGGCGCAACTCGTCAGGGCCAAGGGCGCAGTTCAGGCCAAAGGTTAGCGGTTTAACGTGGCGCAGGGAGTTATAGAAAGCTTCGGTGGTTTGCCCGGAGAGCGTGCGCCCCGAGGCATCGGTGATGGTGCCTGAGATCATAACGGGAAGAATGACGCCCATCGCTTCGAACTCCGTTTCCACGGCGAAGGTAGCGGCTTTGGCATTCAAGGTATCGAACACGGTTTCAATCATGATCAGATCCGCACCGCCTTCGATCAGGGCGCGAGTCGACTCTCGGTAAGCCGCTACCAGCTGATCAAAGGTGACATTACGGAATGCCGGATCGTTAACATCAGGTGAAATTGACGCAGTGCGGTTAGTCGGGCCAAGCACGCCCGCGACGTAACGCGGCTTTTCAGGAGTGCGCGCCGTCCATTCATCGGCACAAATCCTCGCCAGGCGGGCGGCCTCGTAGTTAATTTCGGCTGAAAGTGACTCCATATGGTAGTCAGCCATGGCGATGGTGGTTGAGTTGAAGGTGTTGGTTTCGAGAATGTCAGCGCCAGCCTCAAGATAGGCATAATGAATAGCGGTGATCACCTCTGGTTTGGTCAGCACCAGAAGATCGTTATTCCCTTTGAGATCGCTTTCCCAATTGGCAAAACGCTCGCCGCGATAATCCGCTTCTTCCAGACGATAACTTTGGATCATCGTCCCCATGCCGCCGTCCAATACCATAATGCGCTGCGCTAACTGGTTGCGTAGTGCCTCAACTTGATTTGTCACTTTCACCTCAATCACCTGTCGTTCACCACCGGCCAAACCCTTAGCAATCGCCGGAAACCATGAAAAGCATCCTAGCATATCTTCCAAGGGCCAAAGCTCAGGACTTGGTGAGACTTTTTCAATTTAGGAATGCATCTCGCAGGGCGAATGCAACACATCGGATGAGCGGAAATGCAGGTTGCGATCCATACTGTAAAAACGAAAATGAATTCCAAAATAACTTTTATTCCTCGCTAATTAGCGCATCTTACAAGGAAAAGGCCCATGGCAACGCCAGTGACCACCTCGGCCAAACGAGTGAAAAAAACCAAAGCCGCTGCCGCATCGGGCAGCGCCGCCACCGGACAAGTGCAGTCATTAACCCGTGGCCTAAAATTATTAGAATATATCGCGGAAGCTCAGGGCAGCGTGGCGCTCACAGATTTAGCCCAGCAGGCCGGTCTGCCGAACTCAACCACCCACCGGTTGCTAACCACCATGCAACAACAGGGCTTTGTTCGTCAGGTGGGTGATTTAGGGCTGTGGACTATCGGCTCCCACGCGTTTGTGGTCGGCAGCAGCTTCCTGCAAAGCCGTAATTTGCTGGCAATGGTGCATCCAATGCTGCGTCGATTAATGGAGGAATCGGGCGAGACGGTCAATCTGGCCGTGCTGGATCACAGCGACTATCAGGCGATTATTATCGATCAGGTGCAGTGCAACGCGCTGATGAGAATGTCGGCGCCTATCGGTGGCAAACTGCCGATGCACGCCTCGGGAGCGGGGAAAGCTTTCCTCTCCACCTTGCCTGAAGACAGGCTGGTGAAGCTGCTGCATAAAATCGGACTGCACAGCTATACGCCGCTGACTCGCACCTCTCCTGCCAACTTAAAACAGGAGTTGGCGGATACCCGTAAACGAGGCTATGCCTTTGATGATGAAGAACATGCGCTGGGGCTGCGTTGTGTGGCGACCTGCATTTACGACGAGCATAACGACGCCTATGCGGCTATTTCGATTTCAGGGCCGATATCGCGTATTACTGACGACCGCGTGACGGAGCTGGGCGCGCTGGTGATTCACGCGGCCAAAGAGATCACTCAGGCTTACGGCGGCGGTAAGCATTAATTCTTATCGGGCTATGACAGGGAAGTGATAGCCGGTATCTCAGCCCAGACTTTTTCATCTCGGCGTTGACTAAAGCGTTGTTGGCGGCGATAGGCGTAGACGTCGTCAACTTCGCCAGCAAGGATGCGGTGCTGCACTTTCTGCCAATACTCCACGTCAAAAAGGTCGCCATGTAACATCTCAAACAGCGGCTTTATTCTTTTGTCGCTGCACAGGAAATGGCGGAATTCTTCGGGAAACACGTCTTGCGGCGAGGTGCTGTACCAAGGTTCACTTGCTAGCTCATCTTCGGGGTAGCGCGCGGCGGGAATGGCGCGGAAATTAACGTCCGTCATGTAACAGATTTCATCGTAATCATAAAACACCACCCGACCGTGCCGGGTGACGCCGAAGTTTTTAAACAGCATATCGCCAGGGAAGATATTCGCCGCGGCCAGCTGCTTAATGGCGTTGCCATACTCTTCAATTACATCGTGCAATTGCGGGTCAGTGGCAGTTTCGAGGTAGATATTCAGCGGCGTCATGCGCCGTTCAATATACAAATGGCGTATCAGAATGCTGTCGCCAAGATCCTCGATTTTGCTCGGCACCTCGCGCAATAGCTCATCCATTAGTTCAGGACTGATATCTTTCTTGGCTAAGGCGAAATGCTCAAACTCCTGCGTATCCGCCATACGCCCCACGCGATCATGCTCTTTGACCAATTGATAACAGGCTTTCACCTGCGTCTCGGTCACCTCTTTTTGCGGAGCAAAATTATCTTTAATCACTTTGAAAACGCGGTCACTGTCCGCCAAAGTGAAGACCAGCATCACCATGCCTTTGACGCCCGGCGCGATAATAAACGGCTGCTGAGTATTTGCCATGAAGCGCAAATGTTCGCGATAGCATTCGGTTTTGGCATGCTTCTGACAGCCGATGGCGCTATACAGCTCGGCGGTGGTTTTGCCGGGTAAAATTTCACGCAGCCATTCCACCAGCGCAGCGGGCTGAGGGGCATACACCATGAAATAGGAGCGGGCGAACCCAAAGACAATACTGGCATCGTCATTTTTGGTCAGGCAGGTATCAACAAAGAGTTGGCCATTCAGACTTCGGTGAATCGGCAGTAGAAAAGGTAGAGTCTGGCTGGCTATGTGCATTTTGCCAATCAGCCATGCGGCTTTATTGCGATAGAACAGCTCAGTGGCGACATCGATAACAACCGTAGACAATGTCTGTTGAGAATAGGTTTTCTGCAAACTTGCCAAGATATAATCGACATCCCGCTCTCTCTCTTCCCATTCCAAACGCAAGGGTAAGTCAGCCAGTATCGACAGCAGCATCTGGCGAACATGGCTTTGCGACTCATAGCGGCGAAACAGCGGGCGAGTACCATTACGCAGGTGAGCATCAGGCTGCTCAGTGAACACAAACAGCCTTTCTTCGGTTAAATCGCGGTGTTTGAAAATCCGGCAATAAACTGAATTAAAGAAGCTCTCCGCGATCTCAGCGCGGGGGTATTCCGGTAAGAGCTGGCTATAAAACTGCTTTACGGTTTTCAGGAAAGAGGCATCGTAGAAATGAGCGCCGGTGATGCATTTAAGCTGAGCCACCACCAGCCCAACGTGATGGTCATAGAGATGAATACGCTGCTTCATTGCCGCCTGTACGGCTTTCCAATCAGCCTGTTCAAATCGCTGCTGGGCGCCAGCAGTCACCTCAAGAAATCGGCCATATTGAGCATCAAAACCCTGCAATATCGTCTGTGCTATCAGCAACTCTATCCGCATAATCTGCTCCCCTGCCGCCATACGTCAGCAGGCCCGGACAAGCCGGGCCGATAAAATCAGGTACCGAACTGTTGTTCTTCGGTCGAGCCGGTGAGCGCCGTGACTGACGAGCGGCCGCCCTGAATGATGGTGGTCACCTTGTCGAAATAGCCGGTGCCAACCTCTTGCTGGTGGGAGGCAAAGGTGTAACCGCGATTCACAGCAGCAAATTCTGGCTCCTGAACTTTTTCCACATAGTGTTTCATGCCCTCTCCCTGCGCGTAGGCATGGGCTAAATCGAACATGTTGAACCACATGCTGTGGATGCCCGCCAGCGTGATGAACTGGTACTGGTAGCCCATGTCGGCAAGCCGCTGCTGGAAGCTGGCGATGGTTTTGTCATCCAGATTCTTCTTCCAGTTGAAAGAAGGCGAGCAGTTGTAGGCCAATAACTTGCCTGGGAAACGAGCATGGATAGCATCGGCAAAACGCTGAGCCAGCTCCAAATCTGGGGTGGAAGTCTCACACCAAACAATGTCGGCATAAGGCGCATAGGCCAAGCCACGGCTGATGGCCTGCTCAATCCCCGCGTGGGTGCGGTAAAAGCCTTCCGGCGTGCGTTCACCGGTGATAAATTCGCTGTCGTAAGGGTCGCAATCTGAGGTTAATAAGTCAGCCGCGTCCGCGTCGGTTCGCGCAACCAGCAGCGTAGGTACGCCGAGGACATCGGCCGCTAAACGGGCGGAAACCAGCTTCTGCACGGCTTCTTGAGTCGGCACCAAGACTTTTCCGCCCATGTGGCCGCATTTCTTCACCGCAGCAAGTTGGTCTTCAAAGTGAACGGCCGCCGCACCCGCCTCAATCATCGCTTTCATCAGCTCAAACGCGTTGAGCACGCCGCCAAAACCGGCCTCAGCATCGGCAACAATAGGTAAGAAGTAATCGGTGTAGCCCGCCTGCCCTGGCTCAATATTATTCGCCCACTGGATTTGATCAGCCCGGCGGAAAGTATTGTTAATGCGATTAACCACTTCAGGGACAGAGTTCACCGGATAGAGCGACTGGTCCGGGTACATGCTCGACGCGGTATTGGCGTCAGCCGCGACCTGCCAACCGGAAAGATAAATCGCTTCCAGACCGGCTTTCGCTTGTTGCAACGCCTGCCCGCCGGTCAATGCCCCAAGGCAATTGACATAGCCTTTACGAGACTCGCCGTGCAATAAACCCCACAGGCGTTTCGCGCCATTTTGCGCCAGTGTGCATTCTGGATTCACCGAACCACGCAGGCTTATCACCTCAGCAGCACTGTACGGGCGGGTGATCCCCTCCCAACGCGGTTGTGACCAATTTTCTTCAAGCTGCTGAATTTGCTGAGTACGTGAGTTTTTCATGGCAAGTTTCCTGTTCTTTGTTTTATGGGTATGTAGGGGATAAGTGCGTTAAGCGAGCAGGGCATAGCCCGGCAAGGTGAGGAAGTCGACCAGCTCTTCTTGAGTTGTGATGCGCTCCATCAGCGCCGCCGCCTCGCTAAATCGCCCGGCGCTGAAACGCTGCTCACCTAACTCTTGCTGGATGACCTGCATTTCTTCGCAAAGCATTTTGCGGAACAGCGCCTTGGTCACAGGCTGTCCGTCACTCAGGGTTTTGCCATGATGTATCCACTGCCAAATGGAGGTGCGGGAGATCTCGGCAGTCGCGGCATCTTCCATCAGCCCGTAAATCGGCACGCAGCCGTTGCCCGAGATCCAAGCTTCAATGTATTGCACGGCGACGCGAATATTGGCGCGCATCCCCTCTTCGGTTCGATCTCCCACGCAAGGTTCTAGCAACTCACTTGCTAAAATCGCGGCATCTTCTTCACGAGAGATATCCAACTGGTTTTTACGTTCGCCCAGTGCCCGGTCAAAAATAGCCATGACCGTGTCGGCCAGGCCAGGGTGAGCAATCCAGGTACCGTCATGGCCATTTTTGGCTTCTAACTCTTTGTCACTCTTCACTTTATTCAGCACCCACTCGTTGCGCTGGGTATCTTTGCTGGGAATGAAGGCGGCCATGCCCCCCATAGCAAAGGCACCGCGACGATGACAGGTTTTGATCAACAGCCGTGAATAGGCACTGAGGAATGGCTGAGTCATGGTGACAGCCTGACGATCGGGCAAAACGCGATCCGGATAATTTTTCAATGTTTTGATATAGCTGAAGATATAGTCCCAGCGCCCGCAGTTAAGACCCACAATATGACTGCGCAAGTGGTAGAGGATTTCATCCATTTGGAAGACCGCGGGCAGTGTCTCAATCAGCACGGTCGCCTTAATGGTTCCGCGCGGCAAGTCGACGTAATCTTCCGCAAAACTAAAGATGTCGCTCCACCAAGCAGCTTCTTGATAAGACTGGGTTTTAGGCAGGTAAAAGTACGGGCCGCTGCCTTTAGCCAGCAATGCGCGATAGTTATGGAAAAAGTACATGGCGAAATCAAACAAGCCGCCGGGGATTGGCTCTCCTTCCCAATGAATGTGTTTTTCTGGCAGATGCAACCCGCGTACGCGGCATACTAATACCGCCGGATCGGGTTTTAACTGATAAATCTTTCCTACTTCATTGGTGTAGCTGATGGTCCCGTTGACGGCATCGCGCAAATTGATCTGACCTTCGATCACTTTATTCCAGTCAGGAGCTAACGAATCCTCAAAGTCTGCCATGAAGACTTTTACATTAGCATTCAGGGCGTTAATGACCATTTTCCGTTCAACTGGCCCGGTGATCTCCACTCTTCTATCCTGCAAATCAACGGGAATACCTTTAATCTGCCAAATACCTTCACGAATGGAATTTGTTTCCGAAATGAAATCCGGAAGCTGGCCCTGATCGATTTTGCGCTGCTGCTCAATCCGACTCTGCAAAAGATGGTGACGGGAGGCGCTAAAGCGCGTCACCAGCTCTGTCAGAAAGTCGATCGCTTCGTCTGTCAGGATTAATGCGTCGTTACTGTTTAAATTGCGAGTAAATTGCAAAGGGGCATGGGTTATCTGCTGATTCATCGGCATTCTCCTGACTTATCTCTTATCTTTCAGCCAGGAATAGTAAGGTCCGGCCGGTTAATTTCAGAGGATCTAGGGCTCGGACATCAGGATCATTTGACCTCAACAATCTCAACCGAAACGCAGCCTCAGTAAGATCTAAGCGTAATCAGGAAATCCATAAAATCAAAAACGATTTCCATTTTATTTTTCTTTTTATTTTTTATTGCCATTAATCATTAGGTTATGAGAGAAAATATTTTCTCTAAAAAGGAATTAACTTTCACAAAAAAGAGGATTGGAATTTAATAGGAAGATAGCTGGAAGAGGAGTGAAGACTAAGAATTGAGGCGAGCAAGACGCTCGCCTATGAAAGCCTGTGACTATTCGAGGGTAGGATTCATCTGGCGAAGATCAAACGGAGTGATCTGGTAAACGTAATAATTCAACCAGTTGGTGAACAACAGATGTCCATGACTGCGCCAGGTCGCCTTTGGCGATAAAGCAGGATTATCCTGCGGGAAGTAGTTAAATGGCATATCAGGAGATAAACCTGCATCTCTGTCTCGCAGGTATTCACCGGCTAACGTGCCCGCATCGTATTCAGGGTGGCCAGTCACAAAAGCCATACGCTTATCTTTAGTCGCAAAGAGATAAGCACCGGCCTCTTCGGATTCGGCTAGGATATCGAGATCGGTGTATTGGCGCAGCTCGTGCGTTGGGAAGTCCGCATAGCGAGAATGCGGCGCTAAAAAGCTCTCATCAAACCCGCGCGTGAGTAAAGCCAGCGGCTGTAAGGTTTGATGATGGTAAACGCCAGATAATTTGGTTTCACGCGTCATTTTCGGCGTGCCATAGAGCACATTCAAAGCGGCCTGCACCGCCCAGCACACGAACAGCGTGGAAGTCACATGTTCTTTCGCCCAGTGAACCACTCGTTCAATCTGCGGCCAATAGGCAACATCGCAGAAATCCACCAATCCAAGTGGCGCTCCAGTGACAATCAAACCATCGTAATTTTCGTGCTGAATATCCTCAAAATCGCAGTAGAAATTATTCAAATGCTCAGCAGGCGTGTTTTTTGACTCGCGGCTATCAATGCGCAGAAGCTGAACGTCGATTTGTAGGGGTGAGTTAGAAAGGAGGCGCAAAAATTGATTTTCAGTCTCAATTTTCTTCGGCATTAGGTTCAAGATCAAAACCTTAAGCGGTCGAATCTCCTGAGTTTTTGCACGAGATGAGGTCATAACAAAGACGTTCTCATTTCGTAAAAAATTCACTGCTGGTAACTCATCAGGAACCCGAATTGGCATAGCAACTTCCCCACTGCATCCGTATATACGTTTAGACTTCTAGATGCCCGACAATAGCGGTTTTCACTAATAAAGTCGAGTGAGGTATGTTCAAGGTGAGAAATCTTCAGCTTTAAGTAATATGTTTAGCTAATTTTGTTCTATTGGGATGAGAGGACAGGGAGACTTGCCGTTATTGGGGGGAACTCAAAAGAAAAAGCCTCTTGTCCTACTTTATTATCCAGCATAGAACCGCCAGAAGGCAAAAAAGCAAAAGCCCCGTACTTGCGTACGGGGCCTTGGCTTTTATTTGATGCCTGGCAGTTCCCTACTCTCGCATGGGGAGACCCCACACTACCATCGGCGCTACGGCGTTTCACTT
>NZ_JAWUDN010000002.1:0-445079 GCF_044430645.1 Ewingella allii | reverse complement strand
ACGCGGTGGTTCATCACCTGCCAGGCATCAAATAAAGTGAGAAACCCCAGCCGAAAGGCCGGGGTTTTTTGCTATGTAGGAAATGGCAAAGTGCAAAACAAAAAAGCCCCCCTGCTCTGGCGAGCCGGGGGCTTCTTGCGTTATGGCTTATCGATCACTACGCGCTATTGTTAAGCCAGTGGATCACAAACTGACCAACGTCTTCTATCTTACTGAAATATAGTGATATTAGATTGATGGCTGGCAGAATCAATTCTAATTATGAATCGCCTGATAAGCCCCATAGCCTGCAGCTGCCCCGGCAATATCCCAGGCAAAATCCTTCCAACTCCACCCTGTACCCGCTTCTCGGCTGTCATAAAGCTCTTTCCCTGCACCTAATCCGATGGAAAATAGCAGCCCGAAAGACCGGCTTTTAGCATCATTCCACCCCTGACGTTCACCATAAGATGTGCCCGCAGCGGCTAAGATTGCCGAACTCATAAAATGCTGAGCTTTGTCCTTGCCTGTCCAATTATCATTGGCGTAATGGCTACATCCGGAGGAGAGCATAATAGGGATGAGAAGGGCTACAGCAGGTAAGCGTGAGAGCAAGAGCTTCATGACTGATATTCCTGACATAAAAAAGCCTGATCACATCGATCAGGCTTCTAGTATAGCGGATCACAAAATTCGGCTAATTAATCTGTCGATTCGAATTCGGCGTAAACGCCTAATAAGCTTACGAACTTTGATTGGGTAGTTAGGGATGCTTTCCAATTCCATATAATGAGAAACGATCTGCGTATGTTCGCGGATCTCATCCAGCTCTTTAGAGCGCTGCACCACCATTTCGCGATGCGGGTCGTGGATCAGAATGGCGTTTTCTAAGTCCAGACGCCAGGCGCGCGGGTTGAGGTTGTTACCGGTGATCAGTTGCCAGCGATCGTCAACCCACATTCCTTTTAAGTGATAGCTGTTTTCGCCATCTTTCCACAGACGAATAATCAGCTGGCCGCTGTCGACAAAGCGCTGTAAGCGGCTGAGGAATCGGCGCAGGTTGATTTCATAGAGATAAGGCAGCGCGCCGATGATTTTAAACGGCTGATCCTGCGGGATATAGAAGTCGTTTGCCGTTTTGTCGCCGACGATAATCTCGACTTGTTTACCCCGGCGCAGCAGGGCGACGATGTTACGAGCGAGCAGGGCAGGCATATTAAAATAAGGGGTGCAGAGAGTGAGCTTTTGCTCGGCGCTGGCCATAAGATGGTGAATGGTGCGATTAAGCGAGTTTTGCTTACCCAAACCCACCATCGGCGTCACCGTCAGCTCATCATTACCCGCAGTACCGGTAAAGTGATAGCTGCTGTCTTTTAGCGACTGACGGAACTGGCGAGTTTCGTTTTTAATCTCAATGCTTTTTGGGCGATCCTGGCGATCAAGGCGTTGCACCGCGCTGGCAGAGAGAATCGACTTCTTCATAAAGTCGACCATGGAATCGGCCAATGCAGCATTGGTGATCAGATGGTAACGGTCATAGCGGTATTTGGCGTGACGGTGCAGGTAGACGTCGTTGAGACTGGCGCCGCTGTAGATGACTCGGTTATCCACAACAAAGCCTTTGAGATGAAGAACCCCAAGGGCTTCGCGAGTGTTAACCGGGACGCCATAAATCGGCACCAGAACGTCAGGGTGCTGCTGCGCCATGCTGCAATACCAGTCGGCATTGGTATTGGACGCGGCATCGCCAATACGACCACGCTGGGCGCGGTGCCAGTCAACCAAGATACAAATTTCTAGCTCAGGCCTTAGTTGTTTTGCAGCATAGAGTGCTGACAGAACATCCCGACCACCGTCATCATTTTCGAGATACAGCGCGGCCAGATAAATCCGTTGAGTTGCTTTGGCGATAGCCTCGAGCAGCGTTGTGCGGAAATCCGTTGGGCAGTACAGCGTCTGTACAGCGTCAACCGTTTGGGGGAGTTTTGGCAGTTGAGCAAGGTGTTGTTGATGTTTATTACGTTTAAATTTTGACAACATCACAGTGCGCTTCTTCTCTCTTTAGGTAATAGCGATAGCGGTACAGACAGAACATGTACACCGCACAATCGGTCGATAATACCATTAGTAATCCCCATTGTGCGTATGTTTTGCCTATTTATGGCCTTCAGCGGCGAGGTTATGGCTAGAATTGAGGGCTAGCGTGAGATTAACGATGCCATCCTGCAATTGGATATCCACCTCAAACCCAAGCTTCCTCGCCAGTGCCACCATACCCTGATTATTCGGCATCGTGATACCTGTCAGACGCTGTATTCCGTGCTCTTTGGTGTAAATGATCATCTTTTCGAGCAGGCGTCTGCCAAGGCCAAGTCCCTTGAGATCTGAACGAACCAGCACCGAGAATTCAGCATCAATATTGTCGGGATCGGACACCGCGCGCGTCACACCAATGATTTCAGATTTTTCATCAAAATCTCTCACCGCCACGAAAGCCATCTCGCGATCGTAGTCGATTTGGGTCATGTTGGCTAAATCCTCGTGGGTAAACTCGTTGATCTCACTGAAGTAGCGATAGTAGAGATCCTCTTTAGTCACCTTAAGGATAAAGGCTTTCAGCAGCGGCTCATCTTCAGGAAGGATGGGGCGGAAGAGGCAGCCTGAGCCATCTTTCAGCGTGACCGGCTCTTCCAGCTCTTGAGGGTAAGGGCGAATAGCCAGTCTGGATGGCCCGCTATCGCTGACGTCGCTAAGTTGGAGCGTGACATCCAGCAGATTCAGTTCATCGCCGGAAGCCAGCAGCGGGTGGATCTCCAGACGGGTGATCTGCGGGCAGTCAACAATCAGGTTGGAGACTTTGACCAATAGCTGGCTGAGCGCGGGAATGTCCAGCGGGCGTGAGACATTGTGCGCCCGCACTTTGCCGCCTTTCACTGCTTGCAGCACCAAATAGCGCGCCAGCGCCTGATTGAGTGGAGGAAGTGCCACCGCGGCCTGCTTTTCGGGCCGCCATTCGCTGCCTCCTTCGCCAAGCATAATCAACGGGCCGAACACTGCGTCTTGCTCAACTACGATTCGCAACTCTTGGGAGCCGGGGCGGTTGGCCATAGTTTGCACTAACAAACCGTGAATTCTGGCCTGCGGGAAAACCTGCCTGGCGCGATCAAAAATGGCGTTAGCGGCCTGCTCGACTTCGCTCGCGGTACGTAAATAGAGCATAACCCCCTGAACTTCAGAGTTATGCGGAATATCCGGCGAGCGCAGCTTAAGCGCCACCGGGTAACCCACTTGCCCGGCAATATGTACCGCCTCGGCGCTGTCACTGGCAATCCAGGTTGGCAGCACCTCCATGCCATAGGCGTGGAGAATAGTGCGAACCTCGTGGGTATCCAGCTGGGTGGCGCCCTCGTCCAGAGCCTGGGTAATTAACCTGTGGGCCTCATCGGTGTTCTGCTGCAACCCAACCGGCAGGGAAGGCGTCTCTTTCAGCTGCTTTTGATTACGGCGGTATTCCACCATGTGCATAAAGGCCGTAACCGTGCCTTCTGGAGTGCGATAAGTCGGAATACCTGCCTCGGTGAACAGCCTGCGCGCCTCTTGCGAAGAGTATTCGCCGCACCAGTTGGTCAGCAGGGTCACGCGCTTGCCGCGCGAATGGCCTTTTAAAGTGGCAATCAGCCGCTCAGCCGTCACCGTGCCGTGCGCGGCGGCGCTTGGCGCGTGGATAACCAGCAGGGCGTCATAGTCATTGCTGTCTAGTAGCGAAGTAAGCACTGACTGATAACGCTCGGGCGTGGCGTCATCATGCAGATCTAAAGGGTTGGATATGGCAATGCTCTGTGGCAACGCGGCGCGAAGTGCGGCCTGAGTCTCTTCGCCGAGAGTCGCCAGTTTGCCATTGCGCGCCAGTAGCTGGTCGAGGGCCATGGCCGCCGGAGCGGCTCCATTACTGACAATAAGCAAGCGCTCACCTCGCAGCGGGTGCATGTGGCTTAAGGTCTCTACGGCAGAGAACAGCTCGTGGGTGTCCTGCACGCGTAGCAAGCCCGCGCGCTGAATGGCTGCGTCATACGCCACGTCCAGACTGAGCGGGCTATTGAGTAGCTTCTGCGCCTGCGTGCTGCGGCCACTTTTGATCACCAGAATCGGCTTGTTGCGCGAGGCACTGCGCGAAGCCGACAGGAAGCGACGAGCGTCGCTGACGTGCTCGAGATAGAGCAAAATGGCGCTGGTTTTACTGTCCCGCGCCAAGAAATCCAGCAGGTCGTCGACATCAATATCGAGGCTGTCGCCAAGGGAAATAAAGTAGGAGAAGCCCACCGAGCGCTGCTGCGCCCAGTCGAGAATAGTGTTTGCCACGGCGGCCGACTGAGAGATAAATGCCAGTTTGCCGGGCAGGATCGGCACCGGCGAGAAGCTGGCATTGAGCCTTTGCCACGGCGCGAGTATCCCAAGGCTATTCGGCCCGAGCAGGCGCATGGCGTAGCGCTGGGCACAGGCTTTGAGTTCGGTAAATTGCTGGGAGTGGGAAGAGAGGATGATCACCGTCTTGCAGCCGCGCTCGCCCAATTGCTCGAGCAGCGCGAGGTTGCGCTCGGCGCGGGTACAAAGAATGGCTAAATCGGGCGTGATGGGCAGGCTGGCGACATCGACATAAGCCAGCACGCCGCACACCGCGCGGTAAGCGGGCGTGACTGGCAGGACTGGCCCGTTAAAACCGCCACCCAGCAGATTGCGCATCATCAGATATCCGGCGCGGCCCGGCTTGTCGCTCGCCCCTAATACCGCAATGGATTTAGGTCTTAGTAAGGCTTCTAGTCCACGCTGGCTCATTCTCTTTCCTCAAATCCGTGATGCTTTTGATTCTAGAAGCTTTCCGGCTCTTTTGCTGTGAGTTGATGCACCGGATGATGAGGTTTTCCGGCTAAATATTGGGTGCGGAAGTGGGTAAAGTGGCGCGAAAGGCCAGCCGAGGCGGCCAGATCTCCGGCTTTTTCAAGTGCTGCCGCCGCCACTTCTACCGTGCAGTGCAGTTCCGGACGCGAGGCTTCGCGCAGGATGTAGTCGGAGCTAGCACTCACATCAAGCGAGAACACCGGCAGGTTATCCAGATAAGGGCTTTTGCGGAACATCTTGCGGGCTTCGGTCCAGGTGCCATCGAGCATGATAAACAGCGGCGGCTTGCTGCCTGCCGGAATTTCAGTAAAGACCTGGCGCGGAGGCTGGGCGAAAGAGGCCGGGAACACCACGTAAGCCTGACGCGTTGGGTCAGCAATGGCTTCCAGCAAGGCCGGATCGGTTTCAGTGCGCGACCACATAAAGGCTTGGGTATCAGGCAGCACGTCAGCGATCAGCCGCCCGGTATTGCTCGGCTTCATGGGTTCGGTGTCGAACATCACCAAGCAGAAGCGGCTGGTGGCCTGATGAATCTCCCGCGTGGCGCAGATGCAATTGCGTTTCGGCAGCAGGCAGGACTGGCAGCGAATAGCCCGCGAGCCGCGCGCCAGAAAGGGACGAGTAGATTGAGCTAAACGCTGCGCACGCAGGCGAAGAACGGCATTGTCTGACATAAGCATTCCGCGGGTGGAAAACCGGCTATTCTAATCGCCGTTGCCCGCAAGTGGTAGGTTCTTGTCAGCATAAAAACCAATGGCCCGCATCAAGCAGGCCATTGGTCAGGGCTTAATTCTGACTTATGCGTTACAATGATTCATTCAGCCAATTGTTGAAAGGCGTCTTGGGCATGGCACCGCCCAGAGAGTCGACCATTTTGCCCTCATTGAATACCATAATGGTAGGAATGCTGCGGATGCGAAAACGCGCACTCAGCTCCGGCTCGGCTTCAGTATTGACTTTAATGAAGCGGATTTTACCGGCACGTTCCTGCGCGACGTCTTCGAAGATCGGCGCAAAGCTCACGCACGGGCCGCACCACGGGGCCCAGAAGTCGATAACCACCGGCAGATCATCTTGCAGGTATTTATCCAGCGTACTGGCAGTTGCATGAACCACGCTGCCGGAAAATAGGGCATGGCCGCATCGGCCACACTTAGCGCCGTCATTGATACGATCCTCTGGCAGGCGATTAGTGGCCTGACATGATGGACAAATCGTATTCATAAAATAGCCTCTGTATTGCTCAAATGGGATCGGATCAACCCGAACCTGTTAGCGGTAACCGCGGGGCTGATATGTTACTTATTTGTTGTAAGTATGGAGAGATGCGGGCGAGCGAACAACGTGGTTTATTCAATGAATACGATAGTTTTAAGCTTTTGGTCCAAAGCAAGTGGCTTAGCACACAGACATCAGGTAATCTTCGCGCCCTGCGCGTAGGTGGAGAGAGAAATGAACGATTCATTCAGTGGCAAAAACGGCAAAGTCAAAGTGATGTACGTCCGCAGTGACGACGACGGCGATAACCGCAATAACGATAAACGTCCTTCCAGCAATAAAGGACGTCCAGGCGATAAACCTCGCCAAGGATCCCGTCCAGACGATGCCCGCCGCAATGAGCGTCGTAGCAGCGATAACCGTGGTGATTCACGCGGTCCTGACGCACGTCGTGGCGATGCTCGCCCGCAGCGTACAGGTCGTGATGCACCTCGTCCTGCGCGTTCCACGCGTGACGATGACGGCCCGTATTCTTCTCCGTGGAAAACCGTTTCCCGCGCGCCAGACGATGAGTCAGCTCCGGATCACGGCGGAATCAGCGGCAAAAGCTTTATCGACCCAGAGCAGCTGCGTCGTCAGCGTCAGGAAGAGACCCGTGTCTACGGCGAAAACGCCTGTCAGGCACTGTTCGCTAGCCGTCCTGACTCCATTGTTCGCGCCTGGTTCGTGCAGTCTGTGACGCCGCGTTTCCGCGAAGCGCTGCGCTGGATGGCGGCGAATCGCAAAGCCTACCACGTGGTCGAAGATGACGAGCTGGCGAAAGCCTCTGGTACCGAGCACCACGGCGGCGTTTGCTTCCTGATCAAAAAGCGTCAGGGCTTGGATGCAGACACTTATCTGCAAACGGCTCCGGCGAAAGATTGCGTACTGGCACTGGAAAACGTCGGTAATCCGCACAACCTTGGCGGCATTATGCGTAGCTGCGCGCACTTCGGTGTGAAAGGTTTGCTGGTTCAAGACCCGGCTCTGCTGGAGTCTGGTGCTGCGGTGCGTACTGCCGAAGGCGGCGCGGAACACGTTAAAGCCATCAGCGCTGACAACTTCCTCGACGTGCTGGCCAGCTTCCGTAAAGCGGGTTACACCATCGTGACCACCTCCAGCCATAAAGGCACCGCGCTCGGCAAAGCCGAACTGCCAGCCAAAATTGTGTTGGTTCTGGGTGAAGAGAGCGACGGCCTGTCCGACAGCGCCTGGCAGCAGGGTGACATCAACATCTCTATCGGTGGTACCGGTAAAGTGGAAAGTCTGAACGTATCTGTCGCGACCGGCATCTTGTTGGCCGACTGGTGGCGTCAGAATCAGGGTTAATCCCCGCCAGATCCCGCAGCTGTAAGCATGAAAAAAGGACGCCTCAGGGCGTCCTTTTTGTTTGGCGAAAAGCCTGTTCATTCAGCGGTTTAGTGCGCACCGCCGCCGTCCTTGCTGCCACCCGCACCGCCAAACGGAGGTCGGGCAAACCAGATTAAGACCAGCAATATCAAGAAGGCTCCGCCGGATAGCCAGAAAATTTCATTAGCCGAGATGATCAGCCCCTGATTGGTTATCTCCCGCGCAATCCAGCCCGATGCCTGCTGGTGGCTCATTCCCATCCCTTCTAACTGCTGATAGGTCTGCTGCGCCTCTGGGTTGAACGGCGTGATGTTTTCAGTCAGGTGCGCGTGGTGCAGCGACTCGCGATTAGCCCACATGGTGGTGGTGACCGAGGTACCAATCGAGCCGGCCAGCGTACGAATAAAGTTCGACAAGCTGGATGCCGCCGCCATGCGTTCTGGCGGCAAGCCGGACAGAATAATGGTGGTCAGCGGCATAAAGAAGCAGCCGACGGCGAAGCCCTGAATAAACTGCGGCCACGCCGATGCGCCAAAGTCCATGCCCGGCTCGAAGGTGTAAGCACGCCAGTAGAAGCACACCGCGTACATGATAAAGCTGAAGGTGATCAGCTTACGCATGTCCAGCCTGTGGGCGAAGCGGCCGATGATCGGCGACATCACTACTGGCAATATCCCCACAGGCGCTGACGCCAGGCCCGCCCAGGTCGCGGTATACCCATAGACCTCTTGCAGTAACTGCGGCAGCAGAACAATCGCGCCGAAGTAGAGCATGTAAGCCAGACTGATACAGAGCACGCCGATGGTGAAGTTTCGCGACTTGAACAGTGACAGGTCGACTATCGGGTGGTCGTCGGTCAACTCCCAGACTACCAGGAAGCAGAGCGCCACCACCGCCACGGCGGCCAGCACGATAATTTCCGTGGAGTTAAACCAGTCCAGCTCTTTGCCCCGGTCGAGCATCACCTGCAAGCAGCCGATCCCCAGCACCAGCAGCACCAGCCCGACGCTGTCGATCGGCCGGATCTGCGTTGCCGTTTCGCGCCCTTTAAGGGTTTTCAGCGTCAAGGCCACCACGGCGATACCGATCGGCACGTTGATAAAGAAGATCCAACCCCAGTGGTAGTTATCACTGATATAACCGCCGAGGATCGGGCCGCAAATGGGCGCCACGATCACCGTCATCGACCATAGCGCTAAGGCGGTACTTCGCTTGGCCGGAGGATAGTTATTCAGCAATAGACTTTGCGATAGCGGGATCAGTGGACCTGCCACCACGCCCTGTACCACACGGAAGAAGATCAACATTTCCAGGCTGTTGGACATGCCGCACAGCCAAGATGCGAAGGCAAACAGCACCGTAGACCACAGGAACAGTTTGACTTCGCCGATGCGTTTCGCCAGCCAGCCAGTAATGGGGATCGAGATGGCGTTAGCCACCCCGAACGAGGTGATAACCCAGGTGCCCTGTGAGTTCGAGGCACCGAGGTTGCCGGCAATGGTCGGAATAGCCACGTTGGCGATGGTGGAGTCCAGCACCTGCATAAACGTGGCCATCGACAGCGCCACCGTCATCCAGGCTAACGGCGCGCCGACTAGTGGTTTCTTATCCACGTTGGCCTCCGAAGCCGTTAGCCAGCATTGGCGTTGATCACATCAGCAATAATGGCGTTAACCGGTGCCAGATCCAGCGTCAGCGCGGTGGTCTGATACAGAGGTTCGGTACGCACTTTATCTGCCAGCACCAAGCCGTTCAGGTCTTGAGTATCGACCGTCACCAGCGTGGACAAGCCAATGCGCAACGGGTGCTTCGCCACTTGTTCGTCGTCGAGCTGAATACGCACTGGTAAGCGCTGAACCACTTTGATCCAGTTACCGGTGGCGTTCTGAGCAGGCAGCAGGGAGAACGCGCCGCCGGTACCCATATCCATCCCGACCACTTTGCCTTTATAGGTCACGTCGTCGCCGTACATATCGCTGACCACGGTAGCGGATTGGCCGATACGCATGTTCGCCAGCTGAGTCTCTTTGAAGTTAGCATCAACCCATACATGATTGGCGGGAACTACTGCCATCAGCGCGGTTCCTGGGGTGATTTGCTGACCGACCTGTACCGTACGGCGTGAAACCAGACCGTCGATTGGGCTGACCACTTTAGTTCGTTGCAGGGATAACCAGGCATCGCGCACCTGTGCGGCGGCCTGCAACACCTGCGGCTGTTTATCAACCGGGGTATTGAGGATCATCGCCTGATTGGCGTTGTACTGCTGCACGGCGACGTCGAGCTGGGCCTTGGCGGTGTCTACGGCATCATGAGCATGTTGCAGCTCTTCGCGACCAATCGCATCAACGCTTCCCAATACCACGCGGCGTTTCAGGTCAGCTTCAGCCTGTTTCAGCTGAGTCTGACGCAGGGCAACGTTCGCCTGATATTGACGGCCATTGATGATTGACTGGTGCGTTTGACGCACGCTATTGGCCAGCGCGGTTTTGGCGCGCTCGAAAGCCTGTTGGGCGTCGGTTGGGTCGAGGACAACCAGCGTATCGCCTTTCTTGACGTAGTCGGTGCTATCAAAGTTCACGTCGGTCACGCTGCCCGACACCTGAGCCATGATCTGCACCTGATTACCGGCGACGTAGGCGTCATCGGTACTTTGGAAATGACGCAGCACCAGCAGCCAGTAAATCAGATAGGCGATGGCGATGATGACAAATACCCCCGTTAAGAACAGCAAGGCAATTTTGCGTGATTTCTTTTTGTTGTGTGGCTGCTTAGTCGCAACCGGCTCCTGCGGAGGCGTTGACTGAATGCCCGCATTATCGCTCATGGTTTTCTCCATCCACGCTTAGGTTTTTATTATTGGTTTTTTTCCGCTGCCGGGGCCTGATAGCCGCCGCCGAGCTCGCGAATTAGACTGATTTTCGCCTGCAACAAATTACTGCTGGCATTCAACTGCGTCTGTTGCTGCTGCAACAAAGCGGACTGGCCGGTGAGTAGCTCATCGCGGCCAATCACCCCGGCTTTATAACGCGCATCTGCCACCCGATAGACATCTTCAATCGACTTCACGGCGGAAGAGGCTTGTTGCAACTGAGCCGCGCTGCTTTGCGCCACGGTCATGGCATCGGCAGTTTGCTGGACGGCGGTCAGGATGGTCTGGTTGTAAGACTCAACGGCCTCGTCGTAGCGCGCGGAGTCTCCGGCTAACTGGGAACGCAACTCGCCGCCGTGGAAGATAGGCAGGGAGAGGGCCGGCGTGATGTTCCACGCCTTGCTCGCCGCCTCTAACAGGTTCGGGTGCGTGCCGCCAAAATCAGTGGTGTTCAATCCGGCGAAGGCGCTGATGGTTAGGCTCGGGTAGAACTCTTTCTTGGTGGCTTTGACGGTCTGCAAATAGGACTCAACCAGCGAGCGCTGCGCGGCGATATCCGGGCGTTTACCCAGCAAGTCGAGCGTCAATTCACCCTTCGGCGAGATAGCATCGTCGGCAGGAAGCGGCACTTCGCGCAGATTGTTCATCGCGTCAGGACCTTGCCCCGCAAGGGCCGCCAACTGGTGTTTCAGTTGATCAATCTGGGATTGCGACTCAATCAGCTGCTGCTTGGCGCTGTCGGCCTGAGCCTGAATCTGCTGCGGCACGTCCACGCCGTAGATCCCTGCCTGATACTGCGCTTTACGCAAATCTGCCAGACGCTGATTGTTGTCGACTTCCTGTTTCAAGACTTTCTGCACCGCCAGATTCGCCTGCAACTGATAGTAAGCAGAGGCGACGGAGCTGGTCAGATTCAGCGCGGCCTGAGCCTGCTCGGCGCGCGCGGAGTCAACCTGCGCTTTGGCAGCATTGACCTGATTTTGGAACTTGCCCCACCAGTCCAGCTCATAGTTGAAGTTCAGCCCGAGCGCGTTACTGGTGTCATAGATAGGCGCTGACGGGTAGCTGGTCAGGAAAGGCGGGATGGTATTTTTTGAAATACGTTCGCGACGCCGAGAAGCCGTAGCATCAATATTCGGGGTCTGCGCCGCGTGAGCGCCTCCAAGGATGCTTTGCGCTTCGCGTACGCGAGCCGCGGCCTGACGCAGTGACGGCGAATTTTGCAATGTCGTCGTCATCAGGGCATCAAGTTGCGGGTCGTTAAGACTGCGCCACCATTGCGGACTGATCGCCATTGAACTGACTTTCGGTTGTGCCAGTTTCAACTGCTGGGTATCCAGCAAGGTTGACTGCGGAGCGAGGTTATCGCTGGAGGCGCAGCCCGCCAATAACAGAACGGCGAACAGCGGCGTGAGTCTCCAGCTGGCTTGGAGTGACATGTGTGGTTTACCTGAACAGAAATTAGAAAAATTGTGTCGCGGTGACATCCATCTGATCGAGGCGGGTTAACAATTTGCGAGTCAGGATTTCCAACTGCTTTTGTTCATCAGCATCAAGAGTCGACCAAAGGAAATGCAGGCACTTATGTTGAGGCGGTAACACCTTCTGGATGAAAGCTTCGCCATCCGTCGTTAAATGCAAATGCAGGCATCGACGGTCATTATCGCTCTCACGGCGCTCAATCCAGCCGCGCTTCTCCAGTTCATCGGCAATACGGGTGGCGTTGGTACGCGAAGAACCCAGTGCGGAACTCAGCTCTGAAGGCTGAATGCTGTGGCTCTCCTGAGCATCCAGAGTCAGAAGCGCCATAAACAGCGTTTCATTAATACCCTGTGCTTTCAGCATCTTATTGCGATTTTCTAACAATTTACTTTGCATGTGCATCGACAACCGAGTCAGCAAAATTTCCTGATAAGGGAAGTCTTTCTGTTTCTTGGCGCGGATATTTAACATGTTTTCAATTGGCGCGAACGAGCTGTCCATATGAGAAGCCTCATTAGTTACGGTTGACATAGTAACGATCGTAATTAGTAATATCAATGTCAGGAATCACCAAAGCTTTAGCAATAAGTGTGATTCATAACTCCGGTGAATTATTCGAAAGGTAATACGTTTCGCTGGCCAAATGGCGCCTCAGCCAACGAATGTTTTTCTGCCTGCCAGAAGCCAGAAATTAAACGCCTGCCCGATGAAAACAGTGCCAAAAGGCGCGAGTTAGCGGGCATCAATAAGACGCCAAAGCTAAAAAGGAATGCGAAAGGGAGATAACCAATAGTGATGGGCGGACCGTCAACCATTCCCAGCTTGAACATAGATTCATGCGGGGTAAGTGTCGTCTTTAAGACTCTGTGGGTTTGCATAGGACAGTCGGTGCGGCGTCAACGATGTATATCGTTCATGAATAATTTATAGGGCAAACATTACCAGACTGTCTGTAGTGATAACACCCTCGGAGTAAAATAAATTTCCATCATTATTATTTGCATGCTAATCAGGGGGCGTGATGATTGCCCCCGTTTGTCAGTTTTTATCAAGGCTTAGCCCGTCTGGGTCTCAGGCCATTTTGTACTTGTAACCCGACCACCAGACCAGCAGGTTTAGGATACTCATCACCACGCCAGCGGCGGAAACGCCATACCATCCGGCCCACTCGTAGGCCGAAGCAGACAACACAGAACCTATCGCGCCGCCGATGAAATAGGTGGTCATGTAACCTGCGGTGAGGCGGTTACGCGCTTCCGGCATCGACTTATAAATCACGCTCTGGTTGGTGATGTGCACACCCTGCGCTGCCAAATCCAGCACGATAATGCCGATAATCAACGAGACCACCGAGTGCTGGCCGTAGGCGATAGCCGCCCATGACAGCAAGATAAGAATTAAACCGTAAGTGGTGGTCAACTGCGCCTTGCCTTTATCTGCCAGCTGCCCGGCGCGGGTCGCCGCCAGTGCGCCCGCCGCGCCGACCAGCCCGAACAGCCCAATCACTCCTTCGGAATAGCCATAGGCCGGGCCCGCCAGCAGGAAGGCCATGGAGGTCCACAAAATGCTGAAGTTGGCGAAGGAGCACAGGCCGATTAACGCGCGGGTACGCAGCACCGGCGTTTTGAAGAACAGGCTAAAAATGGATTTCAACAGCTGGCCGTAGTTCAGGTCGGTGTGCTGTTTGTGGGTCGGCAGACGACGCCAAAGGATCACTGCCAAAATCAGCATCAGGGCGCTGGCCACCCAGTAGACGGTACGCCAGCCGCCGAGCTGCGCCAGCGCGCCCGCCACGGTTCGCGCCAGCAGGATACCCAGCAGCAGGCCGGACATAATCAATCCGACCACTTTGCCGCGTTTCGCCGGTTCAGCCAGAGTGGCGGCCAGTGGCACTAGAATCTGCGCCACCACCGAGAACAGCCCGGTCAGCGCGGTACCAATCAGCATAATGGTCAGCGTCGGGGCCATGGCGGTGATAAACAACCCGACAGCGGAGAGGGCGGTCATCACCACGATCAGTTTGCGGCGCTCGAACATATCCCCCAGCGGGACGATAAACATCAGGCCAAAGGCATAGCCGAGCTGGGCAATGGTGACGATAAAACCGGCCTGATTGACTGACAGACCAAAGGCGCGTGCGATGGTCTCCAGCAGGGGTTGCGGATAGTAGTTACTGGCGACCGCCAGGCCCGTGGCTATCGCCATAAGAACGATCAGCCCCGGCGTGAGAGGGGAGTGCTTGGTTGAATTAGTCATTTTATTTTCATTATTAGAGAGGGAAGCAGGTTTTGGCCCATTCGCGGCGTTGCGCCACATTGAGCGAGGGCGAGTATCACCCAGCTTTAAATAGTAAACCAATGTATAATTTTCATCTTAACTATCTCATTTCGCGATGAATCGATGAACCTCAAACAGATCCGTTTTGCCCTTGCGGTGGCGCAAGAACAGAATTTTACCCGCGCAGCTCAGCGTTGCCACACCGTGCAGTCGGCCCTCAGCCACCAGATAGCCAAATTGGAAGAGGAGCTAGGCTGCGTGCTGTTTGAACGCACTTCGCGGCAAGTGAGATTGACCGCGGCGGGGCGAGCTTTTATCGGGCCAGCGGAGCAGTTGCTCGCCGCGCAAACCCACCTGCTGGATACCATGGACGCCTTGAAAGGCGAAGTGAGCGGCACTCTCACCGTAGGCATTATTTCAACGCTTAACGCGATAGATGTTATTGGCCAACTGGCGAGTTTTACCGAGCGCTACCCAAGGGTGAATATCCGCATGTATGTCGCGATGAGCGAGAGGCTGCTGGAAGACGTGCAACAGCTGCGCACCGACGTGGCTTTTGTCGGTTTATGGCCGGGAGACAGCGCCGCGCTCCGTTTGCCAAACCGCCTGCTGGCCGACGAACCCCTGGTGGCGCTGCTCAGCCCGACACATCCTTTCGCTACTTGCCCGCAGCTCACGCTTAGCCAGCTGGCGCAGGTGCCGCTGGTGGATTTTTATGCCGGAGCCGGGGCCAGGCGGCAGACCGACAGCGCCTTCAGCGAAGCCGGAATAACGCGCCACGTCAGCTTTGAAATCGACCACATCGAGTGGCTGGAGAGCATCGTTCGTCGCTCGCTGGCGGCGGGCATTGTGCCGCTGTCCCACGCCCAACACGCCAAAGACCTGATCTCGGTTCCTATCGAAAACGCCCCGCGCCGACAAGTGTTGTGCGTCTGGCAAAACAGCCTCTCCACCGCCGCAGAACGCTTTTTGGCCTTTGCTCAGGAGGAGGAGACAAAACCCCTCTAAACCAATAACTCTTTGCGTGCCGCAGTGGCGATAAAGTGGCTGCGGTCGCGATAAGAAGGGTGCTCTTTGACTTTGTTATCAATACGTTTGAGTAACAAATCCGGCAAAGAAATATTAATGCGATGCGCCTTGCCTTCGAACTCAGACAAATCAATATCAATCAAAAACCACGTATCAAAATCTGCGTATTCTGGGTCAGCGGCATAAACCAGATGCCCGGCATCGACAATATCTTCAACCACGTACTTTTCGCCGATCGCCATATCTTCGAGAGTCATCAAAATGGCTTCGCGCACCATTGGTGCGATCTCTTGTGGCGTATCTGCAGCGGAGAAACAGCCGTAGTTATAAGCAGAAAAAGCCGGAAAGATCATGCCAAAGGCAGTCTGATCGTCTTTGGGTATTTCAAGACCGACTGAGAAAAACATGTTCAACCTCCACGAGTTGCATCACATGCCTGCCATTTTACCAGCGATCATACACACGAATACACACCAATCCAGTGAGCAAAAAAAAGCGGAGATAATTCTCCGCTTTCTGGTCGTGCTGGGGGAGCTTACGACTTCGCTGCAGCAGCCGCTTCTTTTACCCAGCCATCAAAAGCTCAACTGCTGCCACGGGGAATTAGCGCTATTTTCCTAAAAATAAGCGTTTGATTGATTTTCAATCATTTCATCAACAAAATAGACTTAGGTCATGGTTCCTCACGCCGCAGATACCACAGGGAGAAAACGAATGGATATAGCCTTGCTCAATATGGCTGGCTCAGGGGGAAGAAACAAAGCCTGGGCGGAAACAATGGTTAACCTTGAAGCTAGAAAGTTGATCAACACAGCCAATACACTGGCGTCTTTTCACCTCAATGATGGCCTGACACGGATGCAATTCGTTCAGGAAATTAAAGACGTTGTTGAGCAGCAGTTTGCTGCGGCACGCCAAGCAAAATCTGACGATGATTGTATGGTGTGTATTAAAAATCTCAGAGCTGAAATAGAAAGCCTTCAGGAACAGGGGCGAATGCTGAGAACGAAAACCGCGAAACTCTATGCACAAGTCGAGTTTATACGGGAAAATAACAAAATCGTTGGCTATATGATTAGTGCTGTAAGAATCGTTGCTTCTGGATTAACCGCTATTGCTGGCGGTGTAATGATCGCAACTATGCAGCCGATAGGAATGCTAGCTGGTGCAATTCTTGTAATGGATGGAGCTAATGGAATAACAAAAGAAGTGGATGTAATAAGAAACGGAAGGAACTCAACATCTGAGGGAATATTCGGAGATGGCAGCATACAATTAGCGAAGTTTATTGGATTCAAACCAGAGTCTGGGCTAGCTGCCTATAATACTATTTCACTGGTAGCCAGTATTTACGGTATTGCAGGGCTATCAAAAAGGCCTGAGACATGGCGGCTATTTCGTTATCTACCTAGTGATTTTTACAGAAAAGTAGACACTATGAGTAAACCAAAGCTAACAATGAAAATAGCCGGTTACGGTATTCAGGCCAAAGTGATATTTGACCTTATCAGCACAGATAACAAATAAAGTTAAATTCTCCGACAAAACCGCCAACACTTATATGAAAGGATTGGCGGTTGAATGAATGTCATTATTACAGTCATTATTGCCAAACCGATAGCATAAGAGATAAGCCGGTCATAAGATGAGAAGAATAACGAAACAATAAAAGATAACCAAAAAAAAGATAAAATAAAAATTAAGACATTAAATCTCTTGGATAAATCCCTGACGACCTGCTCAAAACTCCCGCCAAAGTTATCAATGTTATTCTGAAGCTTCTGCAACTCCTTTGCTGTAAATCCCGACGCTAAAAGGCGCTCTTTACTGAAATCCATTGCATCAACATCCTTATCTGGTAATTCAACGCGTTTGATAATCTCAAAATCAATCAGCGTTTACAATAATATCCGTTTTAATCTGCCCATACGGAGTCTGGCATGTCGCTCTTCGTGGGAAAAAGTAAAAGGCGCTGAATAATTATTCAGCGCCTCTGCCTACTTCGCCCCGAGAAAACTCGAGGCATTTATAGAAAAGCTATTAAGACTTAGCTGCCGCAGCCGCCTCTTTTACCCAGCCATCAAAGGTGGCCTGGTGGGCTTTGATCCAGCCGTCGGTCTGGTTATTGATATCGGCTTCAGAACTTTGGCCTGCATGCATCGCCGAGTTCTGCGCGTTGATGTCTTTCAGAGGCAACTGCATGATGGCGAACAGTTTGGCGGCGGCTGGGTTAGCTTCGGCCCATTTCTTGTTCGCGACGATGTGCATAGTGCTGACTTTGAAACCGTAGTTTTTGCCATTCGGCAGCGCGGTGTCGGCGTCTTTCTCTCCCGGAACTACGGAGAACGGCACCTGCATCCACAGCACGTCTTTACCCGGCACTAACACGTCGCTGACCCAGTACGGCGTCCAGGTGTAATAGAAGATAGGTTTACCTTCTTTATAACGGGTGATGGTGTCGGCGATCATCGCCGAGTAGTTGCCCTGATTGTGGTTGACGGTTTTTTCCAAACCATAGGCTTTCAGCTGCTCATTCAGCGCGGCCTCACAGCCCCAGCCCGGCGTACAGCCCGTCAGGTCGGCTTTGCCGTCACCGTTGGTGTCAAAGAGCTTGGCGATTTTGGGATCTTTCAGCTGTTCGATATTGGTGATGTGGTACTTTTCCGCAGTTTTCTTGTCGATCAGATAACCCTGCGCGGCGCCGTTGACATAGGTCCCTTGGCGGTAGAAGGTCTTGTCGCCCCCGGCGGCTTTGTACATTTCGTCATGCAGCGGCGACCAGTTAACGGCGGTGAAAGTGGCATCACCGGCGGCAATGGTGGTGTAACCCACGTTGTAATCCACTTCGCGAATTGGCTGAACGTCGTAACCCAGTTTTTCCAGCGCCTTGCTGACCAGCAGGGTCTGGAAGGTCTCTTCACTGATGGTGCTCTGAATCGGGGTGACGGTGACGCCTTTACCCGGCAGGTCAGCGGCGAAAGTGGTGGCTGAAGCCAGCGTGGTCAGGGTGGCGGCCGCCCAGAGAGTTGATTTACGCATAGAAGAATGTCCTGTTTATGGTCGATTTATCGTCATTGTTATTACTGCTGTGCGAATTAGGATTTTTTAGCTGCAGCGGCAGCTTCGGCAATCCAGCCGTCGAAAGTGGCCTGGTGAGCTTTTATCCAGCCATCAACGTGCTGCTGAATGTCTGCCGTTGAGGATTCGCCTTCGTGCATCCGCAGGTTTTGCGCATTCACGTCAGCCAGAGGCAGTTTCATGATGGCGAACAGCTTAGCGGCGGCCGGGTTAGCTTCGGCCCACTGTTTGTTGGCCACGATATGTTCATTGTTGACCGGGAAACCGTAGTTCTTGCCGTTAGGCAGCTTGGTGTCCAAATCTTTGTTCGAACCCGGATTCGCTGAGAATGGCACCGTCAGCCAGACCACGTCTTTGCCCGGTTTCATCTCGTTGCTCACCCAATACGGCGTCCAGGTGTAGTAGAGCACCGGCTTGCCGCTTTTGAAGCGCGTCAGAGTGTCGGCGATGATGGCCGAATAGTTACCCTGATTCTGCTGCACCGTGCTGTCGAGGCCGTAAGCCTTGAGCTGGGTGCTAATCACGTTGCCGCATTCCCAACCCGGATCGCAGCCTGCGAGGTCGGCCTTGCCGTCGCCATTGGCGTCAAATAGCTTGGCGAGCTTGGGATCTTTCAACTGATCGAGGCTGGTGATGTGATATTCATCGGCGGTTTTTTTGTCGATCAAATAACCCTGTGCCGCGCCGCTGATGAAGGTGCCCTGACGGTAGAACTTCTTGTCGCCACCCGCGCCGTCGTACATATCAACCTGCATTGGGTCCCAGTTCACCGCCATGTAGGTAGAGTCGCCGCTAGCGATGGCGGTGTAGGCGACGTTGTAATCCACCTCACCCGTCGGCTGCACGTCATAACCCAGCTTTTGCAGGGCGCGATTCACCAGTTCGGTTTGGAATGATTCTTCTGGAAGCGTGCTTTGCAGCGGCTTCACCACCACGCCTTTACCCGGCAGGTCGGCGGCGAAAGCGGCAGGTGCCGCCAGTAATACGGAGAGAGCAATCGCTCTGATGTGTGTCGTGCGCATAGTGAACCCTTATTCTTTTATTAAATAATTTAAGAGTGGACTGCGTTTTATGAGGCGAAGGTGCGTTAACGCGTAGTGGTACAACTTTTATGTCTCCCGGCGGCGAACCGCCGGGAGGAACAGCGAGCTATTAGGCTTTTTTGGCGAAAGGCTTGGTCAATAAGCCAATTGGACCACGGGTAAACCAGCGATGGCCACCCTTGCTGCGGGTATCTTGACCCATCGACTGCGTTAGGCGGTCGAGGATAATAGCGAGGATAACGATACCTGCACCACCCACCGACGCCAGACCCATATCCAGACGGCCAATGCCGCGCAGCACCATCTGACCCAGACCGCCTACGGCGATCATCGAGGCGATAACCACCATCGACAGCGCCAGCATCAGCGTCTGGTTAATACCGGCCATGATGGTCGGCATCGCCAGCGGCAACTGCACTTTGAACAGCATCTGGCTTGGGCTTGCGCCGAAGGACTGCGAAGCTTCAATCAAATCTTCCGGCACCTGATTAATCCCGAGGATGGTCAGACGCACGATAGGCGGCAGGGCGAAGATGATGGTCACGACGACGCCCGGCACGTTACCGATACCAAACAGCATGACGATCGGCACCAGGTAGACGAACGCTGGCGTGGTCTGCATCGCATCAAGCAGGGGGCGAATGATTTTCGCCGCGCGCTGGCTGCGAGCCAGCCAGATACCGAGCGGAAGTCCTATCAGCACGCAGAAGAACAGCGAGGTCAGCACCAGCGCCAAAGTCACCATGGCCTGTGACCACGCGCCGATAGCGCCAATCACCACCAAAGAAACCAGCGTGGCGACACCCATGCCTAACCCCGCCATCTGCCAGGCAATCAGAGCAAAAATCAGCATGGCGATAGGGGCCGGGAGTGACTCAAGGCCGTGTTGGAAACCACTGAGCACGAAGTCTACCGGCACGCGGATCCCTTGGAACACAGGGCGGAAATTGGTTACCAGCCAGTCAATCCCCTCTGTAACCCAGCGATCGAGAGGAATGAGCGTGGTGTGAAACGGGTCGAGAATGTTGAACTGGTCATGCTGCGCCGGGGCGACGTTCAGCCAGTCGTTGGCCTGCGTCGCCGCCTGATGGGTGGCATCCGGTGCGCTGTGGGCTGTCGTGGTTGCGGCATCGCTGCCGCCGGATGCGCCGCCCCAAGGGTCGCTGCTGCCCGCATCGGCAGGTGCCGAGGTGGCTGACTGCGCGGCGTCAACATGGCCGCCGCTGGCGTTATCGGCGCTCCATGGATCGACGGACGGATCGAGTTCTTGAGTGGCAGCCTGCGCGTGTTGGACGATGCTATCGTTATGAATTGAATGCTTCATTATTCGTTACCCCCTTCTTTGTCCAGAGCACGAAGTAGCATGGCTTTGGAAATAATACCGATATAGTTATTGCTCTCATTGACCACCGGCACGGCGTACGGCGCGGCGGCAACGTGAGAAATCAGTTCACTGAGCGGCATGTCTGCCTGCACCGGTGCCGGGAACTCCAGCAGGGCGGATTCCAGTGAAAGATTGGCTTTTAGCGCGGTTTTCAGTGAGTCAATCGACACAACGCCGATAAAGCGCTCACCACGCTCCAGCACATAACCATATTCGCGGTCTGCATCTTCCAGCAGCTTGAGGGCTGCCCTCGGACCAAAACCGGGGGTTTTACGAATTAATGTCCCGCGACGGCGGGCGATATCTTTGGCGCTAAACACCTGACTGATGTCCACGCCGCGGAAGAAGGTGCGCACATAGTCATTGGCCGGATTATTCAAAATCTCTTCCGGCGTGCCGACCTGCACCACTTCGCCGCCCTGCATAATGGCAATACGGTCGCCAATACGCATGGCTTCGTCGAGGTCATGGGAAATAAACACAATGGTGCGCTGGTGCTGGGATTGCAGCTTCACCAGCTCATCTTGCATCTCAGTACGGATGAGGGGATCGAGCGCGGAGAAGGCCTCATCCATCAGCAGAATGTCGGGGTTATTCGCCATGGCGCGGGCCAGGCCAACGCGTTGACGCATACCGCCGGACAGCTCATCGGGATAAGAGTTAGCGTAATTTTCCAGACCAACCTGACGCAGAGACTCGAGGGCTTTTTGGTTGCGCTCCTCGGTTGGCACGCCAGCCAGCTCCATACCAAAGGCAGTGTTGTTCAACACGGTCAGATGGGGCATTAGGGCGAAGGATTGGAAAACCATGCTGATTTTGCTGCGGCGAACCTGACGCAGTTTGGATTCGGAGATCTTGGCGATGTCTTCGCCGTCAATCAGCACTTCACCGCGGGTGGGTTCTATCAGACGATTGAGAAGGCGTACCATAGTGGATTTACCGGAGCCGGATAATCCCATGATGACGAAAATCTCGCCTTCTTCAATGGCCAGACTGGCGTTTTTGACACCCAATGACAGACCGGTTTTCTCAAATATTTCTTCTTTACTCTTGCCGGAATCTATCAGCTTAAATGCGCGCTCAGGGTGCTCGCCAAATACCTTATACAGGTTCTTTACTTCGATTTTAATTGTCATGCAATGTGCATTCCTTGGAAAGAAATAGCCATCGGCTATAAATGGGTCTAGTTGTGTTTGAACTCTATAGAATCTACTTAGTACGCAAAGTACGGAAATATCGAACGGTTTACACCCTACCACAATGAGAGTCTGAGACAAGTCTCAATCTTTCTGAATAATATTCCCCGGCGCACTCCCCTGCGGCTAATTAGGTGCAAAACCCTCATTGTGAATTTTGTTATTTCACGCCAAATACCCATCGTTTTTGGCATGAATTAATGCAATGGCGAAGCGCGTTTTTCTTACTATTTTATTGCGCTGAAATGATTATTATTTTTGAGACATGCTATTGATTTTATTGAGTTAAATTGACTTATTATTTTTATGGTTTATGTGCAGAATAATATTCTGTTAGCGCAAGTTTGAGATATTTCAAGTGATATCGACTTTTAGGCGAAATAGTCATTTCACTCGCAGGGTGAGAAGGGTTGGAAATCCGATGAAGAAAAAATCGAGTGCCTGAGAATAATCGGTGAGACTTGTAAAGAGAATCTGTCGAAATGTAACGTAGTTGTGTCCGTCAGACGCAAAAATTATCCGGCCCTGAAGCCGGATAATTTAGTCATGAATGGGGGCCTGATCCTCGCGGAATATCAGCCGGTAGAGCCGTCGCGGGTGGCCAATATTTCCGTACTGCATTTCCACCGCGATAAAGCCAATTTCCACGCAATATTCTAGATATCGACGCCCGGTGGTTTTGCTAATTCCCACCTGTTCCACCACCTGATCGACTGACCAATTGCGGTCCGGTTCGGCAATGAAAACGCGGCGCACCAGCTCCAGCGTATTTGGCTCAATGCCTTTGGTCGCGGGGGCTGCGGGCATGTCAGTGGCGGGCAGGTTATACAGCCTGTCGAGCGCCTGCTGGTCGAGCACCTTCACATTGCGCAGCTGATGCACAAACTGCAAAAAGCGCTCCAGCGAATTGCGCAGGCGCTGGAAAGAGACCGGCTTGATGATGTAGTCAAACGCGCCATAGCGCATCGCCTGACTACAGGTATTCATGTCGCTGGCGGCGGTGATGAAAATCACCGAGCAGTCGAGGCTTTTCAGCAGCGCGCTGTCGATAAGCTCAATGCCCTGACCGTCCGGCAGATAGTTGTCCAGCAGCACCAGCCGTGGCCGGTAAAGTTGCAGCTGAGTTCTGGCCTGTGCCAGCGTGGCGGCGATGCTCACCACCCGCAGATTAAAGTTTTGCTCAATAAAGTCACGGTGCAGCCCGGCCAGATAAGGCTCGTCCTCGACAATCACCACGTCCAGCGCGCTGCCGTTATTGATACTGCCCCCGTTGTTGAAACTACTCTTGTTCATCGTGTTTCCTGACATGCTCATAAAGTAGGGTAGGTCATGATTTTCTTATTAAAATAGTGCGCTTAGCGCTGTTCCAGTCTGTCAAATTTTAGCTGTTGCTGCCCGGCGGTTTGGGATTGGGGATAAACAGTGAGAACACCGTGCCCCGTGGTTGATTGTCCGAAATCTCAATCATGCCCTGCGCCTGATGCACGTAGCTGGCGACCACGTACAGCCCAATGCCGTGCTCGCCACCGGTCTGGTCGGCCGAGGAGAGTGGCTTGGTGGTTGCGCCTTGTTCGAAAATACGCGGGCGGATCTCCGCCGACAACCCCACGCCCTGATCCGCCACTTCAATCAGCAACTCATCATTGCGATCGGTGAGGTAGAACTCTACCGGCTGATGCGGCCCCGGCGCGGCAAGCGTGGCGTCTACCGCATTATCAATCAGATTGCCGATAATCGACATCAGCTCCGACTCGCTCAACGCGGCGGGCATACGCTGAAGCTGGCAGGCGGGGTCGAAGGTCAGTTCAATGCCTTTTTCCCGCGCGCTGGAGTATTTCCCTAACAATAAACCGCAAATCGTCGGCGAGGCAAAGCGCTCTGAAACAAAATCCAGCACTGCCTGTGCCCCTTCGGACTGCGCCTGAATGTAGCCCATTGCCTCGTCATAGCGTTTCATCTGCAACAGGCCGGCCAGCGTCGCCGTCCAGTTAAGCTGCTCGTGGCGCATGATACGCAGGTTGTCAGCATAGCGTTTCACCTGACTGAGCTGGCTGCTGAGGGTGTTAATGTCGTTTTTATCGCGGAAACTGACCACCCAGCCGATCTCCGATGACGGGCCTAGCTCAATGCGCACGCGGTTGACGATCACCTGTCGCTGATTAAAACGCGTCACCTCATCGTGGCTGTTGGGCGTTTCGCGGTCGCCGGTGAAGAACTCCGCGCCGGTGTGAATAATGTCGCGGATGTGCTGGCCGACCAGCAGGTCTTCCGGCTGGTGGATGTCCAGCAGCTCGCGGGCGGCGTGGTTGATAGACAAGATCCGCTGCTGGTGATCAATGGCGATCACCCCTTCATAAATGGCTTCCAGCAGCGCCTTCTGTTGGCGAACTAATAGTGCAATCTCTTTTGGTTCCAGCCAGAACATCTGTTTCTTGAGATTCTTACTGAATAACCATGAGAAAAGAAACAGCAGGGCTAATAGCAGAATGCCGGACAGGGCGGTCTGCGCCAGCAATTTCACCGTGACGTCATCGATATAAGAAATCAGGTATCCGACGGAGACAATGCCGATGACTTTATTATTGGCGTCTACGATTGGCGCTTTACTGCGTAAAGAGATTCCGATGCCGCCCTGACGCACGGTAATAATGGTTTTCCCCTCGAGCACTTCGGCGTTATCCCCGCCAACGAGAGGTTTACCGAGGCGTTCCGGCGACTGCGAATGGTACAGGTGGTCGGCATGCACATCGCCAATAACGATATAACTGGCGTCGCTTTTCGCCCGCAGCGGCGCGACCAGTTTTGCCACTCCCGCGCTGTCTTCGGCCTCTACGCGCTCAGCCAGGCCGGGCATCAGGGCGATTTGCGACGCCTGCACTTTGGCGCGGCTACCCAAATCTTTATGCAGTTGTTCATCCACGGTGCGGAATAAAAGTAGCCCGAGTACCGCCAAAAGCACGCAGGAAAAGCCCACCAGTGAGAGAAAGAGCTTTATTTGAAAGGTGAATCGTAATCGCATTCTGGCAGCCACCAAGTAAACAGAGAATAAGCCTAACATGGCGTTTTCAGCGGCGTCATTCCCATCGCGCGGTGTTGTGAGGAAATACGCAACTGCCGCGCGCCACGGGGCTAAATAGCCACAATAATAAAAAGGCTAAAGGCGCGATTTACTACAAAGCTGATAAGCTTTGCAGCCTAAGTAACATTAACGCCATTAAAACCATTACAACCTTTAAATCAGCGATTTTAATTTGAACAGCCTCACAACGATGCGGGGTCGCTATTTTTTATCCTCATTACTAATGAAGTTTTAAAGCATGAGGAAAGTATTATGAGCACCACTGATGATTCCTACGTTGTTGTGAAAAAGAAGGAAACCCCGGCCGTTTCTGCCAAGGAGCGCTGGTGGCATATCTTGGATAACTACAAGATAGGGATCATTCCGCTGCCTTTCTTCTTGCTGGCGGGGGTGCTGATTCTGCTCGACTGCCTGAATGGCAAACTGCCGAGCGACATCGTGGTGATGGTGGCGACGCTGGCCTTCTTCGGCTTTGCCTGCGGTGAGTTCGGCAAACGCCTGCCTATCATCGGCAAGCTGGGCGCGGCGGCAATCTGCGCCACCTTTATTCCTTCCGCGCTGGTGCACTACGGCCTGCTGCCGGACGTGGTGGTCGACTCGACGGTCAAATTCTATAAATCCACCAATATTCTCTATCTCTACATCTGCTGCATTATTGTCGGCAGCATCATGAGCATGAACCGTCAGGTGCTGATTCAGGGCTTCCTGCGGATCTTCATCCCAATGCTGTGTGGCGAAATCGTCGGCATGGTGGCGGGGCTGGCGATGGGCATGGCACTTGGCCTGCCGCCGTTCCAGACCTTCTTCTTCCTTATTCTGCCGATCATGGCCGGTGGCGTGGGCGAAGGTGCCATCCCGCTGTCGATGGGTTATGCGACCATTCTGCACATGGAGCAGGGCGTGGCGCTGGGCCGCATTCTGCCTATCGTGATGCTGGGTGGTTTGACCGCTATCGTGCTGGCGGGCGTGCTGAACCAAATCGGTAAACGCTATCCGCACCTGACTGGCGAAGGCCAGCTGATGCCAGCGAAAAATGGCCTGATCGGTCACGGGTTGGAAGAGTTCAAAGGCAAGCCTGACGTCAACGCGCTGGCCTGCGGCGCGCTGCTGGCGGTGCTGCTGTACATGGTGGGGATGCTGGGTCAGCGCCTGATTGGCCTGCCAGCGCCGGTCGGCATGCTGTTCGCGGCGGTGGTGGTCAAACTGCTGAACGGCGTGTCACCGACCATTCAACAAGGGTCGATGACGGTGTACAAATTCTTCCGCACGGCGGTGACTTACCCGGTGCTGTTCGCGGTGGGCGTGGCTATCACCCCTTGGCAGGAGCTGGTTAACGCCTTCACCATTTCGAACCTGTGCGTGATTGTGACCACGGTCTGCGCGCTGGTCGGCACGGGCTATTTTGTCGGCAAGAAAATCGGCATGCACCCTATCGACGTGGCTATTGTTTCTTGCTGCCAGAGCGGGCAGGGCGGCACCGGCGACGTGGCTATCCTGACCTCCGGCAATCGCATGGCGCTGATGCCCTTCGCGCAAATTGCCACCCGCATCGGTGGCGCGATCAACGTGTCGGTTGGCCTGCTGGTCTTGGCGAAATTCTTCGCCTGATTGCTCCTTGTGCGTCACCAAGGCCCGGTTAATCACCGGGCCTTTTTCGTTTTAGCATTTCGGCGTTTATGCCACGCGGTGCGCTACAATGAGAGTATGAAATTTGCCGCAACCACACTTCAGGGACGGAGCTGTATATGTTGAAAATGATGTACGTGACGGTGCGCGACCGCGCCAGACTCAAGCAGATCACCGAGGTGCTGATCCGCTACGGTTTGCAGGATTTGCTCGCCATCGTAGGGCTAGGCGGGTTGGTGAAATCGCGCCTGGCCGCCAATGATGAGGCTGATATCCAGACTATGCCGCAGAGGCTGCGCGCCGCGCTGGAGGCCCTCGGACCGACCTTTGTGAAGTTCGGCCAGATACTGGCGACGCGCTCCGACCTGCTCGACCAGCGTTGGATTGATGAGCTGGATAAGTTGCACAGTCAGGCGCAGTTTCTGCCGTGGGAAGCTATTCGCGATCAGGTGAGTCGCGACTTAGGCGGCGACCCGCAGCAGGTTTTCGCCCAGTTTGATTTAGAACCTTTGGCGGCGGCCTCCATGGCGCAAATCTACCGCGCCCGGCTGCACAGCGGCGAAGAGGTGGTGGTTAAAGTTCTGCGGCCTGAGCTGGAGAAAACCATTCAGGCCGACCTGCGCCTGCTGGCCTATCTGGCGGATACCGCCGCCGAGCAAAGCCCGATGATGGCGCGCTTTCGCCCGCAGCAGATTGTCAGAACGCTGGAAATTGCGCTCAACCACGAATTAGATCTCAGCCACGAAGGCTACAACTGTCGGCAGATCGGCGACTATTTTCGCGATCAGCCGGAGATCGTCATTCCCAAGATCTACAGCGAATTCTCTTCGCCCCGCCTGCTGGTGCAGCAATATTTGCCCGGCGTCTCGCCCTCTAATCCGGCCGATTTGATCGCCGCAGGCTTTGATCGCCCGCTGCTGGCGCGGCGCGGAGCCATTGCCTTTATGAAAATGGTGCTGGATCTACGCCTCTACCATGCTGATCCCCATCCGGGTAACCTGATGGCGCTGGCGGGGGATAAAGTCGGTTTTATCGATTTCGGCATGGTGGGTAGCCTCTCCGAGCGGCGGCGCAATCAGCTGCTGCTGTTGCTGCACGCGCTGGTGGAGCGCGACACGGCGGGGATCGTCAACACGCTGGTGGCCTGGACCGACACCGACGCGGTGGATTTGATGGACCTAGAGCTGGCGGCGCAGAACTTCTTTGACCGGCAGCTTTCTGCCCCGATGACCCTCGGCGGCGCGTTAACCGATTTCCTGCTGATGGCCCGCGAGCATCAGTTGATCCTGCCGTCCGATCTGGTGCTGCTGTTTAAGGCGCTGATCACCGCCGACGGCGTGCTGCACCGGCTGGATCCGCAGTTTGATATTGTCGCCACGCTGCGCCCGATGCTGGAAAAAATGATGCTGCAGCGCTTCTCGCCGGAGGCGACGCGCCAGCGTCTGGTGAATTTGGGGATTGAAGCCGTGGAGGCCAGCGAGGAGCTGCCGCAAACCCTGCGGCTGATCACCCAGCGGCTGAAAAGCGGCAGGCTGCACGCCGGGGTGGAGATCAAAAACCTCAGTGAACTGAGCCGTTCGCTGGAACGCGCGGCCATTACGCTGGCGATAGCCATCGTCACCGCCGCCTTTGCGCTGGGCATCGCGCCCTATTTGATGAATTCGACCGTCAATCTGTGGGGAATTCCGTTGTTCCCACTGCTGGGAACAACGGTGTGTATCGCGGGGTTGGTGCTGCTGGTGCTAAGACTGCGGCGTTAGAAGTCCCAGTCTTCGTCTTCGGTATTCACCGCCGTGCCAATCACGTAGGACGAGCCGGAGCCGGAGAAGAAGTCGTGGTTTTCATCGGCGTTTGGCGACAGGGCTGACAAGATGGCCGGGTTGACATCCGCCATGCTGGCCGGGAACAGAGCCTCATAACCCAGGTTCATCAGCGCCTTATTGGCGTTGTAGTGCAGGAACTTCTTCACGTCCTCGCTCCAGCCCACGTCGTCATATAACTCTTCGGTATAGCGAATTTCGTTGTCGTACAGATCCTGAATCAGATCAAACGCCTGTGCTTTGATCTGCCGCTGGCGCTCTTCGCTTTCCAAAGCCAAGGCCTTCTGGAACTTATAACCAATGTAATAGCCGTGCACGGCCTCATCGCGAATGATCAGGCGGATCAGATCGGCGGTGTTGGTCAGCTTGGCGCGGCTGGACCAGTACATCGGCAGATAGAAGCCGGAGTAGAACAGGAAAGATTCGAGGAACACGCTGGCGACTTTCTTCATCAGCGGATCTTGCCCGCCATAATAGGAGAGAATGATCGCCGCCTTGTTTTGCAGCGCGACGTTCTCTTCGCTCCAGCGATAAGCTTCGTCTACGTCCGAGGTGGCGCACAGCGTGGAGAAAATCGAGCTGTACGAGCGGGCGTGTACCGCCTCCATAAAGCAGATATTCGAGTACACCGCCTCTTCGTGTGGCGTGACCGCGTCTTTCATCAAGGTCGGCGCGCCCACCACGTTTTGCACGGTGTCGAGCAGCGTCAGGCCGGTAAATACGCGGATAGTCAGCTGCTTCTCTTTTGGACTCAGCGTGGCCCAAGAGGGAATGTCATTGGACAGCGGCACCTTCTCCGGCAGCCAGAAGTTGGAGGTCAGGCGGTTCCACACCTCCAAATCTTTATCATCCTGAATCTTGTTCCAGTTGATGGCTTTGCTGATTGGCTGCGGAACTAATAATTGTTTTACTGCGCTCATTTTTAAGTCCTTTCAATCGATCACAGTGTGCAAGACACGCAACCCTGAACTTCAGTCCCGGCCAGCGCCATCTGGCGTAGACGGATGTAATAGATAGTTTTGATGCCTTTGCGCCAGGCGTAAATCTGCGCTTTGTTGATGTCGCGCGTGGTGGCGGTGTCGCGGAAGAACAGCGTTAGCGACAGCCCCTGATCCACATGCTGCGTGGCTTCGGCATAGGTATCGATGATCTTTTCCGGCCCAATCTCATAGGCATCCTGATAGTAATCAAGGTTGTCATTGGTCATGAACGCCGCCGGATAGTAGACGCGGCCAATCTTGCCCTCTTTGCGGATCTCCACCCGTGAAACAATCGGGTGAATGCTTGAGGTCGAGTTATTGATGTAAGAAATAGATCCGGTCGGCGGCACCGCCTGTAAGTTCTGGTTGTACAGTCCGTGCTGCATCACCGAGGCCTTCAGCGCTGCCCAGTCTTGGGTCGTTGGGATGTGAATTCCCGCCTCGCTAAACAGCTCGCGCACGCGCTCGGTTTTCGGCTGCCACTTGTCGGCCTGGGCTTCATCGACATATTTGTCGAAGTAGCTGCCGCTGGCGTAGGTCGAATCCTCAAAGCCTTTGAAACGCTGGTTGCGCTCAATCGCCAGCTGGTTGGAGGCGCGCACGGCGTGATAAGCCACGCTGTAGAAATAGATATTGGTGAAGTCCAAACCGGCTTCTGAACCATAGTAAATGCGTTCGCGGCACAGATAGCCGTGCAGGTTCATCTGCCCAAGGCCGATGGCGTGGGAGTCCTGATTACCCTGATCGATAGAAGGCACCGAGCGGATGTTGCTCATGTCGGAGACCGCCGTCAGCGCGCGGATAGCCATTTCTACCGTGTTGCCGAAGTCCGGCGAGTCCATCGCCGAGGCGATATTTAGCGAGCCGAGGTTACAGGAGATATCTTTCCCCACCTGCTGATAAGAGAGGTCTTCGCCATAAACGGTCGGCGTGTTGACCTGCAAAATCTCCGAGCAGAGGTTACTCATGTTGATGCGACCCTTGATCGGGTTCGCGCGGTTCACCGTGTCTTCAAACATCATGTACGGATAACCGGATTCAAACTGAATCTCTGCCAGAATCTGGAAGAACTCGCGGGCGTTGATCTTGGTTTTATGGATGCGCTTGTCGTTAACCATTTCACGGTATTTCTCCGTGATGCTGATTTCAGACATTGGCACGCCGTAGACCTTCTCCACGTGATACGGCGAGAACAGGTACATATCTTCATTGTTCTTCGCCAGCTCAAAGGTGATATCCGGGATCACTACGCCAAGAGAGAGGGTTTTGATGCGGATCTTCTCATCGGCGTTTTCGCGCTTAGTATCAAGGAAACGCAGGATGTCCGGGTGGTGCGCGTTGAGATACACCGCGCCCGCGCCCTGACGCGCGCCGAGCTGGTTGGCGTAGGAGAAGGCGTCTTCCAGCATCTTCATAATAGGAATGACGCCGGATGACTGGTTCTCAATGCGTTTAATCGGCGCGCCGACTTCACGGATGTTGGTCAGCATAAAGGCCACGCCGCCGCCGCGTTTGGACAGTTGCAGCGCCGAGTTCACCGAGCGACCAATCGACTCCATGTTGTCTTCAATGCGCAGCAGGAAGCAGGAGACCAGCTCGCCGCGCTGCTTTTTGCCGCAGTTGAGGAAAGTGGGCGTGGCAGGCTGGAAGCGGCCAGAGATGATCTCATCCACAAAGTGCCCGGCGAGGGCGACATCGCCCTGAGCCAGCGTCAGCGCCACCATGCACACGCGGTCTTCGTAACGCTCAAGATAGCGTTTGCCGTCGAAGGTTTTCAGCGTGTAGCTGGTGTAATACTTGAAGGCCCCCAGAAAGGTCTGGAAGCGGAATTTTTTGGCATAAGCCTGTTTAAACAAACGCTTAATGTCTTCGAAGGCGTACTGATCCAGCACCTGCGCTTCGTAATAACCTTCTTCCACCAGATAACGCAGCTTTTCCGCCAAATTGTGGAAAAACACCGTGTTTTGATTCACGTGCTGCAGGAAGTACTGGCGCGCCGCAAGCCTGTCTTTGTCGAATTGGATACGGCCTTCGGCATCGAACAGATTCAACATCGCGTTCAGAGCGTGATAGTCCGGGCTGCTGGTGTCTGCCTCGGTAAGACTCATTTCTGTCGTTGCCAAAATTCAGTAACTCCCTGTGTAACCTTTGCAACGTCTTCCGGCGTACCCAGTAATTCAAAGCGATACAGGTAAGGCACCTGACACTTTTGGGCGATGATGTCACCGGCAATACAATACGCTGCGCCGAAATTAGTGTTTCCGGCGGCGATAACGCCGCGGATAAGTGAACGATTGTGTTCATCGTTCAGAAAACGAATGACCTGCGTGGGCACTGCGCCCTTGGCTGAGCCGCCGCCGTAACTCGGCACCACCAGAATGTAGGGTTGAGTGACGCGTAACTTCTCTGGCTGGCGGTCAATCGGAATTCGAATCGCCGGCAGACCTGTTCTACCGACGAAACGATGAGTGTTCTCTGAACTACTGGAAAAATAGACCAACGGATTCATCCGCCTGGCCTCAGAACGCGGTTTGCAGTTGGCGCAATTCGCTGATTTTGTCTGGGCGGAAGCCAGACCAGTGATCGTCACCGGCCACGATCACCGGCACTTGCTGATAACCCATGGCGCGAACCTGGCCCAGTGCTTGCGCATCCTGCGTTAAGTCGATGACTTGGTAGGCGATGCCTTGCTTATCTAAAGCGCGGTATGTGGCGTTGCATTGGACACAGTCTGGCTTGCTGTAAATAATAATGCTCATGATTCGTATTCCCATCCATAATGAAATCAGAGACAATTTTTGCCCGGTCGCTGTGGCGATGGCTTCAGCAGTTAGGGGGCGCGGGTGTCGGTGCTTTAGTAGCGTCCCGACGAATTGAATACTAGATGTGGTGATTTAAATTATCAACCATACAATATGTAGATATTTTAATTTTGCTTATTGCAAAAATGACAAAGCCCGCTGGGTGCGGGCTGAAGAGGGTGGGATTATTTTTTAAGCAGAGATTAACGGGTCATTTATTGACGCATCCCCACCGCAAGACGGTTAAACGCATTCATCAGACCAATAGCAAAAGTCAATTCAGAGATTTCAACGTCGCTAAATTGCGCCTTTAGTGGCTCATAATCGCTATCCGCTGCGCCGGTGGCAGCAATCAGCGTCAGGCTCTCTGCCCATGCCAGCGCCGCGCGCTCCTGTTCGGAATAGGCGTGGCTGACGCGCCATCCCGCCAGTTGATCCAATTTTCCCTGTGGGTATTCCGCCTTGCGCAGCGCCTTCGCGTGCATATCCAGACAGTAGGCGCAGCCATTGATTTGCGATACGCGCAGGAACACCAGCTCAATGATGATGTTGTCCAACGGGCCTTTCTCCAGCGCGCCGAGGGCGGCTTTCATCGGTTCCATCACGCTGGCGGACAGTTGGTAGTAAGGCAGGCGAAGCTGGGTCATGTTGATCTCCTCTTGGGTTGATAAGAGATACTTTAGCCGCCGCATGGACTATACTACAGAGCCATAAAATCACTTTTTGATAGGGCCATGAATGTCCGCGTTTTCGGCTTCCTTCCAGCTCGATCCCCAGCTCTCCGCGCCACTCTATCGGCAGATTTATCATCGCTTTAAGCAGGCTATCATGCAGAACCAGCTACAGGCCGGAGAGCGCGTGCCCTCGGCGCGCAGCCTGGCGAGCGAGCTGGGCGTCGCCCGCGCCACGGTGGATAACGCCTACGGCCTGCTGATGGCGGAAGGCTTTTTGCAGAGCCGCGGACAGGCGGGGACGCGCGTCAGCCTGTCGCTGCCGACCCTTTCCTCCTTACCGGAGCGCGTCCCCGAGCCGCCGCGCTTTACGGTTAACCCGATGTTGCCCAACAGCCGGCCTTTTCCTCTGGAACTTGGCCTGCCCGCGCTTGACGCTTTCCCGCGCGCTATCTGGTCGCGCATCGTGGCGCGGCAAATTCGCCATACGCGAATCGAGGATCTCGGCCACGCGCCGCTCAACGGCGATGCCGCTCTGCGCCATGAAGTAGCGGCCTACTTGCAGTTGTCGCGCGGCTTCTCTTGCCGACCGGAGCAGGTTTTCATCTGCTCGGGCTACGCGGCGGTGCTGGATTTAGTGATAGGTAGCCTAATGCAGCCGCAGGACGGCGTTTGGCTGGAGGACCCCGGCTATCCGGTGACGCAGGCCTTTTTCCGCGCGGCGGGCGCCACGCCGATGGGCATCCCGGTGGACGGCGAGGGGATGGACATCGACCACGCCGTTCAGCACTTCCCGCAGGCGAAATTTGCCGTGGTCACCCCCGCACACCAAAGCCCAATGGGCGTATCACTCAGCCTGTCGCGGCGCATGGCGCTGCTCGACTGGGCCGCCAGCCGTGAGGCGTGGATCATCGAAGACGACTATGACAGTGAGTTTCGCTATCAGGGACAGCCGCTGCCATCGCTGAAAAGCCTCGATGCTCGGGGGCAGGTGATTTACGCCGGGACCTTTAGCAAGGTGATGTTCCCCGCGCTGCGCCTCGGCTATGTGGTGGTGCCGGAAAAGCTGGTGGATAAGGTCAGTGAATATTGCCATTTGCGCGGCTGTGCCAGCCCGCGGCTGATGCAAACCGGCGTGGCTGAGTTTATCGCGCAGGGCCATTTTTATCGCCATCTCAAGCGTATGCGCCAGCTGTACGTCGAGCGCCGGGCCTTTTTGACTCAGGCGCTGGCGGCGCGTTTTCCAAGCGACCAGCTGTGGGTTAATCCACAGGCCGGGGGGATCCAGCTGTGCGCCAATTTGGCCGCCAGCTTCGACGATGCTGCCATTGCGCGCCACGCCCGCTCGCAGGGGCTGGCCATTCAGGCGCTGTCAGATTGGCAAGTGGAGCCGAGGAAGAAGGGCGATGCGCAAAGGCCAAATGGCTTACTGATGGGCTTTCCCAATATTCTCAATCAACAGCAGGCCGACAAGCTGGTCGATAAATTAGCGGCGATTTTGATTGAGAGCGCGGAGAGGTTCCCCTAAATAATTCGAATGGATGGAAGGCGGCAAACGAAGGAATCCCGATGAGCTGACATGTGTCAGTGATTCGGGTGATTGAGTAAAGCCAACGCATCAGCCATTTGAAGTATGACGGGGAAATAGAAAACGGGGCCAATATTAAATTAGCCCCGCTTCTAAGCGGAATAATGAGGGGGTCAACTTCCGCTCAGGTGCTGGTACCCGACACAGGAATTAGCACCTGTCCTACTTACTACTCAGGTTACTTCTGCTTACCGAGGCGCTTAGCGGCGACCCAGTAAAACACCGAGCACGATACCTACGGCGGCACCGACACCGACGCCGTGCCACGGATTATCTTTCACGTAGTTGGTCGCCTGGTTAGCCGCGTCAATCGCGTGCTGCTTAATGTTGCTGTTGCCGTTAAAGCGGGCACGAGCATCGCGTAAAACGCCTTCGGCTTTGCCGCGAATTTTTTCCAGCTCATCTTTCGATTTAGCGCCCGAAGATTGCAGCACCTCGTCAAGGGTATCGGCCAGCAGAGTTACATCCTCATTAATGTCTCGTTCTACTTTTTCTGATTTCTTAAACATTTGGCTCTCCTTGTTTGAACTGTACTTTAAGCATAGTCCAAAATGCTGCGATGGAAGGATCCATAGGGGAATCACCCGCGATTTTCGGCGATATTAGCGGTTCTGACTATGAAGCGGCACCAGTCCCCACGCGGCTTAGCGTGACGTGGCTCAGACTTTTCTGTAAGTGGAGAAAGGTTTTACAGCAGATAACATTTTTCCCCGGCAATTAGATTTCTACTTCTGCCAAACCTGTTTATCCTATAAATATTCAATCTGTGATCTCCGTTCGGGTTCTCCCATGTCAGTAAGTACGCTGCGCACCAATCTGCAATTAAATAAACGCATTTTGTCATTCATGACATTCACCTTTGTTTGCTATCTGACCATCGGCTTGCCGCTGGCGGTGCTGCCGGGCTTTGTGCATAACACGCTGGGTTTTAACTCGGTATTGGCTGGGCTAATTATCAGCGTGCAGTACTTCGCAACGCTCATCAGCCGCCCGCACGCCGGGCGCTATGCCGACCAGCTCGGACCGAAAAAGGTGGTGCTGTTTGGCCTGACTTGCTGTGGTATCAGCGGCGTATTCTACATGTTGGCGGTGCTGCTGGCGGGCTATCCGCTGCTTAGCCTGCTGATGCTGTGCGTTGGCCGCCTGTTCTTGGGCGTGGGCGAAAGCTTTGCCAGCACCGGCACCACCCTGTGGGGGATTGGCGCGGTGGGAGCCATGCACACGGCGCGGGTGATTTCATGGAACGGCGTCGCCACCTACGGCGCGATGGCGGTGGGCGCGCCGCTGGGCGTGATGCTCAATGCACAATTTGGACTGACCGGCGTCGCGGTGCTGCTGGTGTTGTCCGTGCTGCTGGCCCTCTGGCTGGCGAGCCGTAAACAGGATATTTCTGTGACGACGGGTAAGAGAATTGCGTTCAAAGCGGTGCTGGGGCGCATGTGGTTGCACGGTTTGGGCCTCGGCTTCGGTACCGTGGGTTTCGGGGTGATCGCCACCTTCATCACTCTCTACTATGCGGAGAAGAACTGGAGCGGCGCGGCTTTCACCCTGACCCTGTTCAGTCTGGGCTTTGTGGGCATTCGCCTGATCCTTGCTAACACCATTAACCGTTTTGGCGGCCTGCGTGTGGCGCTGGCCTCTTTCTTGTTCGAAGCTTTGGGCCTGCTGATGATCTGGCTCGGCAGTGATCCTATCACCGTGCAACTGGGCGCATTGCTGACCGGCTGCGGCTTCTCGCTTATCTTCCCGGCCCTCGGCGTTGAGGCGGTGAAGCAGGTACCGCCGCAGAATCAGGGCACCGCACTGGGGACATATTCGGCGTTTCTCGACCTCGGTTTGGGCCTGACCGGGCCAATTGCTGGCTTGCTGATCGCACACGCGGGCACCTCGTCTATCTATCTGGCGGCGGCGATTATGGTGGTGTTGGCATGGTTAATGACGCTGCGCCTGTGGGCCAATGCCAAAGCGGCCCCGCCTTCGGCTTGAGGGTGAAAAAACATAGCGTAAAACGCCGGGAATTTATCTTTATTGGCTTTAGATAAATCCTAAAGAGGCCAAATCTCGGGATAAAGTGGTTATTCAGGCGGATGAATACGGTAAGGTCGCTCTGCGGTTAAAGAAGCGAGGAGCAACCATGTATTTACGGCCAGATGAAGTGGCGCGCGTTTTAGAAAATTCAGGTTTTGAGCGCGATTTTGTTGATGATAAAGCCTACGGTTACCACCGGGGTGAGCACTACGTGTATGTGAACCGGGAAGCGCGGTTTGGTCGGACTGCCCTGGTGATACATCCGGCGCTGAAAGAGCGCAGCGAACGTTTCGCCGAGCCGACGGCCTCTTTTCGCAGCAGTCAGGTTTACACCCGTTTTCCGCTGGACGTAGCCAGTGAGAACGAAGCTTATTACGGCATCTGCCACGGTTTCAGTTCACGCCAGATTCTGGCGAGTTATCTCGAAAACGTCTTCCGCTAAGCCGGTGGAAAAGAAAATAGCGCTGAAAATTCAGCGCTATTTTTTTGCCTATGATTGGACGAATGGCTATTTCAGCGGCAGCAGAATGTCCGTTTGCTGGGCGTGTTCCGGCAACTCTTGGTCAAGCTGCAAATAGCGGAAATAAACCGGGAAATCGCGCAGCTCTTCACCACTTTGCGGCAGCCACTGGCGATACAGGTTGTAGACCGTTTCACTGATGCGATCGTATGAACCCACGTGGCGCACCACGGCGCAGCGGCCGCCGGGCAGGGTTTTACTGATAACTCCCTGCGAATTAGCCGGGACTTTGCCCTGCGCCTGCGGGTTGAGTTCGCCACAAATGTCGAAGCGAAACTCCTCGCCCGGCGTGACCAGCGGGTCGTTATAAGGCACGCCGTAGGTGCTTTGCGTCGCGTAATCCGACAACCCCGAGGCTTTGCGCCACTCAATAAAGGTCGCCACTGAGTTGCTGACACGCATCGGCTCGCCGTGGTGCTCTAGCACCGCCACCGGTATCGGCTCAACTTCAATAATTTTTACGTCCATCTTCTCCATCCTCTTCTGGGTTTCCATGCCGGGAAACTGAAAATGTTTATGCCAGTCCATCCATACGGGCGCCTTGCGGAACTCGCTGGGGGTTAGGCCAAAGGTATGCTTGAAGGCGCGGGAAAAGGACTCCGGATTTTCAAAACCGGCATCTAACGCAATATCAATAATCTTGTTCGGCGACTGCTGAACCAGCCGGTACGAGGCGCGCTTGAGGCGCATCAGCGTGATATAGCGGCTGACGCTCACCCCACAGAACTGGCTGAACTGGCGATGAAAGTGGAACCGCGAGAAGCAGGCCACTTCGCTGAGCTGTTCAACCGTCAGCGCGCTGTCCAGATGCTGTTCAATAAAATCAAATACCTGCTCGAAACGCCGGGCGTAATGATCAAATTTATCGTTATTCATTTTCCCTCTCTTCAAGACACCACTTTGCCAGCGGCGGGAGGAGTCATCCTGACTGAGATTGCTCTTTTAGGTGTCGGAAACAAAAACGGCCCAGAAGGGCCGTTTCGCGCTGCACTAACCAAGCGTCAGGCTTCAAACTAAGTGAATCTGATTATAGGTTTCATTGTACTGACGGCGGAACTGCGCCAACTCGAACGGTTCGATATCCAACTCGGAGAAGTAGAACAGCGCCAGCTCGGCGTGCTCGCTGGAGAGCTGCGGCGGCAGGTGCGCGCGGATCAGAATCTCGCGCCATTTGATCACGTTTTCTTCCGAAGCGTCTTTAATAAAGGTGTGGTAGATAAACACCACATAGGCCGCCTTGCGGATCTCTTCGGCATAGCCGCCACTGATCGAGCGAGTAAACATCTGGCTCTGGCGCTTGCCCATTTCTAACAGCATGGAATCGATATAAACCGGCTTAATTTTTAGCAGGCTGGCAAGGGAGTCATTCGCCTTACGGGTATCTGCGGTCATGAACCAATAGCCAACGATAAACACGACAACAACTGCAGCTAACATAATCCATATCATTCTGGACGCTGGCCTCCGGCCTTTGACTGACGTAATGAGAAAGGTGCGCGACACCCGATAGTGCGAGTTTATCTGGTTATTACCTGAAAAGCTTAAGGAGAAAACCAAGAATTTGCGCCGCGTCGATTAACCCTGCGGATGTCATGGTGGTTTCATCATGATAGGGTAAAACGGCTAACTTTTATGGACTGTTTTTAAGGAGAGGGCATGGCCAGAAATGTTGAAATAAAAGCCAGAATTGATGATTTTTCAGCAATGTATGAAAAGCTCGCCCTACTGGCTGAGGGATTGCCGACGCTGATTGATCAAGATGATACTTTCTTTGTTTGCCCGCACGGTCGCCTCAAGCTGCGCACCTTCTCAGCGGATCGCGGTGAGCTGATCTTCTACCAGCGGCCGGATCAGTCCGGGCCGAAAACCAGTTTCTACACCCTGACCGAAACCGCCGATCCCGACGGGCTGCGCCATACCCTGACGCTGGCCTACGGTGCGGCCGGGCGGGTTATCAAACAGCGCACTTTATTTATGATTGGTCAGACGCGGCTGCATTTGGATCGCGTCAAGCATCTCGGCGACTATCTGGAGTTTGAAGTGGTGCTGGCCGACCACGAAACCCAAGAGCAGGGCGTGGCCATTGCCGAAGATCTGCTGGAAAAACTGCACATAGACCGTCAGGAGTTAATCGATCAGGCCTATGTGGATCTGCTAAAAGCCAAAGGCCGGCACTAGTTGCCGCTCCACCACTGCACCAGCGACGGGCCGGGGCTGAGATCGTAATGCGCTTCGCCCAATAGGTGGTTGAGGATCTTCGCCGAGCGCCACGCGGTGAGGGTTAGCTGGCCTTCGGCGCTGCCGTGGCTATGGATCCCAGCGTTTACCGCGTAAATGCGGTTGTTGGCCGGGCCTTCCCATTGCAGGTTGAAATTAGGCCGCAGCGGCAGGTGCTGCTCGCGGTCATAGGGAATGCGATCCAGCAGCGGCGCGAGGTAGTCCGGCAGGGCCGGGCGGTAGCCAGTAGCCAGAATCACCACGTCAGCGTCGAAATGCTCCTCGACATTTTCCAGCCCGTGCAAGGCCTGGAGGCGATAGCTGCCGTCGGCCTGCTGGCGGATAGCGTCCAGCGCGCGGTGTGGGAACAGGCGCACATTGCGCGGCTGATGCAGCACGTCAAACTTGTGGTAAAGCTGCTTATAGATGGCTTCCAGCGTGTGGTAGCTGATGCCGTCGGAAGGCAGTTTCTGGGTTTGAATCTCCCGCTCACGGATCTCTTCCGGCAGGGTGTAGAAGTAATCCACGTATTCCGGCGTGAAATACTCATTGGTGAAAATCGACTCATCCAGCGGCTGGAAGTTGGGGCGGCGCGACAGCCAACTCAGTTCGGCGAACTCGCCCCAGTGGCCGTCGAGGGCGTTGAGCACGATGTCAGCGCCGCTCTGGCCGCCGCCGACAATCATCACTCTTTTGCCAGTAAAATCATGCTCGCGCAGCTCAATCTCGGCGGCGTGGAAACACTGTTTGCCCAGCGCCGCGCGGGCGCTTTTCGGCACCCACGGCGCGTGGCCGGTGCCCAGACAGATGTTGCGCGCCCGGTGGTCGCCCTGCGGCGTATGCACCACAAACTCTTCGGTGGCGTCGTCAAAGTCGATGGCGTCTACCGGCTGGGAGAAATGCAGATTGTCGATGCGATCGCAGGCCCACTGAAGGTAGTCAGAGAACTCATCGCGGCTGATGATCAGCTGCTCGGTGGCGAGGAAGCGATAAATCTTCTTCTGCTCCACCAGATAATTGATAAATGAGAATTCGCTGCGCGGCGCGACGGTGGTCACCAGATCCTGCAACACGTAGGTCTGCATGGTGGCGGTCGGCAGTAACATGCCGGGGTGCCAGCGGAAGGCGTCGTTGGCATCGAAAAAATGGCTTTGCACTTTGCCGGAATCTTTTGCCAGCGCCGCGAGGCTCAGATTGAAAGGCCCAATCCCGACCCCTATCAGGTCAACTGCTGTACTCTTTTCACTGTTTTTAGACATAAATGGCATGGTGGACATACAAGTCTCTTTTGACTTTCGGATGCAGTAATCATAGAACACTGCTTTGAATGTGGATTTTTAATCGCTGACTTTAGACAGGATCTCTCATGACCCAGACCCGCCGCTTTAAGCAAGTCGATGTTTTTACTGCTGTTCCACTCAAAGGCAACCCGCTGGCCGTTATCTTCGACGCCGACGACCTGAGTGATGAAGAAATGAGCGCCATGGCGCGTTGGACCAATCTTTCAGAAACCACTTTTGTGCTTAAACCGACCGACCCGGCGGCGGATTATCGAGTGCGTATTTTCACCCCGGACACGGAGTTCCAGTTCGCGGGCCACCCGACCCTAGGCACCGCGCACTCGCTGCTGGAAGCGGGCCTGAAGCCGAAAAACGCCGGTCATTTGATTCAGGAGTGCGGCGTCGGGCTGGTGCCGGTCAAGATGCTGGAAGAGGGCGGTTTGGCCTTCCGTGCGCCCCCTGCCAGCCTGTCAGCACTGGCGGCAGAGCACCTGCCGCTGCTGGATAAAGCCTTAAAAGGGGCGAAACGCCAGCAGGACGCCGTGCCGGTGGCGGTCAACATGGGGCTGGGTTGGCTGGTGGTGCGCATGGAGAGTGCCAAAGCCTGTTTGGCTGCGCAGTTTGACGCCGACGCCTTGCAAGAGATCGTGCATAAGTCAGGGATGCACGGTTTGGCGATCTTCGGCCTGCATGATCAGGACGGCCCGGCGGATTATGAGCTGCGTGCGTTGATTATCGAGCAGGGCGTGCTGATTGAAGACCCGGTGACTGGCAGCGCCAACGCCTGTCTGGCACGGGTGCTGAAGTCTCAGGGCTTCCCGGACGGAGCGCAAACCGGCGAACGCTATCAGGTGCGTCAGGGCACCATTCGCCAGCGCGAAGGCTGCGTGGCGGTGGAGTACATCGACGGTGAACCTTGGATTGGCGGCAATACCTGCACGCTGATTGACGGTACCGTCACCCTCTAAATTTTAGTTGCTGCGATTCAATTTCTCGCCTCGTCGTGCAGCGCCATTTGCATCAAGTGGATAAACGGCTGCATCACCGGCGAGGTGTCCAAATTATGGCGGTGAAGCAGCCAGGTTCGGTTCTTCACCGTTTTGCCATCGACCGTGATCGGGCGGCGATAAAGGTGCTCGGCCAAAGGTAAGTAGCTGGCGACAATGGCATAACCCAGTCCGTGCTCGACCATCGCCAGACAAACCTCCAGCTTATCGACCTCCATCGCAATATTCGGCGCATGGGAGAAATTGGCGTTCCACCAACGCTCAATCAGTTGGGTGACGTGCGCGCCGTGGTGGATTTTTATCTGCGGCATTTGCGGCAGTAAAGAGAAATCGAAATCCTGACGGTTCACTAAAAAATAGTCATCCTCCTCCACCAAATGTTTGCCCTCTTTCCAGCTAAAGTCGTCCTTCACCAGCGCCATGTCGATTTCATTACGCAACAGCTTTTGGAAAATCTGTTCGCTAAAGCCACTCATCACGTGAACGCGAATGCCGGGATGGGTTTGCTGAAACTGTTTGAGCAGGGCGGGCAGGCGATAAGCCGCGTAGTTGCTGGAGACGCCGAGGGTGATCTCCCCCTGCTGGCCGCGCTCCATGCTGTGCAGGGTGATTTTCAACTGCTGCAAATCCGCCAGCACCTTCAGGGCGTGCTGGGCGAGATACTCCCCCTGCGCGGTAAACACCAGCCCCTTTTGCCCCTCGGCGAACAGCCGAATCGCCAACTTGCGCTCAATTTGCCGCAGGCGATAACTCAGCGCGGGCTGCGAGGTGTAAAGCTGCTCGGCGGCGCGGGTGATATTTTTATGTTGATAGACCGCCCTAAGAATCAGCCAATCTTTTTCATTCATTGCCGCCCCGATCCCCGTTTGTTGATGAAATGCTTCAGCCATAAAATAATTTTTGGCTAATAAGCGCAACAGATAAAAAGGCTCAATTGGACGCTTTCGGCAAAAAGCCCTATTTCTGAGGGTGTTCGTCCTGCTCTGAGAAGCGTCTCCACGGCGGCGGGCGAAAATATTTTTTGGTTTTTTGCACCACGGCAGGGAAAACAACATGGCTTTTTGCACCATAACAGAACATAAAAATCGCGTGATTGGCGCGGTTGACCAGCTTTCGGATGAGGTAACGCTGCTGGCGCTAAACCTGCATGCCAATCCTGAATTGAGCTTTGAAGAGGTGAAGTCCGCCGCCGCGCTGATTGCGCCGCTGCGCGCCGCTGGTTTTAGCATTGAAGAGGGCATTGGCGACCTGCCGACGGCGTTTCGTGCCACTTTCGACAGCGGCAGGCCCGGCCCGACCCTTGCACTTTTAGCCGAATATGACGCGCTGGAAGGTCTGGGCCACGCCTGCGGCCACAACCTGATCGGCGCGGCGTCAATCACCGCCGCGCTGGCTTTAAAAGCCTGCGGCGAAGCCCTGACCGGCAAGCTGGAAGTGATTGGTACACCCGCGGAAGAAGAGGGCGGCGGCAAAATCATTCTGGCAAACCTTGGCTATTTCGACCACGTGGACGCCGCGATGATGTTCCACCCGCGAGATAAAACCATGGTGACGCGCGGCGGTTTGGCCTGTGTCGATGCCACCTTTAAATTTTACGGCAAGGCGGCCCACGCGGCGTCGGCGCCGCAAAACGGTATCAGCGCGCTGGACGCGGTGATCCACACTTTCGTCGGCATTAACGCCCTGCGCCAGCTGTTCACCGATGATGTCCGCGTCCACGGCATCATCACTAACGGCGGCAGCGCCACCAATATCGTTCCGGCCTATGCCGAGGCGAAATTCCTGATGCGCGCCAACACCGTCAAAGGGCTGGCTATCGTCAAACAGAAAGCGTTTGCCGCCGCGCAAGGGGCGGCCGACATGAGCGGCGCGCGGCTGGAAATCGAAGAAGGGCTGACCTACGCCGAGCGCAATAACAATCAGACGCTGGCCGGTTTCTTCCAACAGAACCTGGAGATACTGGGTGTGGAAGTGGTGCCACCGCCACTCAGCGGCGGCATTGGTTCCTCTGATATCGGCAACGTTAGCCAGATCACGGCGGCCATCCACCCTTACTTGCGCATTGGCGATGTGCTGCCGCATACCCCGGAATTTGCCGAAGCCGCGGGCTCTCCGGCCGGGCTGCAAACCATGTTACAGGCCGCCAAGGCGCTGGCGATGACCGCGATCGACTTGTATCAGGACCCGGCGATGCTCAGCGCGGTGCGCGAAGAGTTTTCACAGTGGCATTCACAGCGATAACCTTGGGAAAGAGAGAACATAATGATGAGAAAAACACTGGTTTTGGCGGCTTTAGGCCTGATGATGAGCAGCATGGCGCACGCCGAAGGTGAGACGCTGCGCGTCGGCGCGGATCTGGCTTTCCCGCCTTTTCAGTTCCGTGATGCCAGCGGCAACCCGAGCGGCTTTGAAATTGACGTCACCAACGCCATTTGCAAGGCGGTTAACGTCAAATGCGAATACGTGGTGAGCAGCTTCGATGCCGAGATCCCCTCGCTGATGGCGAAAAAGGTCGATTTCATTTCGCCACAGGGCGCGACGGAAAAGCGCCGTAAAGTGATTGATTTCAGCGACTTCGTGTTCCACATCCCGACCAAACTGGTGGCGCCGAAAGGCAGCCCGCTGCTGCCAACGCCGGAGTCTCTCAAAGGCAAGCGCGTGGCGGTGCAGCAAGGGTCGATTCAGGAGATGTACGCCAATACTTTCTGGCTGCCGAAAGGGGTGGACGTGGTGGCTTACGCCGATCAGGACACCATCTATCAGGACCTGATTGCTGGCCGTCTTGATGCCTCACTCAGCCCCGGCGTGGCGGTGACCTTTGGCTTCCTCAACAAGCCGGAAGGCAAAGACTTCGCCCTGACCGGCCCGGAAGTGCGTGACGACAAGCTGTTCAGCATCGGCTCCGCCTACGGCCTGCGCAAAGGCGATGACAAGGTAAAAGCCTTGCTCAACCAAGGGCTGACGAAAATCATCGCCGACGGCACGTGGGAGAAAATCAAAACTCACTACTTTGGCAATTTAGAAATGGCGGTAAAACGCCCGGCAGGCCAGTAAGCTTCACCCCAACAGCCCTGATATCAGGGCTGTTGGATGACAGACATAATGACGAGCAGCCTCGACCCGTGCAGAATGAAAAAGCAAGAGTCGGAGGGGAGGAGAAAGCGCGTGGCGCTAGACTGGCCTTACTGAATGCGCTTCACTCCGCCTAACAAGAGAGGTCTGTTATGTCAGCCAATCCGAAACATGATGTGCAAAACGATCCGCGCTGGCAGGCGGTGGTGAACTGCGATGCTGCCGCCGACGGCCAATTTGTCTATGCGGTGAAAACCACCGGCATCTACTGCGCGCCGTCTTGCGCCTCACGCCAGCCAAACCCTGAAAATGTGCAATTCTTTGGCGACGCCGCCAGCGCCGAGCAGGCCGGGTATCGCCCTTGCAAACGCTGCCGCCAGGGTATGATCTCGCTGGCGCAGTTCCACGCCGAGCGTATTGCCCAAGCCTGTCGCCTGATAGAGCAGGCCAGCGAGCCTTATCCGTTGAAGCAGCTGGCGAGCGACGTCGGCATCAGCGCTTACCACTTCCATCGCCTGTTTAAAGCCCATACTGGCGTGACTCCCAAAGAGTATGCGCAGGCCCTGCGGGGCAAACGCCTGCAACAGAACCTGTCGCAAGAGGGGCGGGTAACGGATGCGATTTACCAGTCTGGCTATGCTTCCGATGGCCGGTTTTATGAGAATGCCACGGCGACCTTGGGCATGACGCCAAAAGCCTTCAAAGACGGCGGGCGAAATGTCGAAGTGTGGTTCGCCGTCGGCCAGTGCTCTCTGGGCCATATTCTGGTGGCTGAAAGCGCGCGGGGGATCTGCGCTATTTTGCTGGGGGATGACCCGGACGCGCTGGTGCAGTCGCTTCAGCAGCGTTTCCCGCACGCCGTGCTACAGGGGGCAGATGCTGAGTTTGAACAGCGGATCGCGACCATCGTCGGCTTTGTCGATGCGCCGGAAACCGGGCTGAACCTGCCGCTGGATATCCGTGGGACGGCTTTCCAGCAGCGCGTCTGGCAGGCGCTGCGCGACATTCCGCTCGGCAGCACGGCGAGCTATTCGCAAATCGCCGAGAAGATTGGCGCGCCGAAGGCCGTTCGCGCGGTGGCGGGAGCCTGCGCCGCTAACTGGCTGGCGGTGGCTATCCCTTGTCACCGGGTGGTGAAAAACGACGGCCAGCTCTCAGGTTACCGCTGGGGCGTTGAGCGCAAAAAAGCCTTGCTCGATCAAGAGCATAAAAGCCACGCGGCTAGTCGAAAATAGTCATTCCGGCATAAGGCTGGTTTCTACAGGCGGCCAGCCGATGGTGCAGGCTGCCGTCGTGGGCTTCCAGCTTATGGCCGTCCGGGTCAAGAAAATAGCAGGAGTCGCCCTGACTGCGGTTCTGCTTCCACTCAATCACGCCAGCCTCCCGCAACTTCTGCCTGAACGCCGCCATATGCTCACTGCTAATGCTGAACGCGTAGTGAGTGTATTCCTCGTGCGGCGTCGGCGGTTTGACCTGCTCCTTGCTCAGGCAGAGCCACAGGCCGGGTAGCGACAGATACGCGCCGTTGTCCCAGATGGCGTCCAGCTTAAAGCCCAGCAGATCGCGGTAAAAGGGCACGCTTCTCTGAAGATCGCGGCAAGAGAGGGTCAAATGATTGAAACCGGTGAGCATTGTTGTCTCCTTGAGTGAGGGACTCAGTCTATACTGGCGCGATGACTTTTCGATGACGAAAGCCAAACCCAATAATAACTAAAGGATATCTTCCTGTGACGACTCTGGCTATCAGGGATGCACGAGCATCCGACGCGGCCGCACTGGCTCGCCTGCACGTGGCCGTATGGCGCGAAACTTATCGTGAATTAGCACCGGCCGAGGCGTTTGACGCACTGGATGAAGCCCGCCGTCTGGCTTTCTGGCAGGACAAATTCGCCAACCCGGCCCCAAGGCAGTTTGCTTTGCTGGCTGAGATTGACGGGCGACTGGTGGGGTTCACACTGGCGTCTGAGTCGAGCAATCCGCAGTTTGGCGAGATGGCCGAGATTAAGCTGCTGTATGTCGATACCCAGTATGCACGGCAAGGGATTGGCCGCTGTTTGTTAACTGAAATCGCCCAGCGCCTGAAAAAACATGGCTTTACCGCCGCCGGATTGGGCGTGGTGGTGGGGAATCAACCCGCCATTAACTTCTACACGGCGCTCGGGGGCCAAGAGGCCGGACGCTATACCGATTCCGGCCCTCTGTGGCTTTCCGACAATCTGATTTATGCGTGGCAAGACATCAATCAGCTGCTGCCTTCACGCTAAACCGACTATTTTCTGAAGGCTTCTAAACGCTGTTTCTGCTGGCCGTCGGCATCGTAGTTGTCGGCGCTCAGCCACTGCTCTAATTCGGCCTTACGCGCTGGCCATTCGCTGTCCAAAATCGAGAACCACTGGGTGTCGCGGTTGCGGCCCTTGGTAACGACTGCCTGGCGGAAAGTGCCTTCGTATTCAAAACCAAATCGCTTGGCGGCGGCGCTGGACGGCGCGTTCAGGCTATGGCATTTCCACTCGCAGCGGCGATAATTCAGGCCGTCAAACACGTATTTCAGCAGCAGATAAATGGCTTCGGTGCTGTGGCTGCTGCGCTTCATCAGCGGCGACCAGTTCACCCAGCCAATTTCAATCACGCCGTTGACCGGGTCGATGCGCATCAGCGCGACGCTGCCAATGGTGCGCTGCGTGGCGTTATCCACCACGGCGTAAAACAGCGGATCCTTGCTGGCGGCGTTGGCGGCGATAAAAGTGTCGCACTCGGCCTGCGTCGCCGGGCGCTCAACGGCGAGATAGGTCCAGTCGCGGCCATCGTCGATGGCATGCCAGGCCTCAAATAGCTCTTTGCTGTGGCGCTCCACGCTCAGCGGCTCTAAATGGCAAAAACGGCCATCCAGTTGAATACGTTGCGGGAGTTCGCGAGGCTGCCAGCCCGGCAGTTCATCGCCGACGGGTTGTCCAAAGTGGTTCAGCTGGGTCATGTCTCATTCCATTTCGTCAGTAAGTAGTAAAACCTGCGCCTATAACAGCAGAAGCATGGCTCTCCTTCAAGCCGCCGGCGCGGTTAAAACTGTTATAACTGACTTATCTGCCACCTGCTGACAGCGCGTTTAATTTCGCTGCCAGCGGGGGAGATTAGGGGGCAGGGGTTAAGCAGAAGGTTTGTTGTTTTTAAACACGTCGAAGGTGAAGTATTTCTTCTCTAACTGCTTATAAACGCCGTTGGCATGGATCCCGGCCAGCGCCTTGTTGATGATATCCATATGCGCCTGATCGTCTTTGCGCAGCGCAATGGCCGCCCCTTCGCCGAGGTACTGCGGGTCTAATACCGTTTTACCCACAAAAGCAAAATCAGCTCCGGCCTTGGTTTTCAAAAAGCCGGTTTCCGCCGCCGCGGCGTTGGTGAAGGTGGCGTCAATGCGGCCGGATTCTAAATCCAAATTCACCGCGTCCTGATTCTGGTAAGAGACCACCTGCACGCCTTTCGACTGCCATACCGCCATGGCGTAGGTTTCCTGCGTGGTGCCCTGAGAGACGCCGATAACTTTGCCTTTTAAGGCTTCGGCGGTGGCATCCAACGTGCTGCCTTTCTTGGCGACTAACACGCTAGGAATGTTGTAGAGCACGTCGGTGAAATTCACCTGCGCCTTACGTTTTGGCGTGATCGCCATAGCTGAAAGCACGGCATCGAACTTCTTGGCATTCAGCGCCGGAATGATGCTGTCATAGGCCGTTTCCACCCATTCGCACTTCACGTTGGCCTGCTTACAAATGGCATTGCCTAAATCGATATCAAAACCCACCAAGGTGCCGTCAGCGGCTTTGGATTCAAAAGGCGGGAATGAAGGATCAACCCCAAACTTAAGTACGGTTTCCGCGTGGCTCATCGCACTAAATGAACCCAGTAACGCCAACACCACTGCACTGTATTTTTTCACGATATTTCCCCTGGATAAGACAACAAGTAGAAAGTAAAACCCACTGATTGAATTTAAAGCAAGTTGTGTGCCGTAACCCAGAAGTATTTATCGGTGAGGTGATTTTAGAGGGATTTGTTTGTGAAGATGCGGGGGGAAGATAGAAATTGATCCAATAACCTTCTAGATTTATTAGGCAAGCATTGATAAGAGGTGAGTAGAGTTGCCCTAGAGGACGGAGTTACACTTGGATTTTTATAAGTCTAATGCTCAGGAAAATTGTCATTTAAAGAAAATATAAATATAAACAGTGGGTTATGAGTGTGTAGGGCAGTTTGTAAGATGCAGTGTAGGGGGAAGTGTGTTGCTGGATTTTGCAGTACTCTATTTTTTTAGTTGCGAAATAAAATAACACTTATATGCTATTAGCATACTTAATTTTTGGTGGGGAGGATTTATGTTCGATCAATCATTTAATATAAAAACATTATCATATCACCTAAAAAAAAGTGATTTCTTTAAATATAAAGAGATTCGTAACGAGGACATAAAGGTAAATGTGTTAAGAGAAGCAGACGAGTTGGCTAAAACTTCTCTTTTAGCTTATAAGCTAAGAAGCAATATGCTAAAAGGGAAAGCGGTTTTTCAGCTTAATGGGTTGCCCCAGGAACTAGTATTTAGGAAGTTGGATAATAACTTAGAGTACTGTCTTAGAATAAAGTATTCCAATAGAAGTGATATTGTAGATAATATTAAAAATATATTGTCAGAAGGTAATCCTTATACAATTTATAGGCTAGATGTAAAATCATTTTATGAATCATTCGATATTAAATCTGTACAAGATAAGATAAATTCAGAGTTATACTTATCAAATGAAACGAAAAGAATTTTGTCTAATATATTAACTGAGCATTTAGCATCAGGTTATTCTGGTTTGCCAAGGGGGTTGGCTACAAGTGCGATTATTTCAGAGTACATGATGAAGAGTTTCGATCTATTCATTAAAAGAAAGCCAGGGGTTTTTTATCATGCACGATTTGTCGACGATATATTTATAGTTACTAATGGCGAAGATGATCATGATAAATTCATTAGTGAGGTTGAAGACAATCTTCCTAAAGGACTTCAGTTAAGTAAAAAAAAGAAAAGTATAAAAAAAATCATAAATAAGGTATCACCTTGTAAAAGTGAACCTTTGGATTATATAAATGAGGTTGAATTTTTAGGGTATAGATTTATTGTGCATGAACCTAAATTCGACAAGAAAATAAAAAATTATTTTAGAGATGTTCAAATAGATATATCTGGAGATAAGGTTAAAAAAATAAAAACTAGAATGATCTGTGCATTTAAAGATTTTAATGATACTAAGGATTTCAGTCTGCTCGTTAATAGATTGAGATTCCTTACTTCAAATTTTAGCGTGTTAGATGCTGCAAGAGAGCGGAAGAGGTTGTCTGGAATATTTCACAACTATCATATGACACATGCTGAACGCTCAAAGTCTTTAGTTGAATTAGATTTGTTTATTAAGAAGGCTGTCTTATCTAGCACAGGCAAAGTTTTTTCAGATTTATATCAATCATTGACGCAGGAACAAAAATATAGATTGTTGAAATTTAGTTTCAAGCGTGGCTTTCAAAAATGTCATTATGTATATTTTAAAGCTGATAAACTGAAAGAAATTCAGGAGTGCTGGAAATATGTCTAATAGTGCAGAGAATAAAATTGATAAAAAGGATTTTTTCAGGGTTCTTGTCACTGAAACAATTCCCTTTGAGACGCCAATAATATACTCCAATGATGGATTGTATAAGAACTGCAATAGACATGGGAAACACTCTATTTCTAATGATTTTTTTGATTTTCTCGTTCTTGGAAATGGTAAAAAGAAGATGTACACAATACCATACCAGTATAAAATCAGGAAGAATGACATTGATTATAGAAAACTCTCAGTACTACACCCTATTTCACAAATGGAAATAAAAGAGTTTTATAGAAAATTTAGTACGCTTATTTGCCATTTTTGCTCGCGTAGTAGTTTCTCAATTAGAGCACCGAAAAAGATAGCATCTACCTTTTATTATAAAAACTCCTGGGAAGATATCAAAAAATTCAAAAGAGGAAGCGTAAGTAATGTCGAGAACGAATTATTATTAAAACATTCTACCTCATATTTTTCGTATTCAGGTTATGATCGAATTTATAAATTCTACAACTCTGTAGAGTTTATGGGATTGGAGAGAGATTACCCTTCTTTTTGGACTCTCGATGTTTCGAAATGCTTTGATAGTATTTATACCCATTCTATAAGTTGGGCAACTAAAGATAAAAAACATGTAAAAATAAGAATGGGGACGATTGCGGATTTTGGGTATGAATTTGACTCATTAATGCAACGTTCCAATTATAATGAAACCAATGGTATAGTTATTGGTCCAGAAGTAAGTAGGGTTTTTGCTGAGATCATCTTCCAAAAGATAGATTCGGTATTAGAAGAAAAACTTTTGTCTGACAAAAAACCCTTAATTCATGGTCGAGATTATAAGATAAAAAGGTATGTTGATGATGTATTTATTTTTGGAGTCAATGAAACAGTTGCCAAGCAAGTTTATGAAATGTACTCAGACTGTTTAAGTACATTTAATCTACATGTTAACAAGTCTAAATCACTAAAATACCAACGCCCATTTTTTTCTGTGAAATCAAAGTTGATATTGCGGGTAGGTTATTTAATCAATGATTTTATTGATAAATTTATAGGGCCATCAGAGGAAGAAAATCTTCAAATGATCCCTAAGCGGATATTTAGAAAGTCTAATTTAATAAACAATTTTATAGATTCTATTAAATCTGCTTGTGTTGATCACCATGTGACCTATGATGAGGTTTCTTCTTATATTATATCTTCATTGTTTGAAAGAATAAAAAGAATTGTGGTTAATGATGATGAGGAATATCTGATTAAAAATGAAGAGAATATTAAGGATGCTTTTTTAGTTTTCATTGAAGTTATGTTTTTCTTTTACGCTGTATCTCCTTCCGTTACTTCATCATATAAACTATGTTCCTCACTAATTATCATCAACAGGTTTTCAGAGCTGAACTTTAATATTTACAGCACTACAATTAAACAGAAGATACATGAAAGAGCAATATCTTTATTTTCTGGTGAGCTTTTAAAAAATAGATCAAAAATTGATGGTTTTGTTTTTTTGGAAGCCATAAATGTGGCTTTAACAATAGGTGAGCTAGGTGAGGATTACTCACTTAGTAGCGATGTTTTGGAAGGGGTTTTTTCAGGCCATAATACTTATTATAATTTAATTTCATGTTTATTTATTGTTAAGGATTTTAGTAAGTACAATGATCTTAAAATTAAGACTATCAGCTTGATTTCGGAAAGGCTGTCCGATTTAAATGAGATACAAACTGATGCTGAGATATGCTCTTTATTCTTAGATTCTATTAGCTGTCCATATATCTCTAATAAATTTAAACATAAGTGGATACGAGATTTTTATAAGGTTGTTCAAAAAAAAGCGCCATTGAAAGCTGACATTGATTACTTTTTAGCTAGTATGCCGAGAGAACATTGGTTTGTAGATTGGCAAGCTGTAGACCTTCTAAATGCTCTAGAACGTAAGGAATTGAAAAAGACATACTAAAGTGTTAGCTTGAGTAAGGAGTAGCCAATATGCCCTCTACGTATACGATATACTAGTTATTAGCCAATCTAAGACTTTCAACAGTTGATTTGCGGCTTTTTCAAGAGCAGAAATGCACACACTAAGGGATGAGGCTGCTCCACCATTTTTTATGTTACTGATAATTTGATTTAATCATTAGAATACTTTCTTTACCAAAACTTATCGTATAGAGAACACCTCATTCCCCCACCATTGTATGAGTTTCTGGCGTTGTTTAAGATATGTTGAGCGGTTATAAGCTTTCCTCACTTCATTTTTATCACTGTGCGCCAAAGCCGCTTAAATCACGTCTGCATTAAAACCAGCCTCATTCATGGCCTTACTTGCGATAGAACGTAGGCTGTGAGCAACGAGTTTCCCACCATAGCCAATACGTTTCGAAGCAGCATTTACCGTTTGACTGTTCATCGGGTTTCTTGTGTCATTCCGGCTAGGGAATACGTACTGACGATTGCCATTAATTGGCCGCATGATTTCTAGCAGCTATAAAGCTTGTTCTGAAAAGGGAACGATATGATCGCGTTTTGCCTTCATCCGTTCTGCCGGAATACACCACTGCTTATTCTCTATATCGATCTCTGCCCATGCTGTTGCTGATGCTTCGGCAGGGCGTATAAGCGTCAGTAGCTGCCATTCAAGCAGGCAGCGGGTAAATTGCTCATAGAAATGGTGCGCATTAGTTCTGGCAGTTCTTCGGGCCGTATCGTTGGCATGTGCTGCTTTTTCGGACGCTCAAAAGCATTACCAATACCTGAAGCTGGGTTTGCCTCAATGAGCCCAACATTTACCGCATAAATCATTATCTCGTTTATGCTTTGCACGAGCCGCCTGACCATCTCTAATGCCCCACGTGCTTTAATTGGCACTAACACTTGAATCAGAGTTCGTGCTTTCAACTTCTGTGCGGGAACATTTTCGATGCTGGGTAATATGCCTTTTTCGATAGAACGCCAGATATCTTTCGCATGGTCCGCGCTCACGTGGCTTTCGTTCAGCTCGAACCATTTACGCGCTACGTTCACGAAAATGCTTTCCTGAGCAATCTGGAGCTTCTCAGTCTCTTCATCGGCCCTTACCTGCTGATCTATCCCACGGACTAGCATTGCTAACTTCTCCGCGCGAGTTTCTTTGGCATCGGCATCAACAAGGGATGGGCAGGGTAAGCGCCGAGGCTAATCATGGTGCGTTTTGAAGTGGTAGGCACCTGGTAGCGGAAACGCCAAATTTTCTTGCTGGTGGTTTTGATCAGGAGAAAGAGTCCGTCACCGTCGTGTAGAATTAGGTCTTTGTCGAGGGCTTTAGCTTTTGTACTTTGGTGTGGGTGAGGGGGCGTGTAGTCCGCGCCATGCAAGGATCTTCCCTTAATTGGTATACGTTTATTGGTATACCAATAGACGGCGGTTTCAGTCGGATCTTCTAGGACTTCTACAGGCACAAAAAAGCCGCGAACCCTTTCGGGTTGCGGCTTTCTTTGCGGTGACGGCTTTATCTGGTGATAACCGAAACCTTATTTGGTGGAGCTGGGGGGATTTGAACCCCCGTCCGAAATTACTACACCGTCGGCACTACATGCTTAGTCTAGTCTTTACATTCGCCGGTTAGCTGCGGACAGACACGCCACTAACAAACTATCCTGATTGGGTTTAACGCTTTCACCCCAGGCAAGGTGTCCACGCGATCTCTTTTAGGTTTGACCTCTCTTGATCCCCGTCCTAAGAGCGGAGGCTAGGGAGAGAGGGCTCTGAGCAGGGTATTAAGCTGCTAGTGCGTAGTTTTCGTCGTTTGCGACTATTTTTTTGCGGCTTTTTACGAGGCCAACCGCCCCTCGGCATGCTCCTTGGGCTTCGCAAATCCCGTCGAATCCAGAATCAGCCCCAAGTACTGTCGTGCAGTATATCAGAAAAACTGCATGCTAAGCCAGTAGCTTAGCGATTTGCGTGCTTCATGATACGTGCTTTGTCTAACTTCCATTCGCGATCTTTGATGTCATCGCGCTTGTCGTGCTCTTTCTTACCTTTTGCCAGGCCGATTTTGACTTTCGACCAGGCGTTTTTCCAGTACAGGGAGAGTGCAACAACGGTGTAACCGTCGCGACTGACCTTGCCGAAAAGCGTTTCTAACTCGCGCTTGTTGAGCAGGAGTTTACGAGTACGCGTAGGGTCACAAACGATGTGACTCGACGCCACATTGAGAGGTTGAATAGTTGCGCCAAACAAAAAGGCTTCACCGTCGCGGAATGTGACATAGCTGTCAGTGATGTTTGCTTTACCAGCACGCATCGATTTGACTTCCCATCCCTGCAAAGCAAGCCCCGCTTCGATTTCATCTTCGATGAAATATTCATGGCGAGCGCGTTTGTTCATCGCGATAGTCGCGGAACCGGGTTTATGTGCTTTTTTCTTTGTCATAGTGTCACTTATTATACTGTAAGCATTGGGGAATGAAATCCCCACGGGGTAACAGGCTGCGTTTTTTGGCCTTTGTTGCTTTCGCTCCGAGGTAGTTTTTTGTCTCGAGGTCGATAAATGGTATGATTTGTACGATTTATGATACTTGGAAAATGATATGCCACAGATAAGTCGTTCTGCGCTCGTGCCGTTCAGCGTAGAACAGATGTACACCTTAGTGAATGATGTTGATGCCTATCCTCAATTTCTGCCGGGGTGTACGGGGAGCCGAATTATTGAGCAAGGCCCAGATTCCATGACCGCCGCGGTTGATGTTTCTAAGGCGGGGATCAGTAAAACCTTCACGACGCGCAATACGCTGTTCAGCAATAAGCGCATCGATATGCAATTGGTTGATGGCCCTTTCCGCAAGCTGATGGGCGGATGGAATTTCACCGCGCTGAGCCCTGAAGCCTGCAAGGTCGAACTCAACCTTGATTTCGAGTTCACCAACAAATTGATTGAACTGGCGTTTGGTAAAATATTTAAAGAGCTAGCCGGCAGCATGGTTCAGGCTTTCACCCAGCGCGCGAAAGAGGTCTACAGTGTCTGAGATCCGCGTTGAGGTGGTTTATGCGTTACCTGAACGGCAGTATCTGCGCACGGTGAAGCTGGAAGAAGGCAGCACGGTGGAACAAGCGATCGTTGCCTCGGGTTTATTGGAGCTGAGGAAGGACATCGACCTCAAGAGCAATAAAGTCGGCGTGTACAGCCGCCCAGTGAAGCTAACGGACACTATCTCCGACGGCGACCGAATTGAAATTTACCGGCCGCTGATTGCTGATCCAAAAGAGCTTAGGCGTCTGCGAGCAGAAAAGTCTAAAAAATAAGGCGCCTTGAGCGCCTTATTTTTTTACCCCGAGGATGGATTCTGGCTGCTGCCAGCAAGCATCAGGAGGGAGATTAATTCTTGTCGCTTAACGCAGGTTTGTTATCAACGTTAGTCAGCGTTCCCGCTTGGTTAAAGGTCAGCGTCAAGGTTTGTTGCTTCACGCCTTCATGGCCAGGCTGCTGGCGGAAAACGTAGTACCAAGTGTCATTACCAAACGGGTCGTCCAGCATCGGGGTACCAAGGACATAAGCCACTTGTTGCTTGGTCATGCCGGTATGAATCTTTTGAACATCAGCAGGAGCCAAGTAGTTCCCCTGATTGATGTCAGGCCGATAAACCACCTTTTCCAGTGTGGAACAGCCCGCAGTCAGCATTACAAGAGTTACTGCGGCGGCAGTTAGCGTTTTACAGCGCATAGTCGTTACATTCCTTTAGGGCATAAGATGCCGATGATAATAGACATTTCATCAGTTTGAAACCTTTGCAGGGCACCTGTATGACCGCAGAATCGTAAAAAAGTTGAGCTTTTTAAGCTGCGAGCAGTTCTTTGGCGTTGGCAAGGGTGTTTCTGGTGACTTCGCTACCGCCCAGCAGACGCGCCAGTTCCTGCAATCTGGCTTTTTTATCCAGTCGATTCATTTGGGTTTCAGTGGCTTCCCCGTCGGTATCTTTGCTCACAAAATAATGTTGATGACCACAACCCGCTACCTGCGGTAAGTGGGTCACACACATCACCTGCGTAGACTCACCCAACTGGCGCAGCAGTCTGCCGACGATAGCGGCGGTCGGGCCGCTGATGCCGACATCCACTTCATCGAAAATCAGCGCCGGGGTTTCCATTTTCTGCGCCGTGATCACCTGAATCGCCAGTGCGATGCGGGACAGTTCACCGCCGGAGGCCACTTTCGCCAGAGCCTGTAATGGCTGGCCTGGGTTGGTGGTGACCTGAAATTCCAGACGATCGGCACCTTCCTGACTTAAGTGCTCGGGAACAAACTGAACTTGAATCTTAAATTTACCGTGTGGCATCGACAGGCTTTGCATGCTGTCGGTGATCAGGCGAGTCAGTTCATCCGCATAGAACTTGCGCTTATCGTGCAGCTGCTGGGCAATGCTCAGTGCTTGCTGATAGTGCAGGTTAACGGCTTCGCTAAGTTCTGCCTGATTGGTTTCGTGCTCGTCGAGCATCTGCTGCTCGTCCAACAGCTGGCGATGCAGGGTTGGCAACTCTTCGGCAGAAACGTGATGCTTTTTCGCTAAACTCAGTTGGCGAGAGAGTCTCTGCTCTAGCTCAAACATGCGATTCGGGTCGATTTCCATCCGCTCGCTGTAGTGGCGCAACTCATCGCTGGCTTCACTGATTTGGATGGAGGCGTCGTCAAGCATCACGATCAGCTCATTAATTTTGCTGTCGATTTCGGCCAGTTCGGTTAGCTGGCTTTTAGCGCTATACAGCAGGCTGACCACGTTTTGATCGTCGCCATCGGCCAGCAAATAGAGCGCGTTCTGGCTCAGTGACATCACCTGCCCGCTATTCGCCAGCAGTTTGTACTCTTCGTCGATCTGCTCATATTCACCAGCCTGCGGGGCAAACTCGTTCAGCTCTTTCAACTGGTATTGCAACAGCTGCCGACGCGCCTCGCGCTCGGTGACTTGCTGTTGATACTGCGCCAGCTGGCGACAGCTCTGGTGCCAGTTCTGGTAAGCCTGACGCATTTGCGCCAGCAGCAGTGGCTGGTCTGCATAGGCATCCAGTAGCTGTTTTTGATGTTCAGGTTTCAGCAGGAGTTGGTGTGCATGCTGGCCGTGGATCTGAATCAGATGCTGACCAATTTCACGCATTTGGGAAAGCGGGACAGGGGTGCCATTGATAAAGCTGCGAGAACGACCGTCCGCGCTGATGGTGCGGCGCAGTAAGCAGTCATTACCTTCGTCGAGCTGATTTTCGGCCAGCCATTGTTTTGCAGAAGGGGTGTCAGCCAGAGTGAAACGCGCGCAGATATCGGCGCGATTAGCCCCCAGACGCACGGTGCTGCCATCAGCCCGGTTGCCGAGGCACAAACCTAAGGCGTCGATAGCAATGGATTTACCTGCGCCGGTTTCGCCGGTGATTGCCGTCATACCGCTGTGAAAATCGATGTCTAACTCACGAACGATGGCAAAGTTACTGATAGTTAATTGCGCCAGCATGATCACCTTCCTGTACAAAACAACAGACCTGTAATTTCATACAGTATAAACTGGTTTTATATACAGTAAAGTCCCTGGCGCAATATTTTTTCTGGGGCAGCCTTTGGTATCAGAACAATTTCTTCGACCAGCCTAGTTTGGTGCTCAACGTATTGAAATAGCTATAGTCTTTTGGGTGGATCAAGTTGAGGTGGTAGTCACTACGGCGAATCACCACTTCTTCCCCTTGCTGAATCGGCAGGGCGATTTGACTGTCGCAACTTATCTCTAAGTCACTGCTGATATTAGAGAATTTCAGGCAGATGGTGCTGCTACTGTTAATCACCAAGGGTCTGGCCGACAGGGTGTGAGGGAACATCGGCACCAGCGCGATGGCATCCAGCGTGGGGGTTAAAATCGGGCCGCCGCCGGAAAGCGAGTAGGCAGTAGAGCCGGTCGGCGTCGAGATAATCAGGCCATCGGAGCGCTGTGAGAAGGCGAATTTGTCATCAATATAGACTTCAAATTCAATCATATGTGCAACTTTGCCGGGGTGAAGCACCACTTCATTGATCGCCGTGCTGACGCGGCATTGGCGGTCTTCGCAGCGCACAAGGGCTTCCAACAGGAAACGCTGCTCGCTGAGGTATTCCCCTTTTAACACGTCGTCAAGCTGCTGCAAGGCGTTATCGGGGTCAAGATCGGTAAGAAAACCGAGGTTACCGCGGTTGACGCCGATGACTTTGATGTCATAGCGCGCCAGCACCCGCGCTGCGCCCAGCATATTCCCGTCACCCCCAACGACAACGGCTAAATCGGCCTTTTTACCGATATCTGCAAGGCTGCCCGTTTGTGCGCCTTCCAGCTTAAGATCTTGAGCCACCGTGCGTTCCACCATCACTTCATAGCCCTTGGAAACCAGCCAGTGATAAAGCATTTCATGGGTGGCGAGTGCTGATGGATGGCGGGGGTGGCCAACGATGCCTATGCACTCAAATTTTTTATTCATTGCGGTGGTTATCCTCAATAGGCTTTTGTCACGCCTGCATTATGTCTGAACCTTTAAAAGCAAACCTTGAAACAACGGTTTTGATCCCCATAATAAGCCCAGTAGCAAGATTAATGCTAAAACGCGGAGATATTCATGAGTAGTAAAGAACATAAGACGCCTAACGAGCAAGTCTCTGATGAGTTAAATCAGGAGCAAGCGCTGCATACGGAAGCGGAAACTGAGGCGGCAGACGTCGTTGATCCGCGCGACGAGCGTATTGCAGAACTGGAAAATCAATTGAAAGAAGCTCAGCAGCGCGAGCGTGATAGCTTGCTGCGTGCTAAAGCGGAAGTGGAAAATATCCGCCGCCGCACCGAGCTGGATATTGAGAAAGCCCATAAATTCGCACTGGAGAAATTCTCCGGTGAGCTGTTGCCGGTTATTGATAACCTGGAACGTGCGCTCGACATGGCGGATAAATCTAACGCCGAACTGACTGCTCTGGTCGAAGGTGTTGAATTAACGCTGAAATCACTGCTCGATGCCGTCCGCAAGTTTGGTCTGGAAGTGGTTGCCGACATTCACGTGCCTTTCAATCCTGAATTGCACCAGGCAATGACGCTGATGGAGTCAGAAGACTTGGCGCCTAACCACGTCATGATGGTTATGCAGAAAGGTTACACGCTGAACGGTCGCCTGCTTCGCCCTGCGATGGTTGCGGTGTCAAAAGCCAAGGCATAAGCCTGTCGCTTTTGTTAGAAAGGCATCCTTCGGGATGCCTTTTTTGTTTTCATAATCAACAGTTAAGCGGGAAGTTCTGGCATCCAGTTTATCGGCTCCAGCCCCTGTTTTTTCAGCAGTTCATTGGTAGCGGAGAAGTGTTTGCAGCCGAGAAAACCGCGATGGGCCGACAGCGGCGAAGGGTGCGGCGCTTTCAGCACGTGGTGGCGCTGAGTATCAATAAAGCTGCCTTTCTTCTGCGCGTGTGAGCCCCACAGCAGGAACACCACGCCCTGGCGATGTTCATTCAGCGCGGCTATCACTTTATCAGTGAAGGTTTCCCAGCCCAATTTAGCGTGGGAGTGAGCCTGGCCGCCTTCGACGGTCAGCACGGTGTTGAGCAGCAGCACGCCTTGGTCAGCCCAGCTTTGCAGGTAGCCGTGTGAGGGGCGCTCGAAGCCCGGAATGTCAGTCGCCAGCTCTTTGTACATGTTAACTAAAGAGGGCGGAGCAGGAATTCCCGGGCGAACGGAGAAGGAGAGGCCGTGTGCCTGATTCGGCCCGTGGTAAGGGTCTTGGCCCAGGATCACTACTTTAACATCGCACAGTTCGGTGGAGCGGAAGGCGTTGAACACGTCAGCCTGCGGAGGATAGATCGTTTTTCCCGCCGCGCGTTCGCTGGCGACATACTTCAGGGTATCAATGAAGTAGGGTTGTTCTTTTTCGGCACCAATGACGTCATGCCATGTCAGGGTCGTGGACATTAACGCGCTCCTTTTGTTTGTAATTTCAATCGCGTTAGCTTACCTGCAAGCGGATTTGAGTGAAACCTTACCCTGTTATCAAAATGCAAACAGCAGGGTGTATCAGGCCCGATCAAATTTAATTGATATTTAACAATATTAATTGAAGGGAGGGCTGGAAAAAATTGATATAAAACATAAATTTGCCGCAGGGCGCCTAACACCCCAAGGCTAAAGTTGATATTTATCAAGGAACGCGGGGTGCCCAACTGTTATACAGGTCATCAGGAGCAAGGTATTGCTGTCATTCCTTGGCGGCAGCTTGTTTACAGTATCGTAGCCATTAATGGAGGCAACACATGATCACCGGTATTCAAATTACTAAAGCCAATAATGAAGCATTGAAAAACTCTTTCTGGCTGCTGGACGACGAGAAAGCAGAAGCGCGCTGCGTATGTGCAAAAGCGGGCTATGAAGAAGATCAGATTGTCGCAGTCAGCGAACTGGGCCAAATCGAGTATCGCGAAGTGCCGATGGAGTTCCAGCCAACGGTTCGCGTTGAGGGCGGCCAGCATCTTAATGTCAACGTGATGCGCCGTGAAACCTTGGAAGATGCTGTGAAGCATCCTGAAAAGTACCCACAGCTGACTATTCGTGTTTCAGGCTACGCGGTACGTTTCAATTCACTGACGCCAGAACAGCAGCGCGACGTGATCACCCGTACTTTCACTGAAAGTCTGTAAGCTTTCGCTCAATAGACCTATTGAGCAGTGAAAAGCTGAGATAATAAAAAACCGCCTTAATTGGCGGTTTTTTTATGCTTAAGAGAAAGCTCGGGGGGCTTATTTCGCGCTGCCTTTGCTGGCTACTTCAGCTTTCACGCGGCGTTTACCGACGTTTTTGCTGTCGCGGTGGCGCACTTTCACTTTAACTTTTGATTTCACCTGCGCTTCTTTTTGCTTCTCTTTACGCTTCGCCAGCACCTTCTTCGACGGCTTGCCGGTGGTTTTCTCGCTTGGCGCTTTGGTCTTCGGACGCAGCTCATCAATCACGCGCGGCTTCAGTGGCTCATTCAGGTAACGGCCAATTTTGCCCAGCAGCAGATGGTCATGCGCCTCGACGAAGGAGATCGCAGTCCCTTTGCGGCCCATACGGCCAGTACGGCCGATACGGTGCAGGTAGGTGTCTGCGGTCAGCGGCAGGTCGAAGTTGAACACATGGCTGATGTCGTTGATATCCAGACCGCGCGCGGCGATATCGGTGGCAACCAGCACATTAACGCGGTCTTCAACCATGCGTTTTACAGCTTCAGTACGTTTAACCTGAACCATTTCCCCTTCAAGATAGCAGGAGTTGATCCCTGCTTCACGCAGCCAGGCAACCAGCTCGTGCACGCGCTCGCGTTTACGCACGAAGATCACCGACTTGGTGACATCTTCTTGATTCAGAAGGTGGATCAGCATCTGGGTCTTGTGCGCGACGTCATCGGCACGGTAGTACCACTGCAAAATCTTTTTGCGCTCGCGGCGAGAAGGATCGGCTTCGATCTCAACCGGCTCGGTCAGAATGCGTTCGGCAAACTCGCGAATGGCTTCGCCTTCCAGCGTTGCAGAGAACAACAACGTCTGTTTGCGCCAGCGCGCTTCGGCGGAAATGGTTTCGATATCTTGCGCGAAGCCCATGTCCAGCATGCGGTCGGCTTCATCAAGGATCAGCGTTTCAATGGCGCGGCAGTCAAAGTTTTCTTCTTTGATGTATTGCAGCAAGCGGCCCGTGGTGGCGACCACGATGTCCTGATTTTCGCTAAAGACTTCGGCGTGGTTCATGTACGCCACGCCGCCAGTGATGGTAGCGATATCTAAATCAGTGTGCTTGGCGAGTTCGCGCGCCTGTTCAGCTACCTGCATCGCAAGTTCGCGGGTTGGCGTCAGAATAAGAATACGTGGCGGACCAGATTTCTTACGCGGGAAATCCAGCAAATGCTGCAATGCAGGCAGCAAGAACGCTGCTGTTTTGCCGGTGCCGGTAGGAGCCGAACCCAACACATCGCGTCCGTCCATCGCTGGCGGAATGGCCTCTGCCTGAATGACAGTCGGGCGGCTATAGCCTTTTTCGCTCAGGGCGTCTATTAGGCGTTCATCGAGTTCGAGTTCGGAAAAATTCGTTACAGTCATGGTCTACCTCTACTTGGGGCGCCGATTATAGACGTGTTAGGCGCGATCTTCACCTATTTAAGCGGCTAGCGTGGCTTTTCCTTGCTGAATGTTTCCCCTATGCTACGTCAGTTCTGGATATCAGGCCGTCTTGCTGATGGTTTAACGGTGAAAAATGTGGTGAACGAAGTCAAGGTCAGCCAGCCAATGCGGCGTAATGGATTTACATTTAAACAGTTTTTTGTGGCACACGATCGCTGTGCAATGAAAGTCGGTACCGACGGCGTGCTGCTCGGGGCCTGGGCGCCGGTTGAGCAAGCCACTCGGGTGCTGGATATCGGCTCAGGCAGCGGCCTTATCGCCCTGATGCTGGCGCAAAGAACTGACGAGTCGGTCCTGATTGATGCCGTCGAGCTGGATATTCCCGCCGCCGAGCAGGCCGCGGAAAATTTTCAGGCTTCGCCTTGGGCCGTAAGACTTCAGGTTTTCGCGCAAGATATCAATCTCGTCGCCCAATCCCATCCGGCTCATTATGACCTGATTGTCAGCAATCCGCCTTATTTCGAGGCCGCCGTGGCCTGTCGCGATAAGGCGCGCAATACCGCCCGTTATACTGAGACTCTGACTCACGCCGCCTTGCTCGACTGTGCCAATAAGCTTTTGCAGCCTAGTGGCAAGTTCTGCGTGGTGCTGCCTTATGATCTTGGGTTGCAGCTTGAAGCCAAAGCGCATCAAGAAGGATGGTTTACTTTCCGTCGCCTCGCCGTGCGCGATCGCCCGGGCAAGCCGCTGAATCGCCTGCTGTTAGTGCTTAGTAAGCAACTAACCGAGGCCGATCTGCAAGAAATGGATTTACGCGAACGCGAAGGGGTTTATAGCCCGGAGTTTCGCGGTTTAATCACTGATTTCTATCTGAATTATTAGGCAACGTGCGTTTTAACAGTGCGATCCGTCGCACTGTTAATAGCTAATAGCAAGTTTAAGGCTGAAGAATGGTTGGCTGCGGATCGTCGAGCAGGTCAGGGTAGTCGAGAGTGAAGTGCAACCCGCGACTCTCTTTTCGCTCCATGGCGCTGCGAACGATCAGTTCTGCTACCTGAACCAAGTTACGAAGTTCCAGCAAGTTGTTGGAAATTCTAAAGTTGGCGTAATACTCATCAATCTCTTGCTGGAGGGTCATGATGCGGCGCAGCGCGCGCTCAAGGCGTTTGGTGGTACGCACGATGCCCACGTAGTCCCACATAAACAGGCGCAATTCGTGCCAGTTATGTTGAATCACTACTTGCTCATCCGAGTTATCAACCCGGCTCTCATCCCAAGGCGGCAGCTGTTTGGCCAGCTTGGCGTGAGGCAGGCGCTTGATAATGTCTTCTGCCGCCGACCAGCCGTAAACCACGCACTCCAGCAGGGAGTTTGACGCCAGGCGATTGGCGCCGTGCAGGCCGGTATAGCTCACTTCGCCGATGGCATACAGGCCATCAAGGTCGGTGCGCCCGTGTTGGTCGACCATCACGCCGCCGCAAGTGTAGTGGGCGGCGGGAACAATCGGGATGGCTTCTTTGGTCAGATCAATACCCAGCGACAGCAGCTTTTCGTAAATCATTGGGAAGTGCTGCATGATGAATTCCGGCGGGCGATGGCTGATGTCGAGATACATGCAGTCCGCGCCGAGGCGTTTCATCTCGTGGTCAATGGCGCGAGCCACCACGTCGCGCGGCGCGAGTTCGCCACGCGGGTCGAAATCTGGCATAAAGCGGCTGCCGTCCGGGCGCTTGAGATAAGCCCCCTCGCCGCGCAGGGCTTCAGTTAGCAGAAAGTTTCTCGCCTGCGGATGGTATAAGCAGGTCGGGTGGAACTGGTTGAATTCAAGGTTGGCGACCCGGCAGCCCGCACGCCACGCCATCGCAATGCCATCCCCGGAGGAAATATCGGGGTTGGTGGTGTATTGATAGACTTTGGCTGCGCCGCCGGTGGCCAGAATCACGGCTTTCGCACGGAAGGTTTCGACCTGCTCTCTCTGGCGATTCCACACATAGGCCCCGACCACACGCTGAGTGCCCGGTAAACCAATCTTGCTGGAGGTGATAAGGTCGACCGCGTTATAGCGCTCTTTCACGCAAATATTCGGGTGATTTCTTGCTTTACCTACCAGCGTAGTCTCTACTTCTTTACCAGTAGCATCAGCACTATGCAGAATTCGGCGATGGCTATGGCCGCCTTCGCGAGTGAGGTGATAACGCTCTTCGGAGCTGGCATTGGTTTCGGTGTCAAACAGCACGCCCTGGTCTATCAGCCACTGCACGCAATGGCGCGCATTTCCGGCGATAAACTCCACGGCTTCTTTGTCACATAAACCGGCACCGGCAATCAGCGTGTCATCTACGTGCGAGCTAATGCTGTCAGTTTCATCGAATACTGCCGCGATGCCACCTTGGGCATAAAAGGTTGAACCTTCGTTTAAAGGTCCCTTGCTGAGAACGGTGACGCTACAATGGTCAGCCAGCCGTAAGGCGAGTGATAGACCGGCAGCACCACTTCCGATGATCAAGACATCGCTGACAAATTCAGATGAAGGTTGCATAGCGTATGATGTTTGCAGAAGAAGAGTGAAATTCATGTTAGCCTAAACATCCTGGCAAAAGCCACGGACTTGAGACTTTAATAGAAAAACAACAGCGATGTGGAACTTAATGTTCCATGTGAACTCCAAGCAGTACTTGCTCAGGAATATAATGATGATAGCTGGCAGTACGACTTTATGCGCGGAGATGGTTTTGGGGAGACTTTACCTCGGATGAGCGAGCAGTTAGCAGATCAGGTTCTGGTCGAGCGGGTCCAGAAGGGTGATCAAAAATCGTTCAATTTACTGGTAGTCCGTTACCAGCATAAAGTAGCGAGCCTTGTTTCCCGCTACGTACCACAAGGCGATGTGCCTGATGTGGTTCAAGAGTCATTCATTAAAGCCTATCGCGCGTTGGAGTCATTCCGTGGCGACAGTGCTTTTTATACGTGGTTGTACCGTATCGCGGTCAACACGGCGAAGAATTATCTGGTGGCGCAGGGCCGCCGACCGCCTTCTAGCGATGTTGATGCAAATGATGCTGAAAACTTCGAAAGTGGCGGTGCATTAAAAGAAATTTCGAACCCTGAGAATTTGATGTTGTCAGAAGAGTTACGGCAGATAGTTTTCCGTACTATTGAAGCACTTCCTGAGGATCTTCGCATGGCGATCACCTTAAGGGAGTTAGATGGATTGAGCTACGAAGAAATAGCCGCCATCATGGACTGCCCCGTGGGTACGGTGAGATCCCGTATTTTCCGTGCCCGGGAAGCTATTGATAATAAAGTTCAACCGCTGATTCAGCGTTAACGATGGCGGACACTGGAAGGGTACTAGGCATGCAGAAAGAAAAGCTTTCCGCTCTAATGGATGGTGAAGCATTAGATTCCGAACTGCTGAATTCGCTGTCGGATGATAAAACGCTTCAACAAAGCTGGCAGAGTTATCACTTGATCCGCGACACCATGCGCGGTGATATGGGAAATGTCGTGCATCTTGATATTGCAGACCGCGTTGCTGCTGCGTTGGCGAATGAGCCAGCTAAGCTAGTTCCTGGTGCTGTTCCTGAGTCGCAACCGCAACCTCATTCATGGGAGAAAATGCCTTTCTGGCATAAAGTTCGTCCATGGGCGAGCCAACTGACGCAAGTTGGCGTGGCGGCATGCGTTTCTTTGGCGGTCATCGCTGGTGTTCAATATTACAACCAGCCTGACGCTTCTGGTGCTTCGCCAGAAACGCCTGCGTTCAACACTGTGCCTATTATTGGCAAAGCTTCTCCAGTGAGTTTTGGCGTGCCAACGAGTGAAAGTACTTCGTTTGATGGCAAGCAAAACGTGCAGGAGCAGCGCAAACGCATTAATGCTCTTTTGCAGGATTATGAGCTGCAACGTAGATTGCATTCTGATCAACTTCAGTTGGAAACTGCCACGCCTCAACAGGCAGCGGTTCAAGTACCCGGAACTCAGTCTTTAGGAATGCAAACGCAGTAATGAAGCAAATTTGGTTTGCCGTTTGTTTACTGACCGGTAGCCTGTTAACTCCTGCAATCGCCTCGGCAGAACCTACTTCCGAGGCGTTATTGCAAGAGATGAGCAAGGCGAGCCAGTCACTAAATTATGAAATCGCCTTCATTAGCATCACGAAGCAGGGAATTGATTCCTATCGCTATCGTCATGCTATCTCCGATCATATCCCTCTCGCACAGCTCGTCCTGATGGACGGTCCTCGGCGCGAAATCGTTCAACGTGGCAAAGAGATCAGTTACTTCGAGACCGGGCTTCAGCCTTTTACCCTCGACGGTGACCATATCGTTGATTCACTGCCGACCGTGGTGTTCAGTGATTTTTCTCGCCTGGCGAAATACTACGATTTTATCCCCGTTGGCCGTGGTCGCGCTGTCGATCGCTTAAGTCAGGTGGTTCGCGTGGTGTCCCGTGATGGCACGCGCTTTAGCTATGTTATCTGGGTTGATGAAGAGACTAAGCTGCCGCTGCGCGTCGATCTTCTGGATCGGGATGGTGAAACCTTAGAGCAGTTCCGCGTGATCTCCTTTGTGGATGATGATGAAGTCAAAGGGGCACTCACCGGGCTGGAAAAAGCGACCTTGCCGCCGGTTCTCTCCGTGCCGGAGGGCGAAAAAGCTACTTTTACCTGGCAGCCAAAATGGTTACCTGACGGTGTGAAAGAAGTCGCCCGTAGCCGCAGAAACTTGCCAAATGTCCCTGTCGCGGTAGAATCACGCTTATATTCCGACGGGCTTTTCAGTTTCTCAGTTAACGTTAATGCCACCACCAGCGGCCCTTCAGAGCAGCTTGTCCGACAGGGGCGTCGCACGGTGCAGACAGAAGTCCGTAACGCTAATGAAATTACGGTCGTAGGTGAATTACCACCTGCAACAGCGAAACGCATTGCCGATAGCATCGTGTTCGCGACACCCTAAAAGGTTAGGTACTTGATATGTTGAAAGAATGGGCCACAGTAGTTTCGTGGCAGGACGGTATCGCTAAGCTGCGTTGTGAAACGCAGGCAGGTTGTAGCAGCTGCCATTCACGCTCTGGTTGCGGTGCGCGCGTGCTCAATGAGCTAGGCCCGCAAACAGAACATAATCTACAAGTACATATTGCCGAACAGCTCCAGCCGGGGCAGAAAGTCGAGCTGGGTATTACCGAAGGTAACTTGATTCGCTCCGCGCTTCTGGTCTATATGACGCCTTTACTGGGCGTTATTCTCGGTGGCGGGTTGTTGCAGTGGCTTACACAAAGTGATCTTTACTCGGTAGTAGGCGCGGTGACTGGCGGCGTTGCTGGTTTTCTGCTGGCCCGCGCGTTAGCGACCAGCCTTGAGAAGCAGGCTGGGTATCAGCCGGTTATTTTGCAGATTGGCTTACCGCCAGATGCATTCCGCTTCCAGACCGACAACGCGCATATCGCGCCATAATCTCGGCTTGATTCGAAGCTAAAGAATAAAAAAAATCGCTGCCCAAGGGCGGCGATTTTTGTTTCTAACTCTTCTGTCAGGCTTCAGCCTGTTAATGCTAATTGCGGATCGGAATTCGATTCTGGATCATATGTTCAATTAGCGCGATGAACAGGTCGGCGTTAAACAGCGATGTATATAACACTGAGAAAAGAATGCGGCGGTTACCGTCCATCAGGTGGATCATCTGGCTGTTCGAGCCGCCGCTGATATATTGAATCTCTTCAACCGGGATACAAATTCCATCGTCAGAAGTGAGGAAACGCGCACTTAGCCGCAATTTCTTCTCATTTAACCCCATGAGATTATTAGCAAATAAGTGACGAATGCCGCATCTGGCCGCTGCGTGATAAGTGAAAACCACGCTGCCGTCATTGGCCAGAATATTCAGAGCCTGCGGGCCTTTAGTCATCAATTGCTCATTTTTGATCACTTCAACCAGTCTTTCGGCATGAGCAATATTGGGCGTTATTTTATGCCAATGAGTACTATTGCCTTCGCGGAAAGCCATAGTATTAAGTATTTTTCTGGAGTACTTGCCGGTTCGGAATCTATATATCTCAGTGATTCTTTCGAAGGGAATAAAACGGTTTTTGTGCTCCCGTTCATTAATCGCCAGAATTCCATTTTCATGCAGTTGATAGGTTTGTTTCGGCTTAAGAATATGCCGGAAAATAAATATAGCGATGCCCAAGGCGATACTGAAAATCGCCGTGAGGGTGATGACATACAATCCGCCGTCGCTTGACTTTCCCAGAGCAAGCAAAAATACCACCTGGACTGCGCCGCCAACGATTAATAATGTGGCGAGAACCATGGTGATCCAGGAATTGACTCTGGCAAAGCCATGCTGACTTAGCAAACGCCCTTCATTGATCATGATGCTAACCTTAGTAACCGGATTGAAAAATAAAGCAAAAAAGTTAAAAAAGTGAAAAATAAAATGCTAATAAATTCTTTTATAACAGTTATTTAAAGGCTTTTACGCTGGTGAGTATATGAGCATTTTCCTAAAGTCCCACCCTCCCAGTGGCTATGAAAAATGGTTATTTGAGTCAGTTCGCTAACTGCTTACAACTTATTGCATTTACGGGGGGATTTGCTGACAGGAATCAGTGCATAATCCAGAGTTCCGTGGCGGTGAGACTAGGTTTTCAGGCCCCTGACATGTAGAATGCTGCGACTCAGGCGAAAGACAGCCAACTTACAAACCGTCGCTGTGTTTTTATGGCGAATGATTCAGAAATACCAAGGTAGAAACTCTTTATAATGAAGAACATAAGAAACTTTTCCATCATCGCTCATATTGACCACGGTAAGTCGACGCTGTCCGATCGTATTATTCAAATCTGCGGTGGCCTGTCAGATCGTGAAATGGAAGCGCAAGTTCTTGACTCAATGGACCTGGAACGCGAGCGCGGGATCACCATCAAAGCGCAAAGCGTCACCCTCGATTACAAAGCTCAGGATGGCGAAACCTACCACCTGAACTTCATCGATACCCCAGGGCACGTTGACTTCTCCTACGAAGTATCCCGCTCCCTTGCTGCCTGTGAAGGCGCATTGCTGGTGGTTGATGCCGGGCAGGGCGTAGAAGCCCAGACGCTGGCGAACTGCTACACGGCGATGGAAATGGATCTGGAAGTGGTTCCGGTTCTGAACAAAATCGACCTGCCAGCTGCGGATCCTGAGCGTGCTGCTCAAGAGATCGAAGATATCGTGGGCATTGATGCCACAGATGCTGTGCGCTGCTCGGCAAAAACCGGCTTGGGTGTTCCAGAAGTGCTGGAGCGCTTAGTGCGTGATATTCCGCCGCCGGAAGGTGATCCAGACGCTCCTCTGCAGGCGCTGATCATCGACTCATGGTTCGATAACTATCTGGGCGTTGTGTCCCTGATTCGAATCAAAAACGGTACCCTGAGAAAGGGTGACAAAATTAAAGTGATGAGTACCGGACAGGTGTATAACGCCGACCGTCTGGGTATTTTTACACCAAAACGCGTTGACCGTGACTCACTGGGTTGCGGGGAAGTTGGCTGGTTGGTTTGCGCCATCAAAGACATCCTCGGCGCGCCGGTTGGCGATACCCTGACGCTGTCACGTAATCCTGCTGATAAAGCGCTTCCAGGCTTTAAGAAGGTTAAACCACAGGTTTACGCGGGTCTGTTCCCGGTTAGTTCCGACGACTATGAAAACTTCCGCGACGCTTTGGGCAAACTTAGCCTGAATGACGCCTCACTGTTCTATGAGCCAGAAAGCTCTACCGCGCTGGGCTTCGGCTTCCGCTGTGGCTTCCTTGGTTTGCTGCACATGGAGATCATTCAAGAGCGTCTGGAGCGTGAATACGATCTGGACCTGATCACCACGGCACCAACGGTGGTCTACGAAGTAGAAACCACCGGCGGCGAAGTGATTTATGTCGATAGCCCGTCAAAACTGCCGGCGCTGAACAACATTCAAGAACTGCGTGAGCCGATTGCTGAGTGTCACATGCTGATGCCGCAAGAGTATCTGGGCAGCGTGATCACCCTGTGTATTGAAAAGCGTGGCGTGCAGACCAACATGGTTTATCACGGCAATCAGGTTGCACTGACCTATGAAATTCCGATGGCGGAAGTGGTTCTCGACTTCTTCGACCGTCTGAAATCAACCTCTCGCGGCTATGCTTCACTGGACTACAACTTTAAACGTTTCCAGGCGTCTGACATGGTGCGCGTTGATGTGTTAATCAACGGCGATCGCGTGGATGCGCTGGCGCTGATCACTCACCGTGGTAACTCACAGTTCCGTGGTCGTCAGCTGGTTGAAAAGATGCAAGAGCTTATCCCGCGTCAGCAGTTCGACATTGCGATTCAGGCCGCGATTGGTGCCCACATCATTGCGCGTTCAACCGTAAAACAGCTGCGTAAAAACGTCTTGGCTAAGTGCTATGGCGGTGACGTTAGCCGTAAGAAGAAACTGCTACAGAAACAGAAAGATGGTAAGAAGCGCATGAAACAAGTAGGTAACGTTGAGTTACCTCAGGAAGCATTCCTGGCGATTCTCCATGTTGGTAAAGACGGCAAATAAGCCCCCAATGAGCGGTAGGAGTATGCATGGCTAACATGTTTGCCTTGATTCTGGCGATTGCAACGCTGGTATCGGGGATTATCTGGTGTCTTGATCGTTTCAAACTTGCCCCGGCTCGCCGGGCAAAGATTGCCGCTCTCAAGGTAGAAACTGCTGGCGCCATCGATGAGAAGACGCTGAGCAAAGCAGCAAAACAGCCGGGCTGGGTGGAAACCTGCGCCTCTGTTTTCCCTGTACTTCTGGTGGTATTTGTGGTGCGTTCATTCATTTATGAACCTTTCCAAATTCCGTCAGGCTCAATGATGCCAACGCTGTTAATCGGCGATTTCATCGTGGTTGAAAAATACGCTTATGGCCTGAAAGATCCTATTACTCAGACCAAACTGATCCCAACCGGCGAGCCAAAACGCGGTGATGTCGTGGTATTCAAATACCCATTAAATCCAAGTGTGGATTACATCAAACGTTTAGTAGGCCTGCCGGGCGATCGCGTGACTTATGATCCATTCAGCAAACAGGTTACTGTTCAGCCTGCTTGTAATAGTGGACAGAATTGCAGCACCGCGCTGGCTGTGACTTATGATGAAGGTAAAGCGAGCAGCTTCGTTCAGACTTTCGGTCAGGCTAGCGGCAGTGAAGCCACCAGCGGCTTCTTTGAAATTCCTCCGACTGAGAATGTGCCTCAAGACGGTATTCGCCTGTTAGCACGTCAGGAAACCTTGGGCAATGTGACCCATAATATTCTGACCGTGCCTGGCGCGCGTGACCAACTGGGTGCTTATTATCAGCAACCGGGCCAGCCTATGGGGACTTGGGTGGTTCCTGCCGGTCATTATTTCATGATGGGTGATAACCGCGACAATAGCGCAGACAGCCGTTATTGGGGCTTTGTACCAGAGAAAAATCTGGTGGGCCGTGCCTCGGGTATCTGGATGAGTTTTAAAAAGCAGGAAGGTGAGTGGCCAACAGGTGTTCGCCTGAGCCGCATCGGTGGAATTCATTAATTCGTTGCGGTCTATTTCCGCAGCAATATATTTCCACACGTTGTAGAATACACTTTCGAGCGATAAAAGTTGGCTCCCCGATTTTTAAACGGGTCATTAAATGACGAGATTTAAAAAGAATAGAGGGAGCCACTGCAAACGAAACAGCTTTGGATTGGCTTAAGGCGAAGCAGGCCTGTTCCGTATGCTGAAGTTTTTGACGCATTCTTGATCTATTGGTAACTCATGAATCCCATCGTAATAAACAGGCTACAGCGAAAGCTGGGCTACACTTTTCAACAGCAGGAGCTCTTATTGCAGGCACTGACTCACCGCAGCGCCAGCAGCAAACATAACGAGCGTTTAGAATTCCTGGGTGACTCAATCCTTAGTTTTGTTATCGCCAACGCTCTTTATCATCGTTTTCCTCGCGTTGATGAAGGCGATATGAGTCGCATGCGTGCCACTTTGGTTCGCGGAAATACATTGGCAGAAATGGCGCGTGAATTTGATCTCGGCGAGTGCTTGCGTTTAGGGCCGGGAGAATTGAAAAGTGGTGGTTTCCGCCGCGAGTCTATTCTCGCGGATACGGTGGAGGCACTCATCGGCGGCGTGTTCTTGGACAGTGATATCCAGAATGTCGAAAGATTGATTCTTGACTGGTACCGTAGTCGTCTTGACGAAATCAGTCCCGGTGATAAGCAGAAAGACCCAAAAACCCGTTTGCAGGAGTTTTTACAAGGTCGCCATCTGCCATTGCCTTCTTATCTGGTTGTGCAGGTTCGCGGTGAAGCACACGATCAGGAGTTTACCATCCACTGCCAGGTCAGTGGCTTGAGCCAGCCGGTTGTAGGAACCGGTTCAAGTCGCAGAAAAGCCGAGCAGGCGGCAGCGGAACAAGCGCTGATACAGCTGGAGCTTGAATGAGCGAAGAAAAAAATTACTGTGGCTTTGTCGCCATCGTAGGCCGACCTAACGTTGGCAAATCTACTTTGTTGAATGAATTATTGGGGCAGAAGATCTCCATTACTTCACGCAAACCACAAACTACCCGTCATCGTATTATGGGCATCCATACTGAAGGGCCTTATCAGGCTATCTACGTTGACACCCCTGGGTTACATATTGAAGAAAAACGGGCCATTAACCGCCTGATGAACCGTGCTGCGAGCAGCTCAATCGGTGATGTTGAATTGGTTATTTTCGTGGTTGAAGGCACCCACTGGACGCCGGACGACGAAATGGTGGTGAACAAGCTGCGTGATCTGAAGTCACCTGTCTTGCTGGCTATCAATAAAATCGACAACGTGACCGACAAGTCCAAGCTGCTGCCACACTTGCAGTTCCTCAGCGAGCAGATGAACTTCATCGACATCGTGCCAATGTCTGCCGAGAAAGGTATCAACGTTGATACTATCGCCAGCATCGTGCGTAAGCGTCTGCCGGAAGCGATTCATCACTTCCCTGAAGATTACATTACTGACCGTTCGCAGCGCTTTATGGCGTCAGAAATCATCCGTGAAAAGCTGATGCGTTTCTTGGGTGAAGAGCTTCCTTACTCGGTAACCGTTGAAATTGAACGCTTTGTCACTAACGAGCGCGGCGGTTATGACATCAATGGCTTGATTTTAGTTGAGCGCGAAGGCCAGAAGAAAATGGTCATCGGCAACAAAGGCTCAAAAATCAAAACCATTGGTATTGAAGCGCGTCAGGACATGGAAAACATGTTCGAAGCGAAAGTTCACCTTGAGCTGTGGGTCAAGGTTAAATCCGGTTGGGCAGATGACGAACGTGCGCTGCGCAGCTTGGGTTATGTAGACGACTTATAAGGTCCCCGCCTATGGAAGGCTGGCAACGCGCATTTGTTTTACATGGGCGACCTTACAGTGAAACCAGCCTGATGCTGGATCTCTTCACTGAAGGACAGGGGCGCGTGCGCATTCTGGCAAAGGGTGCGCGCGGACGTCGCTCAAACTTAAAAGGCTGCTTGCAGCCTTTTACACCTTTATTGGTTCGCTGGAGCGGCCGGGGAGAAGTCAAAACACTGCGCAACGCTGAGCCAGTTTCCCTCGCACTCCCTCTCTCTGGTTTGATGCTGTATAGCGGCCTGTACGTCAATGAACTGGTGGCACGCGTTCTCGAGCAAGAAACTAACTACTCCTCGCTATTTTTCGACTATCTCAACTGCCTGCAAAATCTGGCGGGAGCCACCGGCTCTCCGGAACAGTCGCTGCGCCAGTTCGAGCTAGCTTTGCTGCACAACCTCGGCTATGGCGTTGATTTTCTTCACTGCGCCGGTAGCGGCGAGGAAGTGAGTGACACCATGACCTATCGCTATCGTGAAGAAAAAGGCTTTATCGCCAGTCTGGTGGTCGACAACCTGAGCTTCACCGGCCGCGACCTCAAAGCCTTGGCGAATCGTGAATTCCCGGACGTCGCCACACTGCGCGCCGCCAAACGTTTTACGCGCATGGCGCTGAAACCCTATCTTGGCGGTAAGCCGTTGAAAAGCCGCGAGCTATTCCGCCAGTTTTTAGTTAAAAAGCCCACTGCCACTCCTGAATCACCCGCCGAATAAATTGCCCGCTGGGGTACCCGTCACGCCTTATACGGGTGTAAACTGCGCCAATTAGCGGGAAAACCGTCAGTATCAATCCGATCCTTTTGCGAACTCTTTAACCTATTTACTGGAGTTGTCATGGCTGAACTGCTGTTAGGCATTAATATCGATCACATCGCCACGCTGCGTAACGCGCGTGGCACGGCCTATCCTGATCCGGTTCAGGCCGCGTTTATTGCCGAGCAGGCGGGCGCTGACGGTATTACTGTGCATCTGCGTGAAGACCGTCGCCACATTACCGACCGCGATGTGCGTTTGCTGCGCCAGACCATCCAGACTCGCATGAATCTCGAGATGGCGGTGACCGACGAAATGATCGGCATCGCCTGCGAAACTCAGCCGCACTTCTGCTGCCTGGTGCCGGAAAAGCGCGAAGAAGTCACCACCGAGGGCGGTCTGGACGTTGCGGGGCAAATCGACAAAATGACCGTCGCCGTCTCCCGCCTGTCTGAAGCCGGTATTTTGGTGTCTCTGTTTATTGATGCTGACTTCCGCCAAATCGACGCCGCGGTTGCCGTTGGCGCGCCTTATATCGAAATCCACACCGGCGCTTATGCTGATGCCAAAACTGATATCGAGCGCCTTGCCGAGCTTGAGCGCATCAAGAAAGGCGCCACCTATGCCGCCAGCAAAGGGCTGAAAGTGAATGCCGGCCATGGCTTGACCTACCACAACGTGCTGCCTATCGCCGCGCTGCCTGAGATGCACGAGCTGAACATCGGCCATGCAATCATCGGGCAGGCAGTGATTGACGGTTTAGCGAGCGCGGTGCGCGAGATGAAAATCCTGATGCGGGAAGCACGCCGTTAATGGCTATTCTTGGACTGGGCACCGACATTGTCGAAATCACCCGTATTGAAGCCGTGGTGGAGAGAAGCGGAGATCGGCTTGCGAAACGGATACTGTGCGCCAATGAGTGGGCACTGTATCAGAATCACCAACAGCCGGTGCGCTTTCTCGCCAAACGCTTTGCGGTGAAAGAAGCCGCTGCCAAAGCGCTGGGCACCGGCATCCGCAATGGGCTGGCGTTTGAGCAGTTCGAGGTGGTTAATGACCCATTGGGCAAGCCGGGGCTGGTGTTCCACGAGCGCGCGGCGGAAATGGCGTTAGAGCTGGGGGTTAAATCCGTGCACGTGACGCTGGCCGATGAGCGTCGCTATGCCTGTGCCACGGTGATTATCGAAAGCTGAAAACAGTGCGCTTCGCGCCGCCAGCCTTACAGCTGCGCGGCGTGATGCAGCAGAACAAACTTGTCCCACAGCTGCTCGTTGGTTTCAGTATGCAGCGCATCCACAATGATGGTGTTATCGATAGGGCACACGCTTTGACAGGTGGGTTTATCATAATGACCGACACACTCCGTGCAGCGATCGCTGTCAATTTGGTAAATTTCCTCACCCATCGAGATCGCTTGATTCGGGCATTCCGGCTCGCACATGTCGCAGTTAATGCATTTGTGTGTGATAAGCAGGGCCATGATCTCTCTCGCGTCAGTAATGATGAAGTCGCGCAGTATAGCAGATTTGACCTGTCCGAGAGCCTGCCGAAATGACAATCGCGCTGTGGAATGATCCCGATCAAACCAGCTTCTTCACCAGCTCCTCGCTGTGCTTAATCCGCTCCGGCGCTCGTTCGCTATCTTGCTGAATCAAGGCCATAAACAGAATATCCGTCAGGGAATACTGCGCGGTGGTCGAGGAGATGGCTGCACCGCGAGTGGCCGGAAGCTCCGCCACGGTGTACAGGCAGTGGGAAGCCTGCTGCTGTAGCGTATTGGGAGAAAAGCCGGTGAGGGCCAGCACCTGCGCGCCACTTTTGCGGGCGACATCTGCCGCCAGATTGATTTCCCGGCGCTCGCCGCTGAAGGAGATAGCCAGCAACAAATCGTCTTTCGACAGCGCCTGAACCGTCGCCAGCAGCACGTGGGTGTCAGACTCGGCAATCGCCGTCAGTCCAATTTTCAATAGCTTATAGGCCAGATCTTTGGCTACCAGCCCCGACGCGCCAATGCCGGTGAGCACGATTTTGCGTGCATGGGTCAGCATCGATAACGCCTGCTGGAGACGCTGTTCATTGTTGATATCCAGCGTAGCGCGCAGCGCGGCGTACTTTTCAGCTAGCAGCTTTTCGCCGACGGTCTGGAGACGGTCTGTGCTGACAATCTGATTATGCACGGTGACCGCCACTTCATTCTGCGGCGAAGAGAGGGCTTCACTGAGCGCCAGCTTTAAAGCGGGAAAGCCCTTGTAGCCTAGCTTCTGGGCGAATTTCACCACCCCGGACTGGCTGACACCGGCCATCTCTGCCAGCTTCTGCGAGCTAAGGTGCCGCGCCTTCTCCGGCTGTTGCAGCAGGAAGTCGGCCAGCTTGCGGTCATTCTGCGCCAGCGTGGGGTAGAGCTGACGAATTCGGATCATACTGCTCATTGTCGGACCTTCCCTTAGCACCTACGCACATCACGAATTGAACATTATCTTATCTAAGGTAGCAAAATTCCCTCGCCTTTAAGAATAAAATATTCAAATATGAATTAATATTTTGAATTAAAAATTCAGGAGTCAATCAATGAACCTAGGATCACTCGTCTCAGAAAGCCGCAATCCGGCCACCATGAACCTTGATGAAATGACCACGCTGGAGATGGTCGCCAGCTTCAATCACGAAGACAGCAAAGTGCCGGAAGCCATTCGCGCCGTGCTGCCAGAGGTCGCGCAGGCCGTGGATATGGCCGCCGCCTCCTTTAAAGCCGGAGGTCGTCTGATTTATCTCGGCGCGGGCACCAGCGGGCGTCTCGGCGTGCTCGACGCCTCCGAGTGTCCACCGACCTTTGGCGTGCCTCATGGCTTAGTCGTCGGGCTGATTGCCGGCGGGCCGGGGGCGTTACTCAAAGCCGTCGAAGGGGCGGAGGATAGCGAAGAGCTGGGCGTCACCGACCTGAAAAACCTGCAAATTACCCCGGCGGACACCGTGGTGGGGCTGGCGGCTTCCGGGCGCACGCCTTATGTCATCGGCGCGCTGCGCTATGCAAGGGAGCTGGGCTGCGCCACGGTGGCTATCTCCTGCAACCCGGACTCGCCAATAGCCCACGAGGCGCAGGTAGCGATTTCTCCCGTGGTTGGCCCTGAGGCGCTAACTGGCTCGACGCGTTTGAAGTCCGGCACCGCGCAGAAGCTGGTGCTGAATATGATTTCCACCGGCGCTATGGTGAAAAACGGCAAGGTTTATCAAAACCTGATGGTCGACGTGAAGGCCACCAACGTCAAGCTGGTGGACAGAGCCTGCCGCATCGTGGTGGAAGCCACGGGCGCCGCGCGGGCCGATGCCGAGGCGGCACTCACGCAAACTGAGTTTGAAGTGAAACCGGCGATTCTGATGATTTTGGCAAATATCAGTGCCCAAGAAGCCATTCAGCGGCTGACGGCGCACCACGGATTCCTGCGCGCGGCGCTCGCGGGCTAAGGCTTTAAGGCGGATTGGGGGAAGGGTATGGCGACGGCAATGGACAAAACGCAGCTGCTGGCAACGCAAATCCTGCAGCACGTAGGTGGCGAGAGCAATATCAGTAAACTCGAAAACTGCATGACGCGAGTCCGGGTTGAAGTTCACGACGAGCAGCTACTTGATTTAAAAGGCATTCAGACCCTCGAAGGCGTGAAGGGCTACATTAAGCAGGGCGAACAGCATCAGTTCGTGGTCGGCCCCGGCGCGGCCGCGAAGGTGGTGGATGCCATGCGTGAGCTGCTCTCAGGCGCGCCAGCCCCGGCCGCCGCGCAGGACCTGATTGCGCGAAACAAAGCCAATGCCAAGTCGAAATACTCGGCGCCGATGAGCGGCGCTTTGCGCCAACTCGCCAACGTTTTCATTCCTCTTATCCCGGCGTTTATAGCTTCCGGCCTGATCATGGGCATTATCAACTTGCTCAAGCGGCCGGACATTGCTGGCTCTCTGGCGCTGGATTATCCCAATATTCTGGGGCTGCTGGGGATCTTCGGCGGGGCGATTTTCGCCATCATGAACATTCTGGTGGGGGTTAACGCGGCGCGAGTGTTTGGTGGCTCACAGGCCATGGGCGGCGTGATGGCGGGAATTCTTTCCAGCCCGGCGTTGGCGCAAATTACCCTGTTTGGCGAAGCGCTCCAGCCGGGGCGCGGCGGGGTGATCGCGGTACTCTTCGTGGTCGCGCTGATGTGCTGGCTGGAAAAGCGGCTGCGCCAATGGCTGCCGGAGTCGGTCGAGCTGATCCTCAATCCGCTGATCACCACCTTGGTCACTGCCACGCTGGCGATTGTGATCCTCCAGCCGCTGGGCGGGGTTATCTCCGACGCCATCGCGCACGGCGTGAATATGGCGATCGATAAGGGCGGCCTGGTGGTTGGCGCAATTCTCGCCGGAACCTTCCTGCCACTGGTGCTTTCTGGGCTGCATCAGGGTCTGGTGCCGATCCACGTGGAGCTGATTCAGGCCCACGGCTCCAACCCGCTGCTGCCGATTTTAGCCATGGCGGGCGTCGGGCAGGTGGGCGCGGCCATCGCCGTTTATATGAAAACGCGCAACGCACGGCTGAAAAAAGTGATTAAAGGTGCTCTGCCTGTCGGTATTTTGGGCATCGGCGAGCCGCTGATTTTCGGCGTGACTCTGCCTCTGGGCCGACCTTTTATCGGCGCATGTTTGGGCGGAGCGGTCGGCGGTGCGCTAATCTGTTATTGGAAAGTGGCGACGGTGATCACTTTCGGTATCTCAGGTTTGCCACTGGCGCTGACCATTGTGTCGGGAAAAGTGGTGTTGTACCTCGCTGGGATATTGATTACCGTATTAGCCGGATTTATTTTCACCTGGATGATGGGGTTCAACGATCCCGAGGAGTAACGCATTGGGCGCGAAGGCGGATCGGCGAGTAGTATTTTTTGATTTGGATGGCACGCTGCACCAGCAGGACATGTTTGGCTCATTTATGCGCTTCCTGCTGTGGCGGATGCCGCAAAACCTGTTGTTAGTGGCGCCGCTGTTACCTGTGGTCGGTTTAGGCATGTTGATTCACGGTCGCGCCGCGCGCTGGCCGATGAGTCTGTTGCTGTGGTCAATCACCTTCGGGCACAGCGAGGCGCACCTGAAAGACCTCGAACTGCGCTTTGTGAACTGGTTCCGCCAGAAGGTGGTAGCGTTCCCGGTGGTGCAGCGACGACTGCGTGAGTACATTGAAAAGCACGACGCCGAAGTGTGGTTAATCACCGGTTCACCGGAAAATCTGGTGCAACAGGTGTATAACGCTTCTCCTTTCTTGCCGCGTATCCGTTTAGTCGGCAGCCGCATGGCGCGCGGCAAAGGCGGTTGGTTACTGCCGCTGCGCTGTTTGGGGGAAGAGAAGGTGGTGCAGCTCGAGCAACGCATCGGCTCTCCGCTGAAACTCTACAGTGGTTACAGTGACAGCAAGCAGGACAACCCGCTGCTGTTCTTCTGCGAGCATCGCTTCAGAGTCAGCAAACAGGGCGAGCTTCAGCAGCTCGAATAGCGGTGTTACATGTCGGGCCGGATAAACCGGCCCGATGCTTTTCCCTCTCTGAATTTCCCTTCTTAAATATCAATTCCCGCGCAGTGCCCGCAATGGTTGGGTAGAGTTAGTGAGAACGCTATAATGGCGGCCGGATAAAAGTAATAGAGGTAAGAGTGACTGAGCAATTCAGCGATGAAGATTGGATGCGCTACGCGTTGAATCTGGCCCTTAAGGCGCAGGACGAGGGGGAAGTGCCGGTGGGCGCCGTGCTGGTGCTGGACAATCAGGTCATTGGCGAAGGCTGGAACCGATCGATTGGCCATCACGATCCTACGGCTCACGCCGAGATCATGGCGCTGAGAGAGGGTGGGCAGAAGGTGCAAAACTATCGCCTGTTGGACGCCACGCTGTATGTGACGCTTGAACCCTGCGTGATGTGCGCCGGGGCGATGATCCACAGCCGCATTCGCCGCGTGGTGTATGGCGCGACTGATCTTAAAACCGGCGCGGCGGGCTCACTGTTAGACGTGCTGGGCCATCCGGGTATGAATCATCAGGTGCAAATTGAGGCGGGCGTGTTGGCGGACGAATGTTCGGCCATGCTCAGCGCGTTCTTCCGTTGGCGGCGCAGCCAGAAAAAGGCGTTGAAGCAGGCGCAGCGCGCCGCCCAGAGTGACGCTACCGATTTAAGCTAAATCACGGCGCAGCGGCGAGCACCTGTGTAGCTTCAACGGCGGGATAACCAGCACCCAGTTGAGCCTGCAACGCCGCCTGCTGCGCTTGTTTCTTCTCTTTCTCCATCAAATACCCCACCAGACTGATCTGATAGCGACGGATATTCTCAACATAATTATAAGCTTGCGTGCCCCTGGCATACCCATAGGTGGTGCGGGAGAAGTAGCGCTTCTGATTGAGCATCGGCAGGCGCTGTTTGACGTCCAGCCAGCTATCCGGATTACCTTTCTGATCCGCCGTCAGCTTACGGGCATCGAGCATGTGCCCATACCCCATATTGTAAGCCGCCAGAGCGAACCAAATGCGCTCATCCTGCGGAATGCTGGTGGGCATCTTGTCCATCAGGCGTGAGAGATAGAGCGCGCCGCCCTGAATGCTTTGTTCGGCGTCGGTTCGGTCATCGACGTCCAGCCCCGATGCTGTGGCGCGGGTCAGCATCATCATGCCGCGCACCCCGGTCGGCGATTTGGCCTGCGGATCCCAATGCGACTCCTGATAAGAGATGGCCGCCAGCAGGCGCCAGTCAATGTCTCCGGCGTATTTCTCAAACAGCGGCTGCAGCGCGGGCAGGGTGGTGTCTATGGCTTTGAGGAAGGTGCGGGTATCCACATAGTCAAACTCGCCAACGTGGCCGAGATACTTCTCCTCTAGCTTCTCCAGCGTGCCGTCTTCAGAAATTTGGCTGAAGAAGTCCAGCATGGCGGCGTACAGGCTGTCGTCGTCGGTTTTCTTGCTGAAATACCAGGTGACCGGTTCGTCGGCGGTGACGTTAAAAGCCACGGCCAGACGCGGGTAGACGCGCTGCATCAGCGCCACGGTCACGGAGTCGCCCATGGTATAGGCGAGTTTACCGTCGGCCACCTGTTGTAGCAGATCGCGAGGTGACAGCTTATCGGTTTCGGTCCAGGTCAGGTCCGGGAACTTTTTTTGCGCGGTTTGCAAGGTGGCGACATGGGCGGTGCCGGCGGAGACGGTCAGGGACCCTTTCACATCGTCGAAAGTTTTCGGACGTGCGGAACCCTGGCGATACAACAATTGTTGTGATACCGAATAGTATTCAGGCCCGGTGCGATACGCATTCAGACGCTCGACATTGTAAATCAGACCGGAGGCAATCAGGTCGGCCCGATTGCTGTCCAGATCATTGAACATCGCGTTGACATTATTATGAGGTGACATGACAAGCGTCACACCAAGATAGTCGGCAAAGCGTTTCGCCAGTTCGTAGTCGAATCCGAGGTTTCCGTCTGGGCTGTTGAAAAAAGTCAGCGGAGAATTTAGCGTCGTTACGCGCAGCTCTCCGCGAGACTTTATCTGTTCTAGTTGGTCACCTTCGCCACGATGCCACGGCACGGTCGGCCATAAAGCCAACGCCATCAGCAACGCTGCGAGACCCACTAGAAAGTAATTTAATTTTATGCGCGTCAAATAGTTATCTCTCTGCGGCGCTATTATTTTTTTGAGCTTATGCTCTCTACTTACTATGGTTATATTCCCAGTGCCGACGCATTTTGCTCAACAAAACGACAGCCTGCAACTTTATTCATAATATCCATGGATAAGGTAGGTGTTAGTGAATATATCAATATTCACTACGCAAACGGTTTCGTCAGGCTCCGGCTTTCTTTATAATAGCCCGCGTTTTCCCCCTGTTGCGCCCAATGAAGCACTACGGTCAGTTGCTTCGAAGACGAGAGATCTGTGATTATGGAAATACTGCGTGGTTCGCCCGCTTTGTCGGCTTTTCGTATTAATAAGTTATTGTCCCGCTGTCAGGATGCTCATCTCCCCGTCAGTGATATCTATGCCGAATATGTACACTTTGCTGACGTCAGCGCGCCGCTGAATTCGGACGAACAAACCAAGTTACAACGCCTCCTCAAGTACGGTCCTTCTCTCGCTGAACATGCTCCTGCTGGCCGCCTGCTGCTGGTCACGCCGCGCCCGGGCACTATCTCTCCCTGGTCTTCCAAAGCCACCGACATTGCGCACAACTGCGGTTTGTCTCAGGTATTGCGCCTTGAGCGCGGTCTGGCGTTCTACGTGCAGGCACCAAGCCTGACCGACGAGCAGTGGCGTCAACTGGGTGCCCTGCTGCATGACCGTATGATGGAAACCCTTTTTGACCGTTTTGAAGATGCCGAAGCGCTGTTCGCTCAGCACCAGCCTGCACCGGTGCAGTCCGTGGATATTCTCGGCGAAGGCCGTTCTGCCTTAGAAGCCGCCAATACCAAGCTGGGTTTGGCGCTGGCACAGGACGAAATCGACTATCTGATGAGCGCTTTCACGTCGTTGGGGCGCAACCCGACTGATGTTGAGCTGTACATGTTTGCGCAGGCTAACTCCGAGCACTGCCGCCACAAGATCTTCAACGCCGACTGGATTATCGACGGTCAGGAACAGCCTAAGTCACTGTTCAAAATGATTAAAAACACCTTCGAACACACGCCAGATCACGTGCTTTCGGCTTATAAAGATAACGCCGCCGTGATGGAAGGTTCGCAGGTAGGGCGCTTCTACGCTAACGCTAAAGACGGCCTGTACGATTTCCATCAGGAACAGGCTCATATCCTGATGAAAGTGGAAACCCACAACCACCCAACGGCCATCTCTCCTTGGCCGGGCGCGGCGACTGGCTCCGGCGGCGAAATCCGCGATGAGGGCGCCACTGGTCGCGGCGCTAAGCCGAAAGCCGGTCTGGTGGGCTTTTCGGTTTCCAACCTGCGCATTCCGGGCTTTGAACAGCCGTGGGAAGAGAACTTCGGCAAGCCAGATCGCATCGTTACCGCGCTGGATATCATGACCGACGGCCCACTGGGCGGCGCGGCCTTCAACAATGAATTTGGTCGTCCGGCGCTGGTCGGCTACTTCCGTACTTATGAAGAAAACGTCAACAGCCACAACGGCCCTGAGCTGCGCGGCTACCACAAGCCCATCATGCTGGCGGGCGGGATCGGCAACATCCGCGCTGACCACGTGCAAAAAGGCGAAATCACCGTCGGCGCTAAGCTGATTGTGCTGGGCGGCCCGGCGATGAATATCGGTCTGGGCGGCGGCGCTGCGTCCTCTATGGCTTCTGGCCAGTCTGATGCGGATCTGGATTTTGCTTCCGTACAGCGTGATAACCCAGAGATGGAACGCCGCTGTCAGGAAGTGATCGACCGCTGCTGGCAGCTGGGCGAAGCTAACCCAATTTTGTTCATCCACGACGTCGGCGCGGGCGGTTTATCCAACGCCATGCCTGAGCTGGTGAGCGACGGCAATCGCGGCGGTCGCTTCCAACTGCGCGATATTCTCAATGACGAACCGGGCATGAGCCCGCTGGAAGTCTGGTGTAACGAATCCCAAGAGCGCTACGTGCTGGCAGTCTCTCCGGCCCAGCTTGAGCAGTTCGACGCTATCTGTAAGCGCGAGCGCGCGCCTTATGCCGTGATTGGGGAAGCCACTGAAGAGATGCACCTGTCTCTGGAAGACAGCCATTTCAACAATCAGCCAATCGACATGCCGCTTGACGTGCTGTTAGGCAAAACGCCGAAAATGACCCGCGACGTCACCACCTTGAAAGCCAAGGGCGACAGCCTAAATGCGGCAAACATTCAGCTGACGGAAGCCGTAAAGCGCGTAATGCATTTACCAGCCGTGGCGGAAAAAACCTTCCTCATCACCATCGGCGACCGTACGGTGACCGGCATGGTGGCTCGTGACCAGATGGTTGGCCCGTGGCAGATCCCGGTTGCTGACTGCGCTGTCACTACCGCCAGCCTCGACAGCTACCACGGCGAAGCCATGTCGCTGGGCGAGCGTGCTCCAATTGCACTGCTGGACTTCGCGGCTTCTGGCCGCATGGCCGTCGGCGAAGCGCTGACTAACCTTGCCGCAGTGGAAATTGGCAACCTGAAACGCGTGAAGCTCTCTGCTAACTGGATGTCCGCTGCTGGCCATCCGGGCGAAGACGCTGGCCTGTACGCGGCGGTGAAAGCCGTCGGCGAAGAGCTGTGTCCGGCGCTGGGGATCACTATCCCGGTCGGCAAAGACTCTATGTCGATGAAAACCCGCTGGCAGGAAGGCAACGAGCAGCGCGAAATGACTTCTCCGCTCTCTCTGGTTATCACCGCGTTTGCTCGCGTCGAGGACGTGCGCAGTACGGTAACTCCACAATTGCGCACTGATAAAGGCGACACCGCCCTGCTGCTGGTGGACCTTGGTCTTGGGCATAACGCGCTGGGCGCTACCGCGCTGGCTCAGGTTTATCGCCAACTGGGCGACACGCCTGCCGATGTTCGCAGTGCAGAACAACTGGCTGGCTTCTTCAACGCCATGCAGGCGCTGGTGGCCGATCGCAAGCTTCTGGCCTACCACGACCGTTCTGACGGCGGCCTGCTGGTGACGCTGGCAGAGATGGCCTTCGCGGGCCACTGCGGCCTGAATGTGGACATTGCCGCCTTGGGTACAGATGCGCTGGCGGCGCTGTTCAACGAAGAGCTGGGCGCTGTGATTCAGGTTCGTGCTGAGGACCGTGCCGCAGTCGAGGAAACGCTGGCGAAATTCGGCCTTGGCGACTGTTCTCACTATCTGGGCAGCGTCGAGCAGGGCGATCGTTTTGTTATCACTCAGGGCGACAAGCCGGTCTACAGCGAAAGCCGCACCACGCTGCGTACCTGGTGGGCGGAAACCACCTGGCAGATGCAGCGTCTGCGCGATAACCCTGAGTGCGCCGACCAAGAGCATGAAGCCAAAACGCATGATCGCGATCCGGGCCTGAACGTGAAGCTGAGCTTCGCACCAGATGAAGACGTGGCTGCGCCTTATATTGCTAAAGGCGCGCGCCCGAAAGTGGCGGTGCTGCGCGAGCAGGGTGTCAACTCACAGGTTGAAATGGCGGCGGCGTTCCACCGTGCTGGTTTTGATTCCATCGACGTCCATATGAGTGATCTGCTTAGCGGACGCCGTGACCTGCAAGATTTTCACGCGCTGGTGGCCTGCGGCGGCTTCTCCTACGGGGACGTGCTGGGCGCTGGCGAAGGCTGGGCGAAATCGGTGCTGTTCAATGACCGCGTTCGTGAAGAGTTCGAAGACTTCTTCCATCGTCCACAGACTTTGGCGCTCGGCGTGTGTAACGGTTGCCAGATGATGTCCAACCTGAAAGAGCTGATCCCGGGGGCTGAACACTGGCCGCGCTTCGTGCGTAACCTGTCCGATCGCTTCGAGGCTCGTTTCAGTCTGGTAGAAGTCACTGCTAGCCCATCCATGTTCATGCAGGGCATGGCAGGTTCACGTATGCCAATTGCCGTTTCCCACGGTGAAGGCCATGTGGAAGTGCGTGACGCTGTGCATCTGTCCCAGCTCGAACATGCCAACCTGGTGGCGCTGCGTTTTGTGGATAATAACGGTCAAGTGACGGAAAACTATCCGGCTAACCCGAACGGTTCACCAAACGGTATCACCGCCGTGACTAACCTGTCGGGCCGCGTTACCGTCATGATGCCGCACCCTGAACGCGTATTCCGCACTGTGAGCAACTCGTGGCACCCGGAAGAGTGGGGCGAGGACAGCCCATGGATGCGCATGTTCCGTAATGCCCGCAAACAGCTGGGCTAATGGTTAGTTAAAATGAAAACCGGAGTGCTTCTGCCTCCGGTTTTTTGTGCTCGATAAAAGTATTTGCTTAAAAACACAGCACTAGCAGATAAGAATCCAGATATAGTATTAATCCTAAGTTATTACTTATTGTTTATTCAGCATCTTTTCTTTAATGGATAAGTTAATTTTTATCGTTTTCTATAAGGTGTCTCTGCTTTTTTAGTTATTAAAGCCTAGGATTTATCTCAATATTATCTCACTGTTTTTGGATTGTTAGATTCTGGAATATTTCCTTACAAAACGACAACTCAGTGTTTAAACCTTATTTAACCATCTGTTGCTAATATGCTCTTTGGATAAAGGGAGTATTAAGTTAAATGGTTATTTCAAAAAAAATTACATCATGGATAGTGATATTATCCTGCATTCTACCTGTGACCGTTTTTGCTGGCGCTGAGCCGGCTGCACAGGCTACATCACCAGAAAGACCAGGCTTTATGGGCTGGTGGGACTCATGGACTCAGGACGTCTCAACCACCTGGAACGATTCTCCAAACAAAGATCTCTATCTACCCATTATTACCTGGCATAACCGTCTTACGTATGACAAAGAGAAAACGGATAAATATAACGAGCGCCCTTGGGGCGGTGGTTATGGTATTTCTCGTTATGATGAAAACGGTGACTGGCACGGTATCTATTTGATGGCCTTTAAAGATTCCCATAATAAATGGGAGCCAATAGGCGGTTATGGATATGAGAAAATATGGCAACCGGCGCAAGATAAAAACTTCCGCTTGGGGTTGGGTTATACGGCGGCGGTGACGGCGCGGGATGATTATTCTTATATTCCCATACCTATTGTGTTGCCTTTAGCCTCGGTGGGTTATAACAAGTTAACCTTCCAGGCGACCTATATTCCGGGGACCTACAACAACGGCAACGTCTTTTTTGCGTGGCTGCGTTATCAGTTCTAACAAGGCTGTAATAAAAGTGTCACATTAACTGATTGATGTGACCTTGATCCCTCTCTGCTGTGATGTATTCCCCTATGCTGCAAATTCACCGTTGGAACTAATCTGAACAATAGATTGGGCCACGGTGGATGTCTATTGCCAAGGAAATCACAGAGGATCAACCATTGAAAAAATCTCGCCGCGTATTAGCACTGACAGCATTAGCCTGCTTGCTTCAAATGTCTGCCCCATCTTTTGCCGCCAATTCGTCACTGGAGTTGCAGCAAGTGTTGATTATGAGCCGTCACGGTATTCGCGCTCCTCTGGTCAATTACGGTGATGTGCTGGCCGAATCCACTACCCACACCTGGCCGAAATGGCAAACTGAAGGTGGCCTGTTAACGCCGAAAGGGGGGCAGGTCGAAGAGCATATGGGGCATTATTTCCGCGCGTGGCTGGCCAAAACTCAGCTGGTCCCGGCAGCGCAATGCCCAACGGCGGGGCAAGTATTCTCCTATGCCAACAGCCTGCCGCGCACTATTGATACGGCTAAACACTTCATTAGCGGGGCTTTCCCAGGCTGCGATCTGAGCGTGGTCAACCGTGTTGAAATCGGCAAAATGGATCCGGTATTCAACCCGATTATCACCGCCGAGGTGAATGACAAATTTAAAACCGACGCGTTGAATTCGATTAATCAGCACGCCGGTGAAGGCGGGATTGATGGCCTGAATCAGCGCCTCAAGCCGAATTACCAATTGCTGCAAAACATCATGGATTACCAGAACTCCAAAGTGTGTAAGCAGGATAAACAGTGTGACTTGGCTTCTCAGCCCTCAACTGTTGTGCTGACTCAGGGCAAGGAGCCGGGGATCACCGGGCCACTGCGTATGGGAACCGGCGCGGCCGATGCCTTTATGCTGCAGTATTACGAAGGTTTCCCAATGAAGGACGTGGCGTGGGGGAAAATTAAAACCTCCGAGCAGTGGACGCAGTTGGAAACCATCAAAAACATGTATCATGAAACGCTTTTCGGCTCACCGGCGATTGCTGCCAATGCCGCAAAACCGCTGCTCACTTTCATCGCCGGGGCTTTAAACAAGGACGATGCGAAGTCAGAAGATCAGCAGTCGGCGCAAAAAGCCAAGTTGGCACTGCTGGTTGGGCATGATTCCAATATCGCTTCATTGCTGGCGGCGCTGAAAACCAAAGACTACAGCTTGCCGGGCCAATATGAACGCACGCCGATCAGCGGAGCCGTTGTGTTCCAGCGCTGGCATGACAAGAAAACCGACAAAGATCTGATGAAGATTGAGTACGTTTATCCAACGGCCAAGCAGATCCGCAACAATACGTCATTGAGCCTGAAAAACCCTCCGCAGCGTGTCACTTTGCAAATTGAAGGATGTGAAACTGACAAGCAAGGTTTCTGCCCGATGGATACCTTTACTCAGGTGCTACAGAAAGATCTTCAAGGCTAATTCGAAGGTCTGCCAGCCTATTAACCGGCAGATTGTAGAAGGGTGCTCAGAGATCGATGCACAACAACCACCAAGAGGCGGGGCATCGCGCCCCGCCCTTGGGTTGCCTTACCTTTTGGCTTCGTAAGCCAGGATGGCCGCAACCTCCGTGTCTCCTTGTTTGACTCGTAATTCGCACAGCGAACTACGCGTTATCCACGTAAACGCGATAAGCGTTATGCAGATAACAATCAGACTGATTAACACCAGTTTTTGTGGCATCTTGGCCTCCGCTGCCTTGCCTTTCGGCGGGTAAGAGGCTACCTTTATGTTGTTGGGACATAAGAGTGGCCTCGGGTTGATTTACTCAATTCGGGGCTTTTCTCTTTCCGCGCCTTACAACATCAATTTGACTGCTGCTCAGAACAGAAAGATCCTGAGCACCCGCGCGAAGTGTATCAATCTCAAGCTATCCTACAAGTGTTATTCGCTGTTCTGCTTTGATAATTTATTTTATAATCAAAAGGTTATTATCTGATCGGGTAAGCTTTTTCGTTAATGGACTCAAGCCTGCTGAGCTGCATTATTGAGGCGGCATAGAAAGATCTTCAAAGCTAATTCGAAGGTCTGCCAGCCTATTAACCGGCAGATTGTAGAAGGGTGCTCAGAGATCGATGCACAACAACAACCAAGAGGCGGGGCATCGCGCCCCGCCCTTGGGTTGCCTTACCTTTTGGCTTCGTAAGCCAGGATGGCCGCAACCTCCGTGTCTCCTTGTTTGACTCGTAATTCGCACAGCGAACTACGCGTTATCCACGTAAACGCAATAAGCGTTATGCAGATAACAATCAGACTGATTAACACCAGTTTTTGCGGCATCTCGGCCTCCGCTGCCTTGCCTTTCGGCGGGTAAGAGGCTACCTTTATGTTGTGTGGCATAAGAGTGGCCTCGGGTTGATTTACTCAATTCGGGGCTTTTCTCTTTCTGCGCCTTACAACATCAATTTGACTGCTGCTCAGAACAGAAAGATCCTGAGCACCCGCGTGAAGTGTATCAATCTCAACCTATCCCACAACTGTTTATTTACTCTCCAGCTTTAGCAATTTAATTGCTAATCAAAGCGTTATTAGTCGCTTAACTAACCTTTTCCGCTACCTGATAATTGCCGCATCTTTTCTTCTGGCGCGCCGTTATGTCTTCGACTTCTCATTATCTTCATGCTCGACAACGAGCCGATATTCACCAGCTTTCGCAGGCGTGGTGGTGGCGGCTGGAAATGCCGACATGGATATTGATGGTGACAGTTTACAGCGGTTGGTTCGCCGTGGTTTATTTCTGGCAAACGCTGGGCGCGTGGGTGGCGACACCTCTATTGGTGCTGTTTACTACTTGGTATATGTCGTTACAGCATGAGTTGATCCACGGCCATCCGACCCGCAAAGCCTGGCTGAACCAGCTGTTTGGCACCTTGCCCTTGGCGGTTTGGTATCCGTACGGTTTATACCGTGACTCGCATTTGCATCATCATCGCAATGACCACCTCACTTTGCCGGAAGACGATCCTGAAGGTTACTACTTTACCCGCGCGCGCTGGGAGCGATTCCCCGCGTGGTTTGTTGCCGTGATTAAGCTGCGCAATACTCTGCCGGGGCGGATGATTGTCGGCCCGCTGCTGGATATCTACGCCACGCTTTCCGGCGCGTTGATGGCTCTGTTTAAAGGCGAGATAAAAACCATCGCGATGTGGGTGATTCATATCGCGATGCTTGCAGCGCTGCTGTACTGGATGAGCCTTCGCGGCTTGTCGCCAGTTTATTTCGTCATTGCGGTTAGTTACCCTGCGCTGAGTTTAACCAAGCTGCGCTCTTTCTTCGAACACCGCGCTCACGAAGCGCCGGAGGCTCGCTCCACGCTGAATGAGGCGGGTTTCGGCTGGCGTTTGCTGTTCCTCAATCTCAATTACCATCTGGTGCATCATGACTTACCCGGTCTGCCATGGTATGCCTTGCGTAAGGTGTATCTGGCTGAAAGAGAAGCCTACATTCAGCGCAGCGAAGGCTTTTTGGTGGAAGGCTATTCTCAGTGGCTAAATGAGCACGCGCTGAAACCGATTCATGTTGAAATCCACCCTCTGGCACCCGGGCAGCCGGATGCGCCTGAGGTGTTCAGCGGCTATGATTATCAGCAACAGGTCCGTCAGGAATATTGAATTTAGGAGTATCGCATGCTGGTTTCATTGCCGATGTATGGCGTAGAGCTCAATGACGTCGAACAATTTTGGCAGGCGCTTCGCGACAAGTTAGTGGCCTCCGGTTTGGACTTTCTTCCCGCTAAACTTGAGTGGCCCGATCGCCTTCTCGGGCACTGGCAGGAGAAGGATTTGCTGCTTAGCCAGACCTGTGGTTTTCCGCTGGTCGAGTTTTTGCCTCAGGTCCAACTGATTGGGACCTTCAATTACAGCGCGCCGGGCTGTAATGGGCCTTATTATCGCAGTTTTCTTCTGGCTCGCGCTGAAGATAGCCAAGCTACTCTGGCCGATTTTCGCGGCCGGACCGTGGCGTTCAACAGCACTGACTCGCAGTCAGGTTTTAACAGCCTGCGAGCTTTGATTGCGCCACTGGCTGAGAATGGAAAGTTCTTTGGCGACAGGCTGGAAACCGGCGGCCACCGCCACTCACTGGCTGCCGTTCAGCAGGGGCGTGCCGATATTGCTGCCATAGATTGCGTGACACTGGAACTGCTGCGCCGCTATGTTCCACAGGAAGTCGAGGGGTTGAGCATTATCGGCCAGACGGCCGCGGCGCCGGGTTTGCCGCTGATCACTTCGGCGTCAACTTCGCCGGAGATGCTCAGCATTTTGCGGCACGCCGTGACTCAAACTATCGCCGCTCCTGAGAATCAGGTGCTGTGCGAAAAGCTGCTTATCAAAGGTTTTACGGTACTGCCGCGCGAGGAGTATCAGGTGATTCACCAGATGCGAGATGCCGCCTTGCAGCTTGGCGTGAGCCAGCTCTAAATCTCTTCATGCAATAAAAAACCGGACCTCAGAGTCCGGTTTTTTTATTGTCACGAACAGCCACGTTTTAGTGGGTTTCGATAGGGTAGTCTTCGTCGATGCTGCCCCATTCGGCCCATGAGCCGTCATACAGCATGACATCCTTCACGCCGAGCGAATCCAGCCCAAACGCCAGTGCGGCGGCAGTCACGCCGGAGCCGCAGCTGGTGATAACCGGTTTATTCAGGTCAACGCCCAGACGCTCAAAGGTGGCTTTCAGCTCCTGTGGCGACTTCAAATGGCCATTTTGCGTCAGCTCCGTAAAAGGCACGCTCAGGCTGCCGGGGATATGGCCGCCGTGCAGGCCCGGACGAGGCTCCGGCTGCTCTGCTTTGAAACGGCCTAGCGAGCGCGCGTCGATGATTTGCACCTTGCCCAATGAGTCCATAACTTGCTGGGAGTTAACCACCACCGGGCGAATCAGCTTGGCGTTAAAGGTGCTCGGGACGCGAACAATTTCACCACTCTGGGTTGGGCGGCCCTCGGCTTTCCAGGCATTAAATCCGCCATCCAGCACGCGCACGGTTTTCGCGCCGAAGCTGGTCAACATCCACCAAACGCGGGGTGCGGAGAACAGATCGCCTTCGTCATAAAGGATGATGGTTTGGGTGTCAGCGATGCCTAAACGGCTCATCGACGCGGCAAATTCCTCGGCGGTTGGCATCATATGCGGCAGGCCGGTGGTGCAGTCAGAAATGCTGTCGACTTCGACATAAATTGCGCCCGGAATATGTGATTCAAGATACCTACCGTGGAAATCAATCGGCGGCGTGATACCCGGTTTGGATTTGCTACAGTCGATGATCACCACGTCCGGCGCATTGAGGTTTTTTGCCAGCCATTCGGTTGAAACAGTATGTGCAGAAGAGCTCATTTTGATGCCTTATCCTAGTTATTCGCAGGGGGTAATTTTTAATTTATTCAGTCGGTTAAGTCACTGGGTATTAATGAATACATCCAGGCGTTCCGCGGCTGGCCGTGATAGTAGAGACGATTGCGGTGCAGGCCTTCAGAGACGGCGCCAAGCTTTTCGGCAACGCGGCGGCTACGCAGATTTTCCTCCATGGCGACGATTTCCACGCGGGTGAGGCCCAGCTTATTAAATGCAAAATAGGCCGCCGCTTTCGCCGCGATAGTGGCCAATGATTTACCCGTAAAGCCGCTGCGGATCCAGTAGCCAACATTGCCAAATTTGTAATCAGTATTGATACGGTTCACGCTCACCGCGCCCACTATTTGCCCGCTGTGGCGATCAAAAATGCAGAAGTTATATTCCACGCCGCGAAGCTGCTTTTCTGCGCATTCCAGCAAATATTTGCGGCTATCTTTCAGTGCGTAATGCTCAGTGCACCAACCTTCCCACGCGCCGATTTCTTTTACAGAGTCACTGATCGCATCGAAATGAAGCTGAGCTTCCAGTTCCGTGGCGACACGGATCTCAATATTGTCATCCTGATAGATCTGGCGAATTTGCATGAATGACTCCTGTCAGGGCTTTAATAGGTATGTGGAAATAGGCTAATTCAGCCTCACATATCTCTGATAAACCGTCAATTGGGCTTAGTGCTGTTCGATAAGCATCACCAGTTTGAATTCTGCATGGCCCGCCGGGAAGAAGGTCTGCTGGCGATACACCACTTCGCCCTGAATCGGATGCTGGAAGCGGCGTTCTCCCCCTTCGCGGCCCAGCACGTCCTGCTGCGTCCACCACTGGTCGAACACTTCACTCTCTTCGCGCAGCGCCATCACGCTTTGGCGAATCTCATCTGAATGGGCGTAATGGGCACTTTCGGCACGAAACTCAGCTACCACGCGCTTGGCGCGCTGCGACCAGTTGACTACCAGCGTGCGAGCCAGCGGATTAAGAAACATAAAGCGCAGCAGGTTCGGTTGGGAATCCACCCCCAGCCAGCCCGCGAAAAGCTGCTCGGCCTGCGGGTTCCAGCTCAGCACGTTCCAGGCGCTGTCCAGCAAATACCCCGGACAGTTGAGCTGATGCACAGATTCACGAATGTGCGCGTCCGGCGCGTTATCGGCAATTTTAGCCTGCGGATCTTTGATCTCAGCAAGGCTAAAGAGGTATTCGCGCGCGGCACTCTCCAACCTTAGCGCCTGCGCCAATCGATCAAGCGTCGCGGCGGAAATCGACACGTCTCGCCCTTGCTCGATCCAGGTATACCAAGTGGTGCTGATGCCGCTGATTTGCGCCAACTCCTCGCGGCGCAGCCCGCTGGTCCGGCGGCGCGTGGAGCTTGGCAACCCGACATCTTGCGGCGAAGTACGCTCGCGCTGTGCGCGCAAAAATGCGCCTAATGCCTTCGGGCCATTCAGAGGATCGTTGTTATTCATCGCCGTCGCTACTCATATTAAAGACTCAGACAGGGTGTTATTAATACTAGTATAAATGCTCATATTGTACCCGTATAAAACAGTACCTATAGTGTTCCTACGGCCATTTTGGCTAAGGCAACAACATCGGCAAAACAACAATAACAAACAGACGGGAGCACTCAATGGAAAGCAAAAACAGTCACAGCCAGACGGTCGATAAACAGTTCGGTGCACAGGCGCAGGATTACTTAACCAGCGCGGTTCACTCACAAGGGCCTGATTTACAAAGATTAGCCACAATGTTGCAGTCACACCCGGACGCCCGAGTTATCGACTTAGGCTGTGGAGCTGGGCACGCCAGCTTCGTCGCGGCGAAGGCGGTAAAAGAGGTGGTGGCCTATGATTTGTCAGCGCAAATGCTGGAAGTGGTCAGTCAGGCGGCGAAGGACAAAGGCTTAGCCAATATCAGCGTCGAGCAGGGCGTGGCGGAGTCACTGCCTTTCGCCGACAGCAGTGCCGACATCATTATTAGCCGTTACTCTGCACACCACTGGCACGACGTCGGTCAGGCGCTGCGCGAGGTGCGCCGCGTGCTGAAGCCCGGCGGCATTATGATCATGATGGATCTGGCTTCTACCGGCCAGCCAGTGAAAGACATCTTTTTGCAGACCATCGAAAAACTGCGCGATACCTCGCACGTCCACAACTATGCGCCGGGCGAGTGGCTGACGCTGTTTAGCGAAGCTGGGTTGTTAGTCCAAGAGTTAACCTCCGGGCGCACGCAGTTAGAGTTTAAAAGCTGGGTTGAGAGAATGCGCACTCCAGAGCACTTTGTGGTGGCGATCCGTGAGTTGCAAAAAGCGATGTCAGACGAAGTGATTCAGCACTTTGAGATCCAAGAGGACGGTACTTTTACCGTGGATTTGGCCTTTATCATTGCCAAGAAAAGTTAGCCGGTAGGACTGTTTCTATAAAACTGTCTTTATAAAAGAAGAAGGGCTGCGAGATAAACCGCAGCCCTTTTTATTGGCGTTTTTAAATTAGCCTTTCTTAAAGATTTTCTGGCCAAGCATCACGACGCCCAGCACGGCGGCACCGACAATCAGGCCGACAGCCAGATCGGTTGCACCAGTGATAAGCGTGCTGACAAAGCCCTGATGCCCGTGATTAAGCACTTCAACCAGACTGTGCATGAAGGGCAAACCGTGGCTGATGATGCTACCACCCACCAGGAACATGGCGATGGTACCGACCACGGAGAGGGTTTTCATCAGCAACGGCGCGGCGTTAACCACCATGCCGCCAAACGCGCGTACGCCGTTCATTAGGCTGCTTTCACCCCGCAGCTTGCTCAGATACAAACCCGCGTCATCGATTTTCACAATCAGCCCGACCAAACCATACACGCCCAGCGTCATGGCGATGGCAATCAACACCATCACGGTCACTTGGCTCATAAACGGCGCGGCGGCGACGGTTCCCAGAGAAATCACAATGATTTCCGCCGAGAGAATAAAGTCGGTGCGCACGGCGCCTTTGATCTTCTCTTTTTCTACCTTGGCAATATCAGCGTCGGATTTAACCTCGCGCGAGGCGTCCGCTTTTTGCTGCTTATCTTTTTTGCCGTGCAATAGCTTGTGCGCCACCTTTTCGAAACCTTCATAACAAAGGTATGCACCACCAATCATCAACAATGGCGTGATTGCCCAAGAGGCAAACGCGCTGATTAATAGTGCCAGCGGCACCAAGATTGCCTTATTAATCAATGAACCTTTTGCCACTGACCAGACAATAGGTAACTCTCTGTCAGCTTTAACGCCGCTAACTTGCTGAGCATTTAGCGCCAAGTCATCGCCCAGCACGCTGGCGGTTTTCTTGGCGGCCACTTTGCTCATTGCGGCAACGTCGTCGAGGATTGAAGCAATGTCATCGATTAATGCCAGAAGGCTGGTTCCAGCCATATACGAACTCCCTTCTCAAATAAGTAAAAAGAATCATAACAGCGATTGCCATCGGGCGTCGATTTGTGCGAATCTGCTTCTCAAGCTGTAAATATCCGTCATCAAACTCCATCAAAAATCCTTAATTGCCTGCAGCATCCTGACACTGAAATTTTCACTTTCATTCTCTCCTCATTTTCGTCACAAAGATTAAGCATCTTTACGGCGCATTACGTCATCTTGCATTGGCTGGCGGATAATTAATTCAACGGAAAACATCCGCAAAAATTAATTAACCGAATTTAGAACAGCAAACAGCAAAGGTGTGCATCATGAAAATCTTACCTATTATTGCAGCAGCCATTATCACTACCGCTTCTTTCTCTGCTCTGGCAGCGACGCAAATAACTTCAGCGCAGGCTGATAGCGGTAATTACCAATCATTAGGCGTAGTTTCTGTTAGCCAAATGAGCGGGGCACCTGGCAGTATTAAAGATCAATTGAAAGCCGAAGCTGCCGACAAAGGCGCGAGCCACTACCGCGTTATCGGGGTCAGCACCCCAGGCGACTCCAGCCTTGAACGCGCAAGCGTAGAGCTTTATCGCTAAGCTTTAGCAAGAAGAAAGTGCCAGACCATCTGGTGATATCAAACCGATAAACAGCTTCAAAAAGCCGACTGTGTAAGTAGTCGGCTTTTTTATTTTATATGTCCTTCTGTTTGTTTTATTAATCTTTCTTACAAAGTAATAAAAAGGAATAAGCCAAAGCTCGGCTTAAAAGAGAATATTCTTATTCCGCTTTATAAACCCCGTCAAATTTGAAAAATAAATGCAGGAATTAATTAATTCTTAAGAATTTTTCTATCTGATAGCGGTCTACTTTCCCAGGGGTTATAAAACATGCTAAATGCGACAAAACTGACGATCAGAAACACCCGGGTATCGCTGCAGAATCAATTTTTCTATCTACAGAATTTTATCTCTTCGCCACGAACGATGGGGACACTCATGCCGTCGTCACCGTGGTTGTGTCGCTCAATGCTCAGCCAAATTGACTGGGCCAAGTCCCTTAAGATTGCTGAGCTTGGCTCGGCGGACGGCGTGTTGACCAAGCGTATTCTGAGCAACATGCGGGCTGATGCCCATCTGCAGGCATTTGAGATCCAACCAAGCTTTGTGCATAAGCTTAACCTGATTGACGATCCGCGCTTGCAGGTGATGGCGCATTCGGCGGAGTTTCTGGAGGGGGATTTCGACGCCATCTTCTCCTGCCTTCCGCTCTTATCAATGCCCACGCGCATCAGCATGAAGATTTTGCAGCAGGCCCAGCAGCGTCTGAAAGCCAATGACGGTGTGATGGTGCAGTTTCAATACAGTCATTTATCCGAAAAAATGCTCTCTCGCTACTTCACCTGGCAGAAGATCCGCGTAGTGAAAAATTTCCCGCCCGCGCTGGTTTACGTGTGTAAGCCACGATAAAACGGGGGGATCAGCCCTAGGCAATAGGGTTGCTCTTCGCAAATATTGCGCCATCAGTATTTATGAGTATCATGCCCACTGCACAGGCGATGAACGCCAGCAGTCGGGCTATTCAACAGACCGCACATCTTAGAAGCTTCACTAACGGGTGATAAAAACCTGTTGATGAGGCTTTTTTGTTGTACTATCTCGCGAGTACAATTTGACGGTTTCGACACTCATCAGAATATTCATCTTTTGGATGAAAGAAGCTCCGGGGCTTAAAGGACAGCAGTAATGACTCAACCCATTTTCATGATAGGCGCACGCGGCGCAGGTAAAACCACGGTAGGCAGCGCGCTGGCGCAGGCGTTGGGCTTTAAATTCGTCGATACCGATAGCTATCTGCTGCAAACCTCAAAACTCAGCGTGGCTGAGATTGTCGAGCGCGAAGGCTGGGAGGGTTTTCGCCGTCGCGAAACTCAGGCGCTTGAAAGCACCAGCGCCCCCCAGACCGTGGTCGCGACGGGCGGTGGGATTGTGTTGGCGGCGGAAAACCGCGCCTTTATGCGCCGTACCGGCACCGTTATTTATCTGCGCTCTCCGGCAGCGACGTTGGCGCAGCGTCTTGAAGAGTCACCTCTGGAAGACCAGCGCCCTACGCTGACCGGCAAACCTATCACCGAAGAGATGCTAGAAGTGTTGAATGAGCGCGAAAATCTGTATCAGGAAGCCGCGCATATTGTGATTGATGGCACTCGAGATCCTGCCAGCATTGTCGACGCTATTTTGGATGCGCTGGCCGCGCCGGTGGCGCGCTAGTCTCTGGCTTTTTCAGTCATTAATAGTTAACGGGCCTGCTGGCCCGTTTTGCTTTTCAGAGGCTTCTGACTCCGGCTTTCGTAGCTCGCGCAGTTGAGTGTCTATACTTAACAGACTGCACGTTAATGCATTCACTCAAGTCCAAGGAGTTTTTATGCCGAGTCAGCCTCCCTATCCACGTAAAGCTTATATTGTGCCGGTTGAAAAAGGCGAATCGGGCAAAACCGAAACATGGTATGAACTGCGCGCCGACCATCCGAAACCCAATACCTTGATCAGTGAACATGAAACCGAAAGCGAAGCTTTGGACTCCAAACGTCGCTATGAAGATGAAGACATCAGTTAAAACCGCCCTGGTCATAATTGATGCAATATTCTGACAATGAAATTCAATGCGGCTTATTATTCTGGAAAGCCGCGTTGAATCGTCTGAAAAGGCTTCTCCCTCCCCCCTGTGAAGCATATTTAATCATCCTTATTTAACTTACAAAAAAGAAACATCTTGACCCTGTTCCTTATCGGATTTAATTTTTACTCAATCTTATAGGAACTAGGTTCCACATATCGGAACTATAAGCATGACCACATTAGAAAACGCTTCTGCGGTATTAAAATTATTCTCCCAACAAGGAAGCCGACAGGGCCATCCCGGCCTGTCGTTCAGTGATGTGGTCGAGCACCTGAAATTGCCAAAAAGCACGGCATCGCGCTTATTAATGACGATGGAAGGGCAGGGATTGTTAGAACGCGATCCAGATAGCCGTTTATATCGCATTGGCAACTTACTGCTGTCGGTGGCCAGCCACTATTTATCGGCGCCTTTGGTCGATGCCGCTTCGCCTTATATGGCGCAGCTTGGCCAGTTGACGCAGTGTACGGGCTATATTTCGATGCTGTCGGGGCGCGACATTATGGTCATGCGCATGTTCCCCGGCAGAACCTATTTACAAGTGGTGACACCGGCGGGGAGTTTACTGCCAGCTCATGAAACTGCCATTGGGCGCGCAATTTTGGCGCGCCACAGTATTGATGATGTCATTCAACGATTTGGCACGGATTATCGTGTTAATTCGATCAATTCTCCGCAAACTTTAGAGGCATTATTAGCTCGCCTTGCGGAGATACGGGAAAACGGCGTGTCTCATGCCTGCAACGAAACTCTGCAAGGCATCAGTACATTAGCCACCAGTATTAGCAATAAGCACCGCAATGAGATGGTGGGACTGTGTTTATCGTTTCCTTCGCCACAAGAAGGTCAGGATATTCCCGCCGGGATCAAAGAGGGGCTGCTGGCCGTCACTCAGCAATTAGCTGAAAAATTGGGTGATGAGTATTGGCAATAGACTGATACCTCACCGCGACTTTTGTCATTTAAGAACTGTGGATCTTAATGGCGAAAATAACGCGTTTATTTGCACCAATCTCAGGGGCAGTTATGGCACAACATGAGCTTCAAAATAATAAGCAGAATCCACTCAGGGATGTTGGCACATTAATTGTGATGGTATTGCTCTCTTTATTGGGAGCCATCATCGGCGTGCAGTTGATAACGACATTGGGCGTAACGCCTAACACGTCGATTATCGGCGCGTTATTTGCCATGTTGTTGGCGCGCATTCCGATGCAGGCCTTTCAACGTTATCGTTCTATTCACACCCAAAACTTAGCGCAGACGGTGATCTCTTCCGCCACCTTTGGTGCGGCGAATAGCCTGCTGATGCCCATTGCTATCCCTTACGTTATGGGGCAGCCGCAGCTTATTTTACCGATGTTTATCGGGGTGTCCGTAGCCATGTTGCTGGACGCCTACCTGCTTTACCGGTTGTTCGACACCAAGGTGTTTCCGGCCAGCAACGCATGGCCGCCGGGCGTCGCCGCCGCAGAAGCTATCAAGGCGGGTGACAAAGGTGGGCGTCAGGCCTGGCTGCTGGTGGCTGGGGTTATAGTTGGCCTTGGCGGCGCGATGCTGAAGATCCCGATGGCCGCCTTTGGTACTGCGTTCATCGGCAATATCTGGGCCTTGAGCATGTTTGGCATCGGCCTGCTGATCCGCGCTTATGCGCAGCCTTTAGCGGGCATGGACCTCAACGCAATGTACATCCCACACGGCATGATGGTAGGCGCGGGGCTGGTGTCATTGATTCAAGTGGTGCAGGTGGTGCGGGCGAAAAATGCCGAAGCCAAAGCCAGCTTCACTCAGCCCGCTACCGAGGTGCGTAAAGCACTGGGTCTGGGCGCCTTTGGTTATATTGCCATTGCCGCGCTGCTGGCGCTGGCGGGCGGTCTGTACAGCGAAATGTCGATCGGCATGCTGATTGCGTTCATCGTCTACGCCGCATTTGCCGCTTTCTTCCATGAGTTGATTGTCGGCATCGCCGCCATGCACTCAGGCTGGTTCCCGGCCTTTGCCGTGGCGCTGATCACCCTGATTGTCGGTATCTTGATTGGCTTCCCACCGCTGGCGCTCTGCGTGCTGACCGGCTTTACCGCCGCGACTGGCCCAGCCTTCGCCGACATGGGCTTTGACCTGAAAGCCGGGTTTATCCTGCGCGGCTATGGCAAAGATTTACAGGCTGAACTGCTGGGGCGTCGTATCCAGTTGTTCGCCGCACTGATTGCTTTTGTGATTGCTATTCCGGTGGTCTGGTACGCCCACATCGGCTACTTCGCGCAGGATTTGGTTCCGCCGGTAGCCCGCGTCTATGCCAAGACGATTCAGGCGGGCGCACAGCCGGGCATCGCATACAGCTTAATGATTTGGGCCATTCCGGGCGCGTTAATTCAGCTTATCGGCGGGCCTAAGCGCCAGCTCGGTGTTCTGCTGGCGACCGGTTTGCTGATTAACAGCGTTATGGCTGGATGGGCGGTTATCACCGGTATCGTGCTGCGTATCATCATCATCCGTATTTGGGGTGAGAAGGGCCGCACGCCGATGGAGATTCTGGCGGCAGGCTTTATTGCCGGTGACGCACTGTACAGCTTCTTTAACTCGATTTTCAGCTCCAAGGCTAAATAATACTCCAACCCTTTCGAGTCCGGCCAGCGCACCGGCTGGCTCGAGAGACGACGAGAATACTGCACCAACACCAGGGCTCACGAAGCCAAACGTAAAAAACAGACCGATTCATTCTTTCATTCAATAGTGAAAAGAAATGAACGGCTATCGCGGCAGTTTTGGCATGTGCGCTCTCGCAGCGTCTGTCGCGAAGTATTAAGAGGAAAGCACCATGAGTTTGCAACAAACATTAACGGTGTTCGAACTGATCGATAACGCGTACGTCAGCGGTCAGGACGTGGTGGATTTGTTCGCTGGATATTCTGGCGTAACGGCCACTACGCACCGCGCGGATGGCCCGAAAGGCGGCACTGATTTTGTTAAAATCACGCTGCCGGGTAGCGACGGTAAAATCAGCGGCGGCAGTGCGCCAACGCTTGGGATTATTGGTCGCTTAGGCGGCATCGGTGCGCGTCCGACGCGCATTGGCGTGGTGTCTGATGCCGATGGCGCAATCGCGGCTATCAGCGCGGCTCTCAAGCTCGCTGAGATGCAGCGTAAAGGCGATGTGCTGGCCGGTGACGTCATCGTCACCACCCATATCTGCCCGAATGCGCCGACTCGACCTCATGATCCGGTGGATTTCATGGACTCGCCAATCGACGACGTCACCATGAATGATAACGAAGTGGTAGCGGGCGTGGACGCGATTTTGTCCATCGATACCACCAAAGGTAACCGAATCATAAACCATAAAGGTTTTGCGATTTCGCCAACGGTTAAAGAAGGTTATATTTTGCGCGTTTCCGAAGATTTACTGCGCATAATGGAAATGACCAGCGGCAAACCGGCGGTGACTTTCCCAATCACCACTCAGGACATCACGCCTTATGGCAATGGTGTGCACCACCTGAACAGCATTCTGCAACCTTCAACGGCGACCAACGTGCCGGTGGTGGGCGTGGCAATTACGGCTGAATCAGTGGTTCCGGGCTGTGGGACGGGCGCAAGCCATGAAGTCGATATTGCACTGACGGCGAAATTTGCCGTTGAAGTCGCTAAAGAGTTTGGTCGTGGCACCTGTCAGTTCTTTGATGCCGACGAATATCAACTGTTGTTGTCGCTGTACGGAAGCTTGCGCCACCTGCAAAGCCGGAATTAAGCATTATGATGACTTCCTTTGCGACTCTGACTATCGGTCAGGCACCACGTAGCGACATCATGCCGCTGTTGATGGAATATCTTCCTGAAGATGCCGTGACCCACGTCGGCCTGCTCGACGGGCTGACTCCGGAACAAATCGAGCAGCGCTTCGCGCCCGAACAGGGTGAGCCGCTGCTGGTTTCGCGCCTGTTAGACGGCACGCAGGTCACTCTCGGCTCGTGGCACGTGGAGCGCGCATTGCAGGAAAAAGTGGATTGGCTGGAAGAGCTGGGCTGCGAAACCATTTTGCTGCTTTGCACCGGCGAGTTTCATGGCCTGAAGGCCAAAACCGCGATGCTGCTTGAGCCGGACCGAATTATTCCGCCGCTGGTGGGCGCGATTGTTGGGACGCATCAGGTGGGCATTGTGGTGCCAGTGCAAGAGCAGATTGAGGAGCAGGCCAACAAGTGGCGTAAGCTGTCGAAAAAGCCGTGTTTCGCCGTCGCCAGCCCTTATCTGGCTGATGAAGCCAAGCTGACCGAAGCCGCGCTGGCCCTTGAAGAGCAGGGCGCGCAGGTGGTGGTGCTGGACTGCATTGGCTATCACCGTCATCATGGTGACTTGTTGCAAAGTAAGCTAGGCATCCCGGTTTTACTGTCAAACGTGCTGGTCGCCAAATTGGCCGCCGAGCTTATCGTCTGAGTTGCACCCAATCTGAATACGAAAAAGGCCTGTTTAACAGGCCTTTTTTATGCGCGAATTTCAGTGGGTCAGCCGCGAAAGTGTTCCAGCACAAATTCCACCCACACTCGCACTCTCGGCGGTAAATCCGCAGAGCTGTAATAGAGCCACAGCGGCACGCCGGGCTGCCAATGGCTTTCCAGCACTGGCACCAGATCGCCGCTTTGCACATGCGGGTTCACATACCAGTCTGCCAGGCAGACAATGCCAAGATCGGCCAGCGCGGCATTAATCAGCAAGTCCGGCCGCGAGGCGATAATCCTTCCCTGTAGCTCACTGGTCTGGAAAGGCTCGGCCAGCGGCCACTTCACTATCTGATTGTTCCCCGGATTGCGATGCAGCAGGCATTGATGATGAGCCAAATCACTCGGGCTGGAAGGCGTACCAAACTGCCGCAAATAGCCCGGCGAGGCAGCCAGAATATTGCGCATCGGGCTGAGCTGGCGGGCTATCAGGCGGCTATCCGGGTCGACGCGATTGCCAATTCCCACGTCAAAGCCCTCTGCCACCAAATTCACCACGCGTGCCTCCAAAGAGAGGTCAAGATTGATTTGCGGATAGCGTTTGAGAAATTCCGGCAGCAGCGGCATCAGCATCAACTGGCCGAATCCGGGGATCACGCTAACCCGCACGCTGCCTGACGGCTGGCCGTCGCGGCTGGTGGCATTCTCAAGAGTCGAGGCGAGGGCTTGCCACAGTGGCTGGATCTCCGCCAGCAGGGCTTTGCCTTCGTCCGTCAGCACCACGCTGTGGGTGTTACGAGCGAACAGCCGCAGCCCGAGTTTCTCTTCCAGCACGCGGATGTTTTTGCTGATGGCGGCAGGCGTTACGCCGGACTGGCGGGCCGCGGCCGAGAAGTTCTCACTCTGCGCCGCGCTGATAAAAGCGGGCAATAAACGATGGAGTTCCAGCGGCAAAGACATGCAGATGACCTATCAATCGGTGGCGGAAAGGGGCAGATTCACAACTGTCCAGAATGGCACTGCGCCCCGGTGAAATCAAATCCCTTTCCTGCGTTTGCGGCACGCCTCGGGACTCCGCCATAAACCAACAATAATCAGTGACAGCGAGGCTTTTCTGCCCCTAATATGGAGACTCTTAAAATTATCGCGAAGGGCCAATCTATGTTGAAAAATAATGAGTATTTTGCAGGGAAGGTAAAGTCGATTGGTTTTGACAGCGACAGTGCCGGTTGTGCTGCGAGCGTCGGCGTAATGGAAAAGGGTGAGTACACCTTCAGCACCGATAAACCTGAAGAGATGACCGTCCTGCTCGGCTCGCTGAAAGTGTTAATGCCGGGTTCCCCCGACTGGCAGGTCTTCGAGCCAGGTGAAAAATTCTATGTCCCAGGCCACAGCGAGTTCAACCTGCAAGTGGTTGAATCTACTGCTTACCTGTGCAAATACCTGAATAAATAAATTCTGACCGCCCACCGACAGAAAGAAAAAAGGACGCGAATTGCGTCCTTTATTTTTGGGCTTGGCGCGACAATTAACGCTGCGCTTCGCCGCCCAGTGCTTCCACCAGATTCTGAATCAGCGCCGCCAGTTCGCCGGTCATCAGGATGAAATCGGCATCAAAACGCTGCGCGAAGTCGTCGCGGTCGATATCATCATTCTGCTCGCGGATAACATCGCTGAACTTCAGGCGCTTGATGCTACCGTCGTCGGCCAGCACCACGGCGATGCGCTCCTGCCAGTCAACAGCCAGCTTGGTCACCAGCTTGCCATTTTCGATATGGGTGGCAATCTCATCACTGACCAAAGCCTGCTTCTTACAGCGAATCACGCCGCCTTCTTCCAGAATGGCTTTCAGCTCGGCTTCGTCTTGCAGCGTGAAGCCAGCAGGCGTCTCGCCTGAGCGAACCCACTCGGTCAGCGTCAGCTCAATCGGGCTTTCCATGGTCAGCGGCACCACCGGCAGTGAGCCGAGGCTCTTACGCAGCAGGGCCAGCATGTCTTCCGCTTTCTTGGCGCTGGCGGCGTCAACCATGATCAGGCCGTTGACGGTATCAATCCACATAAAGGTCTGGCTGAAACGGCTGAAGGCGCGCGGCATCAGGCTGTGCAGCACTTCATCTTTCAGCGAATCTTTTTCGGTTTTCTTCAGTTTGCGATGTTGCTCGCTTTCGATCTGTTCGATCTTGGCCTGAAGCTCTTGCTTAATCACCGGAGAGGGCAGGATCTTCTGCTCCTGACGGGCGCAAAGCAGGATCTGGCCATTGTGCGAATGCGTCAGCGCGTCGCCGCCGTGTGAACCCATAGGTGACACCCAGCCGGTCTTCGCCATGTCCTGACTGCCGCAAGGCGTAAAGGTAAACTGGCTTAACTGCTTTTCCATCTCGTCGGCAGACAAAGAGACTTCACGGCTCAAACGGTAGACCAACAAATTTTTAAACCATAACATGATGTTATCCCTGTCCGTGCGTACCCGTGGTACGCTGATTTATCGAATGCAGGGCGGCATGATACCCAATTGAGTGGCGGTCGTCGTTAGGAAATCTTCTCGCAGACTGGTCGCTGGGCTCTACACTGATTAACCTGAACACCAGAAATCGCAGACAAAACCAAGTGAGGCACCCGTGCGTATTGGCATTGACTTAGGTGGAACAAAAATCGAAGTGATCGCGCTGTCCAACGAGGGCCGCGAGCTGTTTCGCAAGCGCGTAGATACGCCGCGAAATGATTATGAAAAGACCCTAAAAGCCATCGAAGGGCTGGTGCTGGACGCCGAAAAAGCCACCGGCCAGCGCGGCAGCGTCGGGCTGGGTATTCCCGGCACGCTGTCGCCCTTCACGGGCAAAGTGAAAAACGCCAACTCGGTGTGGCTCAACGGCCAGCAGCTCGACGAAGATCTCGCCACACTGCTCGAGCGCGAAGTACGCATCGCCAATGACGCCAACTGCCTGGCGGTTTCGGAAGCCACCGACGGCTCGGGCGCAGGCAAAAAAGCGGTCTTCGCGGTGATCATCGGCACTGGCTGTGGCTCGGGCATTGCGCTTAGCGGCGAAGTCCATGCCGGAGGCAACGGCAATGCCGGAGAGTGGGGCCACAACCCACTGCCGTGGCCGGACGAAGACGAAATTCGTTTCTCGCAGGAAGTGCCGTGCTACTGCGGGAAATCAGGCTGTGTCGAAACCTTCTGCTCCGGCACCGGTTTTGAAGAGGACTACTTCCGCCTCTCAACCCAGCGTCTGAAAGGGCCGGAGATCATCAAATTAGCCGATGAAGGCGACGCGGTGGCCGAACTGGCGCTGGGCCGCTACGAGCGCCGACTGGCGAAAGCTTTGGCAAACGTGGTCAACATCCTCGACCCGGACGTGATTGTCCTCGGCGGCGGCATGAGTAACGTCGACCGTCTCTACCAGACTGTGCCTTTACTGCTCAAACAGTGGGTATTTGGCGGCGAGTGCGAAACGCCAATCCTCAAAGCCACCCACGGCGACTCCAGCGGCGTGCGCGGTGCCGCGTGGCTGTGGCCGCAGGAGCGTATGCCACTCTAATCTTTCTTACTTACCCATCCCAAAAAGAAAAGGGTCTGCCATTCCCCCGGCAGACCCTTTATTCCTACCAAAAATTAGCTCTTAACCGTCCAGTTATGCCCGATATCAGGGAAACTAAGGGGATGAGGTTCCCGCAGGGACGCCTCACCCCTTAGTAAGCCCGTCAGTCTCGATCAACTATCCATCGCCAATCTCGGCTCCGCCGCTCTAACCCCAAAGGCAGACCCATTTCTTTTCACTCCCCCTCTAACATCAGATCTTTTGGCGCACTGCTGCGCTGTACCTTGGTGGCTGCGAAATAGAGATAACCCACCACCATAAACAGCACGAACACCCCGGCAATCACCAAATTGAACCACAGCATCGCCAACAGACAGACCACCGCCAGCACCAGCGCAATGGCCGGAACCAGCGGATAGCCCGGCGCGCGGAAGCTGCGTGCCATCTCTGGGGCAATTTTGCGCAGGCGGAACAGGCTCAGCATGCTCATGATATACATCACAATCGCGCCAAACACCGCCATGGTGATCATCGCCGCCGTCAGCGACATGCCTTGCAGATTAATCAATCCGTCGCTGAAAATCGCCGCGATACCAATCACGCCGCCGAGCAAAATCGCCCGGTGCGGCGTCTGAAAACGTGACAGCTTCGCCAGCCCGGAAGGCAAATACCCGGCGCGAGCCAGCGCGAAAAACTGCCGCGAATAGCCCAAAATAATGCCGTGGAAGCTGGCAACCAGCCCGAACAGGCCAATCCACACCAGCATGTGCATCCAGCCGGAGTGCTCGCCAACCACCATCTTCATCGCCTGCGGCAGAGGATCATTGATGTTGGAAAGCTTGCTCCAGTCGCCCGCGCCGCCGGCCATCACCATCACGCCAATCGCCAGCACCACCAGCGTTAAAATTCCACTGATATAGGCTTTGGGAATGGTGCGTTTTGGGTCTTTGGCTTCCTCGGCGGCCATTGCCGCGCCTTCGATAGCCAAAAAGAACCAGATAGCGAAGGGGATCGCAGCGAAAATGCCGGAAAACGCCGGTAAGCCGAAGTGCTCGCCGCCCGCCCAGCCGTTGAGCACAAAATTACTCACGCTGAAGCCCGGCGCGACTACGCCCATGAACACTAGCAGTTCCAGCACCGCCAGCACGGTAACCACCAGCTCGAATATCGCGGCCAGCTTCACGCCGAGAATATTCAGCGCCATAAACACAACATAGGCACCCAAGGCGGCCACTTTAGGGCTGAGGTCGGGAAACTGCACGTTCAGGTAAGCGCCGATAGCCAAGGCAATGGCCGGGGGCGCAAACACGAACTCAATCAGCGTCGCCATTCCGGCAATGAGCCCGCCGGTTTCGCCAAAGGCCCGGCGGCTATAGGCGAAAGGCCCGCCGGCGTGAGGAATGGCGGTGGTCAGCTCGGTAAAGCTGAAAATAAAGCAGGTGTACATGGTGGCGACCAGCAGCGTAGTCACCAGAAAGCCCAGCGTCCCGGCTACGCCCCAGCCATAGCTCCAGCCAAAATACTCACCGGAAATCACCAGCCCCACGGCAATCGCCCACAAGTGCACCGTGCCCAGCGTCGGTTTAAGTTGTGATGTCATTGTGCTCTCCTGAAACCAGTTAAAGGGATATTCAGAACATTTTGCTCAGGACGTTCTCCAGCGCGCCGACCAGAATCTCTGCATGTTCGGCGGTAAACACCAACGGCGGGCGAATCTTGAGGATGTTGGCGTGCGGCCCGGATGCGCCAATTAGCACGCCTTCTTCGCGCAGGGCGTTGACCACCGCCAGCGCGGTAACGGAGTCCGGCGCGCCGTCGGCCGTGACGAAATCTACGCTGACAAACAGGCCCGCGCCGCGCACGCTGCCGATGGCTGGGAAACGCTGGGCCAGCGCGCTGATGCCGTCGAGGATCGCTTTGCCCGCGCGGCCAACGCTCGGGATCAGGTTCTCCTGCTCAATCACTTCCAGTACCGCCAAGCCGACGGCGGAAGAGACCGTGTTGCCGCCAAAAGTGTTGAAATAGCTCGATTCGCTGCCGAAACGCTGCAAAATATGCGGCTGAATGGTGATGCCCGCCATTGGATGACCATTGCCCATCGGCTTGCCGAGGGAAACGATATCCGGCAGCACGCCGTGGCGCTGAAAGCCCCACATGGTTTCCCCCGAACGGCCATAGCCCGGCTGCACTTCGTCGGCGATGTACAGCGCCCCGGCGTCATGGATCACCTCAATCGCCTCTTTCAAGAACCCGGCCGGGTCGAAGAAGCCGCCGTCGCTGGTGAAGAAGGTGTCAATCATCAGGGCCGCCGGTTTGATGCCGTGGCGGTGCATATCGGCCAGCGCCGCGCGAATATCATTGGCGAAGCGTTTGCCCACCTCCGCCGGATTGGCCGGGTTATGGATAGGGGCCGGGATCACCCGCGCATCGCCATTCACCTTGACGTAAGGCCCCATCGACGCCGACAGCCCGGCAATGGCTTTGGTCATGCCGTGGTAACTGAACTCGGTCACAATCACCCCGGTGCCGCCGGTAAAGTCTTCGGCGATGCGCAGAGCCAAATCGTTGGACTCGCTGCCGGTGCAGGTGAACATCACCTGACTCAGCTCGGCGGGCATGGTGCCGACCAGCTTTTCAGCGAAATTCAGCACATTTTCATGCAGATAGCGCGTATGGGTATTGAGGGTTGAAGCCTGACGCACCAGTGCTTCCAGCACGTGCGGGTGGCAGTGGCCGACCGACGGCACGTTGTTGTACACGTCGAGATAGCGGCGGCCTTCGGCGTCATACACCCACACCCCTTCGCCGCGCACCAGATGCACCGGATTCTTGTAGAACAGCTGGTAGGCCGGGCCGAGCAAGCGGCGGCGGCGCTCAATCATCGCCAGATTTTCAGCCGGAATATTGCTGCTGGCTGCGGCGTCAAAGGCATTGGTTTTCAACATGATAATTTCTCCTGACAGGCGATGAAGTTCTGGTTGCCGGGCGTCCCGGTAGTGGAAGTGTTTTGATAATGCGCTGGTCACTACGGCAAAACTTGACCGTGGAATGGCGATTCGCGCGCCCTAAAGTCAAGTTCCTGCCTGTTGGCGAGCTTGCAACGTCTGCGGTCAATATTTGCTCTTGCCGGGTCAAGCAGCAAACGCGGCGGGCTCTCATTCTGAAGGCCTATTCATTTGATTGATTGCCACCTGCCGGAGTGAACACTATGAATGCCAAACAGTCCGATACGCTTGATGCCGCCAGCCTGACCCAGTTAGCCCGCGAGGCGCTGCTGCGCTATCCCGCCGCTTTTCGCGGGGAGTTATCCCTCCTGTGTCGCTCGGAAAACGCCACTTTCTTGGTGCGTGGCGACAGCGGCCAGCGTTTTGCCTTACGCATTCATCGCGGGGATTACCACCATCGCGACGAGATAGAGAGCGAATTGGCGTGGCTGGACGCTCTGCGTCATACCGGCATCATGGTGCCAGAGGCGATTGTGGCGCTCGACGGTCATCGGGTGCAGACCCTGCCAGTGGGCGACGGCGAAAGCCGCAATATCACCTTTTTCCACTGGATTGAGGGCGAGATGCCGACCACCGAGGTTGACCCGCGCGCCTTTGCCCAGTTGGGAGAGGTGACTGCACGCCTGCACCAACACAGCCGAAGCTGGGCCAAACCCGAAGGGTTCCGACGCATCATCTGGGATCACGACACCATGGTTGGCCCGCAGAGCCATTGGGGGCGCTGGCAGGACGCGCCGGGGCTGCGCGAAGAGGATTTCCCACTGATTGAACAGACCATCGGGCACATTCATCATGTGCTGCAAGACTATGGCAAAAGCAGCGAACGCTTCGGGCTGATCCACGCCGATCTGCGCCTCACCAACCTGCTGATGCATGAGGGCGAAACCCGGGTGATCGACTTCGACGACTGCGGCATGGGCTGGTATATGCATGACGCGGCGGCGGCGATCAGCTTTGTTGAGCACCACCCGCGCGCCTCGGAGTGGGTCGAGCACTGGCTTCGCGGCTATCAGCGCGTCTGCCCGCTGAGCGAGGCGGATCTGGCGGTGATCCCCACGATGATCGTCCAGCGGCGGATCCAACTGCTGGCTTGGCGCGGATCGCACGCCACCACCGAAATGGCGCAAAGTCTGGGGGATGATTGGGAAGCCGAAAGCCTGCGTTTATGCCGCGATTATCTCGCGCGCCTGCCGCAACATCAGGCGCGGGCGTGAAGCAAGCTGCACGTTTTCTGTGCGCCGCTTGAGGCTTTGTCCAGCCCTGCGGCGCTAAGTCTCTGTCCTGACTGCATTTGTTCTTCCCGCCGTGCTGGTACGAAACTTGCAGAACTTCCTGACCTGTTTGCCTTATGGAGTGGAAGAACATGCACACTGAACCTTTACTTCAACCGCTAACCGGCTTCACGCCGGGTTTGAACGGGGCGCTCAGCGCGCTGGGGCAGCACGAGGCTGGCAATCGCGGCGTGCTGGCCGCGGCGGCGTCTGGGCTTAGCGAGTTTATTCTGTCGAAAGGGGCGGATGTGGATCGCGTGCTCGGGCTGTGCCGCATCAACCCCGAACTGCTGCAACAGCCCACGCTGAGCCTAGGCTTGCCGAACTACTGTCAGGTGCTGGAAGAGGCGGCGGTGCAGTCGGGCTGCGATAACTTCGGTTTGCACTACGGCAGACAGTTCAAACCCCAGTCATTGGGGCTGATTGGCTACATTGGCCTCTGTTCTTCTACGGTAGAAACCGCGATTCAAAACGTGGTGAACGCCTTTCCTTTTCATCAGCACAACACCTTGACCCGGCTGGTGGACAGGGGCGATCACTACCGTTTTGACTATCAGGTGCGCCACGGCAGTATTTTGTGTAAACGGCAGGACGCCGAACTGACGCTGGGGATGATCCTCAATCTGTTGCGCCACGGCTTAGGCAAAAGCTGGGCGCCGCGGGAAGTGCATTTTGAGCATCCGCGCCCGCACCAGTGGCACGAGCACTGCAAAATTTTCGACGCGCCGGTCTACTTCGACCAGCCTTACAACTCGCTGCTGATTGCCAAACGGGATTTACAGCGCGCCATGCCGGAGCGCGACCAAACTCTGCTGCTGGTGATGCAGGACGCCATTCGCCGACTGAACGCCGACGCGCCTTCGCAGCAGTCAATCGTCGACAGCGCCCGTTCGCGAGTGCGTCAGGCACTGCTGCGCGGCGAGCCGGTATTGGATGAAGTAGCAGACAAACTGGGCCTGTCGGCCTGCTCTTTACAGCGCCGCCTGCGCGAGCAGAACCTGAGCTTTACCCAGCTGGTGGACAAGGTGCGCTGCGAGCTGGCGACCCACTATTTGCAGCAACAGCAGCTGCCGATTTCCGAAATGGCGCTGCTGCTCGGCTACTCCGAAGTCAGCGCCTTTTCGCGGGCATTCCGCCGCTGGTTTGGCGTCAGCCCGCGCCAGTGGCGGCAGGCCGGGGCCATTGAGCAACCAACTACAGCGCCATCTCGCGTTTAAACACGGCCAGCGTATGGGCTTTGACGCGGATAAACTCGGCATGGCTCATGATTTCCGCGTCGCGCGGGCGTGGCAGGTCGAAAGGCACGATTTCCGCGATGCGCGTGGGCCTGCGGGTCAGCAGCAGGATCTCATCGGCCAGAAATACCGCATCCTCAAGATCATGAGACACAATCACCATCGTCACCCCCGTCGCCATCTGCACTTCCTGCAACTTGTCGCGGATAAACAGCGTCATTTCGAAATCTAACGCCGAGAACGGCTCGTCGAGGAACATCACCTCCGGGCGCGTCGCCAAGGCACGCATGATGCAAACCGTCTGCTGCTGGCCGCCTGAAAGCTCATAAGGGTAGCGTTTGAGGTCAAAACGAATATCAAACATCGCCACCAGCTCCGCCACGCGGGCCTCTACCTCGGCCTTGTTCATGCCGTGGCGCACCAGCGGATAGGCGATATTGGCCCACGAGCTCATCCACGGGAATAGCGCGTCGCGGTAGTTCTGGAACACATAGCCGATGGTGGTTTGCGCCAGCGTTTTGCCGTCGAACAGCACCTCGCCCTGATCCAGCGGGATCAGCCCGGCCACCATGTTCATCAGGGTCGACTTGCCGCAGCCGTTAGGGCCGAAAATGGAGACAATTTTTCCGCGAGGCAGATCCAAATTAAAGTCGGTATACAGCGGCTGGCCGGCAAAAGATTTCGACAGGCCGCGAATCGTCACGTGGGTGTCGGGGCGAGAAGGGTACTGCGGCAGCTGCGGCCCCTTGTAGTCATCGCGAAGTGAGAGAGGTTGCGTCATGCTTTGCTACTCCAGTGAACGATACGTTTTTCCACTAGCAGGAAGGCCAGATTGAGCAGATAACCGATGGCGCCGGTGATCAGGATTGAGGCATACATGTCTTTGATATTGAACACTTGCTGGGCGTCGATGATGCGATGACCCAGGCCGGTTTCCGCGCCGATAAACATCTCGGCGACAATCACAATCACCAGCGCAATCGACACGCCGGTACGCAGGCCGACAAAGGTCTGCGCCAGGCTTTCCATCAGCATGATGTCTTTGAAGATGTGCCAGCGCGAAATCCCCATCACTTTGGCAGCCATCAGCCGGGTCTTCTTGGCATTCATCACCCCATAGGCGCTGTTGAACAGGATAACCAGCACCGCCGCGAAGGCCGCGATGGCGATTTTGTTGGCATCGGTAATGCCAAAGATCAGCATAAACAGTGGGATAAGCGCCGAAGAGGGCGTGGAGCGGAAAAAGTCGATGAGGAACTCCAGACTGCGGTAGACCTTTTCACTGCTGCCCAATACCACCCCCAGCGGCACGCCAATCACCGCCGCAAAGGCAAATGACATCAGCGTGCGATAGAGCGTCGCGCCGATATCCGTGCGCATGCTGGCGTCGGAAAACGACTGGAACATATAGCTCAGCGTCTCCACCGGCGAGGGCAGCAGCACCGGATTGAGCCATTTCGCGCTGACAGCTAACTGCCAGAACAGAAACAGCAGAACCGGGCCGATGAGCGGCAATAATTTCGTAGACCAGCGTGAAGTCATGGCGGTTCTCCCTGTTTAACCTTGATAAATCAGCGACGCCACGTCCACCGGCTTGCTGAAGATTTTACGCTCAGTAAAGACGTCATAGAATTTCTGGAACCACTTCAGATTGTCGCCGTTGAGCTGCGGATACATGACGAAGCCCGGCAGCGGCACTTCGCTGACCAGCGCAGGCTCAATGCTGGTATACCCGGCGATGTTGGCGCGCGCCTTGTCCGGGTTGGCGCTGATGAACTCCACGGCCTGGGCGTAGGCGGCAATAAACTTTTTCGCCGCGTCCGGGCTGTTTTTAATAAAGGCCGTATTCAGCGCCGCCGCGCCGCCAAACCAAGGGGCATCGGCATCGCCCAGCACATATTTCGAGATAACCCCAGTTTCCAGCGTGCGCGACAGGTGTTTCATGCGCCCGACGGTGCCGGTAGGTTCGAGGGTGTAGACGCCATCAATCTGGCCCGCCGCCAGCGCTGGGGCGTGCTGGCCGACCGGCAGTTCAATCACCGAGGGGTTGGTGAAGCCGTTTTTCTCCAGAATGATTTTCGCCATGGTGACGTTCTGAATGCCCGGCCCGCAGGCGATTTTCTTGCCTTTCAGATCAGCAATCGACGTGGCCTTGCTGTCGAGTGGTACTAAGAATTCGTCCAGCACCAAGGTGCGATTCGACGGGTTCGAGCAGATGATTTTGAACAAGTCGGGCTGGGTGATTGCGCCAAGCCCCAGCGCGCCGGTGGCCGTGCCGTTGGCGCAGCCGTGTATGCGGCCGGTGAGCATGCCTTCGATAATCTGCTGGGCACTGGCGAACTTCACCCCTTTGACATTCAGCCCGGCCTGTTTGAAAAAGCCCTGCTCCAGCGCGACATAAAAAGGCAGGCCGCCAACAATCGGCCAGTAGCCGATGCGGATTTCATCGTCATCGGCGGCAAAGGCGCTGGCAGGCACCATGCCGCCGAGGGTCATGGCTCCGCCGGTGATCGCCAGCCATTTCATCAGTTGGCGGCGGCGGGGATTGACGAGAGATGACTCAGGTTTGCTGTTTTTCATCGGCTGGCCTCTTGCGGGTTAATGAGGGGTTGCAGCTTGTACCGCAACTTGTATACATAACCCCAAGCACAGGCCGTGCCATGTTGGTGAAAAGCAGAAAAGCCTGCATTTTCAGCAGGCTAAAACAGGAGAGGTGCACCGCGCTGGTGCGCAAGATGAGAAAAGCTGGGTTATAGATGTGCAAATGGCTAGCGGTTGGCTAGCCATTGTTGGTTCTCAACGGGCGAAAATTAGACTTTAAACTGGCTGCTGAGACGGCTGACCCCCAGACCATTGACCTTGGTGACTTTGATTTGCACCGGAATGCGGTCTTTCATGGCCTCCACGTGGCTGATCACGCCGATGGTTTTACCCGAGGCGTTTAGGCTGTCGAGGGCGTCCAGCGCGGTGTCCAGCGTGTCGGCGTCGAGGGTGCCGAAGCCTTCATCAAGGAACAGTGAGTCAATGCGAGTCTTGTCACTCACCAGATCGGAGAGCGCCAGCGCCAGTGCCAGACTGACCAAGAAGCTCTCGCCGCCCGACAGGGTGCGGGTGTCACGCACCGAGTCGGCCTGCCAGGTATCCACCACCTGCAACTCCAGCGCGTCGCTGGTTTTGCGCTGCAACAGATAGCGACCGTGCAGCTTTTCCAGCTGCTTATTCGCCAGATACACCAGATGATCCAATGTCAGACCTTGGGCAAATTTGCGGAATTTCGCGCCGTCGCTTGAGCCAATCAGCGAGTTCAAATAGCCCCAGTCGTCGCACAGCTGCTGGGACTGAGCAATCTGCGCGATCAGGCTTTGCTGCCCCTCACGGCGCGTGACGTCGGTGGTGAGCTGGTTGCGGATCTCCCCCTGACGCTGCTGCAAGGCTTTTAACTGCTGGGCCAATTGCTCGAGGCGTGCGGCCAGCGGCGCGGTATCGCTGTCGGTTTCACTCAGGGTTTCCGGTCGCTGTTGGCGCTGCTGTTCGAGAGTGAGGTTGGCCTGTTGCAGCAGGGCGCGATGCTCGGCCAGTTTCTGTTGAAGCTGCTCTTTGCGCTGCTGCAACTGCTGGCGCAGCGCATCGTCGAGCAGCGCGAGGCTGACGGCCTGTTCGTCGGCGAAATCACTGGCGCTCAGCGCCTGCTGCCACGCACTTTCGGCCTGCTGCAACCGCTCGGTCAACTGCTGCTGAGAGGCGATCGCGCTGGCGACCTGCCCGGCCAGCCTGTCGCGCAACTCCTGCGATTTTTGCAGCTGCTCGCTGGCGGCCTGCAAGGCATTTTCGCTGGCTTGCAGCTGGGCGCGCAGCTGCTCGCGCACCTGAGCGATCTGCTGTTCGCCGAACAGCGCCACGCGCTGATGACGGAGCTTTTGCACGCTTTCGCCATCTTGAGCGACCTGCTGCTGAAGCTTTGCCAACTGCTGCTGTTGCTGGGCATGGCTGGTTTGCATCAGCGTGAAGCGTTCCGTTAATAACGCGGCCTGCTGCTGGGCTTTGAGCTGCTCGCTCTGCGCCGCCGTCAGGGCATCTTTCGCCTGCTGTAACGCCCGCGCCTGCTGCTCGTGCTGACTGCTAAGTTGCTGACACTGCTGCTCTTCTTGGTCACGCTCTGCCAGCCATTGCTCCAGCTGCGGCGCGTCTTGTAATTCAAAACTGAGATTGAGCGGAGCGCTCAGCTGCTGCCAGCTTTCGAGATAGGCTTTTTGCTGGTTTTGGTCCCGAACCAGTTGGTTTTGCAGCCGCGCCTGCTGCTCTTTCAGGCTCTCGGTTTTGGCCCGCAGCTCGGTGCCTTGCGTGTGCAGCGCCTCAGTTTTGGCGCGCATTTCTGCCACGCGTTGCTCGGTTTCTGACGGCTTAACTGACTGATATTGCTCAATGGCCGGGTGCTCGGTCGAGCCGCACAGTGGGCAAGCTTCGCCAGTTTGCAGACGCGAACGCTCGGCCTCCAGACGGACAATCTGCCTCTCTTGCTCAAGCAGTTTTTCGACGTCGGTCTGGTGGGCTTTCTGCTGTTTAAACTGCTGGCGAATCTGCTCCAGCTGCTGCTCGGCTGCGGCTAATTCAGCCTGACGCTGGGTAAACTCTTGGCTCTGTTGCTCAACCCGCTGACTGATTTGCGGATACTGCTGGGCGAGGGAAAACAGCTGCTGGCGCACCGGGCGCAGGCGAGTCAGCTCGGACTGTCGCTGCTGCAATGCTGCCAGCGGATGGCGTTTTTCCAGCTCGGCCTGCTGATTTTGCTGGCTACCCAGCGCCTCGGCGAGTGTCGCCTGTTGGGCTTGATGCTGCTGACTCTGCTGCTCTAGCTTCAGGCGATCAGCGCTAAGCTGCTCTAAGGTTGTCGCTAGCTCCGTCGCCTGCTTTTGGGTGTCGGATAAAGCCTGTTGGCTGTCTGCCTGAGTTTTGTTCAGCTGGGCAATCTGGTTGTCCAGCGGCTGCACCTGCTCGTCAATCAGCTTCTGCTGCTGCTCTTGGGTTTGAACCTGCTGCTGGCGAGCCGCGCGGGCCTGCTCGACGGCGTGTGCCAGAGGAGACATCTCCTGAAGCTGATTGGCCTGCTGCTCGCCCAACTCCTTGAGGTGCTGGCTGAGCGCCAGATTGTCCTGCCGCAGCCGATTACGGTCATTGAGCAGGGGGCGAAGTTTCTCCGCTGGTTCGCTCTGCGCCAGTTGCAACAGCTGCGGCGCGGCCTGCGCGGCGTCCTGCTCGCTGGCCTGAAGCAATTGCTGATATTGCTGCTGCTTGAGCTGCGCCTGCTGCCACTGTAGCAGCCAGTTGAGATCGCGCTGCTGCGCCTGAGACTGCTGGCTAAGCTGCTGTTCTTGCTGGTTTACCTCGGCCAGCTGGCTCTCCAGCAGTTGGCGCTGCTCTTCGCTGAGCAGCTCAATGCCCGCCATGCGCTGGTGCAAGCCTTCGAGCTGGTTTTTCGCCTGCTTGTGCTGCTCAAAAACCTGCTCGGACAGCCGACCGTAAATCTCGGTGCCGGTCAGCTCTTCCAGCAGCTCGGCGCGGTCATTGGCATCGGCGTTGAGGAAGGCGGCAAATTGCCCCTGCGACAGCATCATCGACTTGGTGAAACGGCCAAAATCCAGCCCGGTGAGCTGGGCGATGGCGTCGAGCTTGTCGCGCACTTTGTCGGCCAGGATCTTGCCGTCTGCGAGCAGCGCCAGTTCTACTTTGGGCGCTTGCAGATTGCCGTCCGGCGAGTTCTTGGCCCGGCGCTGGCTCCAGAAGGCGCGATAGCCAATGCCTTTCACTTCAAACTCCACTTCGGCGAGTGATTCTGCGGTGTGGCGAGTCATTAGCTCGTTTTGGGTTGGCGACACGTTGAGGCGCGGCGTCTGGTGGTAAAGCGCCAGACAGATGGCGTCGAGCAGGGTGGTTTTCCCCGCGCCGGTCGGGCCGGTAATGGCAAAGAGCCCGTTGCTGGCAAAAGGCTCGGCGGTGAAATCGATTTTCCACTCGCCTTCCAGCGAATTCAGGTTTTTAAGCCGCAGGCTGAGAATTTTCATTGTGCGCCGTCCTCCGCTGACTCGCCGCTTTGTACTTGTTCTACGATTTGCGCGAACAGGGTGCGCATTCTGCTTTGGCGGCTTTCATCGACTTCGCTTTCCAGTGCCAGACGGCGCTCGAAAACTTCGCTGACGCTCAGCTCGCTCAAGGTCTCTTTTTCCTGCTGAGAAATGCTGTTCAGCCGCTGCTCTTTGCTGCGGCGCAGCAGCACCACTTCCACCGGCAGGTCGGCGGTGAGAGCCTGAATGCGGCGTTGAATATCGCTCAGGTAGTCCTGCGTGGCGACCTCGATATCCAGCCACACCGGCTGGTCGCGGGCGGCGTCGGTAAACTGTTTCAGCTGCTGTTCAATCTCGGCCAAAGAGCCCTTGATCATCTGCATCGGCTGGAATTGCGGGATCTCCAGCGTGTCGATGCTGTTTAACTGGTCGCCGGTGAAATCCAATAAATAGACGCTTTTCACCTTACTCAGCTCGTCGAAGCTCAGGGCAATCGGCGAGCCGCTGTAGCGAATATGCTCGGTTTTCGCCACGCACTGGGCGCGGTGAATGTGCCCAAGGGCGACATAATCCACCGGCGGGAAAGCCTGCGCCGGGAAGGCGTCGAGGGTGCCGATATAAATGTCGCGCACCGAGTCCGAGGTGCTGACGCCGACGGTGGTCAGGTGGCCGGTGGCAATAATGGGCAGAGGCAGGCCCAGTTTCTGGCGTTCGGCCTGCGCTGCCTGATACAGCGCGTCATAGTGCGCGGCGATGGCTTCCTGTAACGCCAGCTGCTTGTCGCTGCCGGACTGCCCGGCCTGACTGGCAATCAGGTCGCGCGGGCGCAGGAAGGGGATGGCGCACAGTACCGCGCCCGGCGTGCCGTCGCGATGATTTAAGGTCAGAACCTGCTGGGATAAGTCTTCGCCCACGGTGGCAATTACGCGGGTATTCAGGCAGGAGAGCAGCTCGCGGGACTCATTCAGCGTGGCGACCGAGTCGTGGTTACCCGCCAGCACGATCAGCTGGCAGCCGGTACTTTGCAGATCGACCACAAAACGGTTGTACAGCTCGCGAGCATAGCTCGGCGGCGAGCCGGTATCAAAGATGTCACCTGCCACAATCACGGCGTCAACCTGATGGCGCTCCACCTGTTCTATCAACCAGCGCAAAAACGCCTGATGCTCGGCGGCACGGCTTTTGGTGAAGAAATACTGGCCTAAGTGCCAGTCTGAAGTGTGGATCAGGCGCATGAAACTCCCGTTGTTGGTGTGCTGCAACAGTTTGCCGCAAAGTATAAACGTCAGGCTGGGGGCTGTCCTCGCTAAATCAGGCGGATTTCAACGACATGACGCATTAATGAAGGCTTAGCTACACTTAGTTTGGCTGCTGAGCGATTTTCATAAAAATGTCACAAAACTGACGCATAATCCCCTCCGCAATCAAACAATGATCGCTAACCTTTTGGCAGGACCTACGATGGCTAGACGTATTTTAGTGGTTGAAGATGAAGCTCCGATCCGTGAAATGGTGTGCTTTGTACTGGAACAAAACGGCTACCAGGCAGTGGAAGCAGAAGATTTCGACTCGGCAGTAGCCCGGTTGATTGAGCCATTCCCCGAGCTTATTTTGCTCGACTGGATGTTACCGGGCGGTTCCGGCATTCAGTTTATCAAACATCTCAAACGCGAAGCGCTAACGCGTGAAATCCCGGTCATGATGCTGACAGCCCGTGGCGAAGAGGAAGACCGAGTGCGCGGTCTGGAAGTGGGCGCGGACGACTACATCACCAAGCCTTTCTCTCCGAAAGAGCTGGTGGCGCGTATTAAAGCCGTAATGCGTCGAATTTCCCCGATGGCGGTGGAAGAAGTGATCGACATGCAGGGGCTGAGCCTCGACCCGTCCTCTCATCGCGTTATGGCGAACGAGCAGGCGCTGGACATGGGGCCGACAGAATTCAAATTGCTGCACTTCTTTATGACGCATTCTGAGCGGGTTTACAGCCGTGAGCAGTTGCTGAATAACGTCTGGGGCACTAACGTTTATGTTGAAGATCGCACGGTAGACGTTCATATTCGTCGCTTGCGTAAAGCGTTAGAAACCAGCGGACATGACAGAATGATTCAAACGGTACGTGGAACGGGTTACCGGTTCTCTACCCGTTACTGAGTCATTTATACCCTTGATACTTCAGGATGTCTGGGCGCAAGGCCGCGCTCGGTAACCCCATGATTTTGGGTATAGTATGTAGGGGCCTTTCGGCTCGCCGCAGCGGAGAATCTGTGTGTTAGAACGTCTGTCCTGGAAGCGTCTGGCGGGGGAACTGTTTCTGTTCTGTCTGCCAGCATTGATCATCGGTATTTTCTTCGGCCATTACGGATGGCTGCTATTTGCGTCGCTGCTGGCGGCGCTGGGCTGGAACTATTATAACCAGCTTAAACTCTCTCACTGGCTGTGGCTCGATCGCAGCATCACCCCACCAAATGGCCGCTGGAGCTGGGAACCGCTGTTTTATGGGTTGAACCAGATGCAAATGCGTAACCGTCGGCGGCGGCGTGAACTCGGTCAACTCATCAAACGTTTTCGCAGCGGGGCAGAGTCTCTGCCCGATGCCGTGGTGCTGGCGACCGAAGAAGGCAATATTTTCTGGTGTAACGGCTTGGCTCAGGATTTGTTGGGATTCCGCTGGCCGGAAGATAACGGGCAGCATATCTTCAACCTGCTGCGTTACCCCGAGTTTCGCAGTTGGATTCAGAACCGAGAATTTAACCGCGCGCTGAATTTGCAGCTCAATAATGAGCACTACGTTGAGTTCCGCGTGATGCCTTATTCCGAAGGTCAGCTGCTGATGGTGGCGCGTGACGTCACCCAAATGCGTCAGTTGGAAGGGGCGCGTCGCAACTTCTTTGCCAACGTCAGCCATGAGCTGCGCACGCCACTGACCGTGTTGCAGGGCTATCTGGAGATGATGGAAGACGCCAAGCTGGAAGAGCCTTTCCGCAGCAAGGCGCTGGACACCATGCAGGAGCAGACGCGACGCATGGACGGACTGGTGAAACAGCTGCTGACGCTGTCTCGCATCGAAGCAGCCACCAACATTGATCTCAATGAGAAGGTGGATATGCCGCTGATGATGGGCATGCTGGAGCGCGAGGTGCAGACTTTAAGTAATGGTCGCCACGAGATTGTGTTCCGCGTAAACGACAAGTTGCAGGTGTTTGGCAATGAGGATCAGCTGCGCAGCGCGGTGTCTAACCTGGTGTATAACTCGGTGAACCACACGCCGACTGGCACGCGCATTGAAGTCAGCTGGCAGCAAACGCCGCTGGGGGCGCAGTTTCAGGTCAGTGATAACGGGCCGGGCATTGAGCCACAGCACCTGCCGCGCCTGACGGAGCGCTTCTACCGCGTCGACAAAGCGCGATCTAGACAGACGGGCGGCAGCGGGCTGGGGCTGGCAATCGTTAAGCACGCGCTCAGCCACCACAACTCAAAGCTGGATATCATGAGCGAAGTGGGTGTCGGCACGCGATTTATGTTTACCCTGCCACAGCGTCTGGTGGTGCCAGCCAGTTCCGCTACGCCGGGCAAAGTGAAAGATACGAAGTAATATTCTGCTGGCATGAATGTTAAAAAATAAAAGCTGCTCATCGGGCAGCTTTTTTCTTTTATGCCAGAGGCTTACCCCAGCCTGCCAATCAGTAGCTCAACCTTTCATTAACACCTTATAAACGTACGGGAAACGACCCGTTCTTGGCGATTTCGCGCAGTTTTAGCGGCAATAGTCTGTATCTTGTGCTTAATTTGATGAATAATCATACATATCATGTTTTGCATATCTCTAGTGACTTAGTGATATGCACTGCTTTTTGGTAAAAGTCTGGTCTAAGGCTCTGCTTTTTGGATCTCGGCTTGCCTTTTCACGACATAAACGTTTACCTTACCGCCCGCTGTCGCTGAACTATTCCTGAATTACAACATTTCATCTGCATATCATCAGGCATTTTAGGCTTCTTTCTCTCCTCGAAATGGCATTGTCAGGCGGTTATCTCGCTCATTGACGTTATAACGAAAGAACAGGCGTTAGCATCGGTCACTTTATTCATTTGAACAGGCAACACGACACCAATCATGAGTACTCGTTTATCAAGCAAAGATATTTTGGCGTTGGGCTTTATGACCTTCGCCTTATTCGTCGGTGCCGGGAATATCATCTTCCCGCCGATGGTCGGTTTACAGGCCGGTCCCGCAGTCTGGTGGGCGGCGGCAGGGTTTATGATAACCGCCGTGGGCCTGCCGGTCATGACCGTGATTGCACTGGCTCGTGTGGGTGGTGGTGTTGACGCGCTGAGCTCGCCGATTGGCCGCGCCGCGGGCATTTTGCTGGCTACGGTTTGCTATCTGGCCGTCGGGCCGCTGTTCGCCACGCCGCGTACTGCCACCGTCTCTTTTGAAGTCGGGATCGCACCACTAACCGGCGACGGCCCGCTGCCGCTGTTCATTTATAGCGTCGTTTACTTCGCGCTGGTGATTGGTATCTCCCTCTATCCGGGCCGCCTGCTGGACACCGTGGGCCACTTCCTCGCGCCGCTGAAAATGGTCGCGCTGGGCGTTTTAGGTCTGGCCGCCGTGTTGTGGCCAGCGGGGCAGAGCATGCCTGCTGCCGAAGCCTACCAGCACGTGCCTTTCTCCAGCGGTTTCGTCAATGGTTACCTGACGATGGATACGCTGGGCGCGATGGTGTTTGGTATTGTAATTGTTAACGCGGCGCGCTCTCGCGGCGTGTCTGACGCCAAGCTGCTGACTCGCTACACTATTTTGGCGGGCCTGATTGCCGGTGTCGGCCTGATGCTGGTCTACCTCAGCCTGTTCAAGCTGGGCGAAAATAGCGCCTCGCTGGTGCCTGACGCCACTAACGGCGCGGTTATTCTGCATGCTTATGTCGAACACACCTTCGGCGGCGTGGGTAGCTTCTTCCTTGGCGCGCTGATTTTCATCGCCTGTATGGTGACGGCGGTGGGCCTGACCTGCGCCTGCGCGGAGTTCTTCGCCCAGTATCTGCCACTCTCTTACCGCTCGCTGGTGTTTATCCTCGGCCTGTTCTCTATGCTGGTGTCGAATCTGGGCCTGAGCCATTTGATTCAGATTTCTATCCCGGTGCTGACGGCGATTTACCCGCCTTGTATCGTGCTGGTGGTGCTGAGCTTCACCCTGCGCTGGTGGAATAGCACCACGCGCATCGTGGCACCGGTAATGGTGGTTAGCCTGTTGTTCGGACTGGTCGATGGCGTTAAAGCCTCGGCTCTGGCTGATATCATGCCAGCCTGGACTGCGAATCTGCCGCTGGCGGCGCAGGGCCTGGCATGGCTGCCACCTTCGCTGGTGATGCTGGTTCTCGCTGGGATTTACGACAAGATTAGCGGACCGCGCAGCGTGACGGCTCATCAGTAAATGACATTGGTGGTTCACTGGCGTCACGTTTCAGTCATATAATTGCGTTTGAAGAATGTTTCGCCAATCAGGCCACGGAAAACCCTTCCGTGGCTTTTTCATTGGTTTGAGTCCCTCATCAGCCTTGATGAACAAAAGAATTGGATAAATTCACATGCAGCAATCAGTTGAGAAAGAGCCGCCAGCGACTAAGTTAAAGCGCGGCCTGACTACCCGACACATTCGCTTTATGGCGCTCGGCTCGGCCATCGGCACCGGTCTGTTTTACGGCTCGGCGGACGCGATTAAGTTAGCCGGGCCAAGCGTGTTGCTGGCCTATCTGGTCGGCGGGATCGTGGCGTTTATCATCATGCGCGCGCTGGGTGAGATGTCGGTTAACAACCCGCAGAGCGGCTCGTTTTCGCGCTACGCGCAGGATTATCTCGGGCCTTTGGCGGGTTACATCACCGGTTGGACCTACTGCTTCGAGATTTTGATTGTCGCCATCGCCGACGTCACCGCCTTCGGCATCTATATGGGCGTCTGGTTCCCCGAGGTGCCTCACTGGATTTGGGTGCTGAGCGTGGTGCTTATCATCGGTGGCATCAACCTGATGAGCGTCAGAGTTTTCGGCGAGTTGGAGTTCTGGTTCTCCTTCTTCAAAGTGCTGACCATCATCATCATGATTGTGGCGGGCTTCGGCATCATCATTTGGGGTATCGGCAACGGCGGGCAGCCTACCGGGATTCACAATTTGTGGAGCAACGGCGGCTTCTTCAGTCAGGGGATTATGGGCACCATTCTCTCGCTCCAGCTGGTGATGTTTGCCTACGGCGGGATTGAGATTATTGGTATCACCGCCGGAGAAGCTGAAGATCCGAAGCAGTCGATTCCGAAAGCCATTAACTCCGTGCCGTGGCGCATTCTGGTGTTCTACGTGGGCACGCTATTTGTGATTATGTCTATCTTCCCGTGGAATCAGGTCGGGACGCAGGGCAGCCCGTTCGTGCTGACTTTCCAGCACATGGGCATCACCATTGCTGCCGGTATTTTGAATTTCGTGGTGATCACCGCCTCGCTTTCAGCGATTAACAGCGACGTGTTTGGCGTGGGTCGCATGCTGCACGGCATGGCGGGTCAGGGCCACGCGCCGAAGATGTTCAGCAAGGTGTCCCGTCGCGGCATTCCCTGGGTCACGGTGTTGGTGATGATGGCGGCGCTGCTGGTGGCGGTGTATCTCAACTACATCATGCCGGAAAACGTCTTCCTGGTTATCGCCTCGCTGGCGACCTTCGCTACCGTGTGGGTGTGGATTATGATTTTGTTCTCGCAAATCGCCTTCCGCCGCAAACTGAGCAAACAGCAGGTGAGCGAGCTGGAATTCCCACTGCGTGGCGGGGTGTTTACCTCGGTTATCGCGATTATCTTCCTGTTCTTTATCATTGGCTTAATCGGCTACTTCCCGACCACGCGCGTGTCTCTTTACGCCGGGCTGGTGTGGGTCGCCGTGCTGCTGATCGGTTACGCGTTTAAACGCCGTAACGACCGTAAGAAGCTGGCGGCGCAAAGCTAAGCAAGCACTTACATCCGTTAAAAGAAAAGCCCCGCGCTCACATAAGCTCGGGGCTTTTTCATATTTATGTTTAACCAAAATCATTCGCGCTGTATCAAGGCGGCAACTGCCCGAAGCCTCAGGAGCTTACATCAGTCAGTGACTGGGGTGAGGACAGGCAGCCAACCGCCGAGACGGTGCGAAGGATGCAGATTAATAGCCGATGGCGGCGCCCGCCGGGCGTCTCACATCATTCGCGCCATACAGATAGCCTTCACGCACTTTGCCCGACACAGCCGAGTCATTGCCCGAGTTAGCCGGCGTCACGCCAACCGCACCCGGCAGGCCGACCATAATCAGCTCGGTCGCGCCCCACGGGGTCTGCTCAACCATCTTGTAGCCCATCTTGGCCAGAATGTTCAGACTGTCGGCTGAAACGCCTCGCTGCTCGTAATACACCTCATCCGGTAGCCACTGGTGGTGGATACGCGGCGCGTCAACGGCTTCCTGCGGAGGCATGCCGAAATCAATCACGTTGAGGGCGGTTTGCAGGGTGATAGTGATGATGCGTGAACCACCCGGTGAACCCAGAACCATGAAGATCTTGCCGTCTTTGGTCACCAAGCTCGGGCTCATGGAGGATAGTGGGCGCTTACCGGGGGCGATGGAGTTACGCGTGCCCTGCACCAAACCGTAGAGGTTTTTCTCACCCACTTTGACCGTGAAGTCGTCCATTTCGTCATTCAGGAAGAAGCCGGTTCCTGGCGCGATAACCACGGAACCAAAGCGGCCATTGACGGTGTAAGTGGTGGAAACCGCGTTACCCATGCTGTCGACAATCGAGTAATGAGTGGTTTCTGGCTTTTCGTGCGGCTCCATTCCCGGCTGAACTTGTTCGGAAGGCGTGGCCTTATCTGCCTGAATCTTCTTACGAATCTCTTCGGCATAGCTTTTGCTGACCAGACGATCAATCGGGTTCTTGATGAACTCTGGGTCGCCGAGATAGGTGTTGCGGTCCATGTAGGCGTGGCGCATGGCCTCGGTCATGTAGTGAATGGACGCCGCGGAGTTAAAGCCCATGCTCTTCAGGTCATAGCCTTCGAGGATATTGAGGATTTCGCACATGGTCACGCCGCCAGAGCTTGGTGGCGGTGCTGAGACAAACTTGTAGCCGCGATAGCTACAGGTGATTGGCGCCGTCTCGGTGACTTTGTAGTTGGCGAAGTCGGCGGCGGTCAGGATGCCTCCACCCTTGTTTGACGCGGCTTCCACCGCGGCCGGGATTTTACCTTTGTAAAAAGCATCCGGGCCCTGTTTTGAAATGGATTCCAGCGTGTTGGCTAAGTCGGTTTGCACCAGTTTGTCGCCCGGTTGTAGGGCAGTGCCGTCTTTGCGCAGGAAAATGCGCGCGGCCTCAGGGTCTTCTTTGAAGCGTTTTACCGTCGTGTCGAGGATATCCGTGTCGGCGCGGGTGAGGACAAAGCCTTCACGGGCCAGTTTAATCGCCGGAGCCATCACCTGCTCGCGGGTCAGCTTGCCGTATTCGCGCTGGGCGGTGTCCATGCCGAGCACGGTGCCCGGAACGCCCGAGGCGAGATACCCATACAGACTGGCGTCTTTTTTCACTTTGCCATCGGCGTCCAGATACATGTTGGCACTGGCGGCGGCTGGGGCGGTTTCGCGGAAATTGATAAAGGTGTCTTTGCCGTCGGCAAGGTGCACCGTCATGAAGCCCCCACCGCCGATATTGCCACAGCATGGGTTAACCACGGCCTGAGCGTAGCCAACGGCCACGGCGGCATCAACGGCGTTCCCGCCTATCTTGAGAATGTCGACACCCACCTGAGAGGCCAGATATTGCGAAGTGACCACCATGCCGTTTTTGGCTTCTACCGCGGGGTTGGACGCCGCGTGAAGCGAGCCGCTGACCAGCAATGCCATTATGGTTAACGGCTTTTTCCATTTAAGTAACATATAAACTCCTGTTTGATACCCTGTCTGTGCAGAACCTTCAGGTTCTTGTGTGATAACGCTTTTTTTCTATACAACGTTCATTCTTGCCGGAGGAAACCATGCAAGGCGCAGGCCAATCTATCGCGCCACGTGGCAGGCAAAAATGAGACGTATTTAGGTTAGATGGAATAGGCCTGAACGGGCAGAGTTTTATGAAATAAATGTGAAGGCAGTGATGACTATGCGGGAAAAAAGCGGAAAAAAAATCCCAAAAAAAAACGGCCAGCTAGGCTGACCGTTATTGCTCTGTTATTTTTTTTAAAGCCCTGAGGCTTAATAAAAAATTACAGGTTTGATGCGTTTTCTGACAGGTATTTAGCTACGCCGTCTGGAGAAGCGCCCATACCTTGTTTGCCTTTTTCCCACTGAGCTGGGCACACTTCGCCGTGCTCTTCGTGGAATTGCAGCGCGTCAACCATACGCAGCATTTCATCGATGTTACGGCCCAGTGGCAGGTCGTTAACAACCTGGTGGCGAACCACGCCTTCTTTGTCGATCAGGAAAGAACCACGCAGCGCAACGCCAGCGTCTGGGTGTTCGATACCGTAGGCTTTCTGAATTTCACGTTTGATGTCAGCAACCATCGCGTATTTAACTTCGCCGATGCCGCCTTTCTCAACAGGGGTTTTACGCCATGCGTTGTGAACGAATTCAGAGTCGAAAGAAACACCAACAACTTCAACGCCACGCTTCTGGAATTCTTCGTAACGGTGATCGAAAGCGATCAGCTCAGAAGGACATACGAAAGTGAAGTCCATTGGCCAGAAGAACAGAACAGTTGGTTTGCCCGCAGTGTGTTTTTTGAAGTTGAAGTTATCAACAACTTCACCGCTACCAAGTACAGCTGCTGCTGTGAAATCTGGGGCCGGACGAGTTACCAGGACCATAAGTACTCCTATTGGTGAGGTAAAAGAATTAGGGGTGTATAAATCGACAGCCAGTATAGAGGCTGGGGGGAAGCGAATAAACCCCATCAGACCAATCAATCAGATAGTATTCGACTATCAGTCTGTGGAGTAAGTCGCAAATATTATTATAAATAAGCGGCTGATTTGCAGGGAATTGTGTCGCAATTCACGATTAATTTCACCTTAAGTCAAATTTCCTGCTTTCTGGCTAGCAGCATCATCTGCGGATAAAACTGCCAAAAAAGTTGTTCCAGCGCGTCATAATTCAATTCCAGATCGTGATATGACCCAGCCAGCGCGCTGAGTTTCGGGCGGCGGGCGGCCATATTCGACAAGGCATTGCCGATATTGGGCAGCGCGGCATAGCTTTGCATCCAGCGATCTGACCACAAATAGCGATTCAGATTGATAAAACGCTCCGGCATTCCGTCCAGCTGCGGCTCAATCTCTTGGCGGCAAGCTTCGATAAAGGCTTCCAGTTCAATGTCCGGCGAGAGCGTGGCCCAGTGGCGACACAGAAAGTGGTCCCACACCATATCCAGCGTGATAGGCGCGACGCGGCGGAAATCATCGCGGAAATAGCTGCGGGCGATTTTCACTTCCGGCAGGGTGTCGGTCATGACGTCGACCCGCCGATGCATGCGAATGCCGCTGACGATATCAGCGGAAAATAGCGAGTCAGGATTGCCACGGACGAAGTCGGCCAGCAGGTTTCCGAGTAGCGAACTGTTGGCGAGTGAGGCCAGATGGAGATGAGCTAAAAAATTCATCCGCACAGTATAATGCAAGAAACATGATCAATGACATGTCAGGATATGCCTTTCTTAGGGTAGAAGCTTGCAGCAAAAGGCCCGTACCACTAGACTAAGCCGCCTGTTTTTGTCCGTTAACTGAAGTGAAAAGCCATGCGCGTTGCCGATTTTTCTTTTGAACTCCCCGAGTCCCTGATTGCCCGCTATCCGCAGACCCAGCGCAGCGGCTGCCGTTTGTTGTCGCTGGACGGGCCAAGCGGCGAACTGACGCACGGCATTTTCACCGACCTGCTCGACAAGCTCGACGCCGGTGACCTGCTGGTCTTCAACAATACCCGCGTGATCCCCGCCCGCGTCTTTGGCCGCAAGGTCAGCGGCGGCAAGATTGAAGTGCTGGTAGAGCGGGTGCTTGATGCCAAACGCATTTTGGCTCACGTCCGTGCTTCAAAGTCGCCTAAACCGGGCGCAGAACTGCTATTAGGCGATAACGAAAACATCAAAGCCACCATGGTGGCGCGCCACGATACGCTGTTCGAGCTGGAATTTAATGAAGATCGCGATGTCTTCACTCTGCTGGAAGAGATCGGCCACATGCCGTTGCCTCCTTATATCGACCGCCCGGACGAAGACGCCGACCGCGAGCTGTATCAGACGGTTTACAGCGAGCGCCTTGGCGCCGTTGCGGCACCGACTGCCGGTTTGCACTTCGACCAGCCGCTGATGGACGCCTTGAAAGAGAAGGGCGTGGAGTTTGCTTTTGTGACGCTGCACGTTGGCGCGGGCACCTTCCAGCCAGTGCGCGTGGACACTATTGAAGACCACGTGATGCACGCCGAATACGCTGAAGTGCCACAAGAAGTGGTCGACGCGGTATTGGCCTGTAAAGCGCGCGGCAAGCGCGTGATTGCGGTGGGAACCACCTCAGTACGCTCACTGGAGAGCGCCGCCAAGGCGGCAGAAGACGCGCTGATTGCGCCATTCTTCGGCGATACCAAGATCTTTATCTATCCGGGCTATGACTATCAGGTGATTGACGCGCTGGTGACCAATTTCCACCTGCCAGAATCCACGCTGATCATGCTGGTTTCCGCGTTTGCCGGATATAAAAACACCATGAATGCTTACCATCAGGCGGTGGCGGAGCAGTACCGATTCTTTAGTTACGGTGATGCGATGTTCATCAACCGTAATCCTCTGGCTCCGCAAGAAGCGGTCGGCCAGTAACCATTGGCCCGGACGCATTCGATGCATTCGGGCTTTCTTTTTCTGCGGATAACACCGCGGAGTAACCTCATCAGACTGTTTCTCTGATGCTGGAGGCACTGTGAAGTACGAATTAAGCACTACTGATGGTCGCGCACGTCGCGGACGTCTGGTTTTCGAACGTGGCGTGGTTGAAACCCCGGCATTTATGCCAGTGGGTACTTACGGCACGGTAAAAGGCATGACCCCGGAAGAAGTGAAAGAGACTGGCGCGCAGATCTTGCTCGGCAACACTTTCCACCTCTGGCTGCGCCCTGGTCAGGAGATCATGAAGTTGCACGGCGACCTGCATGACTTTATGAACTGGCACGGCCCAATCCTGACTGACTCCGGCGGTTTTCAGGTGTTCAGCTTGGGCGCGATGCGTAAGATCAAAGAAGAAGGCGTGCACTTCCGTAACCCGATTAACGGCGATCCGGTGTTCCTCAGCCCTGAAAAATCGATGGAGATCCAAAACGATCTTGGTTCTGACATCGTAATGATCTTTGACGAATGTACGCCATACCCAGCGGAATGGGACTATGCCAAGCGTTCAATGGAAATGTCTCTGCGCTGGGCGAAACGCAGCCGCGATCGCCACAACGAATTGAATAATAAGAATGCTTTGTTCGGCATTATTCAAGGTAGCGTTTACGAAGATTTACGAGATGTATCATTAAAAGGGCTGGTAGATATTGGCTTTGATGGTTACGCTGTGGGCGGCTTGGCGGTAGGTGAGCCGAAAGAGGACATGCACCGTATTCTTGAGCATGTTTGTCCGCAGATCCCGGAAGATAAACCGCGTTATCTGATGGGCGTCGGTAAACCAGAAGATTTGGTCGAAGGCGTGCGTCGTGGCGTCGATATGTTTGACTGCGTAATGCCTACGCGTAATGCGCGTAACGGTCATCTGTTCGTCACTGACGGCATCGTGAAAATCCGTAATGCCAAGCATAAAGATGATACCTCGACCCTCGATGAGCATTGCGATTGTTACACCTGTCGCAATTACAGCCGTGCCTACTTGCATCATCTCGACCGTTGCAACGAAATACTGGGTGCGCGCCTGAACACCATCCACAATCTGCGCTATTACCAGCGTCTGATGGCGGGTTTACGCCAGGCTATCGAAGAGGGTAAATTAGAGCTGTTTGTAAAAGACTTCTACGAGCGTAAAGGGAAAGAGGTTCCACCTCTTAATTTCTGAGCCTGAAGTGTTAACGACGAGTTCTATTTAATGATTTACCGGCGTCGCTTTTTGGCGGCGCTTTTAAATGAGTCGCTTAAACAGAAACAGACGTTATATCGTTATGTTTCATAACAACAATGAGGGAATTTAAATGAGTCTTTTCATTTCCGATGCAGTCGCAGCTACCGGCGCACCGTCACAGGGAAGTCCTTACTCTCTGGTCATCATGCTGGTCGTTTTTGGTCTGATTTTCTATTTCATGATCCTGCGCCCGCAACAGAAACGCTCTAAAGAACACAAAAAACTGATGGACTCCATCGGTAAAGGTGACGAAGTGATGACCACTGGTGGTCTGATCGGTCGCGTAAGCAAAGTGGCTGAAACTGGCTTCATTGTTATCGCGCTGAACGACACTACTGAAGTGATGATCAAGCGTGACTTCGTGGCTGCCGTTCTGCCGAAAGGTACGATGAAGGCTCTTTAATTTTCGATTTTCCCGAAGGGAACTGCCGTGTTAAACCGTTATCCTTTGTGGAAGTATCTGATGCTGATCGTTGTGATCATCGTCGGTCTGCTATACGCACTTCCCAACCTTTATGGTGAGGATCCGGCTGTTCAAATTACTGGCGCTCGGGGCTCCGACGCCAGTGTTGCAACGCTGGACCAAGTCAAAAACGTATTAGATCAAGACAAAATTCCAAGCAAATCTATTGCACTGGAAAATGGTCAAATCCTTGCCCGCTTTAAAGACACTGATGTACAGCTGCGCGCTCGCGAAGCCCTCACCAGCGCCCTGGGCGACAAATTTGTTATTGCTCTGAACCTCGCGCCAGCAACGCCGCGCTGGTTAAGCATGATGGGCGCTGAGCCAATGAAGCTCGGTCTTGACCTGCGTGGTGGTGTTCACTTCCTGATGGAAGTTGACATGGATACCGCGCTGAGCAAGCTGCAAGAGCAGACCATGGACAGCATGCGCAGTGACCTGCGCGAGAAAAATATTCCTTACGCCACGGTCCGTAAACTCGACAACTATGGTGTCGAAGTGCGTTTCCGTGATGCCGCAACTCGCGACAGCGCCGTTAGCTATCTTTCCCCGCGTCACCGTGATTTAGTTATCACCGCCAGTGGCGACAATGCCGCGCGCGTCGTGATGACCGATGATCGCCTGAGCGAAGCCCGCGAATACGCCGTTCAGCAAAACATCAACATTTTGCGTAACCGTGTAAACCAACTGGGTGTGGCTGAGCCGCTGGTACAGCGTCAAGGTTCAGACCGTATCGTGGTTGAGCTGCCAGGTATTCAGGACACTGCACGCGCCAAAGAGATTTTGGGTGCGACGGCAACGCTGGAATTCCGTCTGGTTAACACCAACGTTGATGCGACTGCCGCTGCTTCTGGCCGCGTGCCGGGCGACAGTGAAGTGAAAAATACCCGTGATGGGCGCCCGGTTGTCTTGTACAAGCGCGTGATCCTGACCGGTGACCACATCACTGACTCCACCTCCAACATGGACGAATACAACCAGCCGCAGGTTAACATCTCCCTCGACAGCGCTGGCGGCAACGCCATGTCTAACTTTACCAAGGACAATATCGGTAAACCGATGGCGACCCTGTTTGTGGAGTACAAAGACAGCGGTAAGAAAGATGCGAACGGTCGTTCGGTTCTGGCTAAGCAAGAAGAAGTTATCAACGTCGCGACTATCCAGTCACGTCTGGGTAACAGCTTCCGCATTACCGGCGTTAACGATCCGAATGAAGCTCGCCAGCTCTCCCTGCTGCTGCGCGCGGGTGCGTTGATTGCGCCGATTCAGATTGTTGAAGAACGTACCATCGGTCCAACTTTGGGGATGCAGAACATCACCCAGGGTCTGGAAGCCTGCTTGTGGGGTCTGGTGGCGTCAATTCTGTTTATGGTGGTTTGGTATCGTAAGTTTGGTGTGATTGCGACAACCGCGCTGGTGGCTAACTTGGTTCTGATTGTTGGGATCATGTCCCTGCTGCCAGGGGCAACGCTGACCATGCCGGGTATTGCCGGTATCGTACTGACCCTTGCGGTTGCAGTTGATGCCAACGTACTGATTAACGAACGTATCAAGGAAGAGCTGAAGAACGGACGTTCCGTTCAGCAGGCGATTCATGAAGGCTATAAAGGCGCGTTCTCCAGTATCGTTGATGCCAACATTACTACCCTGATCACGGCGATTATTCTTTATGCGGTGGGTACCGGTTCGATAAAAGGCTTTGCTATCACCACGGCTATCGGTGTTGCAACCTCGATGTTTACATCAATCGTCGGAACCCGTGCCATCGTCAACCTGCTTTACGGCGGCAAACGCATCAAAAAGCTGTCTATCTGAGGAGTGCGTTGTGGCACAGCAACAATATACTGTTGAACAACTGAACTACGGCCGTAAAGTCATCGACTTTATGCGCTGGGACAACTTGGCCTTCGCCATTTCTGGTCTGTTGTTGATCGTTTCCATCGCGATCATCGGTGTTCGCGGGTTTAACTGGGGTCTGGACTTTACCGGCGGTACGGTAATTGAGATCAGCCTCGATCAACCCGCTAACCTTGATGACATGCGTGCATCAATGGAGAAAGCCGGGTTCACCGACCCTGTGGTCCAAAACTTTGGTAGCAGCCGCGACATTATTGTCCGTCTGCCGCCAACGTCAGGCACTGCGGGTCAGGAACTGGGTAACAAAGTCATCGGACTTATCAACGCCGATATCGACAAAAATGCGTCAGTAAAACGTATTGAGTTCGTGGGTCCAAGCGTAGGTAGCGATCTGGCTCAGGCCGGTGCGATGGCGCTGTTGATTGCGCTTATCTGTATCCTGATTTACGTTGGTTTCCGCTTCGAGTGGCGACTGGCGTTGGGTGCGGTTATCGCGTTGGCGCACGACGTCATCATCACCATGGGCGTGTTGTCACTGTTCAGAATCGAGGTTGACCTGACCATCATCGCTTCCCTGATGTCGGTTATTGGTTACTCTCTGAATGACTCCATCGTGGTTTCGGACCGTATTCGTGAGAACTTCCGCAAGATCCGTCGCGGTACCTCTTACGAAATCATGAACGTGTCCCTGACCCAGACCCTGAGCCGTACCATCATGACCTCAGCGACTACGCTGATGGTTGTTCTGATGCTCTACATCTTTGGCGGCGCGTTGCTGGAAGGCTTCTCACTGACCATGTTGATCGGTGTATCAATCGGTACGGTTTCATCTATCTACGTGGCATCCGCGTTAGCGCTGAAACTTGGCATGAAACGCGAACACATGTTGCAGCAGAAAGTTGAGAAAGAGGGCGCAGATCAGCCTTCGATCCTGCCTTAATCTGTTCAGCATCAGCCATGAAAAAGCCTCGCAATTGCGAGGCTTTTTTTATGCTTTCTGAAGGCCGTTATTTGGCGGCGGCGGGCTCTTGAACTGCTTGTACCGGGCCAAGAATATTATGCAGGCGAACAAAGCCGAGGGTTTCGACGCGAATATTCTGGAAGGTCACGTCGATAACCTGCTCCGCGCTTGGCAGCAGGGTCGGGACGCTGGCGATGTTTTGCGTTTGCATATCCACGGTCAGAGGTTTGCCAGTGACTGGGTCGAGCTGTCCCCAGTCCAGCGAGGCGGTGAACGGCGGCAGTGGCTGTCCCGACACGCTTTTAATCCGCAGCTGGCCTTGAACGCCGCTGGCATCTGGAGAAACATTGGTCAGGATTACGCTTAACTCACCAATATCACTCTTCACCACCGCCGCGCTTTTTGCCGCAGGCAGGATATACAGGCCATCGGTTGACTGGCGGTTGAGCAGGGTTTGCTGCTCCAACGCGCTGGCTAAATCGGTCAGACGCTGTAATTTTTGGTTTAACTGGCCGACTTCAGATCGTAGCTCTGTCACTTGTGGGTCTTGTTGGGCACAACCTGATAATGCCAGCAGGGCTGAAGCAGCTAAAGTTGCGCGAAAATAGCCTGTCATGTCGGTGAGTTCCTTTTCTTGCGCTCTGAGAGCGAGTTGCTCAGAGCCTGTAAAATCATAGGGTGAAGGGGGAAACGTGCAGCTCCTCCCGCTCAAACAAGGGGTTAAGTTTAACCCGATGTGCACCAAAGTAGCGACAGCCTTTGTTGTCGCGCCACTTCGCGCTAAACTAACCCCCCATCAAGACCGCCATCAGGAACTGCTATGCATTGCCCATTTTGTGCTGCTGTTGATACGAAAGTCATCGATTCCCGCCTGGTTGGCGATGGATCGCAAGTTCGCCGCCGTCGCCAGTGTCTGGTTTGCCACGAACGCTTTACTACTTTTGAAGTGGCCGAGCTGGTGATGCCCCGCGTGATTAAAAGCAATGACGTTCGTGAACCCTTCAATGAAGACAAACTGCGCCGCGGTATCTTGAAGGCGTTGGAAAAACGGCCTGTAAGCTCAGATGATGTTGAAATGGCCATCAGCCACATTAAGTCACAATTGCGGGCTACGGGAGAGCGCGAAATCCCTGCCAAAATGATTGGCAATCTGGTGATGGATGCACTTAAAAAGCTGGATAAAGTCGCCTACATTCGCTTTGCTTCGGTATATCGCAGCTTTGAGGATATCCGCGAGTTCGGCGAAGAGATCGCCCGTCTTCAGGATTAAGGATAGATATGTCCACAGAATCATTGCATGCAGATGAAAAATACATGGCTCGCGCCTTTGAGCTGGCGCGACTCGGCCGCTTCACCACCACGCCAAATCCAAACGTCGGCTGCGTCATCGTCCGTGATGGCGAAATCGTGGGGGAGGGGTATCACATTAAGGCCGGTGGGCCACACGCCGAAGTTCATGCGCTGCGCATGGCGGGTGAAAAAGCCCAAGGCGCCACGGCTTATGTCACCCTTGAACCTTGTAGCCACCACGGCCGCACGCCTCCCTGTGCCGACGCGCTGATTGCCGCCGGCGTGGCGCGTGTGGTTGCCTCCATGCAAGATCCTAATCCAGAAGTCGCCGGGCGTGGCTTATACCGTTTGCAACAAACTGGCATTGAAGTCAGCCATGGATTGATGCACAGCGAAGCCGAAGCCATCAACCTCGGCTTCTTGAAGCGTATGCGCACCGGCTTCCCTTATGTGCAGCTTAAAATGGCGGCATCTTTAGATGGTCGCACGGCGATGGAGTCCGGCGAAAGCCAGTGGATCACCTCAGCCGCCGCGCGCGCCGACGTGCAGCGTTTTCGTGCTCAAAGCTCGGCCATTCTTAGTTCTAGCGCCACGGTGCTGGCGGACGACCCTTCACTCAACGTCCGTTGGGACCAACTGGATAGCGACACTCAGCGTATTTATCCGCAGGAGTCCCTGCGTCAGCCGCTGCGCATTGTTATCGACAGTCAAAATCGCGTGACGCCACAGCACAAAATGGTCAATCAGCCGGGCGATACTTGGCTGGCCCGCCTTGCCGCCGATGAGCAAACCTGGCCTGAATCCACCGAGCAGTGGGTGGTTCCTGGGCGAGATAACCGGGTTGATTTAGTGCTGCTGATGATGCAACTGGCCAAGCGACAGATAAATAGCATATGGGTTGAAGCCGGGGCAGAGCTTGCCGGGGCGCTGTTGCAGGCCGGTCTGGTGGATGAGCTGATCGTCTACATGGCACCAAAATTACTGGGTGAAAACGGACGTGCACTTTGTGTGCTCCCCGGCTTGCAAAGCCTGTCCGATGCGCCACAATTCATCCTCAGCGATGTGCGTCAGGTGGGAGCAGATTTACGTCTGCGCCTGAAACCTCAGTACTAATCGGCACGTATTCGAGCCGTAAAAACGTCGCAAAAATATCGGGCAGATAAGCTTCGGCTTCTCTGCCACGCCTTTTGACGGAATGTGTTTATAAATCGCATGTCCAGACAAGGTAATAATATGATAGAATCCGCCCCCCTGCGGCTGGGCTGGGCCGGGGCTGTCAAAAGCTGAACTCTTGAACCCATTTAAAGGAAAACCTATGAACGTTATCGAAGGTGTTGTAGCCACGCCGAACGCGCGCGTAGCAATCGCTATTGCCCGTTTCAACAATTTCATCAACGACAGCCTGCTGTCTGGCGCGGTTGATGCTTTGAAACGCATTGGTCAGGTTAGCGATGACAACATCACCGTAGTGTGGGTTCCAGGCGCTTATGAGCTGCCACTGGCCACTCGTGCTCTGGCGAACAGCGGCAAATATGACGCTGTTATCGCGCTGGGTACCGTCATCCGTGGGGGCACTGCCCATTTCGAATTCGTGGCTGGCGAATGTAGCTCTGGTTTAGCCAGCGTTGCGCTGAACAGCGAGATCCCAGTGTCGTTCGGCGTGCTGACTACCGAAAGTATTGAGCAAGCTATCGAACGTGCAGGGACAAAAGCCGGTAATAAAGGTGCTGAAGCAGCCCTGACCGCGCTTGAAATGATTAATGTTATCAAGGCTATCCAGGCCTGAATCTAGTTAAGGGGAAATCCGTGAAACCTGCTGCTCGTCGCCGCGCCCGTGAATGTGCCGTACAGGCGCTTTACTCTTGGCAGTTGTCGAAAAACGACATTGCCGATGTTGAATTAGAATTCCTGACCGAGCAGGATGTCAAAGACGTCGACATTACCTATTTCCGCGAATTGCTGACCGGTGTTGCTACCAGTGCAGAGAAGCTTGATGCGCTGATGGCTCCATACCTGTCTCGCCAGCTCGACGAATTGGGTCAGGTGGAAAGAGCAATCCTGCGTCTGGCTCTGTTTGAACTGAGCAAGCGTCAGGACGTCCCTTACAAAGTGGCCATTAACGAAGCGATCGAACTGGCGAAAACCTTCGGCGCTGAAGATAGCCACAAATTTGTTAACGGCGTACTGGATAAAGCGGGCCCGCATATCCGCAAAAAGTAATAGTACAGCCCGTTCACAAGTCACAACAATAAATGCATGTTGGTCATACAGCCTTTAGTTTGGTTGAAGATTTTGTGAAGTTACATCGCTTACCATGGCGTTGACCAACCTGTTGAGGCCGGATATCCGGCCTTAGTCATTTTTCTCCCTCACCATTCAGTTGGCAGGCGCGCCGGTGTTGCTCCTTGCGCAGCTAGGCACCAGCTCGAATGATATTGGGTGACTCAATCTGGAATTTTACTATGGCATGCGGCGAATTTGATTTAATAGCTCGCTACTTCAACCGGTACAGAACGGCCCGCCGGGATGTCCAGTTAGGCATTGGCGATGACTGCGCTCTGCTGACTGTCGCTGAAAAGCAGCTATTAGCAGTAAGTACCGATACCCTGGTAGAAGGCATTCATTTCCTCAAGACTATCGATCCTGCCGATCTCGGTTATAAAGCATTGGCAGTGAATCTCAGTGATTTAGCCGCCATGGGTGCCGATCCGGCGTGGGTATCGCTGGCATTGACCCTGCCGGAAGTGAACACCGAATGGCTGGAAGCCTTTAGCGATAGCCTGTTTGATCAGCTCAATTACTACGGTATGCAACTGATTGGCGGCGATACCACCCGTGGCCCATTAAGCATGACCCTGACCATTCAGGGGCTGATTCCTATGGATCGCGCATTAACACGCAGCGGTGCCGGCGTCGGTGACTGGATCTTCGTTACCGGCTCGCTGGGCGACAGCGCGGCAGGCCTGGCCCTGCTGCTGGATCAGCTGACCGTAGACAATGCAGAGCATCGCGACACTCTGCTGCAACGCCACCTTCGCCCGACGCCGCGTATTTTGCAGGGTCAGGCACTGCGTGGTTTAGCCACCGCGGCGATTGATATCTCAGACGGCCTGATCTCAGACCTTAAACACGTGTTGTCGGCCAGCGGCTGCGGCGCGCGTATCGACTTAGACGCGCTGCCGTTGTCAGAAGCACTTCTGGGCAGCGTGGATGGCGATCGGGCGCTGAAATGGGCACTGACCGGCGGCGAAGACTATGAGCTTTGCTTTACCGTTCCCGAAATCAACCGTGGCGCACTGGACGTGGCTCTCAGCCATCTGGGCGTTGATTTTACCTGCGTCGGGCAGATGGCTCCGCTGTCTGAAGGCATCACCTTCTTGCGTTCAGGCGAGCCGGTGGAGCTTGACTGGCAGGGGTTTGATCACTTTTCAGCAGGAGTTATTGTGTGACCGTTAGTCATAAAAAGCGACCTGAGAACTACAAAGGTAAAACCGGCGATCATAAACGCGATATGGCCGCCGCGAAAAAGCGCCTCAATCTGCGCAACCCGTGGCACTTGCTGGCTACAGGCTTTGGTAGCGGGCTTTTCCCTTACGGGCCGGGCACTGCCGGTTCGATTGCCGCGATCCCTTTCTGGATCGTACTGACCTACCTGCCGTGGCAGCTTTACTCGCTGGTGGTGATGTTCAGCATCTGTATCGGGGTTTACCTCTGCCGCCAAACGGCCAGAGACATGCAGGTTCACGATCACGGCAGCATCGTGTGGGATGAGTTTGTCGGCATGTGGATCACGCTGATGGCGCTGCCAGTCAACGATTGGCAGTGGGTCGTCGGCGGTTTTGTGGTGTTCCGCATTCTGGATATCTGGAAGCCGTGGCCTATCCGCTGGTTCGACCGCAATGTTCACGGCGGCATGGGTATCATGATTGATGATGTTATCGCCGGGATTTTTGCCGCAGGCATTATCTATTTGGTTGGGCACCACTGGCCGATTGGCCTGTTTTAAGCCGACTTGAAATGTGAAAAGGCGCTGAGCTTCTGGCTTCAGCGCCTTTTTTATGCCTTCCGCTTACCGCGATTATTTATAGCCCGTCGCCTCATGCGGCTGATAGGCCATCTCCAGCTCGGCAATCTCTTCTATCGATAGCTTCACTTGCAGCGCCGCAATAGCGTCTTCAAGGTGGGCAGGGCGCGAGGCACCGATGATTGGCGCAGTAACCGCAGGCTTGGCCAACAGCCACGCCAAGGCAATTTGCGCCCGCGGCACGCCGTGGTCCTCAGCCACTTTCTCCAGACGCTCGGCAACTTTGGCATCAACAGCATCCGTGGCGTCATACAGCTTTTGGCTGACTTCATCGGAAACCGATCGCGCCGTGGTTTCGCCCCAAGGCCGCGTCAGTTTGCCTCGCGCCAGCGGGCTCCACGGCAGGACGGCGATATTCTCCTGCACGCAGAGCGGGTGCATGTCATTTTCCTCTTCGCGCTGGATCAGATTGTACTGATCCTGCATCGAGACAAACGACGCCCAGCCGTTTTTCGCCGACAGCTCCAATGCTAGTTTGAATTGCCGGGCATGCATGGAAGACGCGCCGATGTAGCGCGCCTTGCCTGCTTTCACCACGTCATTCAGTGCTTCCAGCGTCTCTTCAATGGGCGTCTCATAGTCCCAGCGATGGATTTGTAGCAGGTCCACGTACTCCATGCCCAAGCGCCGCAGGCTGTCATCAATGGATTGCAGAATTGAAGCGCGAGACAGCCCCGGCTTGAGGCCGGTGACGGCATTGTAGACCTTGGTGGCGACCACCACGTCTTCACGCCGGGCGTACTCTTTCAGCGCGCGGCCAATAATTTCTTCGCTACTGCCATCGGAGTAGTTATTGGAGGTATCGAAGAAATTAATTCCGGCGTCCAGCGCCTGCTTAATGATAGGGCGGCTGCTCTCTTCGGGCAGAGTCCAGGCGTGAGAGCCGCGGTCCGGCTCGCCAAAGGTCATACAGCCCAAACACAGGCGTGACACCTCAAGATCGGTTTTTCCTAGTGTAATGCGTTGCATCATTCCTCCTGCTTGTTGTTTTTATTCAAGAACAACCCGTGCAGATTCATAGCACGCTATAAGTGTAGTTCAGGCAGGGCGGAGAGCAGGATAACGGCGGGAGTAAGTGTGAAGCTCCCCTCTTTAAAATAGCTAAAGAGGGGAGATGCGGCGGCGGTTAGGCCAGCCAGTCGTTGATTTGGCGTTCGATGCCTTCGGCATCCAGACCAAGGTCGCGGCGCACTTCGTCCTGCGTGCCTTGAGAGACGAAGTGGTCCGGCAAACCAATATTCAGCACCGGCACCATCAGGCGTTTGGACATCAGCAGCTCATTCACGCCGCTGCCCGCGCCACCCATGATGGCGTTCTCTTCCAGCGTTACCAGCACTTCATGGCTGGAAGCCAGCTCGAGTACCAGAGCTTCGTCGAGAGGTTTGACGAAACGCATATCGACCAGCGTCGCATTCAGCTTTTCGGCCACGGCGTTGGCTTCTGGCAGCAGGGTGCCGAAGTTTAGGATGGCGATTTTCTCGCCTTCGCGACGCACAATGCCTTTACCCATCGGTAAGGAGGCCAGCGGCGTACACTCCGCGCCGGTTCCGTTGCCACGAGGGTAACGCACCGCCACCGGACCCTCTTGATAGTGGTAGCCGGTGTGCAGCATCTGGCGACATTCGTTCTCATCGCTCGGTGTCATGATGACCATGTTCGGGATGCAGCGCAGGAAGGACAGGTCAAACGCGCCCTGATGGGTCTGGCCGTCGGCACCGACGATACCGCCACGGTCGATGGCGAACAGCACCGGCAGGTTTTGAATCGCCACGTCGTGGATCACCTGATCGTAGGCGCGCTGCAAGAAGGTCGAGTAGATGGCGACGATCGGCTTGTAGCCGCCGATAGCCAGCCCGGCGGCAAAGGTCACCGCGTGCTGCTCGGCAATCGCCACGTCGAAATACTGCTGTGGATATTCTTTGGAGAAGCGCACCATGCCGGAGCCTTCGCGCATCGCCGGAGTGACCGCCATCAGCTTGCTGTCTTTGGCGGCGGTTTCACATAACCAGTCGCCAAACACTTTAGAGTAAGTCGGCAACCCTTCTTTGCTTTTCGGCAGCGTGCCTAACAGCGGATCAAATTTCGGCACGGCGTGCCAGCTGATCGGATCTTTCTCGGCAGGCTCATAGCCTTTACCTTTCTTGGTCATGATGTGCAGCAGCTGCGGGCCTTTCAGCTCGCGCATGTTTTTCAGCGTCTGCACCAGCGCCAGCACGTCATGGCCGTCAACCGGGCCGATATAGTTAAAGCCCAGCTCTTCGAACAAAGTGCCAGGCACCATCATGCCTTTCAGATGTTCTTCCGTGCGGCGCACCAGCTCTTTAATTGGAGGAATGCCGGACAGCACCTTCTTGCCGCCTTCGCGCAGGCGCGAGTAAAGCTTGCCGGAGAGCAGCTGTGCCAGATGGTTATTCAGCGCGCCGACGTTCTCAGAAATCGACATTTCATTGTCGTTGAGCACCACCAGCATGTCTGACTTAATATCACCCGCGTGATTCATCGCCTCAAACGCCATACCGGCGGTGATGGCGCCATCACCAATCACACAGATGGTCCGGCGGCCTTTGCCTTCGCGCTCGGCGGCCACGGCCATGCCTAAACCGGCACTGATCGAGGTGGAAGAGTGACCCACGGACAGGGTGTCAAACTCGCTCTCTCCGCGCCACGGGAAGGGATGCAGGCCATCTTTTTGGCGAATAGTGGAAATTCTGTCGCGGCGGCCGGTCAGGATTTTGTGCGGATAGGCCTGATGGCCGACGTCCCACACCAGACTGTCGAATGGCGTGTTATAGACGTAGTGCATCGCGACGGTCAGTTCAACCGTGCCCAAACCGGACGCAAAATGCCCGCTGGACTGGCTGACGCTGGCCAATAGGTATTGGCGAAGTTCGTCGCAAAGCTTTGGCAAGCTCTCTTTAGGAAGCGAACGGAGTTCTTCGGGATTCTCCGCCAGCGCCAAGGTCGGGTATTTGGCTAATTCAAGACTCATGAGTTGCTCATAGTAAGTTCAACGGCATATAGGCTGCCTCGCGGGCGTTGTTGCTTCCATGTCACAACGCCCATGGCCCGGCTATATCAATTATCGCGTTCAATCACGAAGCGGGCTAATGCGTGCAGCGGTGCCGTGTTGTAAGAAAGTGCGGCCAGCTGTTCTAATGCCGCGACCGCTTCTTGATAGAGGTCTTTGGCTTTCGCTTGTGCGCCATCCAGTCCCAGCAGTGCGGGATAGGTGCTTTTGCCGAGCTGCTGATCGGCTCCCTGACGTTTACCGAGTTTTTCGGTGTCGCCAATCACGTCCAGAATGTCATCCTGAACCTGAAACGCCAGGCCAATGGCTTGGGCATAAATATCCAATTGAGGAAGCGCAGCGCGGCCTTTTTCACCCGCGGCTAACGCCCCCATGCGTACCGCGGCGCGGATCAGTGCGCCGGTTTTGTGGCGATGGATCTGCTCTAAGGCTTGCAGATCGATCTGTTGACCTTCAGCCGCCAAATCCAGTGCCTGACCGCCACACATGCCGGCAATACCACTGGCCGCGGCTAATTCAGACATCATTGACAGGCGATCTTGCAACCGCACTTCGCCCATCGGGCCGTCGGCCAAAATAGTGAAGGCCAGCGTTTGTAAGGCATCACCCGCCAAAATGGCGTTCGCCTCGCCAAATTTAATGTGGCAAGTGGGTTGACCGCGACGCAGGTCATCATCATCCATGGCGGGTAAATCATCGTGGATCAATGAATAGGCGTGGATGCATTCAATGGCTGCCGCCGGGGCGTCCAGTGAGTCCAAATGCAAACCAAACAGCTGACCTGTAGCATAGACCAAATAAGGGCGCAGGCGTTTTCCACCCAACAACGCACCGTGGCGCATGGCCTGAGCCAGCGGCATCTCGGCAAAAGGTTGGGCATCTATGTAGTAGGTTAGCGCCCGATCGACACGTTTTTGCGCCGAACGGAGCTGGCTGTTGAAATCAATGCCTTCGGCTTGTTGTGCAATATCAGCCATGACAGATCACTCAGCGTCCGGGGTAAAAGGTGTCAGCGGGGCGTCATTGTCGCTATCCAGCAGGATTTGAACGCGTTGCTCGGCTTGTTGCAATTTTTGCTGTCCCTGACGGGCCAATTGCACGCCGGTTTCGAACTCATTCAGCGCGTCTTCCAGCGGCAATTCGCCAGATTCGAGGCGAGAGACAATCTGTTCCAGTTCGGCCAGAGCAGTTTCAAAGTTGGCGGGTGCTACAGCTTTTTTCGGCATAATTCTCTTTCAAACTCGTTGGTCAGATAGGTTGGGCAGCAGCGTGACGCTGCAATGTAAGTCATCGCCCTGGCGGGATTCCGTCTCGACGTCATACCCGATGTGTGGTTTTGTGCGCAGAGACCCTATTTAAAGTGGTATACTTTGCGCCGCTGAATCTGGCTCAACAAAATTATCGTTAAGCTATACGGCTATTCAACGCTGAAAAGCCAACAGGCTCTATTACTCGTTAGTGTTAGTCGGCGTTGGGCTTAACAATAATAGGCGCTTTCAGCCTGATCCAGCCACTCATTCCCTGTTTTCTCACTGCTAACAAAAGACTGCTATGAAGTTGATCATTAAATTGTTCCCAGAAATCACCATCAAGAGTCAATCTGTGCGTTTGCGCTTCATTAAGATCCTCGCAAGCAGCATTCGCAACATCATTAAACCTCAGGATGAGTCATTGGCAGTGGTTCGCCACTGGGATCATATCGAAGTTCGCAGTAAAGACGAAAGTAAACACGACTTGATTATCGAATTGCTGTGTCGCATTCCCGGCATTCGTCACGTCGAAGAAGTGGAAGATCGTCCTTACACCGACATGCACAATATCTTCGAGCAGGCGCTGGAAGCTTATGGCCCTGAAGTTGAAGGCAAAACCTTCTGCGTGCGCGTGAAGCGCCGTGGTAAACATAGCTTCAGCTCCGGCGACGTTGAGCGCTATGTTGGCGGTGGTTTGAATCAACACGTTGAATCTGCGCGCGTTAATCTGACCAATCCGCAGGTGACCGTGAAGTTGGAAATTAACGACGACCAGCTGGTGCTGATCAAAAGCCGTCACGAAGGTCTGGGCGGCTACCCGATTGGGACGCAGGAAGACGTGCTGTCGCTGATCTCCGGCGGGTTTGACTCCGGCGTGTCGAGCTATATGTTGATGCGTCGCGGCTGCCGCGTGCATTACTGCTTCTTCAACCTTGGCGGCTCAGCCCATGAAATCGGCGTGAAGCAGGTGGCTTACTACCTGTGGAACCGTTTTGGCAGCTCACACAAAGTGCGTTTCATCGCTATCGACTTCGAGCCGGTGGTGGGTGAAATCCTTGAGAAAGTCGAAGATGGCCAGATGGGCGTGGTGTTGAAACGCATGATGATGCGCGCAGCTTCGCAAATCGCCGAGCGTTACGGCGTACAGGCGCTGGTGACGGGGGAGGCGCTGGGGCAGGTTTCCAGCCAAACGCTGACTAACCTGCGTCTCATCGACAATGCGACAGACACGCTGATCCTGCGCCCGCTTATCTCTCACGATAAAGAGCACATCATCAATCTGGCTCGCCAAATTGGCACTGAAGACTTTGCTAAAACCATGCCGGAATATTGCGGCGTGATTTCTAAAAGCCCGACCGTGAAAGCCGTTAAAGAGAAAATTGAAGCCGAAGAGCAGATGTTCGACTTCACGATTCTCGACAAAGTGGTTAGCGAAGCGCAGAACCAGGATATTCGCCAGATTGCTGAACAAGCCGCGCAGGAAGTGAAAGAAGTCGAAACCGTGGCTGAGTTAGTAAGTACTGACATTCTTCTGGATATCCGTGCGCCAGACGAAGCGGAAGAGAAGCCGCTGGAGCTGGAAAATGTCGAAATCAAGGCCGTGCCTTTCTACAAGTTGAGCACCCAGTTCGCCGATTTGGACCAGAGCAAAACCTACTTGCTGTACTGCGAGCGCGGCGTGATGAGCCGCCTACAGGCGCTCTATCTGCTTGAGCAGGGCTACACCAACGTTAAAGTTTACCGCCCTTAAGCCTTATCGCGCGCTAAAAACAAAACCCGGCCATGCCGGGTTTTTTTATGGTTTTTCTCATTGCCATCAAATCGATAGTGAGCGATTACTCACGCGCCCCTTCGTCAGTGAAATTATAAATTCCCGGAGACATGACTAGCTGAGCGGCAATCTCCGCCGCTTTTGGCCGGTCGAACAGCAGTTCGATCAACTTTAGGGTGAACTCCATCGAACTGCCCGGCCCCTGACTGGTGAGCAAATTAACCCGAGGGTCATGCATCACCCGGCGATCTGACCATTTGTTGGCGGCGATTTTATCTTTCAACCCTGGAAAACCGGTGATATTGGCGATGGGGAATAAGTCGTGATACTCCAGCACCAGGGCTGGCGCGGCGCAGATGGCAGCGACAACTTTACCGGCAAAGTGCATCTGGCGAACGGTTTCCACCAGCAGCGGGCTGTCGCGGAAGCACTCGGCGCCTTTCACGCCGCCCGGCAGAACAATGGCGTCAAAGTCGTTATCTGCGACATCCACCAGTGGGGCATCGGCCAGCAGCCGCACGCCGCGCGAACAGGTGATTTCCAGCGCGCCGTCGCCCGCTACGCTTGCCGTGGTGACCTTTGCGCCGGCTCTAACCAGCAAGTCGATGGCCGTGACGGCCTCAATTTCCTCACTCCCAGGTGCCAGGCAGACCAGAACCGAAACGCTCATAGCCATTTTCCTTTCTTTTAACGGTATCGAATAAGTGACTGTTCACCGGCAGAGTCAGCCCGTGCTTGCGCCCGCGGCGGATAACATAGCCGGTAATATAGTCGATTTCTGTGTGACGCTGAGTGCGAATGTCCTGCAACATCGACGAGTGGTTGGCGGCCGTGGTGTCGATCACCTGATACACATAGCTCAACAGGGACTCTGCGTGAGTTTGATATCCCTCAATCGCCATCACTTCCGCCACTTCGGCGCAGATCTTCTCTATTTCGCTGCTAAATCCCAGCAAGTCGCCATTAGTACAATTATGCACGGCGGTCAGAGGGTTAATCACGCAGTTAACCGCCAGCTTGTTCCATAGAGAAGGATAGATGTTGTTATGCCAGGCCACGTCGGGCAGGGCGTCATGCAGCACGTCGGCGATATGGCTGGAAGCCGCGCCTCGCGCAGAAACCGGGCCGATATGGGTTATCCCGGCGGCAACGTGCAGAATGGCATTGCCCTCGTGGCGTGCGGCGTGGGTGGTCGCCCCTTGTAAAATGGACAGGCGGCTGGCCGGTAACTCATCAATGGTACCCATGCCGTTATGCAGCAGCAGCAGAGTGCAATTGTCGTTGAGCATCGGCATTAACGCGCTCACCGCGCCGGAAACTTGCCAGGCTTTTAGCGTCACCAACAGCAGTTCGCTTTCGGCCAAATGCTGCGGGTCATTGGTTGGGAGGTTACGGTTGAACGCCACGCCGTCCGGTGATATCACGTTAACGGCAACAAAAGGCTGTGGAATGCGTACCCAACCTTGTACGTCATGGCCTTGTTGGTACAGGGTAGATAGCCAAAGCTGCCCCAGGGCACCGCAGCCAAGAACTGTAATTTTCATTATGCCTCCTGAGCAATCAGATCAAACATACTCAGTAAATCGAATTTAATGTTTCTAATTTGTTATTAATTTGTATTTTTTAGTATAGCATTCTGTGCTGTGTGTCACATATTTTCGCCCATCGGCACCATCTTAACGGCCAGCCTAATAAAAACCGACGGCTTATTTTTGGCTTCAATGAGCGAAGGCGGTATTATGCACGCCATCATAAGACTTATCATCATAACGACATGGGTTAAAGCCCCAGGGAGAAGCGATTATGCCGTCATTCGACATTGTTTCTGAAATCGACATGCAGGAAGTGCTCAACGCGGTCGACAACGCTAGCCGTGAACTGCAAACCCGTTGGGATTTCCGCAACATTCCCGCCAGCTTCGAGCTGAATGAGAAAAACGAAACCATTAAAGTTGCCAGCGAATCTGATTTTCAGGTGAACCAGCTGGTTGATATTCTGCGTGAAAAGCTGGCGAAACGCGGCATTGAAGGCGCGGCGCTGGAGATCCCTGAGAAGATGGATCACAGCGGCAAGACCTATAGCGTAGAAGCTAAACTGCATTCAGGGATTGAATCTGCGGTAGCGAAGAAGATCGTGAAGCTGATTAAAGACAGCAAAATCAAGGTGCAGACTCAGGTTCAGGGTGACGAAATCCGCGTGACCGGTAAAGCGCGTGATGACCTGCAAGCCGTAATGGCGTTGGTGCGCAAAGGCGATTTGGGTCAGCCTTTCCAGTTTAAGAACTTCCGCGACTGATTGCCCTGCGGCAAACAAAAAAGGACGCCCTGTGAGCGTCCTTTTTTTATTATCTAATCAAAGCATTAGGTCGCAGCGACTAGCTGTTCCAGCGCTTTGCGATTGGTCTGTTTGGTATCCACTTTGACATAAGCACTCAGCTCTTCCGGCACGACAATCGCCTCGGCGACGCCCGGCTGGGCTTTGATGCGTGCTTCCAGAGCCGAGTCTTTAACCGCCAGCTCAGACAGCGTAATGCGCAGGCTGCTGACGTAAGGCGGCTCGCTCATGGTAGCGCTGACCATCAGCCACACCACGGCAATGGCTGCGCAAACCAAGAAGACTGCGCCAGCGCCGCCCGCTCCGTAAACATAACCCCCTAGACTGCCGCCGATGGCGACGCCGATAAACTGGCTGGTGGAGTAAACGCCCATGGCCGTGCCTTTATAGCCCGCCGGAGACTCTTTGCTGATAAGCGAGGGCAGAATGGCTTCCATCACGTTGAACGCTAAGAAGAACAGCTGGATGCCGGCAATCACCACCCACAGGCGCAGACCGGCGTACCACAGCACCAACTCAGCCAGCAGCAGCACCGCCACGCAGCCCATGAAAACTTGCTTCATGTGGCGCTTAGATTCGGCATAGATGATGACCGGAATGACGGCCACGAAGGAGACCAGCATAGTCACCAGATAGACGCGCCAGTGCTCACTCGGCGGGAAGCCCGCGTGCTCCATCACTTGTGGTAGCACCACGAAGCTCGACATCAGCAGAATATGCAGACAGAGAATGCCGAAGTTAAGCTTCAACAGTTTCTTGTTCGCCAACACTTTGCCAAAGCTGCCTTTCACCATGCTCGATTCGCGGTTGAGGATGTGGGTCGCCGGAGCCGGGACCACCAACAGCGTGATAACAATGGCAATAATCGTCAGCAGGGCTATGGCCCAGAACAGGGCGTGCAGGCCCCAGGCATGGGTAATGATGGGGCCGAGCACCATGGCGATAGCAAAAGTGATACCAAAACTGATGCCGATAAAGGCCATGGCCTTGGTGCGGTTCTGCTCGCGCGTTAAGTCAGAGAGCAGCGCCATCACTGCGGCGGCAATCGCGCCGGAGCCTTGCATCGCGCGGCCAATGATCACGCCCCAGATTGAATCTGTTGATGCGGCAACCACGCTACCGATACAGAAGATGATAAGCCCGAAGACGATCAGCGGCTTACGCCCAACGCGATCTGAGAGCAGGCCAAAAGGAATTTGGAAGACGGCCTGTGCCAGCCCATAGATACCGATAGCAATGCCGATAAGTGTTTCACTGGCACCCGCGAGCGCCATACCGTAAGTGGTCAGGACGGGTAGCACCATAAACATGCCGAGCATGCGCAAAGAGAAAACTATCCCTAGTCCCCACGTCGCCCGGCTTTCCTGCGGGGTCATTTGGTTATCGTTCATTACTACCTCAAGACTAAAACCTGCGACATTGTAATGTCTTTAACTTGTGCCGGTAAATTGCTGGATGTTTAGCAGATATTACCGCCGCCAGTGGGCCAGAAGCACAACGTTATGAAAATTCTGACTGGATAAAGCAGGGGAGGGCTCAAAAAAATGACCAGTATCGCTACTGGCCATTGTTGTGCTGTATGTCGCTAAAGAACTCAGCGCGTCATGCTTACCAGACGTAGGTTAACAAGTTGTTCGGCGAAGCGGCGTTGAAGTCGATAGACATCATGACGCTCAGCGAAGTGATCGCGATAATCGAGAAGACAAACAGCTTTCTTGCCCACACGATGTCGTTTTCGGTTTTGTAACCTTTCAGCGCCATGCCCAACCACCAGACGCTCACGGCGGCAGCCACAATCAGGTATTTATAACCCGCGTAGCCGCTCAAGGTCAGCATCAAGGTCGCCACCATAAAAGCAATGATGTAGACGGTGATGTGGTGTTTAGCCACTGAAATGCCTTTCACTACCGGCAGAACCGGAATGTTGGCAGCCTGATAATCTTTAAAGCGGAAGATGGCAATCGCGTACGAGTGCGGCATCTGCCACAGGCTGAAGATCAGCAGCAGGATCAGCGCGCCCATATCGAACTGGCCGGAAACGGCACAGTAACCGATAACTGGAGGCGCTGCACCTGACAAGCTGCCGATCAGCGTGCCATATACCGATTTGCGTTTCATATACAGGCTATAAACCCCGACATAAACCACAAAACCCATCACAGCCAGCCACATCGCCAGCGGATTGGCACCGATATACAGCAACGCAAAGCCCGCAATACCCAAAATGGTAGCGTAAACCAGGGTTGTTTTCGGCGGAATCAGGCCCTTAACCAGGACCCGGTTCTTCGTTCTTTCCATAATCTTGTCGATGTCGCGGTCAATAAAGTTGTTGAAAACACAACCCGATGCGACAACCAACGAGACGCCCACTAAGGTGGCGAGAAAGAGAGGGAAGTCGATGCTGCCTTTGGCAGCAAGGAGGAATCCCCCGACGACAGAAATTAAATTACCGAAAATAATTCCTGGTTTCGTTACTTGCAGGTATTGCTTAATCATCACGTGCAGCTCGGCTCTTTAACTGACCATCATATTGAGGTTGAGGTTATACATAATCCACAGTGAGCCCACAACGACGATAAAGATAATCACAGCGGTGAACAGAAATGCCACCAGGTTCCAGCGTGCTTCCGATGCAGTACTTAAGTGCAGGAAGTAAACCAGATGTACAACGATCTGGATAATCGCAGATGCGACCACCGTGCCAATGATAAGCGAATGTGAAGCTGTATCGCTCATTACCATGGCAAACGGGATAACCGTCAGAATAACTGACAGGATGAAGCCAATCAGGTATGACTTCACGCTGCCGTGGCTTGCGCCGCCATGGGAAGTGGCAGAATGACTCATGCTAATACCCCCATCAGGTAAACAACGGTGAATACGCAGATCCATACCACGTCCAGGAAGTGCCAGAACAGGCTCAGGCACATCAGACGGGTTTGGTTAACTGCGGTCAGGCCGCGACGGCTAACCTGTACCATCATGGTGATGATCCAGATCAGGCCACAAGTTACGTGCAGACCGTGGGTTGCTACCAGCGCGAAGAACGCTGACAAGAAACCACTGCGATCCGGACCGTAGCCTTCTTTAATCAGGTGATGGAATTCATAGAGTTCCATCGCGATGAAGCCAAGACCAAACAGGAAGGTCAGGAACAACCAGCTGTTAACAGCTTTTACACTGCCTTTAGTCATGCCCAGCATCGCCATGCCGTAAGTAATACTACTGAACAGCAGGAAGAAGGTTTCTACCAGTACGAATGGCAGTTCAAAAATATCTTTACCAGACGGGCCGCCAGCGGTCCCGTGCACCAGTACTGCGTAAGTTGCGAACAAGCTCGCGAACAGTACGCAGTCGCTCATCAGGTAGATCCAGAAGCCGAAGACTTTGGTTTCACCTGCGTCGTGGTGCCCATGCTCTGCATGGGCTGCGTCGTGGTTAGTCAGGGTATCAGTTGCCATGTTTCAAGCCTGCTTTGCTGATTTGTTCAAAATGTTGGCTCTCAATACGTTCGATTTCTTCAACCGGCACGTAGTAATCAACATCTTCATCGAAGCTTTTCACAATCCAGGTTACAACCAGTGCGATGAAGCTAACCAGCGCCAACCACCAGATATCCCAGATTAATGCAAAACCGCTTACCAGGCTGAGCATCGCAATGATGAAGCCTGCGCCGCTGTTACGTGGCATATGAATTTTTTCATATTTTGCTGGTTTAACATAAGCTTCGCCTTTCTCTTTCATGTCCCAGAACGCGTCGCGGTCATGTACCTGAGGTACTACTGCGAAGTTATAGAACGGAGGAGGAGAAGAGGTTGCCCACTCCAGAGTACGTGCGCCCCACGGGTCACCCGTCAGGTCACGGTTCTGGTCGCGGTCACGAACACTCACAACGATCATGATCAGTTGGCAAAGAATACCGATTGCAATCAATGCTGCACCACAAGCTGCCACGACCAGTAATGGGTGGAACTCAGGGTCGATGTTCTGGCTAACGCGGCGAGTCATACCCATGAAGCCCAGTGCATAGAGCGGCATGAAGGCGACGAAGAAGCCGATGATCCAGAACCAGAATGAACGCACACCCCATTTTTCATTCAGCGTGAAGCCGAAGGATTTAGGGAACCAGTAAGTCAGGCCAGCGAAGCAACCGAATACCACACCACCGATAATAACGTTATGGAAGTGAGCAATCAGGAACAAGCTGTTGTGCAGCACGAAGTCTGCGCCTGGAACAGCCAACAGAACGCCGGTCATACCACCTACAGAGAAGGTGATGATAAAGCCGATAGTCCACAGCATCGCAGCGTTAAGCTGGATACGGCCTTGGTACATGGTGAACAGCCAGTTGAAGATTTTTACCCCTGTTGGGATAGAAATAATCATCGTCATGATACCGAAGAAGGCATTGACGTTGGCACCTGAACCCATGGTGAAGAAGTGGTGCAGCCAAACAACGAACGACAACACGGTGATGGCGATAGTTGCCCATACCAGTGAGGTGTAGCCGAACAGACGTTTTTTGGAGAAGGTCGCAGTAACTTCTGAGAACACACCAAATACTGGCAGAACCAAGATATACACTTCCGGATGGCCCCAGGCCCAAATCAGGTTGATGTACATCATCATGTTGCCGCCCATATCATTGGTGAAGAAATGGGTGCCCAGATAGCGATCCAGGGTCAGCAACGCAACGGTTACGGTCAGAATTGGGAACGACACGATGATCAAGACGTTGGTACACAACGCAGCCCAGGTAAATACCGGCATTTTCATCAGCGGCATACCAGGCGCACGCATCTTGAGGATGGTGGCGAAGAAGTTAACACCGGTCAGCAAGGTACCAATACCGGATATCTGGAGACTCCATATCCAATAATCGACCCCGACGCCCGGACTGTACTCCTTACCTGACAACGGCGGATAGGCCAACCAACCGGTCTGCGCGAACTCACCAACCCCCAGAGAGATGTTGATCAGTACAACGGCAGCGGCGGTAAACCAGAAGCTGATGTTGTTCAGGAACGGGAATGCAACGTCACGAGCACCGATTTGCAGCGGCACAACCACGTTCATCAGACCGATAACGAAAGGCATCGCCATGAAGAAGATCATGATTACGCCGTGCGCGGTGAAGATTTGGTCGTAGTGATGAGGCGGTAGGAAGCCCGGTTCTCCCGCAGAGGCGAGGACTTGCTGGCTACGCATCATGATGGCATCGGCAAAGCCACGCAACAGCATGACGAAGGCCAGAATGATGTACATGATACCTAATTTTTTGTGGTCAACGGAGGTGATCCATTCGTTCCACAAATATTTCCATTTGCCGAAATAGGTGATGCCGGCCAGAACGGCCAAGCCACCAATAATTATCGCGGCAACGGTGACCACGATAATCGGTTCATGATACGGGATCGCATCAAGTGTTAATTTTCCCAACATCGTTTATTCCTCGGCTCCGGCTGCGTGAGCATGATCGCCCATGTCCATGCCTTTCATGTCAGTGCCGGCTGGCATTGGCATTGTCTGGCCTTTGTGCATGTTCATATCACCCATGAATTTGCCAATAATTTCTTTGAACAATTCAGGTTTGACGCTTGCGAAGTATTCAACCGGGTTGTCGATACTTTGCGCTGCCAGTTTGTTGAAGTCGTCAGTGGTTGCCAGTTGGTTTGGCGCGCTCTTCACTTTCGCAACCCATGCGTCAAAGTCTTCACGCGTAGGAGTAGCAATGGTGTTGAACTTCATGCCAGAGAAACCGCGGCCACTGAAGTTTGACGAGATGCCTTTATAGGTACCAGCTTCGTTTGCAATCAAATGCAACTGAGTCTGCATACCCGCCATCGCGTAAATCTGTCCGCCTAACTGAGGAATAAAGAACGAGTTCATCACAGAGTCAGAAGTGACTTTGAACTGAACCGGAACATCTTTAGGGATAACCAATTCGTTAACAGTTGCGATGCCTTGTTCTGGATAAATGAACAACCATTTCCAGTCCAAAGAAACCACTTCAACTGTCAGGGTCTTTTGGTCAGATACGATAGGCTTGAACGGGTCAAGTTCGTGAGTGGTTTTCCAAGTTATCGTTGCCAGGATGGCAATGATAATAATTGGAACCGTCCAGACCACGGCTTCGATTTTGTTGGAATGGGACCAGTTCGGGCTGTACTTAGCGTTTGTATTAGAAGCGCGATACTTCCATGCAAATGCAAAGGCCATGATAATAACTGGTATAACCACGATCAGCATTAATCCGATTGCGGTCAGTATCAGCGTTCTCTGCTCGAGTCCAATTGCTCCTTTGGGATCCATCAATGCCGTATTGCAACCACTTAACATTAAAGCAGATGCAAATAAGGACAACATCCCAATACTTTTATTGTATTTCTTAAGTCTCATCTAACGACCTCAATAAATCAGGGCTCTATTGTCGCTCCATGTGTGCGGGCATTTTACGGGAAGGTTGCAGTACTGTAAACACGCTTAAGGAAGTGTCAGCGGGCCACTGCCACTTTATGTTAACGAAGTCACACATGTTACGGAGAGTGACAATTTCTCAATGTCAACAATATGTTGCGTGGGGTTCTTTCACTATGGTGAGTAAAAACAAGGTATAGCAGTAATGCTTAATATTTAATGCGAAGTGTAATGTTCTTGGTAGGTTTAATTAATGTTAATGCAATGTATAAATACGGTGAATTTAAAAATAAAAAGCAGGTAAAAAAAAAGTGTATTTGAAAGATGCTGTAACTTATTAATTATATTTTATTGAATGAAGTTTATCTTAGCGCAGGGAAATGTTACTTAATTTGAGCTTGGTTTTGGCCTCGCCAATGCCCCTGAATCGCCCCGCCAGCCCTGATATACCCATGATTTACACCGATATATCAGGCCAGAATTCGACTTAAGGGACAAGGGCGAACTGTCTTAAACTCGACGCAGGCGGCGCAGAGCCACAAAGTCGAGAATGCTGCCGAGCGCGATGCCGAACAGGCAAATCACAGCCCCGGCTTCGATCAGTTTCTGCGGCAGAGAGGTGAAGGCGGTCCACTCCAGCGAGTTGGTGATCAATAGCACCAGCCATGCCGCTAACAGTAAGCAACCTACCATTAAGATGCGCAGCGCCAGTCGGTAATGGCTGGCGAATAGAGTGCGTGGTAAGAACTCGTCGGTGTTTTGCGTGTGTTCAAGGGTTTGGCGGCAGATAGCCAGCAATAGCAACCCCGGCACGGCGGCGGCGATGGAGAAGAGATAGAATAGGGGCCAGCCGTGTGCTTCGACAAACCAACCGGCTATCGGCCCGACGTACACCCGGCCAACGGCGGACAACGCCGAGAGCAGCGCAAACTGCGTGGCGGAGAACGACTTATTGCATAGCGTCATTAACAGCGCGACGAACGCGGCGGTGCCCATTCCTCCGCACAGATTTTCGAAGAAGATCGCCGCGCCCATAGAGTAGATGTGCTTATCCGTGACCGCCAAAATCCAGTATCCCGCGTTGGAAACGGCCTGCAAAATGCCGAAAATCATTAACGCGCGGAACAGGCTGAGGCGCTGCATCACCATGCCGCCATACAGCGCGCCAATAATCGTCGCTAACAGACCAAGGGTTTTGTTCACCAGGCCCACTTCCCCGGCGTCAAACCCCACGCCGCGAATCAGGAAAGTAGTACTCAGGCTCCCCGCGAAGGCATCGCCCATCTTGTACATCACAATCAGCAGTAGAATCAGCCAGGCGTTGTTGCGGCTGAAAAAGTCTTTGAGAGGGGCTACGACTGCAATTTCTATGGTGCGAGGTGCTGGCTCAGAGACATCAGGCTCCGGCGCCATAATAGTGGCCACCACGCCAATCAGCATCAGGCCCGCCATCAGCCAGTACATGTGTTGCCAGCCGAGGTAGCGATCGGCTATCCACAGCGCCAACCCGCCAGAAATCAGCATCGCCAATCGATAGCCCAATACCGACACGGCCGCACCACTGCCACGCTCGGCGGCGGGCAAAAGATCCGTTTTATAGGCATCAAAAACAATATCTTGCGAGGCGGAAGCAAAGGCGATCAGTACCGCCAACGCTGCCAGCCAGAACAGCTCTTTTGCCGGATCGAGATAGCCCATGGCGAAAATCGAGGCCACCAACAGCAGCTGGGTGAGGATTAACCATCCACGACGGCGGCCGAAGAAAGAGGGGGTGTAGCGGTCCATCATCGGGGACCAGAGGAACTTGAAAACGTAGGCCTGGCCGACCAGAGAGAAAATCCCAATGGTTTTTAAATCGACATTCTCGACGGTCATCCAGGCTTGCAGCGTGCCCGAGGTCAATGCCAGAGGTAAGCCGGATGCAAACCCGAGCAGCAGTAATATCAGCGTATTGCGCTGTGTGAAGATTTTGAAGTACTGGCTTACCATTAAAATGTGTTCCCGCAGACCGATAGAGTAGAGGCGCTGGGGAATGATAAATGAAGGCGGGAAATAATGGTAAAAACAATTCTGCCCGACAGTGCCGGGCAGAAGAGTCAGTCAGCTTAGCCGGTTAAGATTAACGGGCGTTGGCTTTGATGAAGTCACTGATGCTGGTGTCTTGAGCCATGTCGTTGATGACGTCGCCCAGCGTGCTGTTAACCGCATTGGTGATTTTGTCGTTGGTCGCAGTAAGCGCACCCTGCACATTGTAAGTAGAACGGTAGTTTTTAACCTGTTTATTACCATTTTTCGCCGTAGCGATGATGGAGATATCAGCCTTGGTGGTGATGTTGTAGCGCAGGTTGCCTTCTTGCACGTCAGCAAACAGTTTGTTCACCACCACTTGCAGATCAACGGCGCCGTCAGCACCAATCATGTAACCGCGCGCGGTCATTTGCTTTTCCAGAGACTCTTGCAACAGGAAGCGCAGGTCACGAGATGGGGTCAGGGAAACCAACTGGCCGTCACGGTTCACTTTAGCCAGCGCCTGATCCTGACGTTGGTCAGCACCATTAATGCTGATAGTGATGCCCTGAAGGGTAGGATCCTGCGTTGGCAGAGTGATTTTTGGCGAAATATTTAATGTGTTGGTGCTGGTAGCGCAACCTGCAAGCATGAACAATGCTAATACAGGGAAAATGATTTTTTTCAACATGTTAGGTTCTCAATTAATGCATCTGATTCCAGATGTAAAATGGGATCGATTACTGATAGTGGTCACATCATAACATCGCCATTTTTGGGTGTAAGCCCTGACTGGTGGTAAAAGCGACATTTGATTAAATTTAAAGCAAACTGACTTATTGATATCTAATGGTTTCGCCTAAAATGCAGATTAATGGCTAAATACCATTAGGTAAGACAAACCGATTGCCTTTTTTATCAATCGCAGCAGAAATTTTGTTTCTGTAACATACTAATAAATCGCAAAGCCGCCTATCCTTAATAGTGTGACAGATGGTCAAGTAAGGATGCAGTTCCCTGCTAACGGCGTAAGGAGATTGCTATGATTCGCGAGCAAATAGAAGCAAAATTAGTTGCAGCGTTTGAACCTGCGTTTCTGGAAGTAACTGATGAGAGTTATCGTCACAATGTCCCAGCCGGTTCAGAAAGCCATTTCAAAGTAGTAGTGGTGTCCGATAAATTTGTCGGTGAGCGCTTCCTTTCACGTCACAGAGCGATTTATGGCGTACTTTCAGAGGAGCTTGCGGGGAGTGTTCATGCCTTGGCATTACACACTTATACGCAAAAAGAGTGGGAAGGCTTACAGGATACAGTATTAGCTTCGCCTGCTTGTCGAGGTGCCGGAACCTTAGCCTAATCGCGAAGGATCTTGCTCCCAAAAATCATAAAATTCCCTTCTAGGGTACGGTATCACTGGAACTTTCTCCACAAGATGCGGTATTAGTAGGGGCAAATTCTGAAACGGCCTGCGGGCCGTTTCTGTTTTAAACGAGAAGAATAAGTGGCTGGCAGGCGACAGGGTTGTTTAAGCCTTTGCATCGACTACGTTTTCCGAGGGATCGACCGCAATGCGAGTTTTCCTCCCACGCAGTAGATTACCGTCCTCGACTCGCCGTCTATGCGCCGCTATAATGTCGCGTCTTATTTTTCCGGAATGGTTTCGGGACGCTTTCGAATACAGGGCTACGTTCTTAATCAGGACTGTCCCGGTTCTTAGAAGTCGTTTTCAAGGTAAGTTCGTTCTTTTCCACGCTTCTCATCTTGAGAACGACTTCTGGAGTTGACCGAGCACTGTAATTTTTTTGAGGTAACAAGATGCAAGTTTCTGTTGAAACCACTCAAGGCCTTGGGCGCCGTGTAACTATTACTGTTCCTGCTGATAGCATTGAAAAAGCCGTGAGCAGCGAACTGGTCAACGTATCGAAAAAAGTACGTATTGACGGCTTCCGTAAAGGCAAAGTACCAAAACACATCATCGAGCAGCGTTACGGTGCTTCCGTTCGTCAGGACGTTCTGGGTGATCTGATGCAGCGCAACTTCGTTGATGCGATCATCAAAGAGAAAATCAATCCAGCCGGCGCACCTAACTATATTCCGGGTGAGTACAAACTGGGCGAAGACTTCAACTACAGCGTTGAATTCGAAGTGTACCCAGAAGTTGAGCTGAAAGATCTGGAAAACATCGAAGTTGAGAAACCTGTTGTTGAAGTTAACGACGCTGATGTTGACACCATGCTGGAAACGCTGCGCAAGCAACAAGCTGACTGGAATGAAACTGACGCTGCCGTTACTGCTGAAGATCGCGTAACTGTTGATTTCTCAGGTTCTATCGACGGTGAAGATTTCGAAGGCGGTAAAGCCTCTGATTTCGTACTGGCTATGGGCCAGGGCCGCATGATCCCAGGCTTCGAAGAAGGTCTGTTGGGTCACAAAGCAGGTGAAGAATTCGTCATCGACGTAAACTTCCCAGAAGATTACCACGCTGAAAACCTGAAAGGTAAAGCTGCTAAGTTCGCGATCACCCTGAAGAAAGTTGAAGAGCGTGAGCTGCCAGAACTGACTCCTGAGTTCATCAAACGTTTCGGCGTTGCTGATGGTTCAGTTGAAGGTCTGCGTGCTGAAGTGCGTAAAAACATGGAACGCGAACTGAAAGGTGCTGTACGTAACCGCATCAAAACTCAGGCAATCGACGGTCTGGTTAACGCTAACGAAATCGACGTTCCAGCTGCACTGATCGACGGTGAAGTTGACGTTCTGCGTCGTCAGGCTGCACAACGTTTCGGCGGCAACGAAAAACAAGCGCTGGAATTGCCGCGTGAGTTGTTCGAAGAGCAAGCTAAACGTCGCGTAGTTGTTGGTTTGCTGTTGGGTGAAGTGATCAGCCAGCACGAACTGAAAGCTGACGAAGATCGCGTTAAAGCGCTGATCGAAGAAATGGCTTCTGCTTACGAAGATCCATCTGAAGTTGTTGAGTTCTATAGCAAAAACAAAGAGCTGATGAACAACATGCGTAACGTCGCGCTGGAAGAACAAGCGGTCGAAACTCTGTTGTCAAAAGCTAAAGTGACTGAAAAAGCCACTACCTTTACCGAGCTGATGAACCAGACTCAACCTGCATAATTGATTTGCCGGTGACTGAGCCGTTTCCCCTGTGGTTAACGGCTCGACATAAAAGCCCGCGGTTTTTACTGCGGGCTTTTTTATGCTCTACAGATGACATTTTTCTTTTTTGCTGTTGTTTTTGCACTATATTTATCAACGTAAGCAAAGAGAGTAGGCCAGCAAGTGGGTAGTGGAGGCCGCTTTAACAGGCTCTGCTATTGTTAAGCCAATCAATGAAAAATGCGGAGCGAGAGAAAGAAATCTCCCAGCGGGCTTGAAAAGGGGTGTTCGTTCCCCCAATTGTTAAATACAAACCAGGTAGCTTTGCTGCTAAATTCAGACTGATAACAACCGTCAGCCGTGATAACGGCGACTTGGCCGCTTGAGCGTAGTCATCAATGCCTATCTCAAGTAGAATCGGTTTTAACTAGCGCCAAAAGAGAATTCTATTAGGAGACGGTTATGTCATACAGTGGTGAACGAGATCAATTTGCACCGAACATGGCTCTGGTACCCATGGTTGTTGAGCAGACTTCACGGGGTGAGCGTTCTTACGACATCTACTCCCGTCTGCTGAAGGAACGTATTATTTTCCTTACGGGCCAGGTTGAAGACCATATGGCTAACCTGATTGTGGCTCAGATGCTGTTCCTGGAAGCAGAAAGTTCAGAGAAAGACATTTTTCTGTACATTAACTCTCCGGGCGGCGTGATCACTGCAGGGATGTCTATCTATGACACCATGCAATTTATTAAACCGGATGTGAGCACCATTTGTATGGGCCAGGCCTGTTCAATGGGCGCATTCCTGTTGACCGCGGGTGCGAAAGGCAAGCGTTTCTGCTTACCAAACTCACGCGTAATGATTCACCAGCCGCTGGGCGGCTATCAGGGACAAGCAACGGATATCGAAATCCACGCTAAAGAGATCCTGAAAGTGAAAGGTCGTATGAATGAGCTGATGGCGAAACATACGGGCAAAACTCTTGAAGAAATAGAGCGTGACACTGAGCGCGACCGTTTCTTGTCTGCTGAAGAATCTGTAGAGTACGGTTTAGTTGACTCCGTATTTACCCATCGCGTCTGACGACTTATTTCTGCCGGACTGATGGTCTATAGTTAAGTCATGCTGTGGCGCGTATGTGCAGTGTTGGTTGCTGCAATTACGCGTCAATTCGTCTTTGACGGAACTGACATTGGTCAACGATATGGCAGCAGTTTAAAATAGTCGTGCCGCAGTCACCCTGCGAAACAGATATTAAAGAAGAGGTTTACTGATGACAGATAAGCGCAAAGACGGTTCAGGAAAGCTGCTGTACTGCTCTTTTTGCGGCAAAAGCCAGCATGAAGTTCGCAAGCTGATTGCCGGGCCGTCAGTGTATATCTGCGATGAATGTGTCGATCTGTGCAATGACATTATTCGCGAAGAGATTAAAGAAGTTGCTCCGCATCGCGAACGCAGCGCACTGCCAACGCCACATGAAATCCGCCAACACCTCGATGATTATGTCATCGGGCAAGAGCCTGCGAAAAAGGTTCTGGCCGTTGCGGTTTATAACCACTACAAGCGCTTGCGTAACGGTGATACCAACAACGGTATTGAACTGGGCAAGAGCAACATTTTGCTGATCGGTCCAACAGGTAGCGGTAAAACGCTGTTGGCTGAGACTCTGGCTCGTTTCCTCGACGTTCCTTTCACCATGGCGGATGCCACCACCTTGACCGAAGCCGGTTACGTGGGTGAAGACGTTGAAAACATTATCCAGAAACTGTTACAGAAATGTGATTACGACGTGCAGAAAGCGCAACGCGGTATCGTGTATATCGATGAAATCGACAAGATTTCCCGCAAGTCTGACAACCCATCTATCACCCGTGATGTTTCAGGTGAAGGTGTTCAGCAGGCGCTGTTGAAACTGATTGAAGGTACGGTTGCTGCTGTGCCTCCTCAGGGCGGTCGTAAGCATCCGCAACAAGAGTTCTTGCAGGTTGATACCTCAAAAATTCTGTTCATCTGTGGCGGTGCCTTTGCTGGCTTAGATAAAGTGATTGGTCAACGCATTAACACCGGTACAGGTATCGGTTTTGGTGCAGAGATCAAAGGCAAAGCTGAGAAAGCCACTGAAGGCCAATTGCTGGCTCAGGCTGAACCAGAAGATTTGATCAAATTTGGTCTGATCCCTGAGTTCATCGGTCGTTTACCCGTAGTGGCTACGCTGAGCGAGTTGAGCGAAGACGCGCTGATTCAGATCCTGAAAGAGCCGAAAAATGCCCTGACTAAGCAGTATCAGGCATTGTTCAATCTGGAAGGTGTCGAGCTAGAGTTCCGCGACGAAGCACTGGTGGCGATTGCTAAGAAGGCGATGATCCGTAAAACCGGTGCTCGTGGCCTGCGCTCTATCGTTGAAGGGGCACTTTTGGACACTATGTACGACTTGCCATCCCTCGACAGCGTCGACAAAGTGGTAATCGATGAATCCGTCATCGCGGGCCAATCCGAGCCGTTGATGATTTATGGCAAACCCGAGGCACAGCAAGCATCTGGCGAATAATTCACCAGCTGTTCCAGTGGGTTAGTTAATAAATGGGGGATTTTGTCCCCCATTTTTTTTTACTCGCATTCTTGTCGTTGAATGTCAGATATTCATCCCCATATACTCCAATAACGACTTGCTGAAACCCGTCTGACTCGTGTTTCACGAGATTTCCTTAACCTGGCGGAAGCTAAACTAAGAGAGAGCTCTATGAACCCTGAGCGTTCCGAACGCATTGAAATCCCCGTATTGCCTTTGCGCGATGTGGTGGTTTATCCGCACATGGTGATCCCGTTGTTTGTTGGCAGGGAAAAATCGATTCGGTGCCTTGAAGCCGCGATGGATCACGACAAAAAAATCATGCTGGTGGCACAGAAAGAAGCCTCTACTGATGAGCCGGGCGTTAATGATCTCTTTTCTGTAGGCACCGTTGCCTCCATATTACAGATGCTGAAACTGCCCGACGGCACCGTGAAGGTGCTGGTTGAAGGTTTACAGCGTGCGCGCATCACCACGTTGTCTGACAACGGTGAGCATTTCGCGGCACAGGCTGAATATCTCGAATCTCCGGCTGTGGACGAGCGCGAACAGGAAGTTCTGGTGCGCACGGCCATTAATCAGTTTGAAGGCTATATCAAACTGAATAAAAAAATTCCGCCGGAAGTGCTGACTTCGCTTAACAGCATTGAAGATGCAGCCCGTCTGGCTGACACCATCGCCGCGCATATGCCGTTGAAACTTAGTGACAAACAGTCCGTTCTGGAAATGTTTGATATCACTGAGCGTCTGGAATATCTGATGGCGATGATGGAATCGGAAATCGACTTGTTACAAGTTGAGAAACGCATCCGTAATCGTGTCAAAAAGCAGATGGAAAAGAGCCAGCGTGAGTACTATCTGAATGAGCAAATGAAAGCCATTCAGAAAGAATTGGGTGAGATGGATGATGCACCTGATGAGCACGAGGCGCTGAAACGCAAAATCGAAGCGGCGAAAATGCCGAAAGAAGCGCGTGAAAAAACCGAAGCTGAGCTGCAAAAACTGAAAATGATGTCCCCGATGTCCGCCGAAGCGACCGTGGTTCGCGGCTACATCGACTGGATGCTTCAGGTGCCGTGGAATTCACGCAGTAAAGTGAAAAAAGACCTGCGTAAAGCCCAGGAAGTTCTGGATACCGACCATTTTGGCCTCGAACGTGTCAAAGACCGTATCCTTGAATATCTTGCGGTGCAAACGCGTGTCAGCAAAATCAAAGGGCCAATCCTCTGTCTGGTTGGGCCTCCGGGCGTGGGTAAAACCTCTCTGGGTCAGTCCATTGCGCGTGCAACGGGCCGTGAGTATGTGCGTATGGCGCTGGGCGGCGTGCGTGACGAAGCCGAAATCCGCGGCCACCGTCGTACTTACATCGGTTCTATGCCGGGTAAATTGATCCAGAAGATGGCGAAAGTTGGCGTTAAAAACCCACTGTTCCTGCTCGATGAGATCGACAAAATGTCTTCCGACATGCGTGGCGATCCGTCGTCAGCTCTGCTGGAAGTGCTTGATCCAGAACAGAACGTGGCCTTTAACGATCACTATCTGGAAGTCGATTATGACCTGTCAGACGTGATGTTCGTGGCGACCTCCAACTCAATGAACATTCCAGCTCCGCTGTTGGACCGTATGGAAGTGATTCGTCTTTCCGGTTATACCGAAGATGAAAAGCTGAACATCGCCAAACAGCACCTGCTGCCGAAGCAAATTGAGCGTAACGCCCTGAAGAAAACCGAGCTGACAGTAGATGACAGCGCGATCATTGGCATTATCCGTTTCTACACCCGCGAAGCCGGTGTGCGTAGTCTGGAACGCGAATTGTCCAAGCTGTGTCGCAAAGCGGTTAAACAGCTGCTGCTGGATAAGACTCTGAAGCACATCGAAATCAACGGCGATAACCTGAAAGATTTCCTTGGCGTGCAGAAAGTGGATTACGGCCGTGCAGATACCGAAAATCGCGTAGGTCAGGTGACTGGCCTGGCGTGGACCGAAGTGGGCGGCGAGCTGCTGACCATCGAAACGGCCTGCGTACCGGGTAAAGGTAAGTTGACCTACACCGGTTCACTCGGCGAAGTGATGCAAGAGTCGATTCAGGCCGCGCTGACCGTGGTCCGCGCTCGTGCGGACAAGCTGGGCATCAACGCTGACTTCTACGAAAAACGTGATATTCACGTTCACGTACCGGAAGGTGCGACGCCGAAAGATGGCCCGAGTGCCGGTATTGCGATGTGTACCGCATTAGTATCTTGCCTGACAGGTAACCCGGTTCGCGCCGATGTTGCTATGACTGGCGAAATAACTTTACGTGGTCAGGTTCTGCCAATCGGTGGCCTGAAAGAGAAGCTGTTAGCTGCTCACCGCGGCGGTATCAAAGTAGTGCTGATCCCTGATGACAACAAACGTGACCTGGAAGAGATCCCAGCCAACGTTTTAGGTGATTTGGAGATCCATCCGGTTAAGCGTATTGACGACGTTCTGAATCTTGCTCTGCAAAATCCAGCGTTCGGCGCACTTCCGGTAGCGGCAAAATAGTGATCTCGACCATCACAGTTCAATAAAACTCAGGCTGGCAGGTGAAATCCCACTTGCCAGCCTTTTTTTGTGTCGTTAAGTTAGTCAGTTGTCAGCGCGTTTAAGACTGGTTTCGGTTGCTTGCATAGCCCTGACAAGCTTGATATAAAAGCTTCGCTGTCATATTCGCAGGGAAAATGCGACGTGACGATAGTATTTCAAGAGGGGATGAATAGAGTGAATAAGTCACAATTGATCGACAAAATTGCCGCCGGTGCTGATATTTCTAAAGCGGCTGCTGGACGTGTATTAGATGCAGTACTGGGATCGGTAACTGAAACTCTGAAATCAGGGGAAGAAGTTGCACTGGTTGGTTTTGGTACGTTCTCTGTACGTGAGCGTTCTGCGCGTACCGGCCGTAACCCACAGACTGGTAAAGAAATCAGCATTGCTGCGGCAAAAGTGCCTGGTTTCCGTGCTGGTAAAGCGTTGAAAGACGCCGTTAACGGTTAATTACCTGCAGGTCAGGCGTCAAACCTGCGTGACAAAAGCGAGCATGGTGCTTTTACTCTCAGGTCTGGTTGTTAAACAATAACCTGACGTCACCGGGCTGGTAAGGTAAGATACAAGGCGCATCGAATTCGATGCGCTTTTTTTATTACAGCGGAGTGTTGCCACACTATGATGGACAATTTACGCGCGGCCGCCAATCACGTCGTGCTCAAAATCATTCTGGCCCTGATTATTCTGTCCTTTATTTTGACAGGGGTGGGCAACTACCTGATCGGCGGTTCAGGCGACTATGCAGCGAAAGTGAATGGTCAGGAGATCGGACGTGCTCAGTTGGAAGAAGCTGTGCAAAACCAGCGTAGCCGACTGCAACAACAGCTTGGAGAGCAATTCTCTGCGCTGGCTGGCAGCGAAGGTTATATGCAACAACTGCGTCAAGAGTCCCTAAATAACCTGATTGACGTCACTTTGCTGGATCAGTATTCCAAGAAGCTAGGCATCACCGTTAGCGATCAGCAGATCAAAGACGCGATTCTGGCGACCCCACAATTCCAAACCGACGGCCGTTTCGACAATGCCAAGTATCTGCAAAGTATCCAGGGTATGGGGTACAGCGCGGACAACTTCGCCAAATTGATGAAACAGCAATTGGTTAGCCAGCAGTTAGCACAAGCTTTTGGTACTTCAGACTTCGTTTTGCCGTCTGAAACCAGCGCCATGTCAGACTTGCTGCTGCAAGAGCGTGATGTTCGCACTGCAACGCTGGACACCGCAGCCCTTGCGGCCAAGCAGCAGGTTAGCGACAGTGAAGCACAGGCTTTCTACGACCAGAACAAAAACAACTTCGTTTCTCCTGAAGCAGTCAAAGTCAGCTACATCGAAATGGATGCTGCTGCTTTGCAAGGAAAAACGACAGTAAGCGATGCAGATATCACGGCTTACTACGACCAGCATAAAAGCGAGTTTGGTCAGCCGGAGCGCCGTCGTTACAGCGTTATCGTGTTGAAAAACCAAGCTGACGCCGATGCGGTTGCCGCTGAACTGAAAAAAGGCGCTGATTTTGCCGAGCTGGCAAAAACCAAGTCTATCGATACCTTGAGCGGTAAGCAGGGTGGTTTGATGGATTGGGTTGAGCCTGAAACCACACTGCCAGAGTTCAAAAGCGCTAACTTGACCACCAAAGGTCAGGTATCCGGCGTGATTAAGTCTGACAGCGGGTTCTTCATTCTGCGTCTGGAAGATATTCAACCAGAGCAAATCAAGCCTTTGGCTCAGGTTCGTGACAGCATTGTTGATAAGCTGAAACAAGATAAAGCGACTGACGCTTACTACGCGCTGCAGCAGAAAGTCAGCGAAGCCGCGAACAACGACAACGAATCTTTGGCTTCTGCTGAAGAGGTGGCTGGCGTTAAGGCGACTCACACCGACTGGTTCACTCAGCAATCTATTCCTGCAGGCATCAACTTCAAACCTGTCGTTCAGGCAATCTTTGATGGTGGCCTGATTGGTCAAGACGGCACGCCGGGCAGCAACTCAGACATCATCACGGTAGATGGCGATCGCGCTTTCGTGGTGCGTGTTGATGCTCACAAGGCTGAAGGTGTTAAACCTTTTGCTGAAGTGAAAGAGCAGGTTGTGACTATGGTGAAACGCCAGAAAGCTGAAGATCAGGCACGTTTGGACGGTGAGAAGCTGCTGACGGCTCTGAAAGCAGGCAAAGGCGATGAAGCTCTCAAAGCTGCTGGCCTGAGTTTCGGCGACGTGCAGAAGGTTCAGCGTTCACAACAGCCTTCGGCTTTCGAGCAGAATGTCTATGCGCTGCCTCATCCGCAAAAAGACCAGCCGGTTTACGGTTTGTCTCAGGATGATCAGGGCAATAGCGTGCTGGTTGAGCTGACGGCGGTCAACGCTGGTAAGCTGCCTGACAATGAAATCGCTCGCTTCGAGCAAGAGTTGCAGCAATCTTCTTCTAACGTGACCTTCGACGCTCTGCTGTCGAATCTGCGTCAGGAAGCAAAAATTAAGCTGGGTTCTGGCGCACAACTCCAGTAAACCTCGCAGCGTTATGCAACGTGTTGCAACAAACAAAGGCCGCTTTCGCGGCCTTTTCCACATTTTGAATCTGCCAATTGTTGCCCGAATAAACTTGCTGCACTCTGTCCGTGCTGAAAACACATGGAGGATACAGCATGAAAAAATTGGGTATTACATCACTGTCACTGGCCTTAGCGCTTGGCCTTTCCACTCTGCCGGTTATGTTACAGGCAGCCCCCGCGGCCACCAGTAAGGTTGCTACGACGGCATCTACGGCCACTCAAGCCCCAACTAGCAAGGTTGAAGCTTCTAAGGCTAAGCAGGAGAAGGCCACGACCACTGATGACACCACGGTGAGCATCAACACGGCTTCCGCAGAGGACTTCGCCCGCGTGATGAATGGCGTTGGCGTTAAGAAGGGGCAGGCTATCGTTAACTACCGTGATGACTTGGGACTGTTCACGGAAATCGAACAGCTACAGGAAGTCCCGGGGATTGGTGCCGCGCTGTTTGAGCGCAACAAGGACCGATTGAAATTGTGACGAAAGTCGCGGCGCTGACCTGTTCACGGTTAGTGCCGTTTTCTTCTGCTAATCTCAAAAGACATCTGACCAGTTGTCAGGATTTAATGACTATTTTGCAGGAGCCGGAAAGTAATTATGCATACATTTATTACCGTTCGTGGTTTTCATATTGATGTTTATCAGCACGTTAACAATGCCCGTTATCTGGAATTTCTAGAAACAGCACGTTGGGAGTGGCTGGATAACAAAAGCGGATTTAAATGGATGAGCGAGAATAACATCGCGTTCATCGTGGTAAACATCAACATTAACTACCGCAAACCCGCCACGCTGGGCAACGTGTTGCGTATCGACAGCAGCCTGCAGCAGCTGAATACCCGCAGCGGCGTGCTGGAGCAAGTAGTCACCCACGATGGCGATATCGTCGCTGACGCCACGCTGACCTTTGTGTGCATTGATCTACGCACACAGAAGGCGCTGACGCTGGAAGGCGAGTTGTTGGAAAGATTGCGCGAGTTAGAGCTAAAAGAGGAAGAGGCGCGAGGAGGCTGAGGAAGGCGTGAACGACCGGGCTAAAGAGTTAGCCCGGCCAAGAGAGCGGATTATTTCAGCCCGGTTTTCTTCTTCAGGCTAGCCATAACGCCGACTTTGTCTTGCTGATACTGCTGCAGGCCATTGGCGCGCAGGTTACAGGCGGCGCATTCGCCACAGCCATCACCCGCGATGCCGTTGTAGCACGTCAGGGTGTGATGGCGAATCAAATCCAGCTGTTGGTAATAATCGGCAAGGGCCCATGTCTCAGCTTTGTTCAGCCACATCAGCGGCGTGTCGAAACGGATATCGCGCGCGATGCCCAAGGAAACGGCGTGTTTCAGCGCTTTGACGAATTCGTCGCGGCAATCCGGGTAGCCGGAGAAGTCGGTTTCACAGACGCCGGTTATGACGGCTTCAGCCTGAACTTGATAAGCATAAATAGCCGCCAGAGTGAGGAACAGAATATTGCGGCCCGGCACGAAAGTGCTCGGCAAGCCGTTTTCCTCAGTTTCGCCCAGCGCCGGCACCGGAATGTTGTCACGGGTCAGGCTGCTCACTGCCAGCTCGTTAAGTAAACCCACGTCCAAAACTTTGTGAGCTTTGGCGCCCAGTTCTACAGACAGCTTCTGAGCAATGTCGATCTCAGCGCGATGTCGTTGACCATAATCGAAGGTAATGCAATGTACTTCGTCATATTGAGTCAAAGCCTGAATCAGACAGGTGGTTGAATCCTGACCGCCGCTGAAAACCACTACTGCTCTTTTCATGTTTTTATCCATTTGTATTTGAATCAATTGCCACCGATTTCGGCAAATTCTATGAGGCTCATGTTACTTTTCTTTGGGATCGCTGAACAGCATCAATCATAGACTGTCAGGAGAGCGGAGGGGGGATCCACGCCTGACAAAAATCGAACCATCCCCACGCGGTGAGCTGTACGCCGTTGACTCGCGGCGGCGCGCTGACCTGATATTGATAGTTGAACAGCGGCGTAATAGTGCCGCGCTTCATCAAATGGTAAAAATGGTTGCGAAGTTCTTCGGCGCGAATGTCGGCCAGAGGGAGTTGTTGAATAGTCTTAAGGCGCTGCGCCTGCTGCTCCAACTCTTCATCACTCAGAATGCCTGACCACAGCATATCCTGACGCAGCCAGTTCTCTAAAGTGGCCTCCGGCGCTTCGCCGATCAGACGGTCGCCCAAAAGAATATCGGCCTCATTGATACCACTTTCGTCATCCCACACGCGGCCTTGATGATAAACGATTTCCAACTCACAGTTCTCGGCGCGCAATGCCTCTTGCAGCGCCTGCGCGACAAACTCCAGCTCGACCGGCGGGTGGAACAGCAATCTCAGGGTTTTCGGTAAGGTGACGTCATCAGCATGATGCTCGGGGATCGGCCATTCCGGCAGCATCTCACTGCTCGGCTTCACCAAGTCATGGTCAATAGGCAGGTTATTGAGCAGGCCAGAGCGCTGGATAATCATCACCACCTTTTGCGCCTGTTCAGAGGTTAAATGCTGCCGACGCAGATTGGCGGCGATGTAGCAAAAACCCAGACTGGTGCTTCGTTTGACCGGTTTGACATCCGCCAGTTCATCCTGCTCCCCCAGCATGATGCGCACCGGGTGCTGGCAACTGACATTATCCCGCTGTGCGAACAGCTGCGGGGTTATCCAGAACTCAATGGCGGCAAGGAAAGGGCGCTGCAAGTGGTAGTAGGCATGCTGCTCGAGGCGCACCAGCTCGGCGGCAAAGCTGGCTAAACGGAAAGGTCCCGCGCCGCAGAAGGCATCGTCGGGGTGAGACAGCAAACAGCTAAGATCAGCCAGACGGTGCGCCAGCCAGTAGTCAGGCACGTCGAGATCAAACTGCAGGCAGAGCGCGTGGGGCAGTTTTATCTCCGCTACGGCGGCGAAGGCGTGTCTGCTGCGTGGCGAAAGGCGCAGTCGCTCCAACTGCTGGCGCAGCTGTTCGGCGCGGATCGGCTCGCCGTTGTGCCAATAAAGCTGGCTGCGCAGGAAGAAATACCAGGTTTTGCCGTTATTACTGATTTGCCAATGGTGCGCTAAATCAGGCTGGGGCAGCGGATCCCCGGTGGTGAAGCGAGTTAGCCCGGCGTGCAAAGTATGCGCCAAGTGCTGCTCGGCGCGGCCGGTCAGGGTTTGCGGGTCCAGTGGCTGCATGCTGCGATAGTAGGGGATACGCAGGGTCGGCGCGTCGGCCTGCCACTGGCCGCCAAGGTGGGGAGCGAGCAGGGCGTTTAAATGATTCGGGTCGACTTCGCTAAATTGCAGCGCCGCCGAGTGTTCACCGTTTTTCAGCAGCTGCTGTAAGTAATTTCCCCGTAAACTTTCTGGCGTATACAGGCAGTGTAGCTCGGCGCGTTTGCCACGACCGGCTTGCGAATGCCAGTTTATCCAGCCTGCGTGCTGAAATTGCGACAGCAAAGTGCGGGTGTGGCGTTCGCTACAGCAGAAGATTTCCGCCAGCTCGCCGACATTCACCGTGGCGGGCTGACTGCCCACGCTGGCATACAGCCGTTGAAACTGATTAAGACGATTTTGCAAACGCATGCCACACCTATTCCCTCTGAGAGAAACTCGTGGCTTGAGCATAACTCAGCGGCTGGCGGGCGACATGGAGCAAATTCACGGAGTGTGAGCTAAATCAGGAACACTATTTTTAAACTGTTCACTATTACTTCCGCAAATCGAGTTGCATACTCAGTTTGCTTACTTTCCACACCACGGCGGCTGAAATTGTTCATCCTGCCCGGTGGGATAATCGCGAGGTGTTATGTTTCGTTTGGCTGCATTTGATATGGACGGCACGCTGTTAATGCCTGATCACCGTTTAGGTGAAAAGACACTGGCCACGCTGGCTCAGCTGGCTGAGAAGCCCATGACGCTGACTTTTGCAACCGGGCGTCACTACCTTGAGATGAAAGACATTCTGGCGAATCTCGGCCTGGAGGGTTATCTCATTACCGGCAACGGCACGCGCATCCACAATCTGCACGGCGATCGCCTTTACGCCAGTGATTTACCCGACGACTGCGCTGAAGAACTACTGAGAACCCAATGGGATACCCCGGCCAGTCGCCACGTTTTCCGTGACGAAGGCTGGTTCACGGATCTCGACGACCCTAAGTTGCTGATCCCCCATGAGTTCAGCGGATTCCGCTATCAGCTGTGCAACTTTGCCGAACTGCCTATCAGCGACAACAGCAAAGTCTGCTTCTGCGCACCGCACGACGTCCTGCTGCAACTGGTGCCACAGTTGGAGAGCCACTTTGGCGGACGCATTGATTTATGCTTTTCGGCGGCGGACTGTCTGGACATCATGCCAGCCGGGAGCAATAAAGGGAGCGCCTTGGCGTTTCTCACCCAGCAATTGGATATCGAAATGGCCGAGTGCATGGCCTTCGGCGACGCCATGAATGACCGCGAAATGCTGGAAAGCGTGGGTATGGGGCTGGTGATGGGCAACGCCCTGCCGGTCCTCAAACAGCAGGCTCCACACCTACAAGTTATTGGACATTGCCAGCATCAGGCGGTGTCTCACTTTTTACAACATTGGCTGCATTCACCACACCTCACCTATTCCCCCGAATATTAAGGTTATTTCAGCCAGCCGGGCTATCTGTCCCGGCTTTTTTCTGCCTAGCGTGCATCTGTCACAAAACTGTCATATGACTTTCATATAGTTCGCCCATTCTCCGCCACGCGTCTTTTTCTTGTTTTCGCTTTTATTTATAGTCCAGACAGGTAGTTAACCTTTTAAGGATAAAATAATGATCACTACTCCACGAGTAACCCGCGTTGCTCTTGCTTTAGCTTTTTTGATTTCTGCCAACGTGTCCGCCAGGGCCATCGATACCGTTCAGCCACAGGCTGATTACCAACAATATATTTCCGAACGCCAAACCGTTGATTTTCTGATTCAAGATGCGCTGACGGCGTTTAAATCTCCGGCACGCGTGTCCGACGCTGGCTTTACCGGCAAGCTGCCAACCAATATGGAAATTGTCGCCGACAGGCTGCAACAGGCCAGTAAGTTAGAGCCTTACCGTGCCGATCTGCTGTTCAGCACCGCCAGCGCGTACATCTATAACAACAATGTGGATAAAGCCTTGGGCCTGTATAAACAGATTTTGGACATCGCGCCAGACGACGTTGACGCCCACAGTTACATCGCGGCGTGGGATCGTTTCAAAGGTGACACTGCCGGAACCGACGCCCAGCTCGCCGCGTTGCAGCAGCTGAATCCGGGCCGCGTGGACCAACTGAAGAAAGTGTTCGCGGTGATCGACCACGTCACTACCATGCCGCTGCGCGACCATCTGCCGGCTGACGAAGCCAAATCCTTCACCGGGCCGACGGCAATCGTGACGCTGGGTTATGCGCTGGACCCAGATGGCTCGATGAATAAAATCCTCATCCAGCGCCTGGAGAAAACGCTGGAACTCGCCAAACAGCTGCCTGATGCGATGATCGTGGTCACCGGCGGTGTGCCGCAGAACCACCAAACCGAAGGCAAACTGATGGCGCAGTGGCTGGTGGAGAAGGGCGTCGACAGCAAACGCATCTATCAGGACAACTTTGCCCGCTCGACGGTGGAAAACGCGCTGTTCAGCCGTTACGCCTTGGCTAAGCATCGCATTAAACATGCCGTGATTGTCAGCTCAGGTAGCCACGTGCGCCGCTCGCAGGCTCTGTTCACCATCGCCAGCTGGGAAACCGGCCCGCGCGATATTCAGTATGTTTCGGTGGCCGCCATCGACAAGCCGCTGGCTGAAATGCAAAGCGTTTCTCAGGGGGATAAGCAGGGGATTTACCGCGACGCGCTGAAAACCATGGGTTTGTGGAGCTTCCGCAGCTATCCGTTAGAAGAGCGTTAATCGTCTAATTCACAAGACGTTGATACAAAAAAAGGCGACCTCAGGTCGCCTTTTCACTTTTGAACAAACTCAGCGAATTCCCGCCAGCTGCGCGCTGTAGTGGCTGATATCACCGATATTTGCCGCCACCCATTCCGTGTCGAAATAGGTATTCAGGTAGCGTTCGCCGCTGTCGCACAACAGGGTGACGATGGAGCCGGTTTCGCCTTTCTCGCGCATCTGTTTCGCCAATTGCAGCGCGCCCCAGACGTTGGTGCCGGTCGAGCCGCCAACTTTGCGCCCCAGCACCACCTCCAGCCACTGTACGGTCGCCACGCTGGCGGCGTCGGGCACGCGCATCATGCTATCGATAACGCTCGGAATGAAGGACGGCTCGGCGCGCGGTCGGCCAATTCCTTCGATTTTGCTGCTGCACTGCGCGGTGACGCTCGGGTCGCGCTGCTGGTAATAGTCGTAGAAAACCGAGTTTTCCGGATCAACGACCACCAGTTCAGTGTCGTAACCCTGATAGCGAATATAGCGGCCCAGCGTGGCGGAGGTGCCGCCGGTCCCGGCGCTCATCACCAGATAACGCGGCACCGGATTAGGCTCCAGCGACATCTGGCGGAAGATGCTGTCGGCAATATTGTTGTTGCCGCGCCAGTCGGTGGCTCGCTCGGCGTAGGTGAACTGATCCATATAGTGGCCGTTCATTTCACGCGCTAACTGCTCGGAGGCGGCGTAGATCTGGCTCGAATTTTCCACGAAGTGGCAGCGCCCGCCGTAGAACTCAATTTGCTGAATTTTGCGCGGCGCGGTGCAGGATGGCATAACTGCGATAAAGGGTAGGCCGAGTAAACGTGCAAAATAGGCTTCCGAAATGGCGGTGCTGCCAGAAGAGGCTTCAATGATCGGCGTATTTTCGCGGATCCAGCCGTTGCACAGCCCGTACAAAAATAGCGAACGCGCCAGACGGTGCTTCAAACTGCCCGAAGGATGGGTGCTTTCATCTTTCAGATAGAGCGCGATGCCGGGGAAATCGCTGAGGCTCAGGCGCATTAAGTGGGTATCGGCTGAGCGCTGGAAGTCGGCGTCGATTTCTTTTATGGCGTGATTTACCCAAGCATTAGTCATGATGAAGTCCGTCGGCAAAGAGATGTTGATTGCGCTTAGATTAACGCATTGTGCAGAGAAATAAGTTACTCTTTAACCCATAAATGATGACCTAAAGAGAATGATTTTCTCTAGGGGGGCGAATTGGTAGATAAAATTGACCGCAAGCTGCTGTCGATGCTGCAACAGGACTGCACCCAGTCCATCAACGTGCTGGCCGAGGCAGTGAACCTGACCACCACGCCTTGCTGGAAACGCCTCAAGCGTCTCGAGGATGAGGGTATTATTCGCGGCAGGGTGGCGTTGCTGGATAACGAAAAGCTGGGGCTGGATCTCACGGCCTTCGTACTGATAAAAACTCAGCACCACAGCAGCGATTGGTACCAACATTTTGTCGATCAAGTGGCAGCATTACCCGAAGTGCTGGGCTTTTACCGCATGGCCGGAGAGTATGACTATTTGCTGCAAGTGCAGGTGGCCGACATGAAAAGCTACGACAGCTTTTACAAACGTCTGGTAAACGGTGTACCGGGATTGATCGACGTGACTTCGAGTTTCGCGATGGAGCGGATTAAATCCACCACCGAGCTGCCGCTGTAACATGGCGCTTTCGCTGGCGAGGCGTTAGGGCCAGTTTGAAAAAAGTTTCATCTGTTTGGCATGTTAAGGATGGTATTCTTGCCGCTGCTTGATAATAAAAATCTTAAGAATATGGATAAATCTGCGTGAGACTCTTTGCTCAACTGGGTTGGTATTTCCGCCGCGAGTGGCGACGTTACCTCGGGGCCGTGGCATTGCTGATTATTATCGCTATTTTGCAGCTGCTGCCGCCCAAATTGGTTGGAATCGTCATTGATGGCGTGACCTCAAAACAGATGACCTCCGGCGTCTTATTCGCCTGGTTGGGTCTGATGCTGGGCACCGCCATTTTGGTGTACCTGCTGCGCTATGTCTGGCGCGTGCTGCTGTTCGGCGCCTCTTATCAGCTGGCGGTGGAGCTACGCCAGAACTTCTTCAAGCAGCTGAGTCGCCAACATCCGGCGTTTTATCTGCGCCATCGCACCGGCGACCTGATCGCGCGCGCCACCAATGACGTCGACCGCGTGGTGTTTGCCGCCGGTGAAGGGGTGCTGACGCTGGTGGATTCATTGGTGATGGGGCTGGCGGTGTTGATTGTCATGGCGACGCAAATCAGCTGGGAGCTGACGCTGCTGTCGCTGGTGCCGATGCCTATCATGGCGATTGTTATCAAGCGCTATGGCGACCAGCTGCATCAGCGCTTTAAAACCGCGCAGGCCGCATTCTCTTCCCTGAACGATCAGGCGCAAGAGAGCCTGACCAGTATTCGCATGATCAAAGCCTTCGGCCTTGAGAATCACCAATCTTCGCAGTTTGCCGACGTCGCCGCGGATACCGGCGTGAAGAATATGCACGTCGCGCGGGTGGATGCCCGTTTCGACCCGACGATTTATGTCGCCATCGGTATGGCCAACATGCTGGCGATTGGCGGCGGCAGCTGGATGGTGGTGCATGACCACCTGACGCTGGGCCAGCTCACCAGCTTTGTGATGTACCTTGGCCTGATGATTTGGCCCATGCTGGCGCTGGCGTGGATGTTCAACATCGTTGAGCGCGGAAGTGCCGCCTACAGCCGTATTCGCAGCTTATTGCAAGAAGCGCCGAGCGTGGTGGATGGCAAAACGCCTCTGCCTGCCGGGCGTGGCACGCTGGAGGTCAAGATTGATGATTTCCGCTATCCGGAAAACAGCCAGCCAGCGCTGCACGCCGTCGACTTTGTGCTCAAGCCGGGCCAGATGCTGGGGCTGTGTGGCCCGACGGGTTCAGGCAAAAGCACCTTGCTGGCTCTGATTCAGCGCCAGTTCGACATCACGCAGGGTGACATTCAGTTCCACGGCCTGCCGCTGACGGAGATCCAACTGGACGACTGGCGCGGGCGCATGGCGGTGGTCAGCCAGACGCCGTTCTTATTCTCCGACACCGTGGCGCAGAACATCGCGCTAGGCCGCCCTGATGCGACCCAGCAGGAGATTGAAGAGGCCGCGCGTTTAGCCAGCGTCCATGAAGATATTTTGCGTCTGCCGCAGGGCTACGAAACGGAAGTGGGCGAGCGCGGCGTGATGCTGTCTGGCGGTCAGAAGCAGCGTATCTCCATTGCTCGCGCCTTGCTGTTACAGGCTGAGATCCTGATTTTGGATGATGCGCTTTCCGCCGTCGATGGCCGCACCGAGCACCAAATTCTGCATAACTTGCGGACCTGGGGCAGCGATCGCACGGTGATCATCAGCGCGCATCGCCTGTCTGCGCTGGTGGATGCCAGCGAAATTCTGGTGTTCAGCAATGGCACCGTCGCCGAACGCGGCAACCATGAGCAGCTCTCCTCAAGGCCCGGCTGGTATCGCGAAATGTATCGCTATCAGCAGTTGGAGGCCGCGCTGGACGACGTTCCTGCGGACGATCTCCCGGTGGATGACCTTCCTGTGGATCAACAACCCCCGAGTTTGGTTGACATAAAACATGATTAAAATTCAGAAAAGCTGGCCGACGCTCAAAAGGCTTTTGAGCTACGGCAAGCCTTACAGCAAGCCCCTGTCAATTGCCGTGCTGATGCTGTGGGTGGCGGCGGGTGCGGAAGTGCTCGGGCCGATCCTCATCAGCTACTTTATTGATAATTACGTGGCGAAGGGCCAGTTGCCGCTCGGCATGGTCAGCCTGCTGGCGATAACCTTTATCGTGCTGCAATTCCTCGCCGCTGGCCTGCATTACTATCAGGCGCTGCTGTTTAACCGCGCCGCGGTGGGGGTGGTCCAGAGGCTGCGCACCGACGTCATGGACGCCGCCCTGCGCCAGCCCTTAAGCGCCTTCGACACTCAGCCGGTGGGGCAGTTGATCTCCCGCGTCACCAACGATACCGAGGTGATCCGCGATCTCTACGTCACCGTGGTGTCAACCGTGCTGCGCAGCGTGGCGCTGATTGGCGCCATGCTGATTGCCATGTATAGCCTCGACTGGCGGCTGGCAACCATCGCCGCGTGTATCTTCCCGGCGGTGTTCATCGTGATGGCTATCTATCAGGTGTACAGCACGCCGGTAGTGAGGCGTGTTCGTAGCTATCTGGCTGATATCAATGATGGTTTTAACGAAGTCATTAACGGCATGGGCGTGATTCAGCAGTTCCGCCAGCAGAAGCGCTTTGGGCAGCGTTTGGCCAATGCCAGCCAGTCCCACTATGCCGCCCGCATGCAGACGCTGCGGCTGGAAGGCTTCCTGCTGCGCCCGCTGCTGAGCCTGTTCGCGTCGCTGATCCTCTGCGGCCTGCTGCTGTTATTCGGTTTCAGCGCCGAAGGCACCATTGGCGTCGGCGTGCTTTATGCCTTCATTAACTACCTTGGGCGTTTAAACGAGCCGTTAATTGCGCTGACCTCGCAGCAGTCTATCTACCAGCAAGCCGTGGTGGCCGGGGAGCGCATTTTTGATTTGATGGATCGTACCCAGCAGCAGTACGGCAGCGACGACAAGCCGCTGTGCAGCGGCGAGATTGATATTCGTAATGTCAGCTTCGCCTATCGCCCGGATAAATGGGTGCTGGAGAATATCTCCTTGCAGGTGCCTTCGCGCGGCTTTGCTGCGCTGGTTGGGCACACCGGCAGTGGTAAAAGCACTTTAGCCAACTTGCTGATGGGCTATTACCCGGTGAATCAGGGGGAGATCCGCGTGGACGGTCGCCCGCTGTCTGAGCTTTCCCACACCAGCTTGCGCAAAGGCATCGCCATGGTGCAGCAGGACCCGGTGGTACTGGCGGAATCGGTTTTTGCCAACGTCACGTTGGGCCGCGACATCGATGAGGAGCAGGTGTGGCACGCGTTGGAAGTGGTGCAGCTTGCGCCGCTGATACGCGCGATGCCGGATGGTATCAACACCCGTCTCGGCGAGCAGGGGAACAATTTGTCGGTGGGGCAGAAGCAGCTGTTAGCCATGGCGCGCGTTCTGGTGCAAGCGCCAGAAATTTTGATCCTTGACGAGGCAACCGCCAATATCGACTCCGGCACGGAACAGGCGATTCAGCGCGCGCTGCGGGCTATTCGCCAGCAGACCACGCTGGTAGTCATCGCCCACCGTCTTTCCACCATTGTAGATGCCGATAACATTCTGGTGCTGCATCGTGGGCAGGCGGTGGAGCAGGGTAACCATCTCCAACTGTTAGCCGAAAAAGGCCGTTATTATCAAATGTATCAGTTGCAGCTGGTGGGCGAGGAGCTCGCCTCTTCGCAACACGAGCAGCCGGTCGCTGAAAACGGCTAAGCCTCTCGCGGTGACCTGACGGCCTCGGGTCACCGCGCCTCTCTTCTCTCTTATTTCTCAAGCTTTGCCCTTTGCCGTTGCACCAACTTCATGCAGCCTTTCTTTAGGTCAAATTTCCCTTGCACTGAAAAATAGCGTCGCGCACTTAAACAGTGCGCGAGAGGCTGGTCTATTTGCACCATTTTGAGCCTCGCACCTGCTGCGACTATTCCGAAATCCCGTCTTTAAGCCACAAAACGTCAGATCTCAGCTCGCAAACAACTCTGGCACAGCCTTTGCTTTATCCCTTTCGTATCGGCGAGAGTCCTCTCGCGGCAGGCTCTTAATTCGAGGAGTGGCAACATGAAGCTGGTTACTGTGGTGATCAAACCTTTTAAGTTGGAAGACGTGCGTGAAGCACTGTCAGCTGTAGGAATTCAAGGCCTGACCGTGACGGAAGTCAAAGGTTTCGGTCGCCAGAAAGGACACGCAGAGTTATATCGCGGCGCGGAGTACAGCGTTAACTTCCTGCCAAAAGTAAAAATCGATATTGCGATTGCCGACGATCAGCTCGATGAAGTGATCGACGTGATTAGCAAAGCGGCCTACACCGGCAAGATCGGCGATGGCAAAATTTTTGTAGCTGAATTGCAACGCGTTATTCGCATCCGTACCGGCGAAACCGACGAAGCAGCACTGTAATTTCGGCCTTATTACTTTAATCACTTTTTAAGACAGCAGTTTTTGAGAAACGGGGTGGGTTAACAATGAAAAAACTTCTCGCGATGATGGGGCTTGGTGCAACTGCCCTGTTGCCATCGATTGCCATGGCTGCTGCACCTGCGGTGGCTAACGGCGCTGATAACGCCTTCATGATGATCTGTACCGCGCTGGTACTGTTCATGACGGTGCCGGGCGTGGCGCTATTTTACGGCGGCTTACTGCGTTCCAAAAACGTCTTGTCTATGCTGACTCAGGTCATCGTGACCTTCGCACTGGTTTGCGTACTCTGGATGCTTTACGGCTACAGCGTCGCGTTCAGCGAAGGCAATGCCGTGTTTGGTGGCTTCAGCAACGTCATGCTGAAAGGCATCGGCCTTGATTCCGTCACCGGCACCTTCTCACAGTTGATCCACGTGGCGTTCCAATGCTCCTTCGCCTGTATTACCGTGGCGCTGGTGGTGGGCGGCCTGGCAGAGCGCGTGCGCTTCTCGGCTGTCCTGATTTTCACCGTGATTTGGCTGACCTTCTCTTACCTGCCAATCGCACACATGGTGTGGGCGGGCGGTTTCCTGGCGGCTGATGGTGCGCTGGACTTCGCGGGCGGTACCGTTGTACACATCAACGCCGCCGTTGCTGGCCTGGTGGGTGCATACATGGTGGGCAAACGTGCCGGTTTCGGCAAAGAAGCCTTCAAACCGCACAACCTGCCAATGGTCTTCACTGGTGCATCGATTCTGTATGTTGGCTGGTTCGGCTTCAACGCCGGTTCTGCCAGTGCAGCCAGCTCTATCGCAGCTTTGGCCTTCCTCAACACTGTTATGGCGACCGCGGGTGCAATCCTGTCTTGGACGCTGGTTGAGTGGATGGTGCGCGGCAAACCTTCACTGCTGGGCGCAAGTTCCGGTGCTATCGCGGGTCTGGTGGCTATCACCCCGGCGTGCGGTACCGTAGGGGTTGGCGGTGCATTGATTATTGGTCTGGTAGGCGGCGTTGCTGGCCTGTGGGGCGTGGTTACGCTGAAACATTGGCTCAAGGTTGATGACACCTGTGACGTGTTTGGCGTTCACGGCGTGTGCGGCATCGTTGGCTGTATCCTGACTGGCGTGTTCTCATCCAGCTCTCTGGGTGGCGTGGGTTATGCAGAAGGCGTGACCATGGGTCACCAAGTGTGGATCCAGCTGTTGAGCGTGGGCGTGACCCTGATTTGGTCTGGCGTGGTTGCCTTCATTGCTTACAAAGTGGCAGACGTGCTGGTTGGCCTGCGCGTTCCTGAAGAACAAGAGCGCGAAGGTCTGGACGTAAACAGCCACGGCGAAAACGCTTACAACCAATAATTGGTTAAGCGTCTGATTTCAAAGAAAGTAGTGCGCTAAATTCTGTTCGACAGAAACATAATAAAAAGCAAACACAACAACCTATCCGGCGTGCTAATAAAGACTTAACGGATAATGATGAAAGCAAAAAGGGGCGATAGAAATATCGCCCCTTTTTTTATGCATTTCCGATGCAGTTCTCAACCGACTTAAGGGATTTCGCGCTGGCGAATCACCCCCTCTTGCACGGTAGTGGCAATCAGCACGCCTTCGCGAGTGTAGAACTGCCCGCGCACAAAGCCGCGCGCGCCCGATGCCGAAGAGCTCTCAACGGCATACAGCAGCCAATCGTCCATTTTAAACGGACGGTGGAACCACATGGAGTGGTCAATGGTGGCCACTTGCATGCCCGGCTCAAGGAAGCCGACGCCGTGTGGCTGCAGGGCCGTGGGCAGGAAGTTAAAGTCCGAGGCATAACCCAGCAGATACTGATGCACGCGCAGGTCATCCGGCATCTCGCCGTTGGCTTTAAACCATACCGCGCGGTGCGGCTCTTCTTTACTGCCTTTTAGCGGATTGTGGAACTTCACCGGGCGCATTTCGATCGGTTTCTGGCCGATAAACTTGTCGCGCACTTTCTCAGGGATCAGGTGAGCAAGGCTCTTGGCGATATCCGATTCGGAGATTAAGGACTCCGGCGGCGGCACGTCCGGCATGGTGTTCTGATGCTCGAAGCCCTCTTCATGGCTCTGGAATGAGGCGGTCATGTAGAAGATCGGCTTACCGTGCTGGACGGCTTTTACGCGGCGGGCGCTGAAGCTGTTGCCGTCACGCAGGATTTCGACGTCATAAATGATTGGCTTACTGCTGTCGCCGGGGCGAAGAAAATAGCTGTGGAAAGAGTGGATACCACGGTCGCTAGGCACGGTTTGCTTGGCAGCGTAGAGAGCCTGCCCGACGACCTGCCCGCCAAAGACCTGACGCAAGCCAAGATCTTCACTTTGGCCACGAAACAACCCTTCTTCGATTTTTTCCAGATCTAGTAGATCCAGTAATTTTTGTAGTGCCTGACTCATAGGTGGCCTCATGAAAGTTAGCCTTTTGCCGCCTCGGAAAACTCTGATAAATCAATGTGCAGCATCAGGAACGATGGGGTATCTCATTCATAATAGTGGATAAAAGCATGGCTCAGAAGCTGATTTTGGTCAGCGACAGGAAAAGGTCAGTTTTTTGTGCCATGATTAATGCGCAAGGTGGTTAAAGCCACTACTCATAGTCGGCGTTTATTTGAGCTTGTCGACAAGCGAATAATAAAAAGGAGAACGATCAATGAAACTTTGGCAGATTGTAGGTGGAACCGCGCTGTCTCTCACACTGGCCGGTTGTGCATCGCACCCAGCACCAGCACAGGAAGCGCCCGCCAATACGTCGGCGAGTCCATCCGGGCCAGCTATCACCGGGCCAAACGTGTCGGGTACGGTTAACATCTCACAGCGCGTGGCCTTGCCACCTGATGCTGTGTTGACGGTAACTATGTCTGATGCTTCTCTGGCTGATGCGCCTTCACGCGTTATCGCGCAGAAAGTGGCACGCACCGGTGGGAAACAGGCTCCATTTACCTTTATCCTGCCTTACAACCCGCAGGATGTCCCGCCAAACGCACGCGTTATCTTGAGTGCGGCGGTGACGGTGAATGGTCATTTGGCCTTCATTACGGATAGCATCAAAGAAGTGGTTAACCGCGGTCAGGGTACCAAAGCTGACTTGCAGTTAGTCCCAGTAGCCTCAGTGCCTGTGACGACCAAGCCAACCGGATTAGGGCCAGAAAGCAACCCTAACCAACCGGGTCTTGAAACTCCTCCAGGTGCGCCAGGTGCGCCAGGTGCTCCAGCTCCCGCTCCGGCCCCGACTCAGCCAATGTATTAATAGTTAATTAATACCGAGTCAGTCGAGCAAAAGAAAAACACCGCCCAGGCGGTGTTTTTTTATGACCAGGATTCACCATTTCCAGCCATATTTCTCCAGATCAATCTGCCCGCCTTCGAACACAATGCCTTCTTCGAGCAGGGCCTGGCGCTGGCGTTTAAAATCTTCCCCTTGTTGAGAAATCTCGCCGTGACGATTGATGACGCGATGCCATGGCAGAGTGCTGCCTTCCGGCAATTTGCGCAGCACGCCGCCGACCTGCCTTGCCGCGCGCGGTGAGCCTGCTAACTGGGCGACATTGCCATAAGTGGTGACTTGACCATAGGGGATGGCGGCAATGATCTGTAGGACGCGGTGGCGAAAGTTATCGGTCTCCGACATGGTGGGCTCCTTGTGGGTTTCACTGCCATTATGCCGCAAACCCGTCTCGGATAAAGGTCATAACCGTGGTGGTTGTATAAGAAAACAACGGTTGTCGGCGGTTAACTTGCAATTGCCACGGCCATCACTGATAATGCCCACCGCTTCGATTATTCAGCAATGAGTCGCGAAGCCAACAACGACAATGGGGGCCCTGTTGGTTCTCCCGCAACACTAACTTGTTAACTCGGTCAGGTCCGGAAGGAAGCAGCCATGGCAGGTGTCGTGTGTGCCGGGATGTAGCTGGCAGGGCCTCCACCATTTCTGGCTCTCGCCGTTTTACGCTCATTCCCCACTTATTATTACTCCCCCAATTTTGTTAATTCATCGCTGAATAATCGGCGCAATTCATCGTGCAAAAAAAAAGCTGGGACTTAGCCCAGCTTTGCGTCTTAACGCGCTTTATTGGCTTGAGCAATCACCGAGCCGGCCAGCGTTTTGGCGACCTCACTTGAGGAGGCACTTTTTAAAGCTTTGGATGCAATAGCTTCCATCTCGGCACCGGTTTGGTTTTTAGAGCTGGCCTGCGAAAGCACTGAGCCTGCCAGGCTTTTTTCAAGCTCGGTGGCCTTGGGGTTGTTGAGGGTTTCTGCTGCGAGGCGGGCGACGTGTTGTGAGGATTGTTTATCGTTGCGAGTCATGTTTATCACCTATCCATGTGGTAAATAATCAAATATGTAGTATTCCATAAGTCAATAAATGACTAGATATGGTGTTTCATCTTAGGGTGATATGTTGGATTTCTACAAGACTATTTTGGATTTTGTGCCTTTGTCGTCGTAAAAAAGGGCACGTTTTAGGTGCCCTTATGGAGATTTATTTTGCGGCTAGTGATGGACTAAGGTGGCGAAGTAATAGGCTAATGGGATCGCCAAAATATACAGGCCAATCGGCACTTCACGGGCTTTCCCGGCCACGACTTTGATGATCACATAGAACAGCAGGCCACCGGCGATCCCCGTGCCGAAGCTGTTTGAAATCAGGGTGATCATCACCATCATCAGAACTGGCAGGCCATCAGTAAAATTGCCCAAATCGACTTTGCGCAGCCCGCTGAACATGTTCAAACCAATCAGAATTAATGCCGGTGCCGTCGCCTCTTTGGGGATCATCAGCGCAATCGGCGTAAACAGCAGCATCAGCAGGAACATCAAGGCCGCGGTCAGCGCCGTCAGGCCAGTTTTGCCTCCAGCTTCGGCGGCGGCTGAGGATTCAATCAGCGCCGTTGCAGCAGGGATGCCGACAATCGGCCCGAGTGCCGCCGCAATAGAGTCAACCACGAATGGACGATTAATGTTAGGCATGTTGCCTTGCTCGTCGAGCAACCCGGCCTCGCCGCCAACGGCCAGCGTGGTGCCCATGGTGGAGAAAAACTCAGACGCGAAGAAGATAAATAGGAAGGGCAGGAAGGCGATATTAATCGCGCCCATCAAATCGACTTTACCCAGCAGCGGCCCGACGGAGTGCGGCAGGGAGAACCACTGCTGCGGCAGGTGGGTGACGCCAAAAGGAATGCCAATCAGCGTAGCGAAAAGAATGGCCCACAGCAGCGCGCCGGGGATTTTTCGCGCCTGAAGAGCGACTGCTACCAACAGGCCGAGCAGGGCAATAATGGCGCCCGGCGCGGTGAAGTCACCCAAGGCTAAAGCGTTGGTTTTCACCGTCGCGGCCACCAAACCGGCATTGCGGAAACCCAATAAAGCCACAAAAATACCAATCGACGCCGTTAAGCCAAGCTTGATGGATTGCGGAACGGAGCGAGTAACCACTTCGCGCAGACCTAGCACCGTCATTACGAAAAACACGATGCCCGACCAGCAGGCGATGCCCAGCGCGATGGGCCAGCTGATGCCGTCCCCGGCCAGCGTAATGCCGACTAACACTGAACCGCCGATGCCCGGCCCGACCATAAACGGTAGGTTGGCATAGAACGCCATCAGCAAGCTTCCCAATACAAAAACGATAATGACGCCGGTGGTGGCGGCGCCTTTATCGATGCCGCCCGCGGCCAGCAGGCTTGGGATGACAATCAATAAATAGGCGGCGGCTAAGAAGCCAGTAATGCCCGCCAGACACTCAGTTTTAGCTCGGGTGCCGCGCTGCTGTAGTTTAAAACGACGCTGTAACCAGCTTTCTCCGGCTGGCGCAGCGGCCTGTTTAACAGAACTGTCACTCATGTTGGAAATCCCCTGAAACTTTATGTTTTTTATGATGTTGCGGTTGCTATCACTGTGTTGTAGTACGGCTAAATCTCGTCTTCCCACATTTCGAGGATCGGGTCGACTATTTCTCTTAACCCGCCATCGGTCAGACCTAAATCAGTCAGATGCGGACCGGCGTTGCAGGCCAAACAGGTGCCTTCGATGGCTTTGAAAACGCGATAAGGCGGCTCCCAGTCGGCGACTTTGGAACTCAGATCTCGCAGGTTTTTGAACTGCGCCGCCAGCTCGTCGGCCGGTAAATCAGAAAGCATCCCGGCGATTGGCATCGCCACGTGGGCCAGCAGTTGTTCATTTTGGCTCAGCGCCATGCCGCCGCCGCTAGCTATCAGCTGATTAGCTGCCAGCACCATATCCGCAGGATTTCGGCCCAGCACCACCAGATTATGCGAGTCGTGGGAGTAGGAGGTGGCAATGGCCCCGCGCAGTTCACCCCAGCCTTCCAGCAGCGCCATGCGCGGCGTGGCGTCATGGCGGCCATGGCGATGCTTGACCCAAATCAGGCTGAAGCCGTCAGGGATTTGCACCTCGCCGTCGCGCACGTTAACCACCACTTCGCTCCACTGGGTGAAGCGCGCGCCTTTGATGTTTCTCAGGCGAGCTTTGCCATTTTTCAGACCGGGAATGCGCAGCACAAAGTCGCCTGCCGACAGACTGGAGATGTGCATGGTGTCGCGCGGCGGCGTCACGCCGGTGGCTTTTTTCGGACTGAACAGCAGCTTGCCGTCTTGCGCCACTTTCTGCCCGCTCACGTAAACGGCTAAAGGATTGAGCGACTCCAGCGAGTCGAACACAATCATATCCGCCGTGCGTCCGGCGGCAATCAGGCCTAAATCAGCACGCTGCATGCGGATCGCCGCGTTGAAAGTCGCCATGCGTAGCACGTCTTCAGCAGGCAAGCCGTGGGATATCAGTAGCTTAATCAGGGCGATCAGGCCGCCTTTTTCCAACAGGAAATCGGGCGGGACGTCATCCGTGCAGAGGGTGATTTGCGAAGAGAGGTGCGGCAGGGTTTTCAGTGCCGCGACGATTTCTGGCAGTAGATATGGGTGCGAGCCGCGAATTTGCAGCGTCAGGCCAGCCCGCAGTTTCTCCAGCGCGTCTTCGGCGGAGGTCAACTCATGGTCAGAAGTGATCCCGGCGGCGAGGTAGGCTTGCAGCCCGGCGCCTTTCAAGCCGCGCGCGTGCCCTTCAATCAGTTTGCCGCTGCTCAGGCCAGCTTCGAGGATTTCAATCATGCGCTCGCTGGCGTTGAGCACGCCGTGCATATCCATCACTTCCGCCACGCCCGCGACTTCCGGCCAGCTCAGCATGGTTTGCATTTCACGCCCTTTGAAATCGGCCCCGGACATTTCCAGACCCGGAGTTGAAGGCACGCTGGACGGCGCGGCGCAAATCACTCGCAAAGGCAGGTCACGGCTGGATTCAACAGCATAACGCACGCCCTCTACGCCGAGTACGTTGGCTAATTCATGCGGATCCCAGAAAACCGTGGTAGTGCCTTGAGCCACTACGATCTCGGCGTAACGCTCCGGCGGCAGGTGGGAGCTTTCTATATGCACGTGGGTGTCGATAAAACCGGGAGAGAGCAGCGCTCCGCCAAGGTCATCGACATTTTCTGTCTGCAAAAACTCGCCGCAGGGGTGCACGCTGGCGATCATATTGCCGACTAGCCCGACGTCGGCGTCGCGGATCTCTCCTGTCACCATGTCGATGACGCGCGCATTGCGCAGTAAGCGGTCGAAGGGAATTTTGCCTAAAGCGGCCTGTACGGCGCGCTGGCGCAGGGCGATCGCGGGAGAAGAAACGGTCATAGGAGTAATCCAATATCGGCAAGTCATTGCGCTAATGTAGGCAGCGTGAAGAGCTTTGGACAGATGATTTATTTTATCGGGTTATAAGATGGGGTTATGCTGAGCAAACGTTTACTTTCTTTTGACTGGAACACGGGAAACTATGTCTGAACCCTGGCGTCGATTGCCTGCTTTATCCCTCAAACAGATACAATATTTTGTCACTCTGGCCCAGCTGCGCAGTTTTACCGAAACAGCCAATCGCTTGGCTATCAGCCAGCCGGCGTTGAGCAGCGCGCTGCGCCAAATTGAGTCAGTTTTAGGCGGGAAGCTGGTAAACCGAACCGCGCAGGCGGTGACGCTCACCGAGGAAGGCATTGCCATTTTGCCCCATGCCCAGCGTTTGCTGAACGCTGCTCACAGCGCGTTTGACGATATGCAGCAGATTATGGAGCAGGGCGGTGACGGCACGTTGAGAATTGGGCTGGTGCCTTCCGTCAGTACGCTACTTTTTCCCGCCGTTCCGCAGTTGCTTTCCGAACATTTTCCGGCCATGCGCGTTGAGTTTCACGATTTGACCAATGACGCCCTGCTGGTGGAACTTGAAAACGGTTCTCTGGACTTTGGTATCGGTGCCACTGACAGCACGGTGCCGGACAGCCTGACGGTCTATCCCCTGCTGGAAGACCCTTTTGTGGCGGTGATGCGCAAGGATGATCTATTAGCAGAAACGCACAATCTTCCGTGGCGGCAGTTGGCCAAAAGACCGATAGCGCTTTTTCTAAAAGGCAATGTCAGCCGATTGGTAGCGTCGCTGGTGGAAAGCCATAAATTGAACCTGAGTATCAATTACCGCGTGGATTTTCAGGAAACCCTCTATGGGTTGGTCCGATCGCGGCTGGCACTGGCTATTTTGCCTGAGTTATATACCGCAACGCTGAATGATGAAGAATTGAAGGTGGTTCATTTACAGCAACCGACCTTAAGCCGAACCGTGGCGATGATGCGAAAACCCGCTCCTTTGCGTTCGGCGCAAACAGAACAGTGTTTTCAGTTTCTATTACAGGCTTTTTTAGAAAGGATTAAGAAAGGGAATAAAGAGTTTCAATAATTGGAACTGATAAAGGAAGTGAATGTTTTGTCTGAATAATAACCATAGGGCCGCGGTTAAATACGGCCCTATGAAGTCATGTATGGAAACGTTACCGGACGAATTTCCAGACGGCGACAGGAACTTTGTCGTAAAGCTTATTCATTGTTAATTCTGCCAGGCGATGGTCGGCCGCAGAGTAAAACAACTCCAGTTCATCGTCGGAAAGCTCGTACTTATTTTTCTCAATAACGCGTTCAAGAGTGTCAATAGTGGTGCATTTTCTCAAACGCATCAAATAGTCGATTTTGTTCATCATGACCTTTTCATTATTTATCTAAATTACTGCTGGTGTTGGTTAAAGTATTACTTAAGTTTTCATCAGGGTACAGACATACTCACCTGAGAACATTCTGAATAATCGTTTTTTGGTCTTTTGCCATTGACGTAAGTCAGAATCGTTTATTCCGTAATTACTGAAGAGGGTGTAGGTATCGTCCAGGTACTCCTCAACCAAATCGGTCAGAGGGGTATCATCCGGGTATTTTATTTTAAAACTCATCACAAAAGAAGCGATGTGCTCGATCAGTTCATTAAGTTGCAGGTTTACCGCGGAAGTAGGGTCGTTGACCCAACCGTGGTGGCTATCCCCCAGCGTAGCTATCCCTTCATCGTACAGACTTTCATTCAGGAACCGCAGCTGCGCTATATCGTGTCGCTTAGGCGAGTACTCATCCATATCATCCCCTCCGTAATGGCTTATTCGGTGTTGACAACACTCTGTGAGTAAACAACAAAACTTAGTGGTTTCCGGGTACATCACTTACAACAGAACTCTATGAACTAAACCTAAAATATCAATGAGATTTAGCAATAATAAACACTTTCTTCAATAAATGTTGGGGGATAAGATTTATTCAAAACATTACGATTTAAATATAATTCATTTTGGCAATTATGCACCAATGCATTACTTAAAATTACAGTTCTTCAGCGGAAGTTGAACGTTGAGTATCAATAATATCAAATTCAAGCCCGTGGCCTTTAACTTTAAATGACACGCGCTCAGTGGTGAACTCATCTGCGTTAATGTCAAGGCAGGCATTGAAGATAGTCCATTTGAATCCATAACTCATCGAATACTGATCATTACCGATAGCTGTGATAGAGATAATCTTCAAAGAGTCAGGTGTATATTGAGAATTTTCGGAGTAATAACTCAAATCCCCAACTAAATCTGTTTCTATTTGTGAAAGATTGAGTTCAATAATCTTTTGCAAATACTCGGTTGAAACTTTGTTCCCATCGATTTCATAAGGGATTAATTTTTTCATCTCGTTCCCCATGTGAAAATAGCCTTCCTCTATTATCGCATGTTTTGGCGAGGTTTGCCCACGCAATGGCAAAATTCTTGCCTAACAAGGAAGAGTTATCTATATGATTTTTAAGTTTTTTATGAATGGTTAATATTTAATTACTTTTTCCTTACGTTAGAATTAAGCCAGAGGTAAATAAAAAAAGAGTGAAGATTTGAATCTTATTAATGGCTAGCAAGACACGAAAGATTACAACTTTGCGTCTTGAATAGTTGAACGTCATGTGATGTTATATTGTAACATTCATGAGGTTTATCGATGAACAAGACATTATTTACACTCTCCGCCGTGACCCGTTGCGGGGCTGCTGCCATTTTACTGGCCCTATTGTGGGGCGGTATCTATTGGGCTATTTCGCTGCCATGATTTCTGTCTCACAACTTAAAGTCGGCTATGACCGACGCGCCGTCGCGATGCCCATCGAGGGCAATTTTAGCGAAGGTTCGCTCACCGCCGTGATCGGTGCCAATGGCGCAGGGAAGTCTACCTTTCTCAAAACGCTGGCGGGACTTCAGCCCGCCATTTCCGGCAATTTATCTTTTAATACGGCAGGCAAGCCTGCTTCCCGCCCGCGCTTGGCTTATTTACCGCAGCAGGCAGAGCTGGATCGCGCATTCCCTATTAGCGTGTTTGATCTGGTAGCGATGGGCTGCTGGCCGCAAAGTGGCCTGTTTGGCGGAATTAATCGCCGCTCCGCCGAACGGGTGGAACAGGCGCTGGAAACCGTGGGAATGACATCCATGGCGCACTTGCTGGTTGGCGAGTTGTCTGGCGGCCAGCTGCAACGCACTTTATTCGCTCGATTGCTGATCCAACAAGCCCCGCTGATCATGCTCGATGAGCCTTTCACCGGCATCGACAGCCAAACCACCGAGCTGCTGTTGAAGGTGATTGCCCAGTGGCACCAGGAAGGGCGTACGGTGATTGCCGTGCTGCACGATATTTCCATGGTTGCGCGCCATTTTCCGCACGTTTTATACCTCAGCGCACAGCGTAATATTTGGGGGACCACCGATCACGTCCTGAGCCATTTCCCCAATCCGACCCACGCCTGTGTCTCCAACGACACCTTTACCCTCGCCGCTGGGGTTACTGCTTGATGATGTTATTCCACCTAATTGCCGACCCTTTTATTGAATTTGGTTTTATGCGCCGCGCGCTGATTGCCTGTTTGGCGCTCTCCATCAGCGCCACGCCGCTCGGCGTTTTTCTGTTACTGCGCCGGATGAGTCTGGTGGGCGACGCCTTATCCCACGCCGTTTTGCCCGGTGCGGCTATTGGCTATCTGATTTCCGGCATGTCGCTGGTCGCCATGGGCGTCGGCGGTTTTATCGCGGGTTTGGCCGTCGCCATGCTATCAGGCTTGGTGAGCCGCCGAACGCAGTTAAAAGAAGATGCCAGCTTTGCCGGTTTCTATTTGGGATCGCTTGCCTTGGGCGTCACGCTAGTCTCCCTGCGCGGCTCAAGTGTCGATCTTCTACACGTGCTGTTTGGCTCGATTTTGGCCATTGATTCTCCGTCGATCGTCATGGTCGGTATTATCACCTCCGTATCCGTCTTAGTGCTGGCCGCGGTGTACCGCGCGCTGGTGATTGAGTCATTTGACTCACTATTCTTGCGCGTTAGCGCAGGCAAATGGCTGGCTGCGATCCACGGGATATTCTTGGCACTGGTGGTGGTTAATCTGGTCGCGGGGTTCCAAATCCTCGGCACGCTGATGTCCGTCGGCCTGATGATGTTGCCTGCGGCGAGTGCGCGCTTCTGGGCGCGAGACCTGCCACACACCATTTTAAGCGCCATGGTGATTGGGGTGATCAGCAGCATTGTTGGCCTGGAGTGGTCTTATTATGCGTCGCTGCCGGCTGGCCCGGCCATCGTGCTAAGCGCCAGTGCCATATTCTTTATTTCAGTTTTATTTGGAACGCGCGGCGGCATGTTGACCGCCTCGCGCCGTTAAGCAGTACCACAAGAAAGGAGAAATGATGAAACGTTTACCTGTTGCTCTGGCAGTAGCTGCCCTGCTGTCGAGCCCACTGGCTATGGCGAAAACCGTCACCGCCGTGGCCAGTTTTTCAATTTTGGGGGATATCGTTCACCAGGTTGGTGGCGATCACGTGAAAGTGAATAGCCTGGTTGGCCCGGATGGCGACCCGCACAGCTTCGAACCTTCGCCGCAAGACAGCAAAGAGATCAATGCCTCAGATGTCGTGTTCGTCAGCGGCTTGGGTCTGGAAGGGTGGATCGACCGTCTGGTTTCCGCATCAGGTTATAAAGGCAAAGTGGTGACCGCCTCCGAAGGCGTGAAATCCAGTCAGATGGTTGATGATGGTAAAGAGATCACTGACCCGCACGCCTGGAACAGCATGGCGAACGGCGTGATTTATGCCACCAACGTGATGAACGCCTTGATTGCCGCGGACCCTGAAGATGCAGACTATTTCCGCAAACGGGGTGACGCTTATATCGAACAGCTGAAAAAGCTCGATGAGTGGGCGAAATCCGAATTCGCCAACGTCCCGCAGGAGAAACGTAAGGTTCTGACCAGCCACGATGCTTTCGGCTATTTCGGCCGCGAATATCACGTCACCTTTATGGCGCCGGTAGGCTTCTCAACCGAAGCTGAAGCCAGCGCCAGCGGCGTTGCCTCGCTGATTAAGCAGATCAAAGAAGAGAAGGTGAAAACCTACTTTATCGAGAACCAAACTGATCCTCGCTTAGTGAAGCAAATTGCTGCAGCGACCGGGGCTCAGGCCGGTGGTGAACTGTATCCAGAGGCGTTGTCTGGTCCGAAAGGCCCGGCGACCACCTATGAGAAAGCCTTTAAACATAATGTTGAGACTATCGTCGCCAGCATGAAGTAAGCACTAACCCTTTCCGCCGTTTATGCGGAAAGGGATACATCATTTCTGTAAAAAAGAAAAAGCCCCGTCCGGGCAAGCGGCGGGGCTTTTTTATTAAGGTGTTGGCGCAAAGCGTCGCCTTTTAGCGTTTTTTCTTCTTACCTTGTACCGCTTTAAATCGCGGGTTGGTTTTGCAAATCACATAAACTCGGCCCTTGCGACGCACCACGCGACAGTCTGGATGGCGGTTTTTCGCAGAGCGAAGTGAACTTAAAACCTGCATGACTGACTCCTAGCCGATTACTTCTTTTTGCCAAGGAAGCTGCCAAAACGCTGGTTGAAGCGCGCGGTGCTGCCTTCTTTGGAGAAGTCCTTTTGCTTACCTGTGTAGTACGGGTGAGATTGAGAAGAGACTTCAATTGTGATGTAAGGGAAGGTGGTGCCTCCCAGTTCGATGGTGCGATCGGTCTTGATGGTTGAACCCACTTTGAAATATTCATCGGCGCTGGTGTCGTGGAATACCACGGTGCGATAGGCAGGATGGATACCTGGCTTCATAATAACCTCAAATGTTATGTTATACTATAACAAATAGTATGCGCCAGTTGCTGCGTGGGTTCAAGTCTTGAAATAAAAAAAGGCCGCTATTCGCGGCCTTTTCAATTTGCTTCACACTGGATTAGTGTTTTGGTTGCTGCTCTACAGCGTGACTATGTTCGATATCCTCATTCTTCTTACCAAAGCGGCGGCGTACCACCACGAAGAAGACCGGAACAAAGAAGATAGCCAACAGCGTTGCAGTGATCATCCCACCCATTACGCCAGTACCTACGGCGTTCTGAGAACCGGAACCTGCACCGCTACTGATAACCAGTGGCATAACACCGAGGATAAATGCCAGTGATGTCATCAGAATTGGACGCAAACGCATACGAACCGCTTCGAGAGTCGACTCAACCAGACCTTTGCCTTCCTTGTCCATCAAGTCTTTGGCGAATTCCACAATCAAGATTGCGTTCTTCGCCGACAGCCCGATGGTGGTCAACAGGCCTACCTGGAAGTAAACGTCATTGCTCAGACCACGCATAGTTGCTGCGATCAAGGCACCGACTACGCCCAGCGGAACAACCAGCATGACCGAGAATGGAATCGACCAGCTTTCATACAGCGCTGCCAGACAGAGGAATACCACAATCAGCGAGATAGCATACAGGGCAGGGGCCTGATTACCTGACAAACGTTCCTGATAAGAAAGGCCTGTCCAGTCAAAGCCGATACCATTTGGCAGCTTCGATGCTAAAGATTCCATCATTGCCATGGCATCACCACTACTCTTGCCCGGTGCCGGCTGACCAAGGATTTCCATCGATGGCAGACCGTTATAGCGTTCAAGACGTGGCGAACCGTATTCCCACTTCATGCTAGAGAAGGCTGAGAACGGCACCATCTGACCTGAACTACCACGAACATAGAGGTTGTTAATGTCTGATGGCAGCATGCGGTATTTGTTTTCCGCCTGCACGTACACTTTCTTCACGCGGCCACGGTCGATGAAGTCATTGACGTAACTACCGCCGATTGACGCACCCAGCGTGGTGTTGATGTCAGACAGTGAAACGCCCAGCGCCGACGCTTTCTCTTGGTCGATTTCCACTTTGAACTGTGGCGTATCTTCCAGACCGTTAGGACGAACCTGCGTCAGCAAGTCAGGGTGTTGCGCGACCATGCCGAGCAGTTGGTTACGCGCCTGAGTCAGTTTGTCGTGACCCAAGTTAGCCTGGTCAATCAACTCGAAGTCGAAGCCGCTGGCTGTACCCAATTCCACGATAGCTGGCAGGTTGAACGCGAACACCAAACCGTCTTTGATTTGACTGAAAGCACCCATCGCACGCGCCGCAATCGCCGGAACTTTGTTTTCAGCGCCGCTACGATCGGCCCAGTCTTTCAGACTGATAAACGCAATACCGGTGTTCTGACCACGACCTGCGAAACCAAAGCCATTAACGGTAAAGACCGATTCAACGTTGGCTTTCTCTTTAGTCAGATAGTAATTACTGACTTCATCCAACACCTTCTGCGTACGTTCCTGAGTGGCACCCGCCGGTAGCTGGGCCATGGTCAGGAATACACCCTGGTCTTCTTCTGGTAAGAACGAAGTCGGCAGGCGGATAAACAGGAATGCCATGCCCACAACGATCAGCAGATACAGAATCAAGTAACGACCGGTGCTGCGCAGAATGTTGCCTACGCTGTCGGTATAGTGATGCGTACTTTGGTCGAATTTCTTGTTAAACCAGCCGAAGAAGCCTTTTTTCTCGCCGTGGTCACCCTTGGCGATAGGTTTCAGCATGGTGGCACAAAGTGCCGGAGTCAGGATCATCGCTACCAGTACTGACAGCACCATCGCGGAAACAATGGTGATGGAGAACTGACGGTAGATAACGCCGGTTGAACCACCGAAGAACGCCATCGGGATAAATACCGCTGACAGAACCATGGCAATACCGACCAGTGCACCCTGAATCTGCTCCATTGATCGTTTGGTGGCTTCTTTCGGCGGCAGGCCCTCTTCGACCATAACGCGCTCGACGTTTTCTACCACCACGATGGCGTCATCCACCAATAGCCCTATCGCAAGCACCATACCGAACATCGTTAGGGTGTTTATCGAATAACCAAACGCGGACAAAATCGCAAAAGTACCTAACAACACGACCGGCACGGCAATCGTTGGGATAAGCGTTGCGCGGAAGTTTTGCAGGAACAGGTACATTACCAAGAAGACCAATATGATGGCTTCTAACAGGGTTTTCCCTACTTCTTGAATCGAAATCTTAACAAATGGCGTGGTGTCGTATGGATAAACCACTTTCAAGCCAGCAGGGAAGAACGATTGCAGTTTTCCAAGCGTAGCTTTTACTGAGGCTGCGGTATCCAGGGCGTTAGCGCCTGTTGCCAGTTTAATCCCCAGACCTGCTGCCGGTTGGCCGTTAAAGCGCGCAACCACGTCGTAGTTTTCACCACCCAGCTGGATTTTAGCCACGTCTTTCAGGCGAACCTGAGAGCCATCTGGATTCACTTTCAGAATGATTTTGCCGAACTCATCCGCAGACTTCAGACGGGTCTGAGCAACGATTGATGAGTTAAGCTGCTGGCCGGGAACTGGTGGTGTACCACCCAACTGGCCCGCTGCAATCTGGTTGTTCTGAACTTTAATCGCATTGATAACATCAACCGGCGTGAGCTGGAAGTTGTTGAGCTTGTTCGGGTCCATCCAGATACGCATCGCGTACTGAGCACCAAACAGCTGAACGTCACCAACACCCGCAGTACGGCTGATAGGATCTTTAATGTTTGAACCCACGTAGTCGGCGATATCATCCTGAGACATGGTGCCGTCAGTGGAGATAAAGCCCGCAACCATTAAGAAGCTGCTACTGGATTTTTCAACCGAAATACCTTGCTGCTGAACTTCTTGCGGCAGCAACGGCGTTGCTAGCTGCAGTTTGTTCTGCACCTGTACCTGGGCAATATCTGCGTCAGTACCGGAAGCAAAGGTCAGGGTTATCTGAACCGTACCTGATGAATCACTGGTCGACGACATGTACATCATGTTGTCGATACCGTTCATGTTTTGTTCGATAACCTGAGTGACGGTGTCCTGAACCGTTTGTGCATCAGCACCTGGATAAGTAGCCGTCAACTGGATCGCTGGCGGCGCAACGGTTGGATACTGCGCGATAGGTAGCGAGATTATCGCTAATCCCCCCGCCAACATGATGATGATGGCGATAACCCACGCAAATATCGGGCGATCTATAAAAAACTTAGCCATGAATTACCGGCTCCTATTAAGACTTCGGCGCTGTATCAGATGCAGCCTGTTTCTTAGCGTCTGCGTTTTGATCGACTTCCTGCGCATTAACCTGCACGCCTGGTTTGATTTTCTGTAGTCCGGTCACGATAACTTTGTCACCAGATTTCAGGCCATCGGTTACAACCCATTTGTCGCCGATCGCTTGCGTAGTGGTCACAGTGCGGAGTTCAACTTTATTGTCTGCACCAACAACCATGGCGGTTGCGTCACCGCGCGGGTTACGGGTGATCCCTTGCTGTGGAACCAATAATGCGTTGTTGTTAACACCTTCATCCAGACGGGCGCGAACGAACATACCAGGCAGCAATGCGTCATCTGGGTTCGGGAACACGGCACGTAAGGTAATGGAACCGGTGGTTTCATCAACGGTAACATCAGAGAATTCCAATGTACCCGCTTGCTTATATTCACTACCGTTATCTAACAGCAGCTTAACTTGCGCTTTGCCATTAGCTTGCTTCAGAGAGCCGTCGGCCAGTTCCTGTTTCAGACGCAGGAAGTCATTGCTCGATTGGGTTACGTCGACATAGATAGGGTCGAGCTGTTGCACCGTCGCCAATGCATCAGCCTGGCCGTTGGTCACCAGAGCGCCTTCGGTTACAGCAGATTTACCAATACGACCTGAAATCGGGGAGGTAACTTTGGTGTAAGCAAGATTGATACGCGCAGATTCAACGGCGGCTTTCGCTGCAACTACTGCCGCATCGGCCTGTGCTGCGTTAGAGAAAGCGGTGTCGTAATCTTGTTTACTGACGTAGTTGGTGCCTAACAGTGGCTTATAACGATTAACCGTAACGCGAGCAACTTGAGCACTAGCTTGAGCTTTAACTAAATCGCCTTTCGCACTGTCGTAAGCAGCCTGATAAGTCGCAGGATCAATTTGATACAAGGACATGCCAGCTTTAATGTCACTGCCTTCCACGAAGTTGCGCTTCAGGATAATGCCGGTGACTTGGGGACGAACTTCTGCAATGCGGAAGGAGGCTGTACGACCAGGAAGCTCGGTGGTCACATTCATGGCTTCAGTTTTCAGTGTTACGACACCGACTTCTGGAGCTTTTGGCGCGCCTTGTTGAGCTTCTTTATCATTACATCCTGTAAGTGCTAAGCTTCCGGAAAGCATCAGAACTACCGCCAGAGGCGTTAACCCTCTGTTTCTGTTCATAAATAAACCTCAAGTGTCCGATTTCAATTTGTCCAATGGATCACAAGCTTTAAAACCCATTGCTGCGCTTTTAATATGTGCGTGCTATGTTACATACATTCCCGAATGTATGTAAATCAAACGCCCCCAAAAGCTGACGCCATGGCACGAAAAACCAAATTACAGGCCCTTGAGACTCGACAACAGATTTTAGATGCTGCTGTTCAGGAGTTCTCTGCCCGTGGCGTTGCCTCAACTTCGCTGACTGATATTGCCAATGCCGCCGGCGTCACTAGGGGCGCAATCTACTGGCATTTCAAGAATAAGGTTGAATTGTTTAATGGGGTCTGGGAAGAGTGTGAGTCCCAGATGCACTTACTCGAATTAGAGTATCAGACAAAGTTTCCCAATAATCCACTGCGGGTTTTGCGCGAGATACTGATTTATTTCTTACGTGCCACAGTAAACAATCCCCGTCGTAGGGCTTTGATGGAGATAATATTTCACAAATGTGAATTTGTTGGGGAGATGACGTCAGTTCATGAAGCGCGCAAGGCGCTATATCTTGAAGGCTACGGCAAGATAGAACGTATTCTTCAGAAATGCATTGATGCCGAGGAATTACCGAAGAATTTACACCCGCGTCAGGCGGCTATTATTCTTCGCGCTTATATCACTGGATTAATGGAGAACTGGCTGTTCGTCCCCGAAAGCTTTGATTTAGAAGGGCAGGCGGCCCAACTGATTGATACCTATATTGAAATGCTAAGGTTCTGCCCGAGCCTGCTCCTGCCAAAAACCGCGCCTTAATCCGTCCCCTTCATTCTGTGAGTTTTTTGTCATTTTGTGACGTATTCTGACACGCTTTTCCGACTTCATAACTCTGTGTCACCTGTTAGTGTAGTGTTAATATCAACCTCTCTTTCTCGACACAATGTGCATCCATGTTTAAGCGATCCTCCGCGTTGCCATACTCGTCTTCATATTATCTATATCCGCTGACTTTTTTGCGTGGCCTGACTTTGACATTACTGGTGTCGTTGGCGCTTTCCTTTATTACATGCGCTAATGCGGCAGTTAATAATGATCTGCCTACTCGTTCTGAAGTGCAGAACCAATTTGATGCGCTGAATAAGCAAAAAAGCCTGACGCCGGTCGAGAAACTTTCACAGCAGGATTTAGTCCATACCCTTGAGTATTTAGACGCCCTCGAGCGCGTGAAGCAGGATACGGCGCAGCTGCGCCAACAGGTGGCTGATGCCCCGGTCAAATTGCGCAACGCGGCAGATGGCCTGGATAAGCTGAAAAACGGGAATAACGACGGTGTGACCAAAGACTCGCTGGCGACACTCTCTCTGCGCCAGTTAGAAAATCGCCTGAATGATACGCTCGACGATCTGCAATCCTCGCAGGAGGATTTGTCCACTTTCAACACCCAGCTTATCTCATTGCAAACCCAGCCCGAGCGGGTTCAGGGCGCGATGTACAACTACTCGCTGGCTATCCAGAAAGTGCGCAACCAGCTAAACGGCATGGCGCCGGGGCAGCAGGATCTGCGCGCCACCCAGCAGACCATGTTGGTGACAGAGCAAGCCTTGCTCAACGCGCAGATTGATTACCAGCGCAAAAGTCTGGAAGCCAACACCACGCTGCAAGATTTACTGCAAAAGCAGCGCGATTTCACCAATGCGCACATCGGCCAGCTGGAGCGCGTGGCGCAAATGCTGCAAGAGGTGGTGAATGGCAAACGCCTGACGCTTTCCGAGCGCACCGCCAAAGAGGCGCAAACGCCGGATGACACCTCCAATATTCAAAATGACCCGCTGGTGGCCCAAGAGTTGGGGATTAACCGCACCCTGAGCCAGCGACTGATTGCCGCCACCGAAGAGGGTAACCAGCTGGTTCAAAAGAACATTACGGTCAAAAACTGGCTCGATCGCTCTTCGCAGGCCGAGCACGACCTGAAAGAGCAGATCAGCGTGCTGAAGGGCAGCCTGCTGCTGTCGCGCATTCTTTATCAGCAGCAGCAAAATACCATTCCGCCGACTGGCCTGATGACCGACATGAGCGCCAAGATTGCCGATTTGCGCCTCGAGCAGTTCACCATCAACCAGCAGCGCGACGCGTTATTTCAGGGCGATAGCTACATTCAGGGCGTGGTGGACAGCAGCAAAGAGAAGATTAACGACGACATTAGCGACGCGCTGGATCAGATTGTCGACATGCGCCGCGAGCTGCTGGACCAGTTGAATAAGCAGTTGGGAAATCAGCTCTCGCTGGCGATCAATCTGCAAATTAACCAGCAGCAGTTGCTGAGTATCAATGAGTCCTTAACCCAGACGCTGACCCAACAGATCTTCTGGGTGAGCAGTAACAAGCCGATGAACTGGGACTTCATCAAAACCCTGCCGAGCGAGGTCAAAAGCCAACTTAGCGAGCTGCGAATCAAGATGCCGCTGGGCGAGCTGATGATAGGAGGTCTACATTCGTTGCCGGTCAATGTGCCGTTGCTGGTGGTGATTCTGGTGCTGTTGCTGCGTCGCCGCGCGTTGCAAAGGCATCTCGACAAGCTCAATAGCGACGTCGGCCAGCTCAAGCGCGACACCCAGCTGCACACGCCGCGCGCCCTGATGATCATCATGTTGAGCACTCTGCCGGGCGTGTTGCTGACCCTCGGCATCGGCTATTGGTTCTCGCAGTGCGATATCGAACTCAGCGATTTCCTCTGGGCGCTGTCCCAGCGTCTGGCGGTCTTCATGCTGGTGATGGGCTTCTGCTTCCGCCTGCTAAAACCCAATGGCGTCAGCGAACGCCATTTCAACACCTCGGCAACCCAATGCGCCCATTACCGGCGCTCGGTGGTGCGGCTGGCGCTGGTTATGCTGCCGCTGATCTTCTGGTCGGTGCGCGGCGAGAAAGCCCCGCTGGGGCTGGTGGATGACATCATTGGTCAGGTGGTGATCCTCTTGACCTTAATCGCGCTGGCCGTGCTGGTGTTCCCAATTTTCCGCGACAGCTGGCGGGAGAAGAACACCCACAGCGTGCGGCTGGTGATTGTGGCGGCCATTGCGATTGCGCCGCTGTTGCTGGTCGGGCTAATGGTCGCGGGCTACTTCTATACTACGCTGCGCCTTGCCGGGCGCTGGATAGACAGCTTCTATTTACTGATTTTGTGGAATATTACCTATCTCAGCGCGCTGCGTGGTTTGAGCGTCGCCGCGCGCCGTCTGGCTTATCGCCGTGCGCTGGCGCGCCGTCAAAGCATTAATGCCAAAGAGGGGGCGGAAGGGAGTGAGCCGGTTGAGGAGGCGCCGCTGGGTTTAGACCAAATTAACCAGCAATCGCTGCGTTTGACCACCATGGTGCTGTTCTTTATTTTCGCCAGCGTGTTCTACTGGATTTGGTCCGATTTACTCACCGTTATCTCCTATCTCGACAGCATTTCGCTGTGGCACTACTCCAGTAATGTCGCGGGCAGCGTGGTGCAGCAGACGGTCACTCTCGGCAATCTGTTACTGGCCTTTGTGGCGGTGATTGTGGCCTATGTGCTGACTCGCAACCTGCCGGGCCTGCTGGAAGTGGTGGTGCTGTCGCGGCTACAGCTGCGACAGGGCACCTCCTACGCCATCACCACCATCATGACTTACTCGATTACGGTGATCGGTACGGTGACGGCGCTCGGCTCGCTCGGCGTCTCTTGGGATAAACTCCAGTGGCTAGTCGCGGCGCTGTCAGTGGGCTTAGGCTTTGGTTTACAAGAGATTTTTGCCAACTTCGTTTCAGGTTTGATCATCCTGTTCGAACGCCCGGTGCGTATCGGCGACACGGTAACCATTGGCACTTTCTCGGGCACGGTGAGCCGAATTCGTATTCGCGCCACCACTATTATCGACTTTGACCGCAAAGAAGTGATCATCCCGAACAAAGCCTTTGTGACCGAAAGGCTGATCAACTGGTCGCTGTCCGACACCGTCACGCGCATCATCATTAAAGTCGGCGTGGCCTATGGCTCGGATCTGGATAAAGTGAAAGAGATCCTGCTGCAAGCCGCCCATGAAAGCTCACGCGTCATGAGCGATCCGGCGCCGCTTGTCTACTTCCTTAACTTTGGTGCCAGCACCTTAGATCACGAATTACGGGTTTATGTGCGTGAACTAGGGGATCGCAGCCACACGGTGGACGAACTCAACCGCACCATCGACAGGCTGTGCCGCGAAAACGATATCAACATCGCCTTCAACCAGTTGGAAGTGTATCTACACGATAAAAACGGGGGAGAAGAGGTGCAGGAAGTGAAACGGGAACTGCGTCAGCCGGGGGAACCTTTGCCGCCAGAGGCGGTGTAAGTCCTGTTTTTACAGGGAATGTGCTGAAGACATTCCCTGTTTCTTCCAGTCAGTCTCTGACCGAAATTACAAATAACTCACAGACAGCGTATTCAAGCTGCCTTTAAGCTTTTCCTGATAATCGCGTTTGACGATCTCAAGCGCGGCGAGCGCGGTTTCAGGTGCAATTTCATTGCACTCAAGTAAGTAGATCAAATCAACAGCGAGTTGTAGCTCGGGTGGCGCATTTTCGACAGACATGGGAGCCAACGTTCAGTGTAGTGTGCGATGTAAATAAAGATCCGTTTTTGTTCAAATGACAGTTTTCAACGGATCCGAAGTCAGCCTGAAGCAGGTAAGGAGTGGCTCAGTTAAGCAGCAGCCAGGACCTTTTAGGAAATTTAATCACTCAGGCATGGAAACTGATTATAGATAATAAATGTCTCCGCCTGCCTGCAGTTTTCAAAAAATGTGATAAACATTCAAAAACCTTTTTCCTGCCTTTCAATTTGCCGCTCGATTTTGGCTAACGCCTGCCTGCATCTCATCAATCGACCTTCCAGCGCTGCCAGTTCCTTCTGCACTCTTTGCTGGTCGCTGAAAGTGGCAAGCTGCCCAAGGGTGCTCTCACGGTCTTCAATCATGGCGATTAAACGGCGCTCAAACTGCTGGGTTTCTGCCAGCCGGGTGTAGTTGTCGTGGCTTTTACGCTCTGGCGTTTGGTGAGTCTTGCGCAGACCCTGGGTTGCCAGTTCGCGCTGCAAGGCTGTAATTTGGGAAATCAGCCGCTCGGCGACAAAAGCCACCTGCGCCTGACGCTTCTCCGCCACCACCTGATGCAGCTGGCCAAGATTGACCCGCACTTCAGCCAGATAGTCGCGCAGTCGGGTGCCTTTGGTGGCGAACAGCGTCACGTCGAAACGCGCCTGCTGGGCCGAAACGTGGCCGACAGGTTCAATTTCTTGCGCGAGCGCCTCTATTTGTTGGCTCAGGGCGTGCAATATTTGTTCAGTGCTCACTGGGGTTCTCCGCGTTGGACCTGATTAGCTTACCCTGAAGCTCACCAGATACAAGGCACGCGGTGTTTGGCAGCGGCTGGGCAGTTGTTTACACTGGCGGCATAGCGATATCGATAACATAGACAAGTCGACAAGGATTGTATGAAACGTGTTTTGTTGATCATTCTGGGGTGGGTATGCGTGGTGCTGGCGACGCTGGGCGTAGTGCTGCCTTTATTACCTACCACGCCGTTTCTGCTGCTGGCGGCATGGTGCTTTGCCCGCTCGTCGCCGCGTTTTCACTATTGGCTGCTATATCGCTCGTGGTTTGGCAGTTACCTGCGCCACTGGCAGGAACATCGCGCCTTGCCGCCCGGCGCAAAAGGCAAAGCCGTGCTGGTGATCCTCATTACGTTTGCCATCTCTCTCTATTTTGTCCCGCTGTGGTGGGTGCGTGTTTTACTGCTTTGCATCATGTTCGGACTGCTTATCATGATGTGGCGCTTACCAGTGGTTGACCTAAAGCAACAAAAAAGGTGATCATGTCCGGCTGCGGGTTGCTTTTTAAAGCGGCTTTGCATAGATTTGGGCATCTCGCGCACCCTCATGCGCGCCAATTTCCTTCCTTAAACAGCCAAACACTTTTGTAAGGCATGAGCCATTTACTGGTTCGCGTTTAAGTATGAACAGCAGTTTTATCAGGCACTTATTATGACAGCTACCGCACAGCAGCTAGAGTTTATCAAAAACAGCATTAAATCCATTCAAGACTACCCGAAACCGGGCATTCTGTTCCGCGACGTCACCAGCCTGCTGGAAGACCCGGCAGCCTATGCCGCCAGCATTCAACTGCTGGCCGACCGTTATCGTGACTCCGGCGTCACCAAAGTGGTGGGTACCGAAGCGCGTGGTTTCTTGTTTGGTGCTCCGGTGGCCTTGGCTCTGGGTGTGGGTTTTGTGCCTGTGCGTAAACCGGGCAAATTGCCACGCGAAACCCTGAGCGAAAGCTATGAGTTGGAATACGGCACTGACAGTCTGGAAATCCACACTGACTCTATCAATGCCGGTGAGAAGATCCTGGTTATTGATGACCTGCTGGCAACCGGCGGCACCATCGAAGCCACCGTGAAGCTGATCCGCCGTTTGGGGGGGGAAGTGACTGACGCAGCATTCATCATTAATCTGTTCGATCTCGGCGGTGCAGAGCGCCTGAGCAAGATGAATATCAACTGCTACAGCCTGGTCGACTTCCCAGGCCATTGATTGACACAAGCCTCGCCTGCTCAGGCGAGGCTGTGATAGCATGACCCTCCCGACCACTCGACTTCTCCGGTATTAATGAGCTATCAGGTTCTGGCCCGTAAGTGGCGCCCTCAAACTTTCGCCGACGTCGTCGGACAGGAACATGTGCTGACCGCGCTGGCCAACGGCCTGTCGCTCGGACGCATCCATCACGCTTATCTGTTTTCCGGCACCCGCGGTGTGGGGAAGACCACCATTGCGCGCCTGTTAGCGAAAGGGCTGAACTGTGAAACCGGTATTACTTCTACGCCGTGCGGCGTGTGTGATAACTGCCGTGAAATCGAACAGGGCCGTTTTGTTGATCTGATTGAAATCGACGCCGCGTCCCGTACCAAAGTAGAAGATACCCGCGAACTGCTGGACAACGTGCAATATGCGCCAGCGCGCGGTCGCTTCAAAGTTTACCTGATTGACGAAGTCCACATGCTCTCGCGTCACAGCTTCAATGCGCTGTTGAAAACGCTGGAAGAGCCGCCTTCGCACGTCAAATTCTTGCTGGCTACTACTGATCCACAGAAGTTGCCGGTGACTATTCTCTCCCGCTGCCTGCAGTTCCACCTGAAGGCGCTGGATGTCGAACAAATTCGCAAGCAGCTCGACGTGGTGCTGACCGCCGAGCAGATCAGCAGCGAGCCGCGCGCTCTGCAACTGCTGGCTCGCGCGGCCGACGGCAGTATGCGCGACGGCCTAAGCCTGACCGACCAAGCCATCGCCATGGGGCAGGGCGCAGTAACCACCGAAACCGTGTCGCAGATGCTGGGGACGCTGGATGACGAGCAGCCGCTGGCCGTGCTTGAAGCCCTGGTGAGCGCCGACGGCGCGCAGATGATGGCGCAGGTGGAGCATGCTGCTTCTCGCGGCGTTGACTGGGAAAACCTGCTGGTGGAAACGCTGGCGTTGCTGCATCGCATCGCTATGGTACAGCTGTTACCCACGGTGCTCGACAACCATTACGCCGCCATTGAGCAACGCCTGCGCGAGCTGGCGCGGGTTATCCCGCCTGCCGATGTGCAGCTTTATTACCAAACGTTGCTGATTGGCCGCAAAGAACTGGCCTACGCGCCGGACAAGCGCATGGGCGTCGAGATGACCCTGCTGCGCGCCTTGGCTTTCCACCCAAAAGTGGTGATTGCTGAACCTGTAGTCCAGCAGTCGGTAGCCCCAGCAGCCACTGTGCCAGCGCCTTCTGCTGCGCCAGAAGCTCAGCCGCAAAGCAGAACTTCTCAGCAAGAAACACCGCCGCCGCAAGGCGCGCCGCAGCCGGGTATCTCAGATACCACGGCGCAACTGTTACAGGCCCGAACACAACTACTCAGGCAGCAGGGGAATACCACCCCAAAAAAAGCTGAGCCGGCAGCGCCAGGAAAAGCGCGGCCGGCAAACTCAGCCCTGGAGCGTTTAGCTTCGGTGACTGAGCGTGTGCAAACGCAGGCCAGCGCCAGAAAAGAGAAAGAACCTGAGCAGCCCGTAAAAGAAGAAGCTTATCGCTGGAAAGCCCTGAACGAGCCGGAAGAGGCACCCGAGCCGGTGGCGACGCCCAAGGCGCTGCGCACCGCGCTGGAGCATGAGAAGTCGCCGGAACTGGCCGCGCGTCTGGCGGTCGAAGCCACTGAGCGCGACGGCTGGGCGGCTGAAATCAACCAGATGGTGATGCCAAAACTGGTGCAGCAACTGGCCCTGAACGCGTGGTGTGAAAAGGTTGAAGCCGGGAAAATCACCCTGCATCTGCGCTCTTCGCAGCGCCACTTGAATTCCCCTTCGGCACAAAAAGTGCTGACGGAAGCACTATCGACACTCCATCAGACGCCGGTTGAACTCACCGTGCTAGAAGATGATAATCTGGCGGTCAAAACGCCTCTGGAGTGGCGACAAGCCATATATGAAGAGAAGCTGGCGCAGGCGCGCCAGTCGATTATTGCGGATAACAATATTCAAACTCTGCGCCGTTTCTTCGACGCCGAGCTTGATGAAGAGAGTATTCGCCCTGTTTAAACGCCGCAAATCCCCGCGGCCCGACGCAAAGAGAGATGATTATGTTTGGAAAAGGCGGCATTGGTAACCTGATGAAACAGGCCCAGCAAATGCAGGAAAAAATGCAGCAGGTACAGGCAGAAATCGCCCAGTTAGAAGTGACCGGCGAATCTGGCGCGGGCATGGTTAAAGTCACCATTAACGGCGCGCACAACTGCCGTCGTGTGGAAATCGACCCAAGCCTGCTGGAAGACGACAAAGACATGCTGGAAGACCTGATCGCGGCGGCTTTCAACGATGCGGCGCGTCGCATTGAAGAAACTCAGAAAGAGAAAATGGCTTCTGTATCCGGCGGCATGCAATTGCCACCAGGCTTTAAGATGCCATTCTGATGCAAACCAGCCCACTCCTTGAATCATTAATGGAGGCGTTGCGCTGCCTGCCGGGCGTTGGCCCGAAATCGGCGCAGCGCATGGCATTCCAACTGTTGCAGCGCGATCGCAGCGGTGGAATGCGGCTGGCGCAGTCGTTAACGCGTGCGATGTCTGAAATCGGCCACTGCGCTGATTGCCGCACTTTCACCGAGCAGGATATCTGCACCATTTGCGCCAACCCACGGCGCAAAGAAAACGGTCAGATTTGCGTGGTTGAAAGCCCGGCTGACATCCATGCTATAGAACAAACCGGTCAGTTTTCCGGTCGCTATTTTGTCCTGATGGGCCACCTGTCTCCGATGGACGGCATTGGCCCGGATGACATCGGTTTGGATCGTTTAGAGCATCGTCTGGAAAGCGAAAGCATGAAAGAGGTGATTCTGGCGACCAACCCGACGGTCGAAGGTGAGGCGACGGCGAACTACATCGCCGAAATGTGCGGCCAGTACGGCGTGCTGGCGAGCCGCATCGCCCACGGCGTGCCGATGGGCGGTGAGCTGGAGATGGTGGATGGCACCACGCTGTCGCACTCTCTGGCAGGGCGTGCACCTTTCAAGTTCTGACCTGTTAATTCCCGCCACGCGCGCGATTTCACGCGTGGCGGTTCAGTTTTAAGCCAAACGTTCTCTTTTCCCTTGAATTATCCTCCTGATAACCCCATCTACTCCTCAGCGTTTTATTTTGGCCAATGTGCCGCCTGTAAGGCTGGGCTTGCCAGCATAATGACAATTCAAATAGCGTAACTGAGGTAATTTGATGAGTATGAAAGGACAAGAAACCCGCGGCTTCCAGTCTGAAGTTAAGCAGCTGCTGCATCTGATGATCCACTCCTTATATTCCAACAAAGAGATTTTCCTGCGTGAGCTGATCTCCAACGCCTCAGATGCCGCCGACAAACTGCGTTTCCGCGCGCTCTCCAAGCCTGAACTTTATGAGGGTGATGGCGAACTGCACGTACGTCTGGCGTTCGATAAAGAAAAACGTACCCTGACCCTGAGCGACAACGGCATCGGGATGACCCGTGACGAAGTGATCGACAACCTCGGCACTATCGCTAAATCAGGTACTAAAGCCTTCCTGCAATCCGTCGGTTCCGAGCAGGCGAAAGACAGCCAGCTGATCGGCCAGTTCGGCGTAGGTTTCTACTCCGCGTTTATCGTGGCGGACAAAGTGACCGTGCGCACCCGCGCTGCTGGCGCGAGCAAAGATGAGGGCGTGTTCTGGGAATCTGCTGGTGAAGGCGAGTACACCCTGGCGGATATAGAGAAAGCCGATCGCGGCACCGAAATCACTCTGCACCTGCGCGAAGATCAGGACGAGTTCCTCGACGATTGGCGCGTGCGCTCGATTATCAGCAAATACTCTGACCATATCGCCTTGCCGGTTGAAGTTGAAACCCGCAATGAAGAAGATGACACCGTCACCTGGGAGCAAATCAACAAGGCGCAGGCCCTGTGGACCCGCGGTAAATCGGAAGTCACCGACGAAGAGTACACCGAATTCTACAAACACATCTCCCATGACTTCAGCGATCCGCTGAGCTGGAGCCACAACCGTGTTGAAGGTAAGCAGGAGTACACCAGCCTGCTGTATATCCCTTCACAAGCCCCTTGGGATATGTGGAACCGCGACCACAAGCACGGCCTGAAGCTGTACGTGCAGCGCGTGTTCATTATGGACGAAGCCGAGCAGTTCATGCCGAACTACCTGCGTTTCGTGCGTGGTCTGATAGATTCCAACGACCTGCCGTTGAACGTCTCGCGTGAAATCCTGCAAGACAGCCGCATCACCCAGAACCTGCGTAGCGCGCTGACCAAACGCGTATTGCAGATGCTGGAGAAACTGGCGAAAGACGACAACGAGAAGTACCTGCAATTCTGGCAACAGTTCGGTCTGGTGCTGAAAGAAGGCCCGGCAGAAGATGGCGCGAACAAAGAAGCCATTGCCAAACTGCTGCGCTTCGCCAGCACCCGCAACGACAGCTCCAGCCAGACTCTCTCTCTGGAAGAGTACGTTGCCAAGATGGTGGAAGGTCAGGACAAAATTTACTACATCACCGCCGACAGCTATGCCGCCGCGAAGAGCAGCCCGCACCTTGAGCTGTTCCGCAAGAAAGGCATCGAAGTTCTGCTGCTGTCCGATCGTATCGACGAGTGGATGATGAGCTATCTGACTGAGTTTGATGGCAAAGTCTTCCAATCCGTGAGCAAGGCCGACGACACGTTGGACAAGCTGGCTGACGAAGAGAGCGAAGAGCAGAAAGAAGCTGAGAAGGCGCTGGAGCCGTTCGTTGAGCGCGTGAAAACCCTGCTGGGCGACCGTGTGAAAGAAGTGCGTCTGACCCACCGTCTGACTGATACGCCAGCGATTGTCACTACCGGCGCTGATGAAATGACTACCCAGATGGCGAAGCTGTTCGCCGCTGCCGGTCAGGAAGCGCCAGAAGTGAAATACATCTTCGAGCTGAACCCTGACCACGCGCTGGTAAAACGTGCTTCCGACGTGGTCGACGACGCGCAGTTTAGCGAGTGGGTTGAACTGCTGCTGGATCAGGCGCTGTTTGCCGAGCGCGGCACGCTGGAAGATCCAAACCTGTTTATCCGCCGTATGAACCAACTGCTGCAAGCATAAGGTTCAGATGCTCATAAAAAGCCCTGTCATCGCGACGGGGCTTTTTTTTGCTCTTAAAAGCAGGACAACGGCTTAGCCTCCGCTGGCTTCTTCCAGCAACCAGCCGCGAAATGCAGTGATCTCCGGCTCATGGCTGCGATCGCTTTTCACCAGCATATAGGTGGCGCGATCCACCTCGGCGAAGCCCAGCGGCGCGATCACCGTACCATCCTGTAGCTCCTTCTTCACTAGAATCTGCGGCGTCATGATGATCCCCAGCCCGTTTTTTGCCGCCTGAATCGCCAGCGTCAGGTTATCGAAATGCTTGCCCGCAATAAAATCGCCTTTGGCATTGGTTTTCTTAGCCCACTCCTGCCAGGCATTAATTTTGGTGTCGGCGTGCAGCAATGGCAGGGTGGAGAAGTCCGTCTGATAAGTAAAATGGTGGCGGAAATTTGGCGAACAGACCGGGCCGATATAATCGACGGTGATCAGCGTTGATTCAATATCGCTGGTCAGCTGGTTCTCATTACTCTTAATTAGAATATCTGTCCGCTGTTCATGGACTTGCTGAACATCGGTATGCGTTTGGAAAGTCAGGACAATATTTTCATGACGTTCCGAAAAGCGGCTAATCCGCGGAATAAGCCACTGGGCTAAAAAACTTGGCGCGCAGGAGATAATTAAATTATTTTCCTGCCGGGCTTTAATTTCACGGCAGGTATTTTCTATTTCGACAAATACCTGATCGCAGCATTTTTTTAATTTCTCACCGTCGCGGGTTAAATAGACCCGGCCCGCCGCGCGTTTAAATAATGGCGTGCCCAGCCAGCCCTCTAAATTCTTAATTTGATGACTCACTGCGCTGTGAGTCACGTTCAGCGATTCCGCCGCCAGACTGAAGCTTTCAAAGGTCGCAGCCTGCTTGAAATAGTGCAGGGCGCGCAGGGAAGGCAGGTTTGCCATATCAACACCTTGTTAGAAAAATTCAACTCAACTGTCTGTTTATATCATTTTCTTGTGCCGAAAAAACCCATTAGTCTCAACCTCGTTCCGAAGCACATCTCTCTAACAGGCGCTGTAATTCTACTGAAGATAATTCAGTAAGTGCGCCAGTCTGCGCCTTGCGCGCTGGTTAAGTCTGTATAAAAAATAAGGATGACTATGAACAACTCACTTTCTGGTACAACGACTTCCACAGCAAATACGACTCCACGAACGCAGTTAGTTATGTTCACAGGTGGCCGCGATAGCACGCTGGCCGCATGTTATTTAATGTTACAGGGTATCCCTGTGCATCTTTACTCTGCCAACAGCGGTTGCTCCCTGCACCGCGGCATTCTCGCCCACCGTGTGGAAGAGCTGCGTAATCGCTTTGGCGATTTAGTGGTCGAACACACCGTCGAGGATATCAGCGGGACTTTCCGCTCCATCGCCATTGAAAATATCGAAAGCGATATTTTGCGTCATCGTAAAAATCTGGTGTTACTCGGCGAGAAATTAGCGATTCACGCCCATTTAGTGGATTTCTGCCGCCGCAACGATATTAGCGTGATTAACGACGGTATTACCCACTACCAGCAAGAATTCCCCGAGCAGCGTCTGGTCGCCAAAGAGTTTTTGGTCAACCTGATGAATGAATACGACATTCAATATCATTCGCCAATTTATGAATTCGCTCAATCTTCTGACGACGTGAAATATCGCCTGCTGCAATTAGGTATTTCCACTAAATCGCTGGAAGGGGTGAGTATTTTCGGTGACAGCTTCTCGACGCCGAATGACGAAACCATTCTGGCTTATCTGAATGAGAAAACGCCGCTGGCGCGCAACATCATTAAATTCCTCTCCGGTGAAACCCTGAGTCTGGGGTTAAAAACGGCGACTCACGCTGCGGCGTAATGAAGGATAACCCGATGAAAACTATCGTCAAATGTTCGGCAGTGATCATCCGTGACCGCGCGTTATTACTAACGCGCAAGCGCGGAACCGACATTTTCATTTCTCCCGGCGGCAAGCCGTTGACGGGGGAAGACCACATCAGCTGTTTACGCCGCGAGTTAAAAGAAGAGCTCAACGTCGATACGGCCAAAATCACGCCGCTGGGCTTATTCCACGGCGTGGCGGAGTTCGAAAAAGTGGCGATTGAAAATCATGTCTATCAGGTGGAAGTGGTGGGGCAACCCGTCGCTAGCGCGGAGATCGCGGAAATCGCCTGGGTGAATTACCGCAAGCCGCCTTGCGAAGTGGGAGTGGGATCCGTGTTTCGCGACAACGTCCTGCCGTTACTGTACCAGCGTGAGTTGATCGACTGATGGACCCTTCATCTCTCTCTCCCGCCTTGCAGCAACAGCACGGTGATCACTATTACAGGGAAGTAAACCGGCTGCGGGAAGTGCTGCGCGACAAGCTGACGACGGTCTATCGTCTTGGCGATTATGACATTTTTCTGGTGCAGTCGGTGCGTGTGGGCTTAGCCATGCTCTCCCACTTGCTGCATAAACATAATATGTCGCTGAATCTGGCCGCCCATCGCCACTATCAGCCGATTGAACTGCTGTTCTCCAAACCCGCGCCGATTGACGCGCCGGGGCAAAACAGCGGCGTCAACATGGTCACGCACGTTAACCCTTATACCGGGGCCATTAACGATCTTGATGGTTTGAATCATAAAACCGTGGTCGACGGTTCGCACAGTTTCGCCACCGGTCTGCATGATGAGTTGGTGAATAACAGCTCGATTTTCCTCGCGCCGCTGCATAAACACGCGTCGGTGGCCGTGGGTCTGACGCTGATTGCCGTGCGCCCTGAGCACTATAGCTGTTTGTTCCGCAGCGAGCTGCGCCTGTACGAAGGATCAACCGTCTCTCAGCGGCCATTGCAGGAGGCCATTGCCGCGATGGAGACCCCGGATTGGCAGCCTTACAACGTTGCCAGCGTCGAGAAAATCGACCTGCCGCTGGCTAATGGCCTACGCCTGACCTCGCTCAGCGCATCTGGCCTGCCTTTCGCCTGCTTCCCCGTGGCGACGCTGTCTGAAGACCAGCTGCGTAAGGTCAAACAGATCAACGGCAGCTATTTCGAGCACACCCATACTTTGCGTATTTCCCGCTGGGCGCGGGGCAATCGCTTTCAGCAAGTGGATAGCACCGGCAGTGTTATCGACGATTTAGCCCGACTTTGGAGTCAAAAATGAGTAAATCTACCCCGGTTAACGGCAACCTGATCGGTATTCTCGGCGGCATAATTCTGAGTACCGATTCCGTGTTTATCCGACTCATGAGTATCGATAACTCATGGATGATCGTGATGCTGCGCGGCCTGTTTATGTGGGGGCTGGTGGTGCTGGTTTACCTGCTGTGGCCGAAGAGCCGCTCGGTGCTCGGCGTGCCGTGGATCACCCGTCAAAACGCGTTGTCGACGCTGTTTTTCTGTATCGCGTCGGCCTGCTTCGTTAATGCGTTAAATCGCGGCAGCATCGCCACCGTGCTGGTGATCATCTCCTCGACGCCGTTTGTTTCCGCGATCATTTCGCGCCTGTTCTTTGGCACCAAAATTGATAAATCGCTGCTGATGGCGGCTATCGCGGGCATGCTCGGCGTGGCAATCGTCATGACCGGCCGCGCGACGGGCTATGACCCGCTGGCCAACTACTTCGCGCTGGCGACGGCGGTGTCTATGGCGCTAGCCTTTATCTTTGCTTCAAAAGTGGAAAACGGCACCGTGGGCTTGCCTTCAATCGGCGGCGTGCTGGCCTCGGTTTGCGTGGTGGGCTTCACCGGCGGCGGCGTGCTGCACGCTGTTCCGCTGCTCAGCGGTTCGCAGTGGCTGTGGCTGTTCATCGAAGGCGCGGTGATTATGCCGCTGGCGATGGGGCTGATTTCTCTCTCCACGCGCTTTGTTTCTCCGGTTAACGCCGGACTATTTTTACTGCTCGAAACCGCCCTCGCGCCGCTTTGGATCTTCCTGTTTCTTAATGAGGCCCCAACGCTGCAAGCCGTTGTTGGTGGGTGCATTATTGTGCTGGCCGTTATCTCCCAGACCTTGCGAATTAAACGCCAGGAGGCGCTGGCTTAACCTTGATTGCGCGCAGCCTGTTCCTTGAGGAAGGGCGAGCAGAATGATATGGTTGGTCGTTTTGTACGTTTTAATAAAAATTACATGCAAGGGGATTTACGCAATGCGTATCATTCTGCTGGGCGCTCCGGGCGCTGGTAAAGGAACTCAAGCGCAATTCATCATGGAGAAATATGGCATTCCGCAGATTTCTACCGGTGACATGTTGCGCGCAGCTGTTAAAGCTGGAAGTGAGCTCGGCAAGAAAGCAAAAGAAATCATGGATGCCGGTAAACTGGTGACCGACGAATTAGTGATTGCACTGGTTAAAGAACGCATTCAGCAGGAAGACTGCCGCAATGGTTTCTTGCTCGACGGCTTCCCACGCACCATCCCTCAGGCTGATGCCATGAAAGACGCTGGGATCAAAGTGGACTACGTGCTGGAATTCGACGTACCTGACGAACTGATCGTTGATCGCATCGTAGGTCGCCGCGTTCATCCAGGCTCAGGCCGCGTTTATCACATCAAATTCAATCCGCCAAAAGTGGAAAACAAAGATGATGTGACCGGCGAAGAGTTGATCACCCGTAAGGACGATCAGGAAGAAACCGTGCGTAAGCGCCTGGTTGAATATCACGATCTGACCGAGCCATTGGTGTCTTACTACAGCAAAGAAGCTGAAGCGGGCAACACTCAATACGTTCGTATCGACGGTACTCAGAAAGTGGACGAAGTGCGCCAAGAGCTGGCTTCTATCCTCGGTTAATGTCGTTGTCGTAAATAATAGAAGCAACAAAAGCGACTCCGGTCGCTTTTGTTATTTCTGTTTCCCGCACTTTTATTCATCAAATGAATGGTATTGATTACTTCTGCCATTAGCTGTTATCGGTTCCGCTCCCCGTCTTTTTGGTTACAATGTGCAAAGTTAAGTCGAAGCCCGCATTTTTGGCTTCCAGTCACCCAGGCTCAAGAGCCGTAATAATTTAGGAAATTCAGCATGATGCAGACGAAATTCGGTGTGTTACTGGTCAATCTCGGTACGCCCGAAGCACCAACGCCGCAGGCCGTAAAAAAGTATCTGGCTGAGTTTTTAGGTGATCCACGGGTTGTTGATACTAATCGTTTGATTTGGCTGCCGATCCTTTACGGCGTAATTTTGCCGCTGCGATCTCCTCGCGTCTCAAAACTGTATAAGGGCGTGTGGATGGAAGAGGGTTCGCCGCTGATGGTGTTTAGCCGCCGCCAGCAAAAAGCGCTGGCCGAGCGCCTGCCGGGCACTCCGGTTGAACTGGCGATGAGCTACGGCAAGCCAAGCATGGAAGATGCCATCGACAAACTGCTGGAGCAGGGCGTCACCAAAATGGTGGTGTTGCCTCTGTATCCGCAATATTCCTGCTCCACCAGCGCCGCGGTGTTTGACGGCGTAGCGCGCGTGTTAAAAGAGAAGCGCCGCCTGCCGTCACTGAGCTTTATTCGCGACTACGCCGAGCATCCGGCCTATATTTCCGCGCTGAAAACCACCGTTTTGCGCTCCTTCGCCGAGCACGGCGAACCAGATCGCCTGATGCTCTCCTTCCACGGTATTCCGAAGCGCTTTGTGGCCTTGGGCGACGATTATGAACAGCGTTGCCGCGACACCACTCAGGCGCTGACTCAGGCACTGGGCCTGCCGACCGGCAAAATTATGCTGACCTTCCAATCGCGCTTTGGCCGTGAGCCTTGGCTGACGCCTTACACCGACGAAACGCTGAAAGGCCTGCCGGCGCAGGGCGTGAAGAACATTCAGATCATGTGTCCGGGCTTTGCCTCAGACTGTCTGGAGACGCTGGAAGAGATTAAAGAAGAGAACCGTGAGATCTTTATGCACGCAGGCGGCGAGCAATTCCATTATATTGACGCCCTTAACGATCAGCCTGAGCATATCGATCTGCTTCAGCAGTTAGTGACTCAACATTTTTAACGTTTTTTGATCCACAGAGAGCATCAATGAAATTTCCTGGTAAACGTAAGTCTAAACACTATTTCCCTGTCAGCGCGCGCGATCCTTTACTGCGTGATTCAATGTTGCAGAGCATGATGCCTGACAGCGAAGTAGGGGCTTCTTATATCGTCGGTATCGATCAGACGATGGTAGATATTGAAGCGCGTGTAGACGAAGACTTCGTTACCCGTTATGGCCTGAAGGCCGGCGAGTCCAGCGTTATCGACGATGCGACCGCCGAGGCGTTGTATCAGGAATTAATGAGTCAGGCGCTGATCACCCATCAGTTTGCCGGTGGCACCATCGGCAACACTTTGCACAACTACTCGGTGCTGGCCGATGACCGCTCAGTGCTGCTCGGCGTGATGTGCAGCCACGTGCAGATTGGCAGCTACGCCTATCGCTACCTGTGCAACACCTCGAGCCGCGTGGATCTGAACTATCTGCAAGGCGTTGATGGCGCCATTGGTCGCTGCTTTACCCTGATCAGCGACAGCGGCGAGCGTACCTTTGCGATTAGCCCTGGGCATATGAACAATTTGCGTCAGGAAAGCGTGCCGGAAGACGTGATTGCCGGGGCTTCGGCGCTGGTGCTGACTTCCTACCTGTTGCGCAGTAGCGAAGGCGAACCTATGCCAGAAGCCACGATGCAGGCTATCGCTTATGCCAAGAAGTATCAGGTGCCAGTGGTGCTGACCTTGGGCACTCAGTTTGTGATTGCTGAAAACCCGCAGGCGTGGCGCGACTTCATCGCTGAAAATGTCTCTATTTTGGCGATGAACGAAGATGAAGGTTTTGCGCTAACGGGCTTGAAAGACCCGCTGATGGCGGCCGATAAGGCGCTGGAGTGGGTGGATCTGGTGCTCTGCACGGCGGGCCCGAACGGCCTGTTTATGGCCAGCTACACCGAAGAAGAGTACAAGCGCGCGACGAATCACCCGCTGTTGCCGGGTGCCATTGCCGAGTTCAACCAGTATGAATTCAGCCGCGCCATGCGCCGCGACAGCTGCCAGAACCCGCTGAAAATCTACTCCCACATCGCGCCATACATGGGGGGGCCGGAGAAGATCATGAACACCAACGGTGCCGGAGATGGCGCGCTGTCAGCCCTGCTGCACGACATCGCCGCCAACGGTTTCCACCGCACCAGCGTGCCCAACTCCAGCAAGCACGTCCGCGACTATCTGACCTACTCTTCACTGTCTCAGGTCTGTAAATACGCCAACCGCGTAAGCTATCAGGTCCTCAACCAGCACTCCCCGCGCCTGACGCGTGGCCTGCCGGAGCGCGAAGATAGCCTCGAGGAGTCGTACTGGGAGCGTTGATGCTAGGGCGTCAATAAGCAGACAAAAAACGCGGCGCTCGCCGCGTTTTTGCTTTTAAACCTTAAGCGTTACGTCCCGCCATCACGCCGCCGTCGATGTCCCAGATGGCGCCGGTAACCCACGTCGTTTTATCAGACAGCAAGAAAGCCACGGTGTCGGCGATGTCACGCGGCGTGCCGACGCGGCCGATTGGGTGGAAGCTGTCGAAGCTGTTCATTACGCCGCCCACGTCCTCTTTCGGAATAAAGCCTTCATAGATCGGCGTGTGAACCACGGCTGGCGAGACGGCATTCACGCGGATGCCGCTCTGACCCAGCTCCAGTGCCAGATTTTTGGTCAGGGCGTGCAGGCCCGCTTTTGCCATGGAATAGGCCGAGGATGGCGTCGCGCCGATGGCCTGCTGCGCCCACATGGAGCCGATATTCACAATTGAGCCTTTGATACCCGCCGCCACCATGTTTCTTGCCACGTCGCGAGTGATGAAGAAGGTCGCACGGTTGATGTTCATATACATGTCATAGTCGGCTTCTTCGTTTTCGACGAAGGCTTTCGGGAAGAACACCCCTGCGGCATTGACTAACAGGCTGATATCACGATGGTCGCGGTTAATTTCCGCCATCACGTGCTTCATACCGGCTTCTTTCATCAGGTCGGCGACGATAATCGACACTGAGCCAAGGGATGACAGGGCTTGGCGCGCTTCTTCTGCTTTGGCCTGACGATTGCCCACCAGCACCACGCTGCCGCTGTTTTCTAACACAATGCGCGCCGTTTCCAGACCCATGCCGCTGGTGCCGCCGACGACTAAGAGTTTTTTACCTGCAAATGATGCTGACATATTGACCTCGAATTCTTATTTATCAATCAATTATTAACAAGGCATCTGTCAGATTCAGCTGCCCGGCGATGAACCCAGATTGCCACGGGGCGAGCAGGCTGACGAATCAGAAGATATTGCCTGATGACAAAGAAAATCTATGTCGTTAGCCGTTTTCTGGGCTAGGATGAAGGCATAACTAATCAGCAGGTGATTTTGCGATGCGCTCCTTAAATAGACTTAAATGGCTACACGCCTTTGAAGCGGCGGCCCGACACGGCAGCTTTACCGGGGCGGCGGAAGAGCTGGGCGTGACGCCCGCGGCGGTTGGGCAGCTGGTGCGTTCGCTCGAGGAGTGGGTAGGGCATCCGCTGCTGACTCGTACGCGTTCTGGCAAAAAGCGGCTGATGGTAGTAGCTGAGGCGCAAGACGCGCTGAAAGAGATCACCGACGGGTTGGATAAGCTCGAAAGCGGCCTGAAGAAGTTGCGCGGTCGCCGCGCGCGCTCGGTGATTGTGGTTACCGCGTCGCAGGTGCTGGTGATGAACTGGCTGATGTCGCGCCTGAACCTGTTTGCAGAACACCGTGAGGATATCGACCTACGCCTCGACGTCTCGGATAAGCATATCGATTTGGCTCACGGCGAGGCGGATATCGGCATTCGCTGCGGACCGGGCAACTGGCCGGGGCTGCACGCGACCTGGATCATGGATGAAGAGGCGGTGGTGGTTTGCAGCCCGCTGATTTTAAAAGCCGGGCAAGAAGCCGACTGCGATTGGCTGAATAAACAGAAGCTTATCTACGATGACACCCCGCATCCCGGTGCCAATATGCCGTCGTGGAGTGGCGTGCTGGACATCATCGGCTATGGCCATGTGAGCCAGAACAGCCTGCATATCAACTCTACCTCGGCGGTGATTCTGGCGGCGCTCGGCGGGCGTGGCGTGGCTATCGTGCGCCGCGCGCTGGTGCAGCAATCCATTGATAGCGGCCAGCTGATTCAGCTCTACCCATCATTTAAATGGCCACTGACGTGGTCCTATTACATGGTGCGGTCGGAGCATGCGCTGAGTCGCCCCGAAGTGCAGATTTTCCACGACTGGATGCTGGAATATCAGCACTCACTCAGCTCAAACACCCCCGCCTAACTCTCTCTTCAGAGGATAGCCAAGCCACGGCTGGCTATCCTCTGCTTTCAGCTTTTTCAGCAAGATAGTTTTTCTTTGCCATAAGGCAAGTTTATCTCATTTGTTTAACACTCTTAACATTTCAATAATGCCTGCGACGAAAGGGACGTGATGGGTCACGTCGCCTGATTGAAGAAGAGATTGTCTATGTTGCTGAACTGGAATGAACATCGCGATGAGCTGCTGGGTAAAGTGAATGATTTCGCCAAGCTGGCGCCGGAATTTATGCGCGGGCTGGTCAAGATGGATGCGGGCGCTTCTGCCACCGGTCATTTGGACCCGAAAATCCATGAGCTGATTGCGTTAGCGGTGGCGGTGACCACCCGCTGCGACGGCTGTATCTCTGTTCATGTTAAAGCCGCCGCCAAACACGGCGCGACGCGCGAAGAGATTGCCGAAGCGCTGGCCGTGGCGATTTCCCTCAATACCGGCGCGGCGCTGACCTACACCGCCCACGTGCTGGACGCCTTCGACTCATTGCCAAAAGCATAATTTTTTCCGGCGCTTAGCTGCGCCGGTCTGCTCTCTTATCGGAAACGCATCATGTTAGTCAATCACGACCTCTCCCTGCGCGCGCTGGTCACGGCGGATGAATATGAGTGGGTAAGCTCGCCGCAGTCCGGCGTTCACCGCGTCATGCTAGACCGCATTGGCGCAGAACAGGCGCGGGCCACCAGCATTGTTCGCTATGACGCGGGCTCAGATTTCCCCACACATTCGCACCCTGACGGCGAGGAGATTTTGGTGCTGAAAGGCGTGTTTTCCGAAGGGGAGCAGCACTATCCGGCGGGCTGGTATCTGCGTAATCCGCCGGGCTCTTCCCATCAGCCTTCCAGCAAATTGGGCGCGACGATTTTCGTCAAACTGCGGCAGATGGCCGCCGAGGAAACTCAGCGAGTGCGCATCAATACCTTGGAAGCAAGCCGCTGGCAGCAACGGCAGGGCCGTGAGATTTGTCCGCTGTACCAGAGTGCGCATGAGCTGGTGAGGCTGGAAAGCCTCGCCGCCGGAGAGCCGATTTTTGCCAGTGAGCCGGTGGCCGGGGCCGAGCTGTTGGTGCTGGGCGGAGAGATAACAGAGGGCGCTAGCGCCTATTCCACGGGCAGTTGGCTGCGGCTTCCTGCTGGCACCTTTCCTGAATTAGTGTCCGGCAAGGCAGGGGCGCTGTTGTACATCAAAACCGGCCATTTGCCCAGGCAGAAAACATTGGCGGTGAAGCAATGAGACAGGTGCAAGTTGCCATTGTTGGCGGCGGCCTGAGCGGACTGTATGCCGCCGCGCTTTTGGAGCAGGCGGGCGTGGATTATCTGCTGATTGAAGGGCGCGATCAGGCCGGTGGGCGCATTCAGTCGCTGCACGCCGCAGATGAAACTCAGCGTTTTGATCTCGGCGCTACGTGGGTCTGGCCAGCCTTTCAGACCCAGTTGGCACAGCTTTTACAACAGCTTGATATTGAGCTTATCGCGCAAGAAGAGCAGGGCGACATGCTGCTGGATCGTGCGTTGCATCAGCCGATTTCGCGGCATCCCGGCTACGTTACATCCCCGCCTTCCATGCGCATTGCGGGAGGAATGCGGCAACTGGTAGAAAAACTTCAGAACAGGCTCAATCCGGCCAAGCTGCTGTTCAGCCACCTTGTCACGCAAATAGCGGCGAATGCCGAAGGAATACAACTGATGGCCAAAACGCCACTCGGAGAAAGCCTGTCGGTTCGCACCGAACAGGTGTTTCTGGCACTGCCACCGGCCTTGGCGGCGGGAATTATCTTCAACCCCGCGCTGCCAGCTTCCGTCGCCCGAGAGTGGGCCCATACCGGCACTTGGATGGCGCCGCACGCCAAATACGTGGCAGTTTACTCCCGACCTTTTTGGCGGCAGCAAGGGCTGTCAGGGGAAGCACGCAGCGCCGTCGGCCCTATGGCTGAGATTCACGATGCCTCGGCGTCAGAGCAGGCTGCGGCACTGTTCGGCTTTCTGGGAATACCGGCGAAAACGCGCTGGACCACCAGCGAAAGCAATCTAAAAGACCTCTGTCGCGCGCAGCTGGTCAGGCTGTTTGGCGAGCAGGCGGCGCATCCGGTTGCTGAGTTTTTCAAAGACTGGGCCGACGATCCGCTGACCGCCACGGCGGGGGACCTGACGGCGAATCAGAGCCATTCGATTCCTCAGGCTTTTATCCGCGAGGGCGTCTGGCAGGGGAGGTTACAGGGCATCGCCAGCGAGTGGTCGGCGGCCTTTCCGGGTTATATCTCCGGGGCAATAGACGCCGCGAAACGGGGCTTTACGACTTTCACAACTCAATCAAACCAACCCACTCAGGGAGCACAGTATGAGATTGAAAAATAAACGCGTATTGATCACCGGTGGCACCAGCGGCATTGGCTTAGCTACGGCCAAATTAATGCTGCGCGAAGGGGCGCGGGTGGCGATCACCGGGCGCGATGCCGGGAAGTTGCAACAGATTAAACAGCAGCTGGTAGGAGATGTTCTGGCGATTCAGGCTGACGTGCTGGCGCCAGAGGATCTGCGTCATATCCACAACCAAGTAGCCGCTGAGTTTGGCGGGCTGGACGCGTTTTTTGCCAACGCCGGTGTGGCCTTCGGCTCGCCGCTGGCGAGTACCAGCGAGGCGCGTTACGACGAGCTGATGGATATCAACGTCAAGGGCGTGTTCTTTTCCATGCAGGCGATTTCGCCGCTGTTGCAGCCGGGCGCGTCGGTAATTCTCAACACCTCGTGGTTGAATCAGGTCGGCACGCCGGGCCTGTCTCTGCTTTCGGCCTCCAAAGCGGCGGTGCGATCGCTGGCGCGGAGTTGGTCGGCAGAGCTATTAGAGCGCAAAATCCGCGTCAACGCCGTCAGTCCGGGGGCGATGAATACGCCTATCCACGGGCGCAGCGGCGGTACAGAGGCTGAAGTTGACGCTGGCAAACAGCGCATTGCGGCGCGAATTCCCCTCGGGAATTTGGGGGACGCCGAAGACATCGCCAACGCGGTGCTGTTCCTTGCCAGCGATGAATCTCGCTACATGCTGGGGGCTGAAGTGGTGGTCGACGGCGGCTTCTCGCAGATTTAACCTCTGATTTGACTCATTAAGGCCAGCCCTCGCGCTGGCCTTAATTTTCAGCCCCTTCACCTCGCCGCGTGCTACTCTTTTGATTCATTTACCCGCAGCAAAGCGAGGAAAGCATGTCCCAGACCGCCACGGAAACTCCCACTCTTCATCTGCTCTGCGGCAAAATTGCCTCGGGCAAATCCACGTTGTCTGCTCGGCTTGCTGCTCGCCCGTTAACCGTGATTATTAGTGAAGACCAGTGGCTGGCGCGGCTTTACGCCGAGGAGATGCATAGCGTGGCCGACTACGTGCACTGCTCGGCCAAGCTACGGGATGCCATGGCTCCGCACCTTATTGCCTTGCTGCAAGCTGGTATGTCGGTGGTGCTCGACTTCCCGGCCAATACGCTGGCAAACCGCCAATGGATGAAGGGGATCGTCGAGGCGTCCGGCGCTCACCACCAGCTGCACTATCTCGACGTGCCCGACGAGGTGTGTAAAGCCCGTCTCCGCGCCCGTAATCAGGCCGGAGAGCACGACTTCGCCGCCACCGACCAGCAGTTTGATTTCATCACCAGCCACTTTGTCCCGCCGACTGAAGACGAAGGGTTTCAGGTGGTGGTTTATCGCTGAGTGAAATAAAAAAGCCTCCCAATGGGAGGCTTTTTGCTCGTCGAGAAGGCGTTAAATCGGGCAGTAAGGCCGCTTTTCGTCTTCGTTCATCACGTCGACGTGCAGCATGTTCAGCATGCTGTTGGCGATCTCGCGTTCACCCATCACCACTTCGTTTGCGCCGCGCTCCATGATGTAACGCACTTCGTCGTCATAGTGCGCACGGGCGATGATCTCGATATTCGGGCGTTTGGTTCGCGCCGAGGCGACAATCTCACCGGCTTCGTAGCCATTGGGAATGGTCACCAGCAGCCAGCGGGCGCAGTCCAGACGGGCCAAATCCATCACTTCCTGATTGGCGGCGTTACCCAATACCGTGCTAATACCTTGCTCGCGCAGGGCTTCGACCCGTGGCCGGGAGTTCTCAATCACCACCAGTGGAATGCCCGCAGCCTGAAGCTTCTCGCCCAGCAGGCTACCCACGCGGCCATAGCCCACCAGCAGGGCGTGATTGCACAGGTCGAAGGGGATCTGCTTCTCGTCTTCGACGGCTTCTTCCACGCTCTGATCGTCGATGGTTTCGGTCTTCGCCAGATATTTCTCCAGCAACGTGAACAGCAGCGGGTTGAGCATAATCGACAGGATGGCGCCCGCCAGCACCAGATTGCGGCCATGCTCAGACAGCATGCCCAGCGTGATGCCCAGACCGGCGAGGATAAAGGCGAACTCGCCAATCTGCGCCAGACTGACGGAAATCGTCAGCGCGGTGCGCCGCGAGTGGCCGAAGGTTTTTACCAGCAGGAAGGCCGCGATGGATTTACCGAAAACGATAATACCCAGCGTCGCCAGCACCGCCAGAGGCTCGCGAATGATGATCAGCGGGTCGAACAGCATGCCGACGGAGACAAAGAACAGCACCGCGAAGGCGTCGCGCAGCGGCAGCGTGTCGTGCGCCGCGCGTTGGCTCAGTTCAGACTCGTTGAGCACCATGCCCGCGAAGAACGCACCCAGCGCAAAGGAGACGTCGAACAGCTCCACCGCGCCATAAGCAATGCCCAGCGCCAGCGCCAGAACCGCCAGCGTAAACAGCTCACGCGAGCCGGTACTGGCGGTGCGGGCAAGGATCCACGGCACCAGGCGGCGGCCAACCACCATCATTAGCACCATAAAAGCGATCACTTTGCCGATGGTAATCGCCAGTTCCATACCTAGCGCGCCAAAGCTTGAATGCTCACTCTCCATCATGCTGCTAAAGGCGGGCAGTAATACCAGCGTCAGCACCATCACTAAGTCTTCGACTATCAGCCAGCCTATGGCAATTTGCCCGCGCTGGCTGTCAATCAGCTGCCTCTCTTCCAGCGCCCGCAGCAGCACCACGGTACTGGCGGTGGAAAGACAGAGGCCGAAGACCAGACCGGCAGCCAAGTCCCAGTCCAGCAGGCGTGACAGGCCGATACCCAGCAGCGTCGCGACCGCGATTTGCAGCACTGCGCCGGGGATAGCGATGGATTTTACTGCCAATAAGTCTTTGAGAGAGAAGTGTAAACCTACGCCGAACATCAGAAGGATGACGCCAATTTCCGCCAGCTCAGGAGCAAGAGAAGTATCGGCGACAAAGCCCGGAGTAAAAGGGCCAGCAAGCACGCCAGCGGCAAGATAGCCGACAAGAGGGGAAATTTTAAGGCGATTGGCGAGCATCCCGAACAGGAAGGCCAGTACCAAACCGCCGACGATGGTGGTTATCAAGGGCGTAGAGTTGTGCATCCATACTCCTTCTAGTTATGCGTCAGTGCAAAGTGTAAGAGAGTGTTAATGATTTTATGGCATATCGGCGACCGATGTGTAAAAAAATGTGCCTTGAATGTCAAAAAATAACGATTTTGATGTAAATCGAGATGAAAGTGACATTTCACAGGGTTTTGGACAGCGATGTTTCAGTGGGCAAGGTGAGTGTGCTGCCGATAACGGAGTATCGGCAGCATAAAGGCAGAAGTTTAGGACTGCTTTTGTTCAATATTCGGTAAGAATGCGGTGAGAATCCCCAATAGCGGCAGGAAGGCGCAAATCTGATACACCAGTTCGATGCTGGTGCGGTCGGCAACGTAGCCCAGCACCGCCGCCCCAAGGCCGCCCATGCCGAAGGCCAAACCAAAGAACAGGCCAGAGACCATGCCGACTTTGCCCGGAATCAACTCCTGCGCAAACACCAAAATTGCCGAGAACGCCGAAGCCAATACCACGCCGATGATCACGCTGAGAATGCTGGTCCACATCAGGTTGGCGTGGGGCAGCAGCAGGGTGAAAGGTGCGACGCCGAGGATCGAAGCCCAAATCACATATTTACGCCCAATCTTATCGCCAATCGGCCCGCCAATAATGGTGCCCGCCGCCACGGCAAACAGGAACACAAACAGGTGGATCTGCGCGTTTTGAATCGACACGCCAAACTTGTGAATCAAATAAAAAGTGTAGTAGCTACTCAGGCTGGTCAGGTAGAAGTACTTGGAGAACACCAGCACCAGCAGAATACCCATCGACATCGCCACCGTGCGGCGCGGCAGCACGGTGATATTGCCCGCGACGGGGCCGCGCTTCTTGATGATCTGCTGCTGTTGGCGATACCACTTACTGATTTGCAGCAGTACCACGATACCCAGCAGGGCCGCCAGTGAGAACCAGGCCACATTGCCTTTGCCATAAGGGGCGATAATCAGTGCGGCCAGCAAAGGCCCCAGCGAGCTTCCCAAGTTGCCACCCACCTGGAACACCGACTGCGCCAGACCGTGACGGCCACCGGACGCCATGCGTGCCACGCGAGAGGACTCCGGGTGGAAGACTGAGGAGCCGGTGCCCACCAGCGCGGCGGCTAACAGCACCAGCGGGAAGGTCTGCGCCACCGCCAACAGCAGCAGGCCGGAGAGGGTAAAGCCCATGCCAATCGGCAGCGAATAAGGCTGCGGATGCTTGTCCGTGTAATAACCAATAATAGGTTGTAGCAGCGAGGCGGTTATCTGATAAGTCAGGGTTATCATGCCTATCTGCGTGAAGCTGAGGGAAAACTCGTTTTGCAGCAGGGGATAAATCGCCAAAATCAGCGACTGGATCATGTCATTGAGCAGGTGGGAAACGCTGATTGCGCCGAGTATCCCGAAGGCGGTGCGCTTGGCGGCGCTGGCTACGGGCTGGGTAGGGAGGTCGGTACGGTCGGTCATCTCTATCTAAGCCTTTATTCTTGTAGTAAGTAGCGGAAACAGTCAGTCAACTTTAGCGATGTCGGCAAATTTTCCGCGCAGCAGGGTACAAAGATCGCCCGCAGCCAGTTCAATATCAAGCCCGCGTTTACCTCCAGAGACAAAAATGGTGGCAAAGTTTTGCGCCGGGCTATCGATAACCGTGGGCAGCAGCTTTTTCTGCCCCAGGGGGCTAATTCCACCAACCAGATAGCCCGTCACGCGCTGGGCAATTTGCGGGTCAGCCATATCGGCCTTCTTCGCGCCGAGGGCTTTGGCGACTTTCTTAAGGTCTAACATTGAGGCGACTGGCGTGACGGCCACGGCCAAATTTTTTGCGTCACCGTTGAGTGAAACCAGCAGGGTTTTATAGACCTGATTAGCATCCAGCCCGAGTTTCTGCACGGCTTCGTCACCGAAGTGGGTCTCATCGCTGCTGTGTTCATAAGGGTGGAGGGTAAAAACCACCTTATTTTTTTCCAATAATTTGACTGCTGGCGTCATAACCATCCCCGAGAAAAGATCCCAATAAAAAAAGTCACCGGGTCTATAAGGGTAAAAATGCCTCAGACGTTCACGATGACTTAATTAGCGGAAAAATAATAACTCTGCTCAATCTTTTGATTGTAAAGCATAAAGAGTATTTCTTGAACGAATGTTAAATATTAGTCTAGCGAATGTCTGTTGCCAAGACCCAATACAGATTGCTAACCTACTACTGCCAGTGTTCTGTCCCGCAAGAGACAAATGCTGAAGCTATAACTAATAAAATGAAATTCCTCTTTGACTGGCCAATAGCGATATTGGCCACTTTTTTGTTCCTCTTCATCCTTTAAGCCAGCTCTGCGTTAGCTTCCTTCGCTCGCCCTAGACACTTACTTGTGTAAGCTCCCAGGGACTCCCTCAGTTGCCGCCTTGATCTGACTCGAATGATTTTGAGGATCTCGAGTTTTGTTCTTGTTCAGGCACAAACCTAACTCAGCGCCGATCCGCTGTCAGCATATCCGGCAGGTTGCCTTCGCCATACAGATGCAGCGCGCCGACGGCGACCACGTATTTGCCCGGTGGCAGGGCGTTGAGTTGCTGCTTCCAGCGTAGGTTGCGTTGGTTCATCAGTACGTCGTACAGGTCATTGCTGAAGGTGTTGGGCAGCGGCTCCATGCTTTGGCTGGGCTGGGATTCCAGCCACCAGCTGATCATGGTTTGCAGCAGCCGCGCGTTGGTATGCCAGTGAGTCAGGGTGTCTTCCAGCAGCGAACGGCCGTCGTCCGGCAGTTGCTGAAGCAGGGTGAGCTGCTCTTGCGGGCCTTCCAGCTCGATGATTTTCTTCTGCTCGCGCCGCGCGGCTTTCAATAGCTGATAGTCAATGCCGTATTCGCCGCGCAGCCCAAGGCGCTGGGCCTGACCGGCTTGTAGCATCAGCGCGACCTGCCAGCAGGGCAGGTGATTCAGGCTATAGATAGATGTCCCCAACTCCTCGCAGAGTCTCTCCACCTGCAAATATTGCTGCTCGGTCAGCCTCTCGCTAAGTGGCGAGAGATCTTCCGCGATGCCGAAAGGCGATTCCGCCTCGCTGATGTCGGCTTCGACAATCAACGCGTCGGCCTGCGACAGCCGTTTCAGCAAGATATCCGGCAGGGGCTGCATATTCATGGTGCCCATGTGGATGCTGCCCACCAGGTGCAAATGACGGTCGCCGGGAAGCTGGATATCCATCGCCGGATAGTGATATTCCGCGGGAGAAAGCAGACCGAGCCAGCGGGCAAGCTGGTAAAAGATATGGCCCATATGGCGTTGTCTCCTTGCAAGAGTGAAGGGGCATGCTAGCGCGTCGCTGAAGTAGCGAACAGGGGGAAAGTCTTGATTTTCGGGGGGAAGGCGAATTAAAAGCATGAAAAGTCACGTTTATCGCCGCGGGCAGAGTTACCAGCGGCGATGGCGCAGGACGTTAAGCGACTGTCGCCTGATAGCCCGCTTCTTCGACAGCGTCGATCAGCTCTTGGGTTGGCGCTGAGCCTTCAACCACGGCTTTGTTCAACTCAACGTCCACTTTGGTGGTGCCTGACACGGCTTCCAGTGCTTTGCGCGTAGACGCCACGCAGTGTCCGCAGGTCAAACCTTTAAGGTTTAAAACGGTCGTAGTCATATTGTGTTCCTCTGGATACTGTTGGTTGGCCTTTAATCGATTCAGGGGTAGGATAAACCTTCCAGCAAGGTGAAGGTCAAGGGGGTAAAATGAATATCAGCGATGTGGCAAAGAAAACCGGTTTGACCAGCAAAGCGATTCGCTTCTACGAAGAGAAGGGGCTGGTGACGGCGCCGATGCGCAGTGATAACGGCTATCGTACCTACGCTAAAAAGCATATTGAGGAGCTTACGCTACTGCGTCAGGCGCGGCAGGTGGGTTTCACTCTGGATGAGTGTCAGGAGCTGGTGGCGCTGTTCCACAATCCCGACCGCCACAGTGCCGATGTGAAAGCGCGAACGCTTGAGAAAGCCGCAGAGATTGGCCGACATATTGAAGAGTTAACCGAGATGCGCCAGCGGCTGCTGGCGCTTGCTGAGTCCTGTCCGGGAGATGAGGGCGCCGCCTGCCCAATCATCGACAATCTCTCTTCGCCTTTGGCACCGCAGCTACGTTAGCCGCTTTCGGTCACCCGAATCACTGACTGATGTCAGCTCATCGGGATTCCCTCTTTTGCTGCCTTGCTGCAGCACCAATGGCTTTGAGAGAGCTTAGAGGCGGCTGTTGCTCGGCTCAACCTTCAGCGTAATGCCTTCGACCTGGGTGATGACCACGTCGTCACCCACGCTAAGCTGCGCGGTGCTGGTGATGCGCCAAGTGCTATCGCCGATGCGCACGCGGCTGTAGCCGTTACTCATGGGTTCAAGGACGGTGGCATGCATGCCGACCAGCTGCTGGCCGCGCTGATTCAGCGAGCCATTCTGCCGGTCCGGCCTCTGGCGGGTGCTGAGCCACTTCCACCACAGCCACGCGGCGACCATCGTCAGCACGGCAAAGCTCACACCCTGCCATTCCCACGACAGCGGCAGCAGCCACGTCAGTAACCCTACCAGCGCCGCCGCAATGCCACTCCACAGCAAATAACCGCTCGCACCGAGCAGTTCTGCTGCCAGCAACAGGCCGCCGAGTGACAGCCAAAACAGGTGCGGGCTTGCTATAAGCTGTTGCAGCATTATTTTCCGCCTTTGGTTTCTTTCAGCAGTTCCGCGATACCGCCGATGGAGCCCATCAGGCTGCTGGCGTCCAGCGGCATCATGATCACTTTACTGTTATTGGATGAGCCGATTTTGGTTAGCGCGTCGGTGTATTTCTGCGCCACGAAGTAGTTGATGGCCTGCACGCTGCCGGCTGCGATAGCTTCAGACACCATCTTGGTGGCCTGTGCTTCTGCTTCCGCCGCACGTTCGCGGGCTTCAGCTTGCAGGAAAGCCGACTGGCGCTCACCTTCGGCTTTCAGGATCTGTGACTGCTTTTCACCTTCGGCGCGCAGAATGGCTGACTGACGCACACCCTCAGCTTCAAGGATATCGGCGCGTTTGGTACGTTCGGCTTTCATCTGGGCGTTCATCGCCGAGATAAGCTCAGCCGGCGGGCGCACGTCGCGAATTTCGATACGGGTGATTTTTACGCCCCACGGGTTGGTGGCTTCGTCGACGATATGCAGCAAACGCGCGTTGATATTGTCGCGTTGTGACAGCATCTCGTCCAGTTCCATCGAGCCCAGCACGGTACGGAAGTTGGTCATGGTCAGGTTAACAATCGCCTGCTCAAGGTTGCTGACTTCATAGGCGGCGCGCGCCGGGTCAATCACCTGAATAAAGCAAACGGCGTCGATAGCCACATTGGCGTTATCGCGGGAGATCACTTCCTGAGAAGGAATATCCAGCACTTGTTCCATCATATTGATTTTGCGGCCGACGCGGTCGACGAAGGGCACGACCAGATTCAGGCCGGGCATCAGGGTTTTGGTATAACGGCCAAAACGTTCGACGGTCCACTGATAGCCTTGGGGAACAATTTTAACACCGGCGAAAACCACCAGTAGCGCGAGAACGACAATAATCGGGATAACGGTCAACATAGTTTGAACTCCTGTAATACCTTTGATATTTCAAGCTACGGAGGCGTGAGTTGCTTTCCTGCAACTGGAACTATTTGGGGTATGGCTGCGTGTCCTATTGTTTTCTGGAGATTTTCCAGAAAAAACAAATTCATGTGAGCAGAGCGCATATATTTTGCTCACTGGGGATTGTCGCACAAAACATTCAGAAGTCGTATTGATTCAGCTTAGGCGAACAACTAAATAGAGGGGAAAGCAGCGCGGCGAGTGCCGCGCTGGGGGAAGCTGTGATGCGTTCTGCGGGGATCAGTAAAGCAGGGAATAGAGCTGGCGGCGGTACTTGGCGGCCAGCGCATCGCCGGTGCCGAGTGCAGCCAGAATGTCCATCAGCGTTTTACGCGCAGAACCATTGGCCGCGCCGAGATCTTTCTTCAGCGGTGCCATCAGCAGTTCCAGCGCCTCTTCATTTCGGCCCACCGCATGTAGTTGCAGGCTGAGCTTAACCGCCAGCTCAACGTTGTCCGGCTCTTGCTGAAGTTGCTGCTGCAATTGCTGGATTTCAGGGGTGTCAGCAGCTTGTTTTAGCAGCTCGATTTGCGCGATAAGCCCTTGATAGCGCGAGTCTTTATCTTGCAGCGGAATAGTCGCCAGCACGGCTTCGGCATCTTCACTGCGATTGAGCTGAATTTGCACTTCAGCCAGCATCAGGCCGATATCACTGCGCTGCTGGCTGAGCTGCCAGGCCTCTTTTAGCAGCGGCAGGGCGCCGGTCAGGTCACCGGCTTGCAGCAACTCTTGGGCCTGCGCCACTTTCAACTCTTCTTCTTTCGGCAACACTTTTTGCAGCAGTTCGCGGATCACTTCTTCCGGCTGCGGGCCTTGGAAACCGTCTACCGGCTGACCATCTTTGAACAGATAAACCGCGGGGATGGAGCGCAGACCGAACTGCTGAGCAATCATCTGTTCGGCGTCACAGTCGACCTTTGCCAGAATCAGCTGACCGGCGTACTCGGCGGCCAGTTTGTCGAGGATCGGCCCCAGCACCAGACAGTGCTGGCTGCGTTCGGACCAGAAGTAAAACATCACCGGAACCGACATGGACTGTTCCAACGTCTGGTGCAGGTTGGTTTCGTTAATAGTAATGATCGAAGGTTGTGCCAGCATAAATCAGTCTCTCTTATCTTGGTGAAGCCCTGTCCCTAGTTGAAACAATGCCGCGCCGAGATTGTGATAAATAATAAGATGTTAAAAGCTAAATGGGGGCACTTGTGCCAGCTTCAACCCCTGCCGCTAGCTATTACCGCGCAGGATTTTATCCAGCACGCGGCCGGGTAACAGGCGGCGCAGCACGGTGATGCCGTGCGCCAGCAGCGTCACCGGATAGCGCAAACGCGCCTTCGGGCTCTCTAAAGCATGGCGCAATTTCGGCAAAACTGCCTCTGGCGTCAGGGTAAAACGCTTGGCGATGCCCGGATTATTGACCGGTTTATCGGCCTGCGACTGATTAACGTTCTGCGTGAAGTTGCTGGTCAGCGGGCCGGGTTCAATCAGGCTGACCTGTATCCCCGTGCCGTGCAGCTCCATGCGCAGCGCGTCGGACCACGCCTCCAGCGCGTATTTACTGGCGGCGTAGACCCCGCGCCCCGGCGTGCTGATCAAGCCCATCACCGAGCTGGTCTGAATAATGCGTCCCTCGCCATGGGCCAGCATGGCGGGCAGCAGCAGTTGAGTGAGCTGATGGGTGCCGAACAAATTGGTGGAAAACTGCTGCTCGAACTGCTCCCGGCTGATGCCGCTTAGCTGCCCGTAAACCCCGTAACCGGCGTTATTGAACAGGCCATACAGGCGATTGCCGGTCAGGGCGATGACTTCCGAGGCGGCGCGCTCGACGCTCTGCTTATCGTCCAAATCCAGCTGAACGGTTTCGAAACCCTGTTGCTGGAGATTCTCAAGATCCTGCGCTTTGCGACAAGCCGCCAGCACGCGATAGCCGCGCTGACGCAAATCGTGCGCGGCAGCCAACCCAATGCCGCTTGAGCAGCCGGTGATCAATACTGCTTTTTGCATAACTTTACCTGTCAGAAGCCCCTATTTTTCAGGACTGTGGTTTACTTAGGGTTTCGGCCTATTTGACCAGCGGCGCGAGTTTGTCCGCCATCCAGTCAGCGATAAATGGCTGAGCCACCTGAGCCGGGTGCAAACCGTCATCCTGCATCCACTCTGGTTTCACGGCGACCTGTTCCATAAAGAAAGGCACCAGCGGGATGTCGTTCTGCTTCGCCAACGCCGGGTAAATGCCATAGAAGGCGTCAGTATAACGGCGTCCGTAGTTCGGCGGCAGGCGGATTTGCATCAGCAGCGGCTCGGCGTTGGCCTGTTTCACCAAGCCGATAATTTGGTTCAGCGTCTGGGAGATTGCCGGTGGCGCAAAACCACGCAGACCGTCGTTAGCCCCCAGCTCAATCAGCACCCAGCGCGGCTGATGCTGTTTCAACAGCGCGGGAAGGCGAGCCAGCCCTTGTGCCGCAGTATCGCCACTAATACTGGCATTAATAATGGTGGGTTTACCTTCTTCTCTCTGCCACTTGTTATTTAGCAGGGTTGGCCAGGATTGGGCAACCGGAAGGCGATAAACCGCGCTTAAACTGTCTCCAACAATCAGTAACTTATCAGCTGCGGTGGCGCGAGCACTCAGCGTTGCAGCGACCAGCATTGATACAAGTAAAAGGAAAGGAAGATGCCAGCGGGAAACGTTCTTGAAGTTCATCATCTTAGTAAACACGTCGGTCAGGGTGAAAGTCAGTTAACCATCCTGTCCGGTGTGGAGCTGGTTGTCAAACCGGCGCAGACCATTGCGCTGATCGGAGAGTCGGGGTCAGGTAAGTCTACCTTGCTGGGTATTTTAGCCGGGCTGGATGATGGTACCGGGGGCGATGTGAAGCTGCTCGGCCAGTCTCTGACCGACATGAATGAAGAGGGCCGCGCCGCGCTGCGCGCCAAAAACGTCGGCTTTGTGTTTCAATCTTTTATGTTGGTGCCGACGCTCAACGCGCTGGAAAACGTCCAGCTTCCGGCCCTGCTGCGCGGTGAATCTGACGCCAATAGCCGCGCGCAGGCGGTGCAGCTTTTGCAGCAGTTGGGCCTGGGCGAACGCCAGCACCATCTTCCGGCCCAGCTTTCCGGCGGCGAGCAGCAGCGCGTGGCGCTGGCTCGCGCATTTATTGGCAAACCTAAACTGCTGTTTGCCGACGAACCGACCGGCAACCTCGACCGCGCCACCGGCGAGCGCATCGTCGACTTACTCTTCTCACTCAACCGCGACGCGGCAACCACGCTGATTCTGGTGACTCACGACGAGCAACTGGCGGCCCGCTGCCAGCGTCGTCTGCGCCTGCGTGACGGAAAATTGTGGGAGGAAGCATGATTTGGCGCTGGTTTTGGCGAGAGTGGCGCTCGCCTTCGCTATTAATCGTCTGGCTGGCTCTGACGCTGGCGGTGGCCTGCGTGCTGGCATTGGGCAGCATCAGCGACCGTATGGAAAAGGGGCTGAGTCAGCAAAGTCGTGATTTTATCGCCGCCGACCGCGTGCTGCGTTCCGCCCGGCCAATTACTGAAGCCTGGTTGCAGGACGCCGAGAAGCAGGGGCTGAAAGTCAGCCGCCAGCTCAGCTTCATGACCATGACTTTCGCCGGAGACACGCCGCAGCTGGCGGATGTCAAAGCGACCGACCTTGCCTATCCGCTTTATGGCGATTTGCAAACCCAGCCGCCGGGCGTGAAGCCTGAGCCGGGCACCGTGCTGGCCGCGCCGCGCCTGATGGCGCTGCTTAATGTGAAAGTGGGCGACAATTTAGAAGTCGGCGATTCGACTTTTAAAATTGCCGGAGAAATTGTTCAGGAGCCGGATTCCGGCTTCAACCCGTTTCAGACTGCGCCACGCCTGATAATGAATCTGGCGGATGTGCCTAAAACCGGCGCGGTGCAGCCGGGCAGCCGATTGACCTATCGCTATATGTTTGCCGGTTCGCCGCAGGACATTCAGACCTACGGCGATGCCATCAAGGGCCTGCTGAAGCCCGACCAGCGCTGGTACGGCATGGAAGAGTCTGAGGGCGCGCTGGGCAAATCCTTGCAGCGTTCTCAGCAGTTCTTATTGCTGTCGGCGCTGCTGACGCTGATGCTGTCGATTGCCGCCGTGGCCGTCGCCATGGGCCATTACTGCCGCAGCCGCTATGACTTGGTGGCGGTGTTGAAAACCCTCGGCGCGGGCCGCCGTTCGCTGCAAAAACTGATTATCGGCCAGTGGGTGGCGGTGCTGCTGTTGGCGGCGGTGTCTGGCAGCGTGATTGGTTTACTGTTCGAAGCCTTGCTGATGAAGATGCTAACGCCAGTGCTGCCAACCGCCTTGCCGCCGTCGGGCGTTTGGCCGTGGATCTGGTCGATGGGCTCTTTGTTGGTGATCTCCCTGCTGGTGGGGGCGCGCCCTTACAAACAGCTGCTGGCGACCCAGCCGCTGCGCGTACTGCGCAATGACGTTGTCGCCAATGTCTGGCCGCTGCGCTGGTTTATTCCGGTGATGCTGCTGATTGTGGTCGGCCTGCTGGCGGCGCTGGTTGGCGGCAGCACCTTGCTGTGGTCACTGCTGGCGGGCGTGGTGGTTCTGTCGCTGCTGCTCGGCGCGATTGGTTGGGGCAGCCTGCTGCTGCTGCGCCGCGTCACCGTCGGCAAGCTGCCGCTGCGGCTGGCTATCAACCGTCTGGTGCGCCAGCCGTGGGTGACGCTCAGCCAGCTGGCGGCGTTCTCCATGTCCTTTATGCTGCTGGCGCTATTGCTGGTGCTGCGCGGCGACCTGCTCGACCGCTGGGAGCAGCAACTGCCGCCGGATAGCCCTAACTACTTCCTGCTGAACATCACCAAGGATCAGATCCCGCAGGTGACGGAATTCCTCAACCAGCATCAGACCAAGCCGGAGGAGTTCTACCCGATCGTGCGCGTGCGGCTGACCAAAATTAACCAGCAGGTGTCGACGGATATCATCAAACCGGACGATGCTGCCGGTGAGGCGGTCAACCGCGAGCTTAACCTGACGTGGATGCAAGGCTTGCCGGATCACAACCCGCTGGTGGCCGGCGACGGGCCGCCGAAGACTGGCGAAGTGTCGATAGATGAAGGGCTGGCGGGGCGTCTGGGCGTGAAGCTTGGCGATACGCTGACCTTCAGCGGCGACACGCAGGACTTCAGCGCCAAAATCACCAGCCTGCGCAAAGTGGACTGGGACAGCCTGCGGCCGAACTTCTACTTTATCTTCCCGCCTGGCGCGCTGGATGCTCAGCCACAAAGCTGGCTGACCAGCTTCCGCTACGAAGGGGACGCCAAGGCGATCACCCAGCTTAACCGCCAGTTCCCGACCCTCAGCCTGCTGGATATCGGCTCGATTCTGAAACAGGTGGGGCAGGTACTTCAGCAGGTGAGCCGCGCGTTGGAAGTGATGGTGATTCTGGTAATGCTGTGCGGCGGATTGCTGCTGCTGGCGCAGATTCAGGTTGGCATGCGCCAGCGCCGTCAGGAGCTGATCGTGTACCGCACGCTGGGAGCCAGTAAGAAGCTGCTGCGCGGCACCCTGTGGTGTGAATTCGCGGTACTAGGACTGGTCGCGGGGATTGCCGCCGCCGTGGGTGCCGAAGCCGCGCTGTGGCTGCTGACGCGCAAAGTGTTTGATTTCCCTTGGGAGCCGAACATGGTGCTGTGGTGGTCGGTGCCGCTCATCAGCGCGATTTTGCTGTCACTGTGTGGCGGTTGGATGGGCGTGAGATTACTGCGGGGAAGGGCGCTGTTCAGAGCTTACGGCAACTGACTTACGGTAATTGAATTACAGTAAATAGTTAAACGGCTCCCTCAGGGTTGGGGGAGCCGTGCCAATCAGAGCTTCGCCAAGGCCCAGTCAATGCCGCTGGCGTATTCCACTGGTAACAGCGGAATAAGCGATTTCAGGTTATCTTTCAACAACTCCGCGCTGGCGTCATTGAGGTTGAGATGCCCGACTTTGCGCCCGGCGCGCACTTCCTTCTCATACCAATGCAGGTTCACCAGCGGCAGGCTCAGCCACTCGTTGGAGACATCTGTACCAATCAGATTGACCATCACCGACGGCGTGCTGACCACCGGCTTAGGCAGCGGCAGGCCGAGAATGGCGCGTAAATGCATTTCGAACTGGCTATAGGACGCGCCGTTTTGCGTCCAGTGGCCACTGTTGTGCACGCGCGGAGCCAGCTCGTTGATCAGCAAGCCTTCGCTCACCACGAAGCACTCCATCGCCATCACGCCGACATAGTTCAGCTCGTTGAGGATGGCGGCCAGCATGCTTTCAGCTTGCTGTTGCAGCGCGGCGTCAGGGGTAGGCAGAGCGACACTGGTGCGCAGAATGCCGTCCTGATGCAGGTTGTGAGTTAGGGGGTAGAAGACGGTTTTGCCATCGTGGCCGCGTGCGCCTACCAGTGACACTTCACCCGAGAAGTTAATGCCTTGCTCGACAATGCACTCACCGTAGCAGTCGGCGGGCAGGGTCTGCTCTTCCCCAGCACGTAAGCGCCACTGGCCGCGACCGTCATAACCGCCGACGCGGCGTTTGACGATGGCTAATTCGCCAAGCTGGGAAAAGACCTGCGGCCATTCGGCGGCGTCAATCAGCAACTGCCAAGGGGCGGTGGCTAAACCGAGTTGGTCGAGTAACTGTTTTTGCGTCAGGCGGTCGGCCAAACGCGGGAAAATGTCGCGGTTCACAAAGGCGCTGTGGGTTGCCAACTCGCGAGTTAAGGCGGTTTCAGGCCAGCGCTCGATTTCAGCGGTGATCACGCTCTGCTGAAAAGGCACGGCTTCCGGTTCAGCGTCCAGCCCGACTGGGTAAACGGCAATGCCTAAAGGTTCACCGGCCTGACGCAGCATGCGGCCGAGTTGGCCATTTCCGAGTACGCAAACCGGCTTCATGCTTCCTCCCGAGGATCGGGATTGTTCAGCACTTCGTCAGTCTGCGCCTGACGCCATGCGGCGATATCTTGACCAATCTGCGCGTCGTGCAGCGCCAGAATTTGCGCGGCCAGCAGCGCGGCGTTGGCGGCTCCGGCTTTGCCGATAGCCAGCGTACCCACAGGGATACCGCGCGGCATCTGCACAATAGAATAGAGGCTATCAACGCCACTCAGCGCGGCGCTTTGTACCGGCACGCCAAGCACTGGCACCAGCGTTTTGGCCGCCAGCATACCCGGCAGGTGGGCTGCGCCACCGGCTCCGGCGATAATCACATCAAACCCGTTGGCAGACGCCTGTTCAGCAAAGCTAAACAGTTTGTCTGGCGTGCGGTGAGCAGAAACAACTTCGACATGGAAAGGGATATTCAGCGTCGTGAGGATCTCGGCGGCGAACTGCATGGTCGCCCAGTCACTTTTAGACCCCATAACAATCGCGATTTTGGCTGGGGTAACGTTGGATGACATGTCGGTAATGCTCCTGTGATAATCAGTAAGTAACGCGCAGAGGCCGCAAATCATATCATGCTCAACTGGCGAGGAAAACGGTTGCGTCGCGGGATTCCGTCGGTTTTATGGTGAGAAGTCAGCGCGAGATTTGTATAATCCATATCAATACGATTCTAAATAAATGAACTGGAAACTGATTTATGACCCAGGCTTTGTTGGCTCCGATTTATGATTTTTTGCATTGTGAAACCCCGGCGCGGTGGGTGGACGTGGCGCTGGAGAATCAAGAGATCATGCTGATTGACCACGCCAACTGTGAAAAGAAGGCGGCGGCCACCGCCATGAGCCTGATGACCAAATACGTCGAGCGCACCGAGCTGCTGTTCTGCGCCGCCCGCCTGGCGCGTGAGGAACTGCACCACTTCGAGCAGGTGGTGGAGATCATGCAACAGCGCAATATTCCCTATACCGTGCTGTCGCCGTCGCGCTATGCCAGCGGCATGATCAAGCATTCGCGCCATCACGATGAGCTGAATATTCTGGTGGATAGATTGATTATCGGGGCTTATATCGAAGCGCGTTCCTGCGAGCGTTTTGCCAAAATCGCGCCGCATCTTGATGAAACCCTGTCGCGCTTCTACACCTCGCTGCTGCGCTCCGAGGCGCGCCATTTCACGGATTATCTGGAGCTGGCGCAGCAGTACGCGGGGGAAGATATTAGCGAGCGGGTACAGTCTTTCGGGCGCATTGAAGCGGAGTTAATTCTGTCGCCGGATGAGCAGTTCCGCTTCCACAGTGGCGTGCCGGTCTAACTTCTACTCATCAGTTTATTCAGAATGGGAAGGTGATCAGCTCGACGCCCTCGGCGCTGACTTTGATCATCGATCCCTCTTCGTGCCATGCGCCCAGTACGGCGCGATGCCCGGTTTTGCCGTCTAGCGGCACATCGTGGACGGCGGGGCGGTGCGTGTGGCCGTGGATCATCCACTCAACGCCGTGGCTTTCCATTTCGGAGATCACCGCTTGCGGGTTGACGTCCATCACTTCTAACGATTTTCCGCTATTGGATGCTTTGCTGTTGGCGCGCATTTTGGCGGCAATGACTAAACGCCACTTGAGGGGCAGGGCGAGGAACAACTTCTGAATCAGCGGGTTATGCACTTTTTTGCGGAATTTCTGGTAACCCACGTCGTCGGTGCACAGGGTGTCGCCGTGCAAAATAAGCACCCGGCGGCCGTACAGCTCCAGCACTTTCTTCTCCGGCAATAGCTGCATCAGGCTGGCGCGGGCAAAGCGGCGTCCGAGCAGAAAATCGCGATTACCGTGGATGAAGAAACAGGGCACACCTTGCTGATGTAAGTCGTTGAGTGATGAGGCGATTTTGGCGTGCAGCGGCTCGGGATCGTCATCGCCAATCCAGGCTTCGAACAGGTCGCCGAGGATGTAAAGTGCGTCGGCCTGCGGCGCATCCTCACGCAAAAAACGCAGAAAACCGGCAGTAATTGCCGGTTCTTGTGCGCATAGATGGATATCTGCAATAAAAAACGTTGCCATTAAGACGACGGTTATTCGCTAACGGTAACGCTAGTGATGATCACGTCTTCTTGCGGAACGTCCTGGTGCATGCCGCTGCGGCCAGTTTTTACTTTTTTGATTTTCTCAACCACGTCCAGACCGTCGGTGACTTCTGCGAATACGCAGTAACCCCAACCCTGTGCGTTTTCGCCACGGAAGTTCAGGAAGTCGTTGTCTGTCACGTTGATGAAGAACTGCGCGGTAGCTGAATGCGGGTCATTGGTACGGGCCATAGCCAGCGTGCCTTTGGTGTTTTTCAGACCGTTATTCGCTTCGTTTTTGATCGGCGCATCGGTGTTTTTCTGGTTCATGCCTGGCTCAAAACCGCCGCCCTGGATCATGAAACCGTCGATGACACGGTGGAAAATGGTGTTGTTATAGAAGCCTTTACGGCAATAGTTCAGGAAGTTTTCAACGGTAACTGGCGCTTTATCCGCGAAGGTGTTGATAACAATGTCGCCGTGGTTGGTGTGAAAGGTAACCATAATAATCATCCTGCTTATGTTGATGTGTGCTCTCAGTGTGAGCCCCCAATATAGCCTTTTCTTATACCACAACTCAAAAGCAGGCGTCAGCCGTGGGTTTTAGTTGCTCGCTTTACGAACAAGGGTTGCCTGAGAATCGGCTTAGCCCTAACATTAAATGTTACTTTATAACAATGTAACCAAGAGAAAGCCGCTCTGCGGCGGCTTATGCCGTTTCGGTGAAATCATTTTCGTTATATTATGACCACAATTGACGTTTTCTATGCCCAACACACGGAATAGCCTGATGCTTAAGATTTTTAATACCATGAGTCGCCAAAAAGAGGAATTCAAGCCAATTCATGCCGGTAAAGTCGGTATGTACGTGTGTGGGATAACTGTTTACGACCTCTGTCATATTGGTCATGGTCGTACTTTCGTATCATTTGACGTGGTGGCGCGTTACTTGCGTTATGCCGGGTATTCGCTGAAGTATGTGCGTAATATCACCGATATTGACGATAAAATCATCAAACGTGCAGCGGAAAACGGCGAGAGCTTCACCGCGCTGACTGACCGCATGATCGCCGAGATGCACGCCGATTTCGCCGCGCTGGGTATCCTGCCTCCAGACGCAGAGCCGCGCGCCACGGGCCACATCGCTGAAATCATCGACATTGTGCAGAAGCTTATCGATCGCAATCACGCCTACGTGGCCTCTAACGGCGATGTGATGTTCTGGGTGGAAAGCGATGCTGATTACGGCGCGCTTTCCCGTCAGGATCTCGAGCAGCTGCAGGCCGGTGCGCGGGTGGAAGTTGAAGCCAACGTCAAACGCAACCCAATGGATTTCGTGCTGTGGAAGATGTCCAAGCCGGGCGAACCGAGCTGGACTTCTCCATGGGGCGAAGGCCGTCCGGGCTGGCACATTGAGTGTTCAGCCATGAACTGCAAGCAGCTAGGCGAGCATTTTGACATTCACGGCGGCGGTTCTGACCTGATGTTCCCACACCATGAAAACGAAATCGCCCAGTCTACCTGTGCTCACGACGGCCCGTATGTGAACACGTGGATGCACTCCGGCATGGTGATGATTGACCGCGAAAAGATGTCGAAATCGCTGGATAACTTCTTCACCGTGCGCGATGTGCTGAAATACTACGACGCCGAAAGCGTGCGCTACTTCCTGATGTCTGCACACTACCGCAGCCAGCTGAACTACAGCGAAGATAACCTCAAACTGGCGCGTACCTCGCTGGAGCGTCTCTACACCGCGCTGCGCGGCACCGACGCGGCGGCAAAACCTGCCGGTGGCGAAGCCTTTGTGGCGCGCTTCCGTGATGCGATGGATGACGACTTCAACACCCCGGAAGCCTACTCCGTGCTGTTCGACATGGCGCGCGACATAAACCGTCTGAAAGCGGAAGATATCAATGCAGCCAATGGCTTAGCGGCTGAACTGCGTCAGCTGGCTGGCGTGCTGGGCCTGCTTGAGAAAGACCCAGAGCAGTTCCTGCAATCTGGCGCTCAGGCAGACAACGGTGACGAAGTGGCTGAGATTGAAGCACTGATCAAACAGCGTAACGACGCCCGCTCCAGCAAAGATTGGGGGATGGCGGACAAGGCTCGCGATCGTCTTAATGAGATGGGTATTGTGTTGGAAGATGGCCCAGCCGGAACCACCTGGCGCCGCAAATAGGCTATTTACTTGTCATTTTGCCCCCGGGCAATGCTCAAAAATCAAAAAAAGCGCGGTTGGATTTCTCCACCGCGCTTTTTTATTGCCTTAGCCGAGCTTATTCAGCAGAGGCTTTGACTACCAGCTTGCTGCTGGCGAACTCGACCTGTTGGTCGGCGAGAATTTTGCAACGTTTGCGGGTTTCTACCTGCCCGTTGACCTTCACCTGACCTTCGGCGATCACGGCTTTGGCCGCGGCACCGCTTTCACACCAGCCCATAAACTTGAGCAGGTCGCACAGTTCAACGTGCGGGTGTTTTTCGAGATAAAAAGTTTCCATGTATTCCTGACTTATCAATTACAGATTTTTAGTTGGCGCTGATGTCGTGGTATTCCTCACAAGCCTGCAAGGTATTTTGAATCAGCGTCGCGACCGTCATCGGGCCTACGCCGCCCGGCACCGGTGTAATAAATGAAGCGCGCTCGGCGGCGGCATCAAATTCCACATCGCCGACAACTTTACCATTTTCCAGCCGGTTAATACCGACATCCACCACGATTGCGCCCGGTTTTATCCATTCACCCGGAATAAAGCCCGGTTTACCGACGGCAACCACCACCAGATCGGCGTGTTCAACGTGATGACGCAGGTTCTTGGTGAAGCGATGGGTGACGGTGGTGGTGCAGCCCGCCAACAGTAACTCCATGCTCATTGGACGGCCGACGATGTTGGACGCGCCAATCACCACGGCATTCAGGCCGTAGGTCTCGATGCCATAACGCTCGAGCAGAGTCACAATACCGCGCGGTGTGCATGGGCGCAGGGTCGGCGCGCGCTGGCACAGGCGGCCAACGTTATAAGGGTGGAAGCCATCCACGTCTTTGTCTGGACGAATACTTTCCAGCACTTTGACATTATCGATGCCCGCCGGCAGCGGCAATTGCACCAGAATGCCATCAATATCGCTGTCATTATTCAGCTCATCAATCAATTTAAGCAACTCACCTTCGGTGGTGGTCATCGACAAATCATAAGAGCGCGACAGGAAGCCCACTTCTTCGCAAGAGCGACGCTTGTTGGCCACATAAATTTGCGAGGCGGGGTTCTCACCCACCAGAACAACGGCTAAGCCAGGTACACGTTTTCCGGCCGCCAGGCGTTGTTTTACTTTTTCCGCAACTTCGCTTCTGACCTGCTGCGCAATCGTTTTACCGTCAATAATCTTTGCTGACATTAGGGAGTAAATCCATCAATGAGTAAATGCAGGGGGATGGCGCTATTTTGGCAGAAGCGAGGGGCGCTGTCAGGCGTTGAATGATCTTCATCGATAAAATAGCCACAGTTTTGCTACGACTTGTGGCTAAAAAATAGCTATTTTAAGAGGGCACAACATCAAAATAATAAGGATAAAACAAGATGGTACGTAAAGTAGGTATTGTTGGTGCGGGCCATGTCGGCGCCGATGTCGCTTTTTCACTGGTTACACAAGGATTGTGTGACGTCATCGTCCTGCTCGATGAAAACCAGCCCAAGGCCGCGAGTCAGGCATTAGAGCTGCGTGACATGGCCTCGCTGGTCTCTTCGCGGGTAAAAGTCGTGGCGAATGACTATGGCGAGCTGCACGACGCCGACGTGCTGGTGGTCGCCGTAGGGCCAAAAACCTTGCTGCGCGAAGACCGGCTGGAAGAGCTGGCCGAAACGCGTGCGGCAGTTCGACAAGTCATTCCGCAGGTGATTGCCAGCGGCTTTGGTGGTGTCATCCTCAACATCACCAATCCGTGCGACGTCATTACGCAAATCATCCAACAGACCAGCGGCTTGCCGCACAGTCAGGTATTTGGCACCGGCACCTCGCTGGACACCGCTCGCATGAAGCGCGTGGTGGGGGAGTTCTTCGGCTTCGACCCAAAAAGCGTGACGGGCTACGTGCTGGGCGAACACGGCGAATCGCAGTTTGTCGCCTGGAGCACCGTACGCCTCGGCGGCCGCCCGGTAGCCGAACTGGCAGGGGATCGCGACGTAGATTGGGCGCAAATGGACGATAGAGTGCGCGGCGGCGGTTGGGATATTCTCCAAGGCAAAGGCTGGACCAGCTTTGGCATCGCCACCGCCACGGCACGGCTGGTGGACGTCATACTGTCGGATGCCAACAGCGTCTATCCCGTGTCGGCGTGGGATGAGAACCTCAAGGTGTACATCGGCCAGCCGGCGGTTATCGGCAAACGCGGCATAGTGCAAACGTTGATGCCAGAACTCACGGCCTATGAAAATATCGCCTACCACGCCTCATCCCGCGTGATTTCCGCCGCCATCAATTCAGAAAAATAGTACTGATTGATTTTGCAGCTAAAAAAAGGGCAGAGCGCTGAATGATCGATAAGTTATGGCAAATTGTTCAGTCATTAAGCAGTGAGTTCGAAAGCCATTGACTCACCGCGGTCTGCCCGTATAATCCGAGTCCGCAACGCTCCCATCCGGGACTGCAATGCGCCCTTAGCTCAGTTGGATAGAGCAACGGCCTTCTAAGCCGTAGGTCACAGGTTCGAGCCCTGTAGGGCGTACCATTTCAAATCAAAGTGTTACGTCAGCTCCATTCCAACCTGTTTTAACCCAAGTGTCTTATTCGTGCCGTGATCACTAGCTTGTGAATTCAATTTATTGGCGTGCTCGGAAAGGAGACTCAATGAAAATGAGCACTGCAACCAACGATTTCTACGTTTTCCAACGCGACAATACAATCCGCGAATAAAGGCGTCCTTCAGGCTGCCAAGCCGATCTCCTGTATATTATTGAATTCCCTAACAGGGAGATTCAGCGCAAACATCTTTTTCAATGTCTGTTGGGTAAAGTCTTCAGCTTGTTCTGGGGTGAATCTTTTCACTCTGCCCGGATTGACCTGCAATCTGGCTTTAAACGCGCGGGTAAAGGTCTGTTGTGATTCATAGCCATATTTCATGGCAACCAGCACGATATCTTTCTCTTGGCCAAGCAGGTCGAGTGCGGCGAAATACAATTGTCTTTTGCTGATATAACTGCCGAGCGTCACGCCAGTATATTTTTTAAATATGCGCTGTAGATGCCAGTGCGAATACCCCGAGTATTCCGCGATAGAATGAATGGTCAGCCCCTGAGTAATATTTTCGTCGAGCCAGGTTAAGACATTGGTGACGATGGATAATTGAAACTCTTCTTTATTTGTCATGTTAATCACTACTGTTGGGAGAATTAACCAGCTCCGAACATCGCGAAAGAGGATTAGGCGGCTGAGTTGTTTCGGCCGCCGGGATTTATTGTCATTGAAGACAATTCATTCGCCTCAGAAGGTGTAAAGCACCGCCGCCGAGGTACTCACTTGATTACGCCGAAACACTATCGGGCTGTCTGAAGCATGGTCATTCAGCCAGGTGTAGCCGACATTCATCATCGTCGACCAGTGGGGCGTAAAGCGATGGCTCCACGTCAGGTTATTTTCTACGCCGTACAGCCCGCCGCCGGGCTGATAAGGTGCATAGCCGCTGCGCGCACTCTGCTGCTCGCTCACGCCATAAAACGTCTTCATGTAACGGCGATCGCCAAACAGCGCGGCGGATTCAAACGCCAGGGTATCGCTCTCATCCTGCCAAGGCAGTACTGTCACGGAGGTTTGATATTGCACGCCTTGTCCATCAGTCAAGGGCAGTGTCGCCTTGCCCTCTAGCGAAAGCCATGAGGTGGCTTGCCAGCCCACCGCCATCGCAGTATTAAGCGCGGCTTTAATATTGCCCATGCCTTTTAACCTGTCCGACCCATCACGCCAGCTGGAATTTTTATCAGCACGGCCCAACTGATAGCCCAGCGTATGTTCCAGATACAGCCCGTTTTCGCTTTGCAGATCGTAGCCGATACCTTTGAGTGAATCGAAAAACACGGCGCCTTGGCGTGCCTGAATCACAGGCAATACATCAGTGCGGCGTTTCTCCGAGCCACTGTAAGCCGGTGCGTTTTGCGCCCCAATACCCAAAGTGACGGTGGATTCCGGTGGGCTGGCCTCACTGGCTTGCGCGGTTGTGATGCTGCTCGCAAAGGCAATATAGGCCATAGGCATAATCATTTTTCTGGATATCATTAGGTTTCTCATTCCCACATGTTTGGGGCTCAATAACAGATTAATGGCGCGTTTGATGCAGGAAGTGTGCTGCCTTAGTGTCAATTATCTGCTTGGGTTTTATGAAGAAACTGTCAAGGTCGTTCAAATGCAGAAAAAAAGAGTGCTGATTATCGAGGATGATGCTGACGCCGCCAGCGTGCTTGAGGCTTACCTTAATCGCGAAAATTATGACGTAGCAATTTCCGGCGATGGTTTACGCGGTCTGGATAAGGCCCGCTGCTGGAAGCCTGACATTATCCTGCTGGATGTCATGTTGCCGGGTATGAATGGTACTGAAGTGCTGTCAACGCTGCGCCGTAAAAGCGATACCCCGGTGATCATGATTTCGGCCATGGGGGAGGCGCCGGACCGAATCGGTGCACTGCGTTACGGAGCGGACGACTATGTGGTGAAGCCCTATAACCCCGGCGAGGTGGTGGCGCGGGTTCAGGCTGTGCTAAGGCGGGCTGCGCCACAACATCGCCAAGAGCAGATTTTACGCTGGCAGAGGCTGGAGATTGATATTGAGTCTATGACAGCCAAGGTGACGGATGTTGCGGGAAGTTCAATTGGGCTTGAGCTAACACCCACTGAATTTGCATTGCTAGTGGCGCTAATGCGCGCGCCAACCCGCGCTTTTACCCGCCAAGAGCTACTGGAGCGTTGCCTGCCCGACAGCGAGGCCCTAGAGAGAGTGGTGGATACACACGTATATAACTTACGTAAAAAACTCGAATCGGCAGGGGTTTTTGAGGTGCTGATCAATGTCCGCTCGGTCGGTTATAGGTTCAGGCAACCATGAGGAGTACACAACCGCAGTCCCTCTGGCGCTGGATTTGCGTCCGCGTTTTAGCATTAGCTATCAGCTCGGTCGTGCTGATAGCCCTGTGCATGTGGCTAAGCTACGGCATTCTCAATTTCTGGATAATCTCGCATATGTCGCCGGAGGTGCGAGCCGAGTTTGCGTTATTGCGCGACCAGCCGGAATTGAATCCGGCCCGATTCCATCAAATTGTCGATCAAGGCTGGGGCCTACGCTATTCCGAACCCACCATCGCCACTTCGGATTGGGCGATGGTCGGCATTCTGGTTCTGATTGTTATTCCTTTTATTATTGTGCTGGGCCTACGCGCCGCGCGGCCTCTCTCGGCGCAGGTCAGCCAACTGGCCAAAGCCGCCGGGGCGGTGGCGCGAGGAGAGTTCGGCACGCGAGCCGTGGTGGCGGAAAAGGTGCCGATGGAGCTCATCCGGCTGACAGAGGATTTCAACGTCATGACCCAGCAGCTTGAACGTTATGACCGTGAACTTCGGGCCTCCCACGTGGCCATGGCCCATGAGCTGCGTTCACCTCTGACTGCCGCGATGGGGAGGCTACAGGGCATGATCGACGGGGTTTTTGCCGCCGAGCCTCAGCAGCTTGAGATGGTCATGAAGCAGTTGCAGTATCTCAGCCGGCTGTCCGATGAGCTTCTCCTGCTGTCGCTGGCAGATGCTGGCCAGCTGAAGCTCAGTAAAAGCGTCACCAATCTGACTGATATTCTGCATGAACGGATTATTTGGCTGAAGCCACAGGCCACAGCAGCAGGTATGGCCATCACGGTTAACGCGCCGGCCCAATGCCGTTATACCGGCGATCCTTTCCGTCTAGGGCAGGTGTTTACCATTCTGATGGAAAATGCTTTGCGCTACGCCGCCGAGGGCGGGCGTCTGGTGATTAACATTGCCAAGAAAGATCAGGGCCACGAAATAACCTTTCGCGATTATGGTCCGGGTGTGCCAGCTGAGTTTTTGCCGACGATTTTCGAACGTTTTACCCGGGCAGATTCATCTCGGGCGCGCCACTCTGGCGGCTGCGGCCTCGGACTTTCCATTGCCCGCGCGATATGTCAGGCGCATGGCGGCACCATTCACGCCAGACAGCTGGAAGCCGGGGGATTGCTTATCTCGATCTTTTTGCCTTCTTTATTACCCTTATCACCCTGATGGCCAAGACGGGCAACAATAATTGCCCGTCTTGATACATCCTTGATGAAACATCGCGTAAGTCTGGACACGGTTTGAGTTGAATAGCGTCATTGTTATTCAGGAACCGCGTTATGACGCTGATATTCATCGATTACGCCAGACGGGCATTAGGCCATCTTTTTACCCTGCATCGGCTGCGTCATTTACTGCCATTTCTTATCCTTTTTCCCACTTTTTTCATGCTGAATTATTACTCGACAAGGCTTCGGCTTGGCTTACTGCTGCTCAGACGGCGAGGGCGGGAGAATAGTCGGGATAGCCTGCGGCCACGAGGTTTTAGAGCAAAACCTTGTTTGCCGGCGAAAGAAACAGGGAAAAAGTGGTAGAAGGTTTTACATGATCCTGATGATGTATGATTTACGTAAAATTACCTCTATGTATTTTGATGTGATTAATCATTTATGCTAAAAAAAACCATTATAGTAATTCTTTCATCTGAGAAAGGTTCTCGGAAAAATCAAACATAGGGATTGAATATGAAACTCATGGCCTTGGCAATGTCTGGAATGATGATGGCTTTTACTGCTAACTCAATGGCGGCGGCGACGGGGGATTCTGCTGATATCAGCAAGCTGCCGCTGGAGAAAGTCGCGCCTTACCCGCAGGCAGAAAAGGGGATGGTTCGTCAGGTGATCTACCTGCCGAAACTGGACAATGAGGATAATTTTAAGGTTGAGCTGTTGATCGGTAAAACCCTTGAGGTGGACTGCAATCGTCATATGATGGGCGGCAAGCTGACCAGCAAAACGCTGCAAGGCTGGGGCTATGACTATCTGGTGCTGGAGCAGCTCTCTTCCCCGGCTTCCACCATGATGGCGTGCCCGAACCAGACAAAAACCAAGAAATTCATCGCCGCGAACCTAGGTGACCAGACCCTCGATCGCTACAACAGCAAACTGCCAATCGTGGTCTATACCCCAAAAGATGTGGAAGTGAAGTACCGCGTCTGGACTACGGATAACAATGTGAAGACGGCTGAAGTGAAGTAGGATCCACTCGAAATAGTATGAGGGGCAGCATTGCCCCTCGATTTGCTATCAACGATAACTTACATCCAGCGCCCCGTAGGCGACCACGGCTTCGGAGCCGTCGCTGCTGGAATCTTGGTTATAATTCCCCGCCTTGAAGTACAGCTCGATGCCTTGCCAGCTCTCTTTTGGATAGCTGAAGGTTTTCTTGCTGGTCTTGCCGTCTGCCGTGGCTTCGACGGTGACTTTAATCTCGCTTTGGGTGCCTTTGGCTTCGATTTTATAGTCGATTTTGTCTTTTAAGCGCACGCCGGAGAGCAGGGTGGTGCGTTGCTCTGCATCGCCGTAATGCGGTTTGACGCCCGCGACGATGTCGCCGTTCTGCCAGCGCAGTTTCAGCAGCTCCGAGCCGCCCGGTTTGTCGCCGTGGATCTGGGCAAAAATGATAGATTTAGTGTCGGGGTTTTTGACGATATAGACCGAGCCGGTCTGGGTATTAGTGAACTCATCGCCGTTGAGGAAGTTTCTCTTGGCTCTGAGTTCGACTCGAGGGAACTCGCTGTTCGGCGTTGAGCCAAAGCCCGACGGCGCTCTAAATACTGTGGCATCCTGCGGGATTAACGAGTCGCAGCGTTCGGCGTCGGCGCAGTTGCTGTAGAAATAGCTGTTTTGTAGGCTGCTGGTGATAGGCTCTTCATTGGGTTTTTTATTGCTGTCGAAAGCCTGCAAAATATAGGCGTCTTTCAGGATCGGGAAATTTTTACCGGGGGTATTTTGCCCGTCCTCGGCCAAGGCGTTGGCGCTGCTCAGTGCCAGCAACAGGGCGCTGAATATGGTGCTTTTACGCTGAATCATCCACTGCATTTTTACCGTCATAACTCGCCCTCATCAATCATGCTTTTCTGGTGGGTTCTGGTACCTGAATCAGTAAAGCACTTGCTTATTAAACGAACGCCATTCAGGTGGCAATTAATGCTATTTGTTGGTAACAACTTTTGTCTAATTCTCTTTTTCCTGACGTTTAGTGCATCGAAAGCTCTGCTTACAATAACCCGATCCTGTGAAATAAAGTCTTCAAGATCTCTGCCATTTTCTATGCTGTTATAGAGTCAATATCTGCCCTCACTCATTAGGAAATCCATGGATCGTCGTCAGTTTATTGTAGGTTCCGCCGCTGCGATGGTGGCGATACGCACGGGGTCAGCGCTGGCGCGTAAACACCCGGCGTCGGAAGAGGGCGCTCTGGCCGCGCCGCCGCCGGGGCAGTACACCGAAATTGCTTTGTGGAAAGGGACGCCGCCGGGTGGCGGTGGGCCGTCTGGTGGTGAGGTTCTCTCGGCAAAAGGCGCGCTGAGTAATGTCACTCATCCGTCGCTGCGCGTGTTCCAACCGGCTCGCCCAAACGGGCAGGCGGTGCTGGTGGCGTCCGGCGGGGGCTATAAGCGTATGGAGATGGGGCAGGAGGCGTGGCCCGCGGCGGACTGGCTGACTAAACTCGGCTACACCGCCTACGTGCTGACTTATCGCCTGCCCAGCGAAGGCTGGAATGACGGCAGCGTGGTGGCCTTGCAGGACGCTCAGCGCGCGCTGCGTATCGTGCGCAGCCGCGAAAAGCACGTCAGCGTGCTCGGCTTCTCTGCGGGTGGGCATCTGCTCGGTCTGGCGGCGACGCGCCCGGACTTCCGCTCTTACCCTGAGCTGGACGCGCTGGATAAAACCCCGGCCTATGCCGACCGCGCGGCGCTGATTTACCCGATTATCACTCTTGAGAAGCCTTACACCCACACTTCAACCCATAAGATTTTGGTCGGGCCGCGGGCCACGGATCAGGAGAACGCCGAGTGGTCGGTACAGAATTTTGTTACCCCGCACACGCCGCCGATGTTTTTGGTGCAGGCTGAGGATGATCCCATTTCTGACCCGCATAACACGCTGATTATGGCTGCCGCCTGCGAGCGCGAGCACGTGCCGGTGGACATGCACCGCTACTCCTCCGGCGGCCACGGTTTTGGTATGGGCAAACCCGGCACACCAACGGTGGAGTGGCCTTCGCGCTACAAGGCATGGCTGGAAGCGTAAGGTTTAAGATGCAATTAGGGCAGCCAGTGGCTGCCCTTTTTATGCGACGAGTATGTTGAAAGCTTAACCCTGATTGCCGCCGACAGTGATGTAATCGGTGTAAATCTGCGGCGCGCCGGAGAACGACGCCAGCTCCTTCCACTCGGTGTACATCTGCTCGGTGTCCTGATGCTCGGCCACGAACTTCAGGGCTTTCTCGGTGGAAACGTCCAAATCTGGGTGGAACGAGTTGAGCGACTCGAGGCTCTCGATGATCAGCATCACCGCGTATTGATCCAGACGATTGCCGCTCTGGCCCTTCAGCATATGGAATTTCCAGCCCGGATAGTCCTCCACGCGATGAATGTTGTCGGTGATGAACTGCTCAAACTGCTGTGGCGACACGCCCGGCTTTAAGGCCAGGTTGTGAATACCGACGATGCGCTCGATTTTCTCCTGCCCCGGCACGTTACGGTAGTTCGGGCCAGCGGGCAGCGAGCTGTTTTGGTTTTCCGCCACCAGACTGTAGTAGGTGTAAATGGTCGGCAGCTCGGCGAAGGTGCCGAAGGTTTTCCACTCGGCAATCAGCTTGGCGGCTTCCGGATGCTGTTGCCAGAAGGCGCGAGCCTCCGCCGTTTGCTCGCCGTTACTGTCGATATAGCGGGCATAGGTGGCGGCATCCTTGGCCTGATAAACCATCAAATATTGGTTCTCGCGCTCGCCGCGCAGCCCGCGCAACAGCGTCCACTGCCAGCCCGGATAGGCCGGAATGTTCACCCCTTTTTGGCGCACGAACTCTTCGAACTGGTCCGAGGCGACGCCTCTTTTCAGGTTGATGCCGACATAGTGCAGGGAGAAAACCGGGTTAGATGCTTCATTCATAAAAACGTCCTCTTGAGATGAAATGGCTGAATTAGCGCGTTAAGGCGCGGGCGCTGAGACTGACCAGCAACAGGCAGAAAATCGTGCAGCCGAAGGCCAGCGTAAGGTTGGAGTATTTAGCGATAAAGCCAATCAGCGCGGGGCCTGCCAGTAAGCCGACATAGCCGACGAGCGTGACCGCAGGGAAGGCCAGATTGGGTGGCACATGCTCTTGGTTACCCGCCGCGTTGAACAGAATGGGCACCACGTTGGCGATGCCGAGGCCGACCAAAATCAGCCCGGCGAAAGCTACCCACGCCAGATTAACCGTGGTCACCAGCAGCAGGCCTAGCACCGCGCAGAGGCTGCCGAGCAGCAGCATGCGATAGCGCCCCATGGCGTTGATCAGCCGGTCGCCATACAGCCGCGCGAGGGTCACGGCGATGGCGTACAGGGTGTAACCCAGCCCGGCCTGAGATTTCGCCACGCCGCGCTCGGCATTGAGAAACAGGGATGACCAGTCGAGCATCGCCCCTTCGGTAAGGAAAACAAAGAAGCACAGCAGCGCGATAAACAGGATCTTGCCGTGGGAGAGGGCAAACAGCGTGCCGCCTTTCTGCTCGCCGTCGATCTCACTTTTGGCTAATAGATCCGCCGAAGCGATAACCAGCAGCAGAGCGATCAGTGCCGCAATCAGCCCAATGGCGGTCGTTGGGGAGACACCCGCCCACAGCAACAGGCTGACGCTGCCCGCGCCGGAGATGCTGCCAATGCTGTAGAAGCCGTGAAAACCGGACATTTTAGCCTGCCCGCTTTCCCGTTCGACAATGATCGCCTGCGAGTTCATCGCCACGTCCATGATGCCGTTGATCGCGCCGAACACCAGTAAGGCCGCCCCCATCAGCAGCGGGGCGTCGAGTAAGGTCAGCAGCGGCAAATCCAGCACTAACAGCAAACCGGCGGCCAGAATGATTTTACGACAGCCCAATTTGCCAATCAGATGCCCGGTAAACGGCATAATCAGCATCGAGCCGGCGCCAATACAAAACAGCAGCAGCCCCAGCGAGCCTGCGTCAATGCCAATGCGCGACTTCACGAAGGGAATTAACGGAGCCCATGCTGACATGCCTAATCCCGCCAGAAAGAAGATCATCCGGGTGGCGATTTGCTGACGGACATTCTCCGTGGCACCTCGACTCAGCAGATTGATTGTCATAGCGACCGGCTCTCCTCGGCGGGCAGGCTTTCCGCGACGCAGAGATAGTCGGTGTAGATTTGCGGCGAGCCGGAAAAAGAGGCCAGCTGCTTCCACTCTTCATACATCTGCTTGGTGTCGCGATGCGCCTTGGCGAACTTCGCCGCCTCATCGGTGGCGATGTCCGGCTCAGGGTAGAAGACGTCCAGCGCGGCCATGCTGGCTATCTCCATCATCACCACGTACTGGTCCAGCCGGTTGCCGCGTTCGCCTTTCAGCAAATGGAACTTCCAGTCGGGATAATCTTCAATGCGGTGATGATTGTCGGCAATAAACTGCTCGAACTGCTCCGGCATCACCCCTTCGCGCAGGGCCAGATTGTGAATGCCGATGATGCGCGCAATCGGCTCCTCGCCGGGCTGGTCCCGATAGCGGGGGCCGTAGGGGACATCACTTTTGGCGTTTTCTGCCAGCAGTTGGTAGTCGGTGAACAGCGTCGGCAACTGGCTGAAGGTGCCGAGCTTGCGCCACTGCGCCAGAATCTCCAGCGCCTCGGGATGCTGCTGCCAAAAGGCTTTTGCCGCCTCGGTTTTCTGTCCAGTAGCGGTGACATAGCGATCGCGGTGCGCCTGACTCTCCATCTCATACAGCATCAGATATTGCCCGACGCGCTCGCCGCGCAGGCCGCGCAGCAGGGTCCAGCGCCAGCCGGGATAGCAGGGGATTTTCACCCCCTGCTCACGGACAAAGACTTCAAACTGCTCGTTGGAGACGCCCGCCTCGGTATCAATGCCAATGTAGTAGAGGCTGAAAACCGGCTGGGTGGCGGATGAAGGTGTTGCCATGGTGAAGCTCCTTATTCCGCGTCGGTGGTGAATTGGGTGTTGATGATCGCCTCGACCAGCGTGATACCGATGGGCGTCAGGGTCACGACTTCGCCAGAAACCGTCACCAGCTTCTTCTGCACCAGTTTGTCCAAGGTGCGATTAATCAGCGGGTTTTCGAAGAAGCTGTTGCCGTCGAAACGCTGCTTGAACACCTTGTCATCCACCGGGATCAGGGTGGAAAGCGCCATCTTGAAGGCGTTAACTTCGCGCTGGGCGGGGGAGAAGCCGCGGCTCTCTTCGATAGGCAGCCGGTCTTCGTTCAGCGCTTCTTTGTACTTTTTATAGCCAGTGATGTTGATCGCCTCGGATCGGGTCGACTTAGAGCTGCCGCCCAGCCCAATCGCCACTTCCGGGTACTGTTTATCGAGGTCGGTGATCAGCGCTTTCCATTTTTCCGGCTGCTGATCATTGCGGTGGAAGTACATGGTAGGGTGCTCGGTATAGCCATCGGCAAGATATTTCTCCACCAGTTCGCGCATCTGGTACTGCTTGCCGAGGCCGGGGAAGCTCATGTTGTTAATGTTGATCAGCCCCTTTTTCTGCCACAGGCTTTCGCGCTCGCCAGAGACGCCGGTGCGGTTTTTGATGAACTCATCCATGTGCAGCTTGGTGCAGACCACGTGGGACAGCCCCAGCTCGAGGGTTTTCTCCATGTCATATTTCACGTCATCCACCGTCTGGCCGAGCATGCCGTAAATCAGGTCGACGCTGACCCAGTCGATGTCGATTTCCCGTGCCTGATAAATGGTTTCCACGCACTCGTCCGCCGAGTGCATGCGCCCACAGGCGGTGATGATTTCGTCGTTGAAGGACTGGGTGCCGAAGCTGATTTTGCTGAAACCGAGATCTTTTAATATCGCCAGATACGCTTTGTTCAGGGTTCCCGGCTCGCCCTCGAAGCGCATGGTGGCGGTGGAAAAATTAAAGTGGCTTTTGTAGAAGGCCATCATGCGGCGCAGTTCTGGCTCGGGCAGCAGCGACGGGGTACCGCCGAAGATATTGAATTCGCCGACTTCCACCGTGGCGAGGCTCGGCACGCGCTCCAGCCACATCAGGGCTTCTTTGATGTTGAAGTCCACCAGATCGCGGAATACCTCCTGCGAGGAGGCGGCTTTCGGGTTGAGGATCACCGTCGGGTACTGGCAGAAATGGCAGCGATAGCGGCAGGTGGGGATATAGGCCCAGAGGTGGATTTTGCCCGCTTTCTGGATGTCGCTGTCCATATCGGCAAAGAACGACGGCAGCGGGTAGTCGGTGATGTCGCCGGGGAAGACGTGGCAGCCAAAGGGATCTTTGTAGACATAGTCGAGAAACGCGCGGTTTTCCGGCTGGGCCAGAAATTCATTCACTAAGGGAACGGGGTAGTTTTCGTCAATATCCAGCAGGGAGTTCAGGGCTTCGTTGTTCATCAGAATACGCCTCCATTGGCAAAATAGTTGTGGGCTTCACCGGACTCGCGGTCTTCGCAGAAGTAGTAAACAAAGCGCGTGAAGTCTTCGGCTTTCACCTGATCGAAACAGGCGGGCAGGGCAGGCGGATAGCCAATGTCGTCGCCGACCGCGCGGCGCATGGCGGCAAAGATCTCGTCGCGGAATTCGAAATAGAGGCGATAGGCCGGAGTCTTATAGGCGTGGATCGGTTTGAAATCGATAATACGCATTTCATGTTTTAACTCGTGAATGCGGCGGTAGAGGTTGTCAGCCAGCGGGCCGGAGAAGAAATCGCGCACTTCGCTGTTTTCTAACAAGATATAAGGGTTGAGCAGGGCGGGCAGAATGATGTTTTTCGGCGTATAGTCCTTCACCGAATAGTCCCACGCCTGTTTGGATTCGGCCGGGGTGGTGTCTACCAGCGTTGGCTTTTGCTGCTCAACGTCCGGGCGCACGTCTTTCATAATGATGATGCCGTCGCTGCCGTAAGCAACGCCGGTGATCACTTCATCCAGAATGGTATCGACCCGGCGGCTGTTGATTTCGACATAGGAATTTCTGGCGTAGACCGGCTTGCCGCCGTAGGCGATGATTTTGATGCCGAAGTCCCAGTCGTCGGACAGGTGCTCGACAAAGCGGCCTTTGTTGAGCTGGTAGAAGATTTCAATGCCGCCAATGGCGTCGTACAGGCCGCGCTCGACCCCAAAGCCTTTACCGTCGGGGAAGCCGCCAAACAGCGAGAAAGAGTACTCGCGCAGGCGTAGGGTTTTCTTAATTTCGTTGAACAGGTTAGGGCGTTTTTCGAAATCTTCGGCGTTGTAATAGTAGTTACAGGTGCCTAAATCGCCCTGCTGGCTGACCATGGTGTTAATCAGCTCATACAGCCAATAGGTGTCCACGGTGCAGTCGGCGTCGGCGGAGACAATATAGTGTTTTCGCTTCTGCCCGAGGCGGCTGTCGCGGGCTTTAGAACGCAGCGAGGCGTAATCCATACCGCGCTTTCTGGCGGAAGAAACCCCCTGAACTTTCTCATCAATGACGTGAATATCCATTGACGGATTCTTGGTGCTAAACGCCTTTATTTTTGCCACGGAATCATCGGTGGAATTATTATCCACAATGATTAACTCATAGCTGTCGTGAGTGATCAGGTTATCTTTGGTTTTCTGATTGAAGAGTGAAATTAATACTTCATCAATACGGTCGCTTTCATTATATACGGGTAGCACTACTGACACGAAAATTGAGTCGCGCATACGTTCTCCAGAATAGAGTAATATCCAGAATGAAATGGGTTAGGTTTTTAAATTAATTCACATTTAAAATGTCGATAACATTATTGGAGAGCACCTGCTGCCCCAAGGCGAAGTTTTTATCCGCCACGTGCGCCATATATTCCTTATTGTTAAGGAACTGATATAAATCATGAATAAACTCAGGGTTGGGTAGACCGTCCTGCTGCTCGGATATGGCCATGACCGGGGCTTCGAAGCCGTGCTGGCCGTACACTTCGTGGTAATACTCATAGCTGGTGGTGATGTAGCAGCGCCGGTGGCTCACCGCCTCGCCGATAGGGTTGCCGTAGCTGTCGTAGTCATAAGAAGTGAGGAAAGAGACAAGATCACAGGAGTGATATAAGTCTTCTATGGCGATGGTGTCGCTTTCTGATTGCATACACTCGTGGGGCAGAGCGCCGATAAATTTAATATAGGGTTTTACATTCAGTTCTTCAGACAGTTTATCCAACTCTTGGAAATAACCGTGATTTTCATTTTCATTGCCGGCAATCGCTAAATAGACTCGCCGATCGCTGTTGCTATTATGGAATAATGTATTGAGATGGCTTACCAGCATGACATCGCGGTCTAAACGTTTTTGCGGAATAATACGGGTGGTGCGGGCAATTAAAATATCATCGGCGCGAACGCTTAACCGGTCTCTAATATTGCAGCGCGCCTTCTCCGGCGAAAAGTCATAGGTATTTTTCTTCACTTTGACGTCTACGTCGTAATTACACCAGGCTTCAAGTTTCTGCTTCAGGTGATCATTGAGCGTGACATAAGTGATGTGTTTGGATTTTACCGGTTTAATGGCGTGAGAGTAGGGCGCAGGGCCATATTTCATCACCGTCTTTTCGCTGTTCCACATCAGGTCGTGGTCGCGCCAGATAACGAAATTACCCAAATCTTGCTGCTGGCCGTACTGTTCAATCGCCAGATATAACGCCTTGGTATAAATGATATTTTCCGGCAGGGTACCGTTTTCCACCACCAGATTACTGATACCCAGTTGCTGCCAAAGCGCCACGATGCGCTGGGCAAGCAGCCGCGCCGTCTGGTCGATGGTCTGCAACAGCGCGGTCTTTTCATCGTCACCGATCGGGCTTTTTTGGCTGATCAACGCACTGTGGGCATATTCAATAAAATCCAGATTGTAATTGGGGATCGACGTGATGTCGTCGATGCGCACCAGCGTGAAGACGTCGCGATAGATCGAAGGCTCCACGTCATAGGGCTTATTAAAGTTTCCCTTATCAATCTTGATGTCGTATCCCAAATCCAGATACGACCGGAACCCCCGATCTTGCAGCTTCTTGGCAATTTTCATTGCCTCGACCGTGATCCCTGATACCGCGACAGCATCGAACGAAACAAACATTGCACACTTATCTTGGCTATGTCGCATTGTAACACCTCAAGCTATTTCCATTTAATTCATGTATTTAATGGCGATTTTCTTTGTGGCTCTTTTCTCCGGTAACGATCCCAGTCGAGCGGCGCAGGTGGCCTCCTTGTGCTGTTCGACTTCCTTCAATGAGTGAGAAGAAATTTTCGCCAGTTCCACAAACTTTAGAGGGATTTATGTTTTGTGAGGCGCTTCTCAAATCTTCAAAAAGCGCAGGGAATAGATGGGTTATTTTTTGACAGGTAAAAATTCATAAACTATGTGGGTATTCTCTCCACCAGGGGAGAGAAGTTTGGCGAGGGAAGGGGATCAGTGGCGCAGCGCGGCGAGCAGAAAATCAACCATAGTGCGGGTGCGCAGAGGCAGAAAGCGGGCATGAGGGTAGAGCAGGTAAAAAGGGCGATGGGTGCCGCCGAACTCTTTGAGCACTTCCACCAGTTGCCCGCTGTTGAGATCTTCTTGCGCCACGAAGCGATAAATTTGGAACAGCCCCGCGCCGTGGCGAGCCAGCGTCAGGCCGCCGATATAATCTTCAGAGCAGTTAATGTGATGATTCATCACCCTTTCACTGATTTCCCCTTGCTGGCGGAACAACCACGGCAGGGAGCGGCCGCTGCTGGAAAGTTCATAACCAATACAGTGATGATGAGTTAAATCGTCCGGGGTATTCAGCGCGGGCGCGCTCGCCAGATAGTGCGGCGAAGCCACCACAATCAGCTCGGCATCCTCGATTTTACGGGCAATCATATTGGACTCGGCGGGTGCTCTGCCGCGAATCGCCAGATCAAAACCCTCGTCGAAAAAATCGATATTGCGATTGCTGATGTGCGTGTCGACGGCCAACTGGGGATAGAGTGCCTGAAAACGCGCCAGCAAAGGCAAGACTCGCCAATGGGCATAGGCCGTCGGCATGCTGAGGCGCACTTTTCCCCCAGGCTGTGACTGCTGCCCGCTGAGCGACATTTCGGCGTCTTTCAACAGAGTCAGGGCTGCTAAACACTGCGCCCGATACTGCTCGCCCGCCTCGGTCAGCCGGATTTGCCGGGTGGTGCGGACAAACAGCCGTACGCCAAGGCGCTCTTCCAAACGCGATACTGCCCGGCTCACCGCCGCCGGGGTCACGCCCGCCTGCGTCGCCGCCTTGCTGAACCCGCTGGTTTCCGCCGCCAGACAGAACAGTTCCAGACTGCCAAGCATGATGTCGTCGAAGTCACGTTGCATGGGTTACGCCTTATTGATTACATGATGTAAAAAATGAATGTCATTTTGCCTTATTTATCGCACCTCAGCGCATAAGTAAAGTGACCGCAGTGAGTCAACAACGGCATTTATCCGAGTGCCAACATAGCGTTTAAAGGAGTGTGTTATGAGTCAACAAACTGTGGTGATCACCGGCGCATCGAGCGGTATTGGTTTTGCACTGGCTGAGGCGTTCTTAAAGCGTGGCGACAATGTGGTGGGCAATGCCCGCACCAGCGAGCGTTTGGCAGAGGCGGCACAAAAACTCGGTAACCCGAAAAACTTCGTCGGCGTGGCTGGGGATATCGCCTTGCCGGACACCACCAAGCGCCTGTTTGACACCGCCCTGGAGCAGTTCGGGCGAGTGGATATTTTGGTCAACAACGCCGGTATTTTCATCGCCAAGCCGGTGCAGATGTACACCGCCAATGATTTGGACTCGCTGCTGGCGACCAACCTGAAAGGCTTCTTCTTCCCGGCCCAGCGCGCGGCGGAGTTGATGAGCAACCAGCGCAGCGGCCACATCATCAACATCACTGCCAGCCTTGGGGTGCAGCCACTGCGTAAAGTGCCGTCACTGCTGCCGGTAATGGTGAAAGGGGGGCTGAACGCGGCGACGCAGTCGCTGGCGCTGGAACTGGCGGATAAAAACGTGCAGGTCAACGCGATTGCACCCGGCGTGATTGAAACGCCACTGCACAGCGGCGGCGACGGCGTATTCCTGCGCGCGCTGTCACCGGCCGGGCGCACGGGAAGCACGCAAGACATCGTCGACGCGGTATTTTATTTGGTTGATGCGCGTTTTACTTCCGGCGTCGTATTGCCAATCGATGGCGGCGCAACCGCCGGTGTTTGGTAACAGGAGATAGGCTATGCCATTCATTAATATACAAGTTACCCGCGAAGGGGTGACCGCCGAGCAGAAAGCCGCGCTGATCTCCGGGGCGACAGATTTGCTGGTGAAAGTGCTGAACAAAGATCCGCAAACCACGTTTGTGATTATTGACGAAGTGGATACCGACAACTGGGGCGTGGCGGGAGAAACCATCACCCAGAGGCGTAAACGCAGCTAGTCGTTTCTGGCGAGGCTTGATATAAGCCTCGCCTTTAACCATTAGCCCATTTAACCGCGATGCGCTGATTGGGGCCTTTTATACACTCCACCTCTTTTTGACTTTTATTCTCATCGCGATAAATAAAGAAATAACGATTTTTTATTTTATTGACTAACAACATCTCATTATTTCTAAATTGATAAACCGTCAAAACGTTGCCGCTTTTATCGGTATAAGTTGCCGGACGCGGCGCGACGATAAATCCGTCATCCCATAGCAGTGTAGTAATAACATAATCAGTATTGCTGACCGTCATTTCCCCTCTGCCGGGGCAAGTGAGCTGATATTGCTGCATTGCCGAAATGGCTGGCGAGAACAGGCTGAAGAGTAACGTGATGAGTAATTTAGACTTTTTTATTATTGATAGGCTGTTTCTCTCTCCATGATTAACTGACATCTTATTTCCACTTGGCTGGCATTCTGTATTAGTCTTAGGGCCTGCAAGGTATAGGAAATAGCTAACTGGGTGAACCCAATGAAGGTTTAAACAGTATTAACTTGAGGTTTAGTATGAATAAGCTAAAGGCCATGGAGGTATTTATCTCTGTTGTTGAAGAGGGGAGTTTTACCGGCGCGGCGAAAAAAGAAGATATGTCCGTGGTGATGGTGGCGAAATATATTAATAACCTTGAGAAGACCCTTAAAACGGATTTATTACAACGGACCACCCGCAGCATGATGGTGACCTCCGCCGGGCAGCTGTTTTATGAGTCAGCGCAGGGGATTATCGCCAACGTCAACCAAGCCTATGAGGCGATGGAAGGGCTGAACAATGAGCCGCAGGGCTTATTACGCATCAGCGCGCCGATGACCGTCGGAAAAGAGATTGTCGGGCCGATTGTGGCGGAATTCATGCAACTTTACCCCAAAGTTCGAGTTGAACTGGTGCTCAATAACAGCGTGGCGGACCTGATTGCCGAAAGCTATGACTGCGCCTTTCGCATCGGCGATTTGAAAGATTACGCGCTGGTCGCCAAGCCGCTATTTCTCTATCGGATGATTATTTGCGCCACGCCGGAATACCTGCGCCAGCACGGCACGCCCACCGCGCCCGAGGCGCTTAGTCAGCATCGCCTGCTGATCCATTCGACGTGGAATTCGCGCTTTGCCTGGAACCTGCGCGAAGGGGAGGGTGACATCGCCTGGCCGAATAATTGGGTGATGAAATCCAACGACGGCTATGCCCTGCGCGACGCGGCGCTGGCCAGTAATGGCATTCTGATGCAGCCGCATTTTCTGGTGCAGGATGAAATAGCCAGTGGCAAATTGGTCACGCTGTTAGAGGACTTTCTACCTAAGCCGCGCCCCGTTCACTTGCTCTACGCGCCGAAGAAAAACGACGTCCCCAAGCTGGATAAGTTTGTGCAGTTTGTGATGCAGAAGTGCGAGGGGTTGAAATGAAGAGAGGATTCGCCGAATCCTCTCTGCTCACGAAAATCAGTTACTGAGGCTTAGCTGCCAGCCAGAACAGGCCCTTAGACGGCTGGTGCAAGAACTCTTTATGCACCATATCCAAATCGGCCTGCGGGTCGAGATCTTTGAACAGCTCTGGGTGCAGGAATTTGGCGATGGCTTCAATAGCAAAAATGTTCAGCGGGCTGTCGTAATACTGATGATAAACCGCCAGCACCCGATGCTGCTTGATGGAATCCAGCACGTTGACGCCGTTGCGCGCCATCAGCTTGTCCAGACGTTGCGCCGAAAGCGCGGCGTCAGCGTTGTAGCCCAAAGGCACGCCGATACTCTCTTTAAAGCTGCTGCTCCAGTCCGCGCCGGTCATCAGGTAAGCGTCCGGCTTGCTGGTGATCAGCTGCTCCAGATTAATGGTGCCGCTTTTGCCCGCAAACAGCGCGCTGCCCAGATTCACCCCGCCCGCGGTTTGAATAAACTCACCAAAGCTGCCTTTTCCGTAGGTAAAACAGCACTCTTCGCCGGTCATGCCCGCGTGACGTTCGATAAACACTTTTGGCTTCTGCTGGTCGGTCAGGGTCGCTACGCGCTGGTTAATCATGTCGATGCGCGACTGGTAGAAGTGTAAGAAGCCTTCGGTTTGCTGCTCATTGCCCAGCGCCTGACCTAACAGGCGAATGCTCGGCACGGTATTGGTCAGCGGATGCAGGCGGAAATCGATAAACACCACCGGCACGCCAATCTTGGTTAATTGCTCAAGAACCCGGCTCTCTTCCAGTTTCTTCTTTACGCCCGCATCAAAAATAATCAGGTCAGGCTTCAAACCTACGGTTTTCTCCACGCTGAAATCGCTGTAGTAGGCGTTCTCCAGCATCGGTAATTTTGCCAGCTCTGGGTAGTCGTTCTTGTAAAGAGCAAACAGGTCAGGGGCTTTGGCTTTTAGCGCGTTATCCCAGGCAATGATTGACTCGAATGGCTTAGTAGGATGAACCAGCTGAAGAGCCTGAATGGCGCGTGAGTCGGCCAAAATGACCCGCTCCGCAGGTTTAGGCAATACCACTTGCCGACCGGTGACATCGGTCAGCGTGATGGGGTCAGCCTGAGCAACAAAAGACACCAGACTACTCAGTCCTAATAACAGTAGGGCCGGCAATGTTTTCGCGAGCATAAGAGGTCTTCCTGAAAGACGGCTTGAATGGGGATAAATCTTCAAAAAACACAGTATTTACTAATACTTACAGTCCTGATTATAATGCAAACAATTCTCATTACAATTAGCATTAAACATACGTTCTTTACCTAAAGTTAACACTTTTTATAACAGGAAAAAACAAGATATGTCAGCGCGTTACCGCCTTTCAGTCCTTGCCACGGCCGTGGCCATCGCACTTCCTTATTACGCATCAGCAGCCGACACCAAAACGCCAGCCACAGCCACGCCATCGACCACCGCCACGCCGGAAGACAGAACGGATTCTGTGACCGTGGTAGGTAACTGGTTAGACAGCGGCGACAATGAAACGGCGGTGCTCGATCACCCTGGCGCGCGGACTATTATCGACCAAAAGCAGATCCGTGAAAAAGGGGCTGAAACCATTGGCGAAGCGCTGCGCGGCACGCCGGGCGTTCAGGTACAGGAAAACAACGGCACCGGCGGTAGTGACATATCTCTGAACATCGGCGTGCGTGGCTTAACCTCTCGCCTCTCCCCGCGTTCCACCATCATGATGGACGGCGTACCTTTGGCGGTGGCGCCTTATGGTCAGCCACAGCTCTCCATGGCACCCCTGTCTATGGGCAACATCCAGTCGATTGACGTGATTCGCGGCGGCGCGGCGGTGCGCTACGGGCCGCAGAACGTCGGCGGGGTGATTAACTTCGTTTCCAAAGACATTCCTAAAACTTTCGGCGGCGATGTCAGCACCCAAACTGAAGGCGCGGCGCACGGCGGCTTGAAAACCCTAACCAGCGCCTCGGTGGGCGGCACGGCGGATAACGGCTTAGGCGCGGAGTTGCTCTATTCCGGCCTGCATGGTCAGGGTTATCGCGAAAACAACGATAACACTGACATCGATGATTTCATGTTCAAAACCAAATACAACTTCACTGAAAAAGATGAGTTGTTGGCTAATTTCCATTACTACAACGCCAGCGCCGGTATGCCGGGCGGCCTGACCGCGCAGCAGTATAAAGACAACCCGTTCCAGTCGGTGCGCCGTTTTGACCAGTTCGAAGGGCGTCGTCAGGATATGTCCTTCAAATATCGTCATCAGGAAGACGACAGCCAGTTTGAATTGCTGACTTACTTCACCAAAAGCTTCCGTAGTAGTGATATCGGCACGACCGGCGCGGGTACCAACGCTGGCCTGAGCCGTTTCAGCGCCGCGCCGCGTAACTACACCACTTACGCTATCGAGCCAACGTATTCACAGCTGTTCCGCTTCTGGGATATGGCGCACGAAGTGACCGTCGGCTATCGCTACTTGAACGAAACCTCTGACGAGAAGGGCTATCGCTCCGGCTGGTATGACCCGAGCACCACTTACTCCGCGCCGGATTCACGCGCCAATTACTACCAGCACTCCTCCGGCGGCAGCGAAGCCCATGCGGCTTACATTGACGATGCGATGAACTTCGGCAACTGGACCGTTACCCCGGGTCTGCGTTATGAAAGCATCAAAACCCACGTTGATGACGGTTTCCTGAATATCTCGCGTGAAAAGCAGTACAGCGAGCCGCTGCCTTCCGTCAACGTGATGTACCACCTGACCGATTCGTGGAAGCTGTTTGCTAACGCCAACACCTCCTTCGGCAGCTTGCAGTACTTCCAGCTGACGCGCGGCGGCAGCGGCGGCCAGCCAGCACCGGGCCTCGAGCCAGAAAAAGCTAAGACCTATGAAATCGGTACTCACTATGATGACACCGTGGTTAAAGCTGAGCTGACGGCGTTCTACATCGACTTCGACAACCAGCTTCAGTACATCAACAACACCATTGGCTGGACCTCTCTCGGCGCGACCAAACACAAAGGTGTGGAACTGGCGCTGAGCTATGATCTGAGCGAGCTGAGCCACGCACTGGATGGCGCAAGCGTCTACAGTTCATACACTTACACCAAAGCGACGTCGGTCAACGGTGAGTTTGCCGGTAAAGACTTGCCGTTCTACTCCCGCCAGGTGTTCACCGTGGGGACCCGTTATGAAGTGGGGAGCTGGGTGTGGAATGTGGACGGCTTCGCGCAGTCCAAGCAGCGTTCACCGGGCTCTGCTGACTCCGGCAACGGCTATATCACTGACGAATCTGCCGATGGGCAATATGGCGACATCATGGGTTATATGACGTGGAATGCTCGCGGCGAGTATGACTTCGGACCACGCTGGTCGCACCTGACCGTCGGCGCAGGGATTAAAAACCTGTTTGATCAGCGCTATTTCACTCGCTCCACCGACAACAACAGCGGCAAATATGTTGGCGAACCTCGCACTTACTTCATGCAGGCCTCCATCAAATTCTAATAAAATTAAGCCACTTAGCTGTGACTTGCTCAATAAAAATCCCCCGAGGGCTAGCGCCTGCGGGGGATTTTTTTATGTGTCGAAGATTAGAAGCTGGCGATCAACTTACTGACGCCACGCAGGTTGGCGCGCGGGATCCACGCCAGATTATCCAGATCCTGCAATTGCAGATTAGGCAGGCGAGTCAGCAAGACGCTGAGTGCCGATTCCAGCTCAATCAGTGCCAAGCGATGCCCCATGCAGTGATGAATGCCCGCGCCAAAAGCCAGTGAGCGCCCAAGGCGACGAGTAATGTCGAGCTGCTCCGGCTGATCGAATTGCCCGGCATCGCGGTTGGCGGCGCCGATCAGTAGCAGAATCATCGCCCCTTTCGGCACCTTAACTCCGTCGATCTCCACCTCTTCCAGCGCGGTGCGCATGGTCATTTGTACCGAACTGTCGTAGCGCAGACACTCCAGCACGGCATTCGGCAGCAGCTCTGGGTTGTGCTTAATCTGCGCCAACTGCTCGGGGTGGCGGAACAGGGCAATCAGCGAGTTGCTGATCATATTGGTGGTGGTTTCATGCCCGGCCAGGAACAGCAGCACCACGTTGGAGACAATCTCATCGTGGGTCAGGGTTTCGCCGCCGTCATTGATATGTACCAACAGGGAGATCAGATCATCACCCGGCTGCTCGCGGCGCTGGTGGATCACCGCCGAGAAGTACTCATCCAGCACGCTAAAGGCTTCGTTGGCCTGCATGATCTCCTCTTCACTGATTGAGGGATCGAAGGCTTTCACCAGTTGGCCGGTGGCAAGGCCGAGCTTGGTGGCGTCACTCACCGGCACGTCGAGCATTTTACAGATGATGCGCACCGGCAGGGGGAAGGCGAAGTCCTTGGTCAGATCCAAAGTGCCTTGATCTTCAATCTGGTCAATCAGCTCATGGGCGATTGCGAGCGCCATTTCGCGCAGTGAGTCGATTTTTCGCACGTTGAACGCCTTCATCATTAGCCCGCGAATGCGGCTGTGATCCGGCGGATTCAGCATCAGGAACATGCGGCTAAAGGCGCTAAACAACGGGATGCTGTCGGCTTTGTCTCCATAGCGAATACGCACGGTATCCATATAGCTTTTACCAATTCGCTTGTCGCTGAACAGGGCGTCGACCGTGGCGAATTGGGTGGCGAGGAAGGTATTTGGCCCAACCTGCAGCAGCGGCCCGCTGGCGCGCAGCTTTTGGTAAAACGGGTAGGGGTTTGCGATAAATTCGGGTGATGAAAGGTCTTTTAATTGCATGGCAGGGTACTCCCGGGTGAGTAAAAAAGCGTTCAGCTAGTGAGTGGAGAAAAATCACCAAACAGCGCCAAAAAAATTATTGTTATTGGTCATCCTCCCTCATGTTTTAGCGGGATAGATGCAGTGAAGTAGCGTAATTCTGCGAAGCTTTATAAAACCTGATGGCAGTTATTTTCTGCATAAATAGGCTATGTGGTGGCTGAAAATAAACCGCCAAACGAAGAGGTGTCAATTAACAGAACAGAAGGTTTTTGCGTCTAATTATTTCATTATTAATAAAGAGCCTTCTCTAAAAGAAGGCTCTTAAGTGATTAAATCACAGGCAGTTCGTCTGGGACGGTTGGGAGATGAGGCAGGTCAAAATCCCGATGAGCGCTGTCAGGATCAAAAGGCGCATCTTTTGGCGGGGTGTCCAGTACATCCTCTCTGCCGCCGGATTTTTGATCGTTGAACAACTCATTTTTCTTTTGCTCAAGCAAGTCAGAAAGGATCGGCGATCCTTTGCTGGCTTTTTCCAACGCCGAGTAAATCTGCTGTTTGAAATCGAGATTGATGTTGTCGTAATTCTGATCGGTCGGCTGCTGAGTATCGACTTCCGGCGTGTTCAGCGTGAAGGTTGGCGATGTTTTATTGGTGCTATTGCCCTGATCGTCAATCACGCTGGCAGTAAAGTGGTGCTCTCCGCCACTCAGTTTGTCCATGGGGCTAAACTGCCATCCGCCGTTACTTTTAACCTCGACTTCTCCGATGAACTTACCGTTGTCATAAATGGCGATGCGATCGCCAGGGTTGCCTAGGCCTTGGAGAGTCGGCGTTGAGTTATTGGCCTGATCGCCACTTTTCAGATCCCCATTATCACCCTGAGCAGACAGGATCTGCGGAGTTTCCAACCCGCCCGAAGGGATCAGGCTAGGTTCACGTTCAATGCCCTGCGGCTCGGAAGGTTGGCCCTGTTTTGCGGCGATCTCCAGCTCGAAACTTTGGCTGGCGTCGCTTTGCACTGGATTGCCATTGGCATCCGGGAGTTCTGCCGTCGCCGTGAAATGATGAGTACCGTTTTCCAGCGGGGTGGTGACATTGAACTGCCAGTTGCCGTTGAAGTCCGCCACGGTGGTGCCCAGCGGTTTACCATCGACCATAACCGTGATGCTCGCGCCCGGGCTGGCTCTACCATTAATCTGCGGGGTGTTATCACTGCTTTGTGAGCCAGAGAAGAACGACTCGTAAGTATGGTCATTGGCCATCTGAGTGATTTCCGGCGTGCTTACCGGCTGCTGGTATGCTGATTCAGGCTGTGGTTCCGGCTGGGGCTGGGGTTCTGTCGCGGCTTCAGCATTGACTTGAACCTGATAAGACGATGATGGAGCACTCTTGATGCTCTCCGCACCGGGTATGCTCAGTTCAGCCGTCGCCGTGAACTGGTGTGAACCGTTTTGCAGGGTAGTTGGGATCATAAAACTCCACTCGCCGTAGCTATCTACCACCGCAGTGCCAACAGGTTCTCCATCGACCATGACGGTAATGGTCGAACCTGGCGTTCCACGGCCTAACAGCTCTGGCGTGCTGTCGGTGCATTCAGACCCCGGGGAGAAGGGCTGATTGGTCTGGTCGCTTTTGACCAAAAAGATTTCCGGTACGTCCAGCGTTGGAGTTTGAGTCGTAGTGTCATAGTGATTAGGCATAAAATTACTTCCGTTGTAATTAATTGAAGGAAAAGGCGAGGTAGCACACCTGCCTGAGTGGAAAATCTGGTGGTGGACCTCCTTTATGTCATCTCAGGTTATGGCAGCGCGGGGTGATCAGGCTGCCCGTTTTCAAGCCAGCCTAGGAGCTGGCCCGCGTTTCTTCGAAGCGTGATAATTTGCACATAGCGATCAAAGTGACTGGTTACGGCATTGACTTGGTTGTTGTAATGCTCAGTTTCGGCAATCAGCACATCCAGCAGAGTGCGTTTCCCCAGGTGATACCACTGCTTGTAAAACATCATGCGAATTTGCTCGCTTTCCACCGCCAACTGCCGCCACGCCTGCTCGCGATGGGCTAGACGCAGGATGGTTTCATGCTGAGATTTTAAAGTGTAGTGAGTCTCTTTTTTACGCTGTGCTAGCTGATCTTTGAGCGCAGAGGCGCGCATCCCGGCGGCTTTAATCCGAGAAGTATCGGAAAAGCCGGTAAACGCATTCCAACTGACACGAACCCCAATCTGGTTATCGTCATAACCGGGATTAGCCAGCGTTTTGCTGGCAACCAGACTCAGGTTGGGCAAACTTTTGGCTTTCTCCTCTTCGACGCTTGCCAACTGAGCCTGATGCTCCGCCTCCAGCTCGCGGATGAGCGGATTGTTATCGCTGCTAGCCAGCGCGCTTTTTAAATTGGGCACCCTGAGTTTCCAGCGCGACGCAGTGTTGATGACCGACAGGGAGGGCGTCCCCAGCCATTTCTCCAGTTCGACCGTCAGGGTGTTGATTTCATACTGAGTGTCATCGCGGGCTTGTTCTGCCTGAAGCAGTCGGGCGGAGGCCTGTGTCAGTTCGCTCCGACGGCCGGCATCTGCTTGGGTGATGCGTTCGAGCATGGCCACTAGCTCACTCATTCTTGCCGTGTAGGCCTGGGCCAGCTCAAGGACCGCCTGTTTGCGAGCCAGATTGAGATGGTTTTCACTCACCTTGAGGGCCAGTTCATCCAGCGCGGCGCGGTAATTTTCCCCAGCCACCACCGCGCGATAGCGGCGGTTTTCAATGGCATGAGTTAAGCGTCCCCAGTCGAAAAGCGGAAGGCTGAGGGAGGCGTTGAGGTTGGTCGTTTGCCGATTACCCTCGCCATTGCCTCTGTCCATCAGCGGCAGCCAAGAGGACGAAACGCTCACCTGCGGCCAGCGCTCTCCCTCGCGAGTCGCCACGTCCTCGGCGGCAGCATCCCACTCGGCCTGCTTTTGGCGCACGCCGCTGTCCCGCGCCATGGCGATGGAAAGCGATTGACGCAGCCGTTGGCGAATGTCTTGCTCATCCTCCAGCGCGGCCGCAGAGGCTGAGCCAGACATAAAAATCAGCAGCAGGATGCTTGGGATGAATCGTTTGAATATCAATCGCATATTATCTTTCCCTGAAGGCTTCGCGGGCCTTCATCACCGGCTTGAGCAGGTAGCTCATGATTGTTTTTTCTCCGGTTTTAATCTCCACCGAGGCCACCATGCCGGGGATAATGGGCCAGCGTTTATTGCCCGCCTTCAGCGCGGTATTTTTCGAGCGTACGACAATGCGATAAAAGGATGAATCCACCCCCGGCTGCCGGTTTTTTTCGTCTTCAAGGGAGTCCGGGCTGATGTACTCCAGCGTGCCCTCCAACCCGCCATAAATCGCATAATCGTAGGCCGTGAGCTTAACCATCACCGACTGACCGGGGGTTAAAAAGGCGATGTCGGCCGGGCGCACTTTGGCTTCAACCCGCAGCTCATCTTCCAGCGGGACGATTTCCATAATGTCTGCACCCTGCGGGATGACGCCGCCGGGGGTGTTCATGCGGATGTTTTTCACGATGCCTTTCACTGGCGCGGTGAGAGTGGTGCGCTGCATCAGATCTCGCCGAGCGATTACCGTTTCGCGGGTCTGCGCCAGTTCTGACTCCAGCCGAACTAGATCGGCGTTGGCTTCGGCGCGGTATTGGTTATAGCGTTCATTGATTTGCAAACGGATGTCGTTCGCCTGCCGCTTCATACGCAGTAACTCGACTTCAGACATCAGCCCTTGGTTGACCAGCGGCTGCGACATGCCAATCTCTTTTTCAGCCAGCGCGGCGCTGCGTGCCAGAGCGGCGAGCCCTTCATTGAGGGCTTTTTTGCGCGCCTGATACGCGTTAGTTTCATCGCGCACGATAGAGGGAACGGCCTCAACCGACGCCGGGAAAATCAGCGGCTGGTCGAACGCTTCGGCGCGTAAACGGGCCACGGTGCCCTCCAGCGCAACGCCTTTGGATTGACCTTCGCGCCATGAAGCCCCCGCGCGCGTCGCGTCGATTCTTAATAGCGTCTGGCCTTTTTCCACCCGATCGCCTTCACGTACCAACAGCTCTTCGAGGATGCCGCCTTCCAGACTTTGGATAACCTGTTCGCGGCTGGCCGGGATAATCTTGCCTTCGCCTTTGACTATCTCCTCGACGTTACACAGGCTGGCCCAGATACCGCCAGCCAGTAAGGTCAGCAGCATGATAGCCAGCACCAGCGTGGACGAGCGGGGAGACTGCACCAGCATTGCGGCGCGTAAATCTTCGACGAAGGCCAGCTCCTGTGGGGTCAGCGGAGGGATTTTTTTCCCGATTTTCATTCCATTGAGCTCCTGAGTCCGGCTATTGGCCGTTGCGGGTTAGCGAGGCAAGGACGTCCGGTTTAGGCCCATCAAGCACGATCCTTCCCTCATCCATGACGATGATCCTGTCGACCTGATCGAGTAGCGAATAGCGGTGAGTGACAACCACCAATGTTTGTTGACGCGTGGCTTGCCCCAGACGGTCAATGAAGGCTTTTTCGGTTTGGGTATCCATGGCGCTGGTGGGCTCATCCATGAGCAGCAGTGCGGGCTGGCTAAGCAGGCAACGGGCGAGTACCACCAACTGCTGTTGCCCGCCGGATAAGCCCGCGCCGCGCTCGCCGATGGGCATGTCGTAACCCAGCGCGTGCCGTTTTGCCAGATTGTCCAGACCGGTGAGGCGAGCGACGTGCAGTAGCTCCTCGGCGCTACAGTGGGGTTTGCCGATAGAAATGTTATCCCGCAGGGTGCCGTGGAACAGCCTTGCATCCTGACTCACGAAGCCCACGGTTTGCCGCCAGTCCGCTGGCGCGATCTGCCGTGCGTCTAAGTCGTCTAGCAGGATTTGTCCTGCGGTTGGCTGATAAAGACCCGCCATCAGGCGCAGCAGCGTGGATTTACCGCTGCCGATTTTGCCAAGGATTGCCACGCGATCGCCGGGTTTGATTGCCAATGAAATATCGACCAGCACCGGAGACTGTGCCGTACCGTCGCGCGAGGGCCAGGCGAAGGAGACCCGGTTGAGCGCCAGCGCACCGGTGAGGGCCGGGGCGGAAAAATAGCTGCGGCTGGCGTCGTGCTCCACCGGCTTGGCGAAAATGGCATTGATGGAGGTCATTGCGGCGCGCGCCTGCTGAAAACGCACGGCCAAACCAACAATCTGCCCGAGTGGCGCAATCACCCGCCCGGAGAGGATCACGCAGCCAATCAGCGCCCCCATAGAGAGCGCGCCGTCGTCAATCAGATACACCCCGTAGCACACCAGCGCCACGGTTTGAATTTGCTGCAATGATGTAATGGCGCTGGTCGCCAGTGTAGAAAAACGCTTTGATTTCAATGAGGAGGCGCTAAGCAGAGCGTTGTAGTGCTCCCAGCGGTATTGCATCAGCCCCTCGCCACCGGCGGCTTTCAGCGACTCCAGCCCGTCGATAGATTCAATCAATACGCCCTGACGGAGAGAACTTTCGCGGAGGTTTTCGCGCATGATTTTGGCCAGCGGCCACTGGATCAGCAGGCTGATCAGGATAATCAGCGGAATCAGCGCCATAGGGACCAGCACCAGCGGCCCGCCGATAAAATAAATAATGACCAGAAATAGGAAGATAAAGGGGAGATCGCTCAGGGTGACTAAGGTCGCGGAACTGGCGAATTCGCGGACCGCCTCGTATTCGCGCATCTGGTTGGCAAAGGTGCCAGCAGAAGAGGGCTTGTGCTCCATGCGCATTGCCATAACCTGTCTGAAGAGGCGAGAGGCGATCACCAGATCGGCCTTTTTCCCGGCATCATCCACCAGAAAAGCGCGAATATTGCGCGCCAGAAACTCCATACAGGTGGCGATCATCACGCCAATCGCCAGTGACCACAGCGTGGTGTAGGCCTGATTGGGCACCACGCGGTCGTAAACATTCATGGTGAAGAAGGTCCCCGCGAGCGTCAGCACGTTAACCAGTAATGCGGCAAAAGCGGCATTTAGGTAAAAACTGCGGTAATTCCACAGCGTGCTCCATAGCCAGTGGTCGGCAGCGGGCGGAGAAGTATCATTGAGCCGGTTATCGCCAGCGGGGAGTTTACTAACCAGTAAAATATAAACTGAAGGGGTATCGGAAAGTGAATTAGCATTAACCCGTGTGACAGAAAAGTTATTATTTGGGCAGGCGATATTAAACCATTCGTCGCCATCTTCATCTTGTTCTTTACTTAAAATGAGTCTGGCCTTGCCGTTAGAATTAAGCAAAATAGCGGGCAGTAATAATGAAGTGAGCTGATTTACCGAGCGTGCGGTGATCCCCGCTTTAAATCCTTGGCGAGCCAGCGCCTCAATGCCCTGCGTGACGGTCATCTCGTCCTTTAAGGGCAGGCCCGCGCAGAACGCGGCTTCACCTATGGGGTTGCCGTAGTAATTGCAAACCCACAGCAGTGCTTTGAGCAGGGCGTTTTCACTGGCTTGTGGTAAATGGGTAATTTCAGATGGGTTCAATCCATTCATATATAATTTCTATTATTTAAGCGAGATCTAGAAAGATATTCCTAAATAATTAACAGTCCTTGTTATTCAAATAATGTATTAAGCCTTTTATATTGATTCTATGAATTAATACCCGAGAAAGTTCTGTTAATGAATTTACGGTAAAGGCTTATTCGTGGCAACTTAAAAGAGTATTAAAAATGCGCTTGATGCATTGTGAATAATGCGAAATACCATGGGTTGGTATTATATTTAAAATGTTACCTATCGATTTCATCGGTAAAAAAAATCATTTCATTTTCATAATCTCGCGCATTTTCTGGATTTTCATATTTTGAAACATAATGTGCCTAATAACCACCAAACTAAGCTTGCGCCATAGAGTATAGCCAATGCTATATTCGTTACAGCCGGGTGAAAACTACACAAAAAAATAACAATCAAGAACAGGGTAGGTGCAGGATGAGTGGAACAAGTCAGAGTTCTTCCTTAACTGAAAGAACCAACGCCGCGATCGATAACGCGCTGTCGGGCCGCAAAAGCGGTTTGATGACGCCGTTGCTGTTCGCCGGTCCGGCGGTGATCGCCTCGATCGCCTATATGGATCCGGGTAACTTCGCGACCAATATTCAGGCCGGATCGCGCTACGGCTATACGCTGCTGTGGGTAGTGGTGATGGCGAATATCATCGCCATGCTGTTTCAGGCGCTCTCCGCCAAGCTTGGGATCGTCACCAACAAAAACCTCGCCGAAATGTGCCGCGACCAGTTCCCTAAACCTGTGGTGTGGGGCATGTGGGGCGTCAGTGAAATAGCGGCCATGGCGACGGATCTCGCCGAATTCCTCGGCGGCGCGCTGGCGCTGTCATTGCTTTTCCATATGCCGCTGCTGGTCGGCATGGGGATTACGGCGATGATTACCTACGCGCTATTGATGGTGGAAAAACGCGGTTTCCGGCCGATTGAGCTGATGATTGGCGGGCTGGTCGCCATCATCGCCCTGTGTTATTTGGTGGAAATGTTTATCGTGCCGGTCGATTGGGCCGCCGCCGGGCTGGGAATGATCACCCCACAGCTGCCGGACGCGCAGGCGCTGACCATTTCAGTGGGGATCATCGGCGCGACCGTCATGCCGCACGCCATTTTCCTGCATTCGGGGCTGACCCAGCACCGCACCCACGCCAAGAATCAGGGCGAACGCCGCAAACTGCTGCGCTTTTCTAATATCGAAGTGGTGATTGCCCTGAGCATCGCAGGTTTGGTGAATATCGCCATGGTGATCATGGCCTCCAGCGCTTTCCACGCCGGGCACAGCGACGTGGCGGAAATCGAAACGGCTTACCATACTCTGACACCGCTGCTGGGGATTGGCGCGGCGGGCTTCTTCCTGCTCTCGCTGATCGCCTCCGGTATTTCCAGTTCGGTGGTCGGTACCATGGCCGGGCAGATGATCATGCAGGGCTTTGTGGGCTTCCGTATTCCTATCTGGCTGCGGCGTCTGGTAACGATGATCCCGGCCTTTGTGGTGGTGGCGCTGGGGGTGAATGCCACAGATGCTTTGGTGTACAGCCAAGTGGTGCTCAGTCTGGCGCTGCCCGCGCCGATGATTGCGCTGGTGATGTTCACCCGCCGTCGCGACATCATGGGCGAGTTCGTCAATAGCCGGCTGACTGCGGGGATCTCCATTCTTGGCACCGTGGTGATTGTGGCGCTGAATATCATCCTGCTGCTGCAAATTTTTGGGGTGAACATCCCCGGTCTTGAATAAACCTTAACCCCGCCTCTCTTGCTTTTTCCCCTTGGCTTTCGCGCGATTGATTCGCTGAGCTAAGGGGGAACTTTTCCGCCCCGACCTCCACATAACCAAGACCCGCGCGCGGCATGGCTCTGCTTTGTGCCTCGCGCCTTCTGCGTTTTGTCCGGAGGCATTTATGAATTCAGCCATCAGTTCTGTACCTCTTCCATCCATGGTGAAAACCTCCGGGGCCGGCTCCAGCTCGGGTCCGAGCGGCAGCACCAAGGCCAGCGGATTTACCGCCGCCGGGCAAGCGAAGCAGGTGAGCGTTTCTTCCAAAGGTTCTGGCGCGATGGCGTCGGAGTGGAAAATGTCGGCCTCGGATGAGCAGGGCAAAGCTTCGGCACAGGACGCGGGCGGGCTGAAAAGCGTCACGCCGCGCTCGCGTGAGGGCAAAGCTTTTGTCGGCGCGGAGGGTGAGGATCAGGCGGCGCGGCTGGTCACTTACGCCATGCGCCGCAACATGGGGCAGAAAATTCATAAACAGATGCTGGCGGAAGGAGCGCGTTGGGATGATTTGACGCCAGAAACCACCGTCAAATCCCTGTCGCGCGAAAACATCAAAGGCCTGCACATTCGCTTGCAGGGGCCAGCCTTGGATAAGCCGCTGGCCCCTTATGAAAAAGCCTTTATGAAGCGACTGCTGGAGTCGCCGCTCAGCATCACCCACGCCACCAATGCGCTGGATAAAGTGCAAAATACCGATACCGGCGTGGTGTCGCTCTCCTCGCGGCAAAAGCTGGTGCGCGACGGCGTGCCTTTCCCGAGAGATAACACCTCGAAAATGGATATTCAGGCGCTGGCCAATGACGACAACGTGTTTTTTGCGCTGGAATCGGGAGAAAAACTTCAGAAGCCGTCCAGCCGTTTCGGCAAAAGCGTGATGCGCTTTGACCTGGATTCACCGGCGGTGCAGCAGCACGCCACGCTGCACCTGTTTGACGTGCTCAACGGTTTCCCCGAGGCGGTCAAACATCTCAACACATTGAAAAGCTTACCCCACCGCGACCAGATGCGGACCACGCACATGTTGGATAAGCACGAGCATTCGCGCTATGGCATGGACCCGAAGGGCAGTCTGTTTCAAGGCAAGGATATGAAGCGCGGCCTCGGGTTGGCGATCATCGACCGAACCCGCGCGCTGCCAGAAGGGCTGCGGGCCAGCATTCTGGAGAAAGAGGACATTAACGCCCTGATCAACGGCCTGTTCCGCCCGCAGGTGCTGGTGCCGCGTATGTTTGTCGGCAAGCCGACCGATATCAGCGAGGTAGAAAATATTCGCTCGGCGGCGGTGGATGCCGGTGCGCTCGACGCCTTGCTGACTTCCTATCTGGATGCGGCAGACTCCGACAGCGACTCGGAAAGTGATTACGGCAGCCTGCTCAGTGATTATGACCTGCCGACCTATGGCAGCGCCGCGCCCTTTAGCTATGACGACAGCTCTGACGAAGAATTCCCGATGGGCTCCCACGCCACCTCGGCGGCCATTCCGCCGTTTATTCCGGATGCCTCTTTCCTCTCTTCGTCGCCGACCAGTTCATCTTCCGGCGGCGGAAATCCGCTGTTGGGCACGCAGTCACCCGGCTCAGTTTCCTCCTCATCTTCCTCCGGTTCTTTCCGCGCGCCGTCGGACACCGACGCCGCCGACACCCTGCTGGAGATGATGAACGCCTTTGCGGCCGAAGATGCGCAGGCACTTTTATGATCCACACTGTGATGTTTTTCGTTGAAGCCAGCACCAGCCGTATGCGGGAGGTTTGTTATGAGCTCTGCCATTAATTCTATGCCCAAGCTGGCGTCAGTCGCGCCGCTGAATATTTCAAAATCCGGTGGGGCCTCGGGCACCGCCAAGGCTAGCAGCCAGACGGCCGCCGGGCAGGCCAAGCAGGTTAGCGTTTCCTCACACGGCGCGGGGGCGCTGGCGTCGAAATGGGACATGTTCCCGATTCAGGAAGATGACGAAGGGGAGGCGCATCAGGCCGGTGCGCTGAAAAGCGTCTCCACCCGCGAGCGCCCGGTGAGAAACTACACCGAAGATGAGGCGGCGAAGATGGTGACTTACGCCATGCGCCGCAATATGGGGCAGAAAATCAACAAAGAGATGTTGGCCCGAGGCACCCACTGGCGCGGGGTGCCGAGCAACAGTTCGATCGATAAACTCTCCCGCGAGAACCTCAAAAACCTGCATGTCAGGTTGCAGGGGCCGCTGATGAACCAGCCGCTGGCACCTTTCGAACAGGCATTTTTGAAGAAAATGCTCGAGTCGCCGCTGCGCATTACCCACGCCACCAACTCGCTGGATAAAATCAGCGATCCGGCCACCGGCAAGATCTCGCTTTCGTCGCGCCAAAAGTTGATCCGCGATGGCGTGGAGTTCCCGCGAGAAAACTCTTCGGAGGCCGATATCGCCGACCTTGCCAACGACGACAACGTGTTCTTTGCGTTGGAATCGGGCGAAGAGCTGCAGAAGAAGTCCAGCCGCTTTGGTAAAGACGTGGTGCGCTTCGACTTCGATTCGCCGAATGTCCAGCAGCACGGCACGCTACACCTGCTTGACGTGCTGGAAGGGCAACTGCCTGACCCGAGCAAACGCTTCGCGACCCTCAATGAGTTGCCGCCGAACGCCAAAATTAACGAAATCTTTGAGCTGAATAAGCACGAGCGAAAATTCGATTTTGATGCCAAAAACAGCGTGTTCAAAGGCAGTGATATGAAGCGCGGTATGGCGCTGTCGATCATCGACCGCTGCCGTTCGCTGTCGCCGGGTGTGCGTCAGGATATGCTGGAAAACGAAGATGTGAATACCTTGATTAACGGCCTGTTCCGCCCGCAGGTGCTGGTGCCGCGCGTGTTTGTCGCTAACCCGACTGACGTGAATGCCATCGTGCCGCCGCGCATGCAGGGGGCGATTCCGGGTGACCCAGCTAAGGCTGTCGCCGCGCCTGCCGCCGCTCCAACGGAAAGTGTTAGCGACTCTGAAAGCGATTACGGCCATCTGCCGAGTGACTCGGAAGACGAGGCCGACGACGCCTCCTCCACCAAAGGGTTGATGACCAAGAAGAGCAACGATGCGCCAGCCTTTGGCTATGACTCGGATTCTGACAGCGAGTACAGCCAGCCCTCTGCGCCGCCAAGCCCAACTCTCGGCCCTGGCCCGTCAATTTTTGGGTCGAGCGGTGCCGCGCAGTCGGTGGTGTTTGGCGCGTCCAGCGCGGCGCGGCGCGCGCCTTCGGACACCGACGCGGCGGATACCTTATTAGAAATGATGAACGCGTTGGAGCAAGAGCATGGCAGCGCCTTCCCGAGCGCTCTCGATAATCTAAGCAACTTATAAGGAAGAGTCGAAATGGAACAGGAGGATTTTTACTATCATCTTCAACCACTGTTCGAAGGGCTGGGGGCTGACCCCTCTTCGCTGGGACCGGCGTGGAACTATGAGATAGCCTTTGAGCATTTGCAACTGCACCTCTCCGGGGCAAAAAGCGGGCGCTTGCTGATGGCAACGCGGCTGGGTAAGCCGATGAGCGAGGACGATGGCGAGCTGGGTTGGAAGCTGCTGGAGATGAACGGTTTTAATCAGGAGGTTCCGGCGTTTCATCACAGCGCCACCGCCGACAAGTTCATCGTGTTGTGGGTCGAGTTGCAGATTGGGAACTGGCAGGGCATTGAGCTGACCGCCATGCTCAATCGCTTTTTATCCCACGCCATGCAGGTCAGTGAACGCCTGCGCCAGCCGTCGGGCAGCCCGAAAGCCAAGAAACTGGTGCCTGCTGCTCATGAGTTAATGATTCGCCAAAGGCATAATTTTTAAAAATTAATAATTGAAGATTTATCGTTAAAAATCATCAAGTTTAGTGCTGTTATCCTGCCCCTTTTTGCCCGAATGCGGCCAGGGGCTTGGTTTTTTCTGGAACCAACTCCCCCCCCGCCACACATATTGTGTAGATAAATTAATACTTCCCCCGTAGTTGCATAAGGATTATCACTATGGCACTTAATTTTTCCGCACTGCTTAAACCGAGTCACATGATCAGCAATGCAGATATTGCCCGCCAGCAACAGGGGACAACCTCTGCTAGCCATCTCGCCCAGCAACCCTCCAGGCCACGCCAGACGGGGGGCGGCACCTTAGCTCACAGCGCTACGCCGCGTAACGATATTAAGCAACAGAGCTGTCAAGGGAAGCTGTCTCGCGGCGGCGTGTTTGGACGTTTTTTGCGTTCAAAGCATGAACCCGTTGGCGCGGGCATTCAGGATCTCGCTCCGCCACGCCTGCCCGAGCTTTCCGAACTTAGCACCGCGCTGGGGGTGCCCGGCAGCGACGGCTGGGGAGCTAAAACCCAGGCCGAGCTGAGTGCAGTGGACAACGCGCCGCCGCCGAAGGTCAACGTGGCGCTCAATGGCAAGGGGCAGGCGCACTTTAGCGTGCCGGACGGCAACCCGCCTTTTGACCGGCTGCTCAATGTCACGCTAGGGCGTTCCGAACATAAATATCAGGGTCATGATGCTAGCGATGGTCAGCAAGTGCTGCTGGATACGCGCGGTCGGCTGATCTCTTTGCAGCAGTCGTCGCTGAACTTGGTCGGTATGGTGAATAGCAAAACCTATGAGAAGCCGATAGAAACCCACACCGGGCGCATGCCGGTACTGCAATCCACTTCGACTGAAAATCATCAGGTTCGCTTGAGTGCCAACAGCCAGCACGCCGAGATCCTCACGCCCGGCGGGCGACCCGCCTCCAGAGCAAAATTGCCTGATGCCGCCATTCAAAGTGAACTGACCGGGGTATTTAGCCATCGGACCGCCAAGGGGGAAGAGTCCCTGCGGCTGCATGAGAAAAAGATTTATCGCCACGATGCCGCCAGCGGCGAATGGCAGGTGCACGACGCCTTCGACGGAAAGATGTCCAAGCTCAGCCAGCAGGGCAATGGCCATCTTTATGCCGTTGCCGACGACAAAAAGCTGCTGGATCTGACCACCGGCAAGTCGCTACAGGCGCCGGGGAAAATCTCGCAGGTGGCGATGGACGCCAGCGGCCACGCCGTGATCCTCACTGCCGATGAAACCAGCCACGAGCAGCAACTGAGTTTCTACCCGCAGCTGAATGCGCCGATGGCCGCCGCGCAGAAAATGACGATTGCTCCGGCAGGCTTTGCCCCGAGCGCGCTGGCGCTGCACAACAACATGCTCTACGCCACGGACAACATTGGTGAGCTTTATCAGGCGAAGCTGCCGACCAACGGTGGCCAGACCATGACCTTTGAGCCAGTGCCTGCCGCGCTCAACCAGAACCTGACGATGCAGTTTGGGCAGGGCGTGCGGGTGGAATCCTTGTTCACCGATGACCAGCAGCAGCTGCACGCCAAGTTAAAAGATATGCAGAACCAGCAGCACGCCGTTACGCTTAATGGCAACAACGTGGTGTCGAGCTGGTGTCTCAGCGACAGCATGGTGCTGGATAACCAGAAAGGATTGCCGCGCCCGGAACCCGAAGCTAAGAGCATCATGGATTTCGGCCCGCTCGGACAACTGGCGCTGCACGACGGCAAGGTGCATTACCTCGACCGCGCCACCCAAAGCTGGGTGGCGTCGAAAGAGTCTGCCGAGCAGCTGCGGCGCGGGCAGGACGGCCAGCCGTGGATCCTCAATGAAGGCGAGCTGCGCCGTCTGAAGGTCAACCTGTCGAGTGATGAAATCCGCCACGACAGCAGCTTATTCTCGTTGGGCCGGGTGAAGAACAGCGTCAAGGCCGACCTGCCAGCGGGCGGCTTGGACAAAAAACAGAAAACCGTGGCGATTGATGCGTTATCAGAAGGGCGCTTTGTGGCGCTGAGTGGCGACGGTGACGTGCAATACCAGCAGATTAACAAAGAGAATCGCCGCGAAAAGGTCAGTACCCAAACCCTGAAAGCCGACGCGCTGAAAACCGCCATCGCGGGACTCAACGACGGCGGCAAGGCGGGGAAAATCGTCGATATGGCGCTGGGCAAAAACCAGCAAATGTACCTGCTTAGCGAAGAGGGTGCCTTGTTCAGCCTGCCCGCGACCTCGTGGCAGAAGGGCCAGACGACCGGGCTGGCGCGCGAAAACGTCCCGGCCACCGAACCGAAATTGCCTGCAATGCCTGCGGGCACCCCCGAACCGGAGATTATGGAAGTGCCGCGCGAGGGGCCGAAGTACACCTCTCTGACCCAGCGCGGCGCGGACAACTTGTTGCTAAGCAATGAAGAGGGCGATCAGGCTACCTTGCACGAAGGCGAATGGAAAAAGGGGCTGGTGGACTTAGACGAGCGCCCTGAAAAACGCGTGGCGGAAGAGGTCTTCCAGCGCCTCGAAGTAGCAACCAAAGACACCCATCTGCCGGGCACCCACATCACCGTGAAGCGCGAGGTCAACATTGCCGGTTCCACTGGGCAAGACGGCCTGCGGGTGCAAACGCCGTTTAAATCGCGGGTACGCGCCTTCTTGTTCAAACCGACGATGGAAACGCCGCGCCCGGTGAAAAACGCCGGATATTTTCTCCAGCATGGCTATGCCGGTCGCGAAGGGCTGCGCCCGGTCTATCAGGAGCAGGGTGAGTTGCTCAATCGCCTGCGCGCCGCCGATCCCGCCAACTCTAAAGAGGGGGCAAAAGCGCCGCGCGCGCCAATCAGTTCGCGCATCGACAGCATGGACTGGACCGGCAACGAAGATTTGAAACGCGCTTTGATTCGCTTCAACCAAGATTTGACCGACGTCTCCAGCCACCACGCCAATCTGCTGGGCCAGCACTATGGCGTGGTGGACAGCAACAACCAGTTAGTTCTCGGCGAAGGTAAAACCAAGAACAGCGGCAGCGGGCGCTTTAACCCGGCCAGTACCCGCGACGGTGAACTGACCGAAAGCCTCAATCGCATGATGCATTATTACCCGTCGAGCGAAAACAGCCCGGCGAACAGCATTCTGTCACTGATGGAAAGCAAGAAGGTGGTGCTTAACCATCAGAAACCGGAGGTGCCTTTTGGCAAGCAACGCGACACCCACGACGACGTGGGGCTGGTAAAATCGCAGCTGATCCTCACCTCGCTGACTCAGGCTGACATGCATAACCTGCTAACCGAAATGCAGCAGGCGATGACCAAAAAGGGGCCGGAGAAAGAGGCGGCGATGCAAACCCTGCGGTCGAAATTCAACGAGCTGCGCGACATGACCTGGGGTGAAAACCCGATCAAAAAAGCCACTTCCATGGGCTTCGTCAACAACCGCGGTCTGGAAGCCAACTATGACGCCATTAAGTCGATGACCAAGGCGTTCTCTAAAGAGGATCACGGGGTGCACGTCACCAGCCGCAACGTGATGAGCGCCAGCGATAAAGCCGAACTGAACAGCCGCATGAAGGAGACGATTTTGTCGCTGGAGAGTGGCGAAGACATCACTTTCAACCGGGCCTATGGCGCGTCGGGGACCGGCACCATGATCCCCGGCTCGCAAGGCTTTGCCAGCCCCGGCGTGCGGGTCAACGTGGATCGCAGCTACAGCCTGAACTTCTCGCGCGGCGAGACGGGCATCAACGTCAGCTTTGGTCGCAACGGCGGCGGCTCGGGCACAGTATTCGGCGCGGCGGGGTACAACATGCTGACTGATTATCTTCACGAGCACAAAACTGCGCTGGACAGCGAACGCACCCTTTCCCCGGGCTTCCGCCTTGGCGGAACCGTCTCGGCCATGTTGCAGCGGCAGATGCAAAACGGCATCAGCTTTAGCCTCAGCGAAGCCGAGCTGCCGGAGTTTCTGGACGCGCTGACCGAGGGAAACCTCGACCCGCAGGCGCTGATGGATAAAGGGATGGATCACAGCGTGAAGAACGGCAACACCCTGCGTATCAGTATGGATATCAACGCCGCCGCCGTCGCCAGCGTCGGCCTACCAATCACCAACGATCATGAGAAGAACTCGTCAACCAGCGCCCGCTTTGGTGGCGGGGTTTACGCCGGGGCTAACCTGCTCAACGGCACGCGCGAGCGCAGCACCACTCGCCGCGATGTCAGCGAACAGCAGTCGCAGAGTGACAACCGCCTGCGCGCCTTTAACCAGTTTAACGCCGGGGCCAACATCGCTATCCCGGTGGGCGTAAACCAGAAAACCAGTGATGAAACTCACTTGCCGCTGTTTGCCGGGGCCGGGGCCAGCATTCAGGCTTCGGTGGATAACCGCACCCGTCAGAATATCAACCTTCAGCTGAAAGACGTCCAGCCGCTGGCCGATGTGCATATCGACAAGTTGATCAAAACCTTGGGGGATCAGTTCACCGATCCGGCCACCAATAAGCTGCTTGAGGAGTTGAAAGAGGATGAGGGCAAGCTGCCCGCAGAGAAGCTCAAGCTGCTGGTGGGCCACTTCAAAACCCAGCTCAATACGCCGTTCGAGCCGGGCACTACGCTGCGCGGCAATGCCCAGCGCGACGCCATCTTGCAGCTGGCGCAGAGCAATCGTCAGCAGATCCTGGCCGAGCGCAAAGGCAAGGAGATCGGCACCGCCGAGTACCGTTCCACTTACAGCAACCTGAGCAAGCTCGACAGCAACAGCTTCTTCCACAACCTGTTCCACATGGTTAGCACCCGGCCATCGGACAGTAACGCCGACCGTATTGCCAAGATGATGGATGACGACCCGCGTCTGAAACAGATGGTGCGCGAGTTGCAGCAAAACAGCAGCACCGAAGCCGTGGTGACGCTGGAGCTGAACGAGTCGCAGAAGGACAAAATGGCCGGTGAATGGCAGGTGGGCGGCATCACCCCGCAAGAAATTGTGGCCGTGCTGAGTAACAGCGACAACCTGCGCATTAAGTCGATTGGCTTTACCCGTTCGCAAAGCAAAGGTGACGGCTTCGCTACCCCGGCCTTCTTGATTGGCGGCTCTAACAGCGCCTCCGTGGCGATGAGCGTCAACCTTGGCAAAATCAACTTTAGCTACGCGGAGGACCAACTCGACCCAACAGGATTCACCCTGGAAGGGAAAATCACCCGTCCAAATGAAGAGATACATCAGGCGCTTTCAGCCACGCAGAAACAGGGTTTTGTTATTAAAGGGTAAGAGTCTGGGTTAGGGACGCGGCCCGCTTCGCGGCGGGCCAGCAAATGAATAACTGAAATGTTAATCACAGGAAAATAAGATGAACGAAAGCGCATATTTGCAGAATTTATTGAGCCACTATGGCCGTCGATTGAATACATCGCTGAAATTGGAAAACGGCGTTTGCGCACTGTTCACCCCGCAGAAACAAGAAGCTGCAATCATTGAGTTACCGCCGGGCAGTGACGCCGTGGTGTTGCATTGTCAGGTGATGGTGCTGGAGCCAAACAGCTCTGCCGCCTTGCTACACAGCATTTTAACCTTGAACTTTGAGATGGACGCCATGCGTGGCTGCTGGCTGGCGCTGGAGGAGCAGAACCTGCGTCTGTGTACTCAGCAGCCGCTCTCCTCGTTGGATAACCGCAACTTCTCCGGCCTGCTTGATGGCTTCATTCAGCAAGCCAGCGAAGTACAGTCATTTATTCGCGAATTCGTCCACACCCTCCCGACGGCTCTCCCGGCCTGACGGCATTTGCTCCAGCGTCAGCAGGGTATCCTGACTGACGCTGTGCAGCAGGCGCTGGTAAATACGGCGTACATCACTGGCGTAGCGATCGCGCTGCGGTTGGCGTGATGGCGCGGCTCCGGCGTTATACATCCCTACCGTGTTCCAGGATTTCCCATACTGCTGGAACATGCCGTACAACACCCACGCCCCGGTATTCACGCAGGTACAAGGTTCACTCAACAGCTTAGTGCGCGACACCCCAAGGCTTGCCAAATGGGCGAAGTGCGTGCTGTTCACCTGCATCATGCAGACATCTTCCGTGTGGTTGCGATTGGCGCTGTTCACCGCCGACGGATTGAGGTGTGACTCTTTAATGGCAATCGACAGCAGCAGGGCAGGAGGGATGCCGAAGGCTTTTCCGGCGTCCTTAAAGCAATTTGCCTGACTGCTGGCGGAGAGACAGAGAGTGATGGCCAGCAAATGTCGCTTCATCGCCGCGCTCCATGATAAAGGCTGAAATTCGAATACTTTTATGTGGCCGTTGCCGGGCGGCGGTTCCACGGCATAGCGTTTTTTGCAAAAAGTGTGATGGCTCGGAACTAACCCGCGACAGGACGCACACAAATGACAGGGTAGAAGCGCCATGAGCGTGGCTTCCTGTCTTTTGATTCATCCATAACAGGGTTGCTCAATCGGGTGGTCTGTGGCAGCGCCGTGTGAGAGCAAAAGCATCACTTATTATGAGGATTGAGGAAGAATGATGAATGTTAACGGTTCGGGGTTTACCCCTCAGTACATTCCCCCGGCGGATCTCGGTCCGTCAGGCGGGGTCGGTAACAATAGTGGTGCGGTGAACAATAATAATTCAGGGGCCGGCGCGCTTTCTATGCCGTTAACGGTCACCTTTAGCGCCGCACCGGGTATCACGCCGGTGGATTTCGGTTCGCCATCAGTCTCTGGCGTTAATGGCCCAACGCAAAACAATGCTCCGACTAACCCATTGCAGTCGATGCAGGGACAGGATGGCGCGGCGGGCGCGGGCGGCGGGCAAATGGCCGAGCTGATGAATATGATCCGCCAGCTGCTGTCAGAACTGTTGAAAATGCTGGGCGGCGGCGACAATTCAGACCAGCAGAACAGCACGCCGTCGGCCTCTTCGGGTGGTGGTGGTGGTTCAGCGGCACCGTCGTTGGGTGACGGCGGCGGCGGTGGCCCATCTGTTGGCAACAATCTGTTAGCCCAACCGGGCGCGGGGGCGGGTGCAGCGAATGGTGCTAGCGGGGCGAGTGGAGCCAGCGGCGCGGGCGGGGCCGGTGCGACTTCGGGCATGGCTGGCCTCAGTGGTTCGGGTAACTTACACCTGCCGCCGCAGCTGGAGCCTTACCGTCAATCCATCAATAACGCGGCGCAGGCCACGGGAATGCCAGCCAGCGTGATTGCCGGTCAGATTTGGGCGGAATCTCGCGGTAACTTGTCTGCGGCTTCCACCAACGGCGGAAATGGCAAAACCGACGCCGGGCTGATGCAGGTCAACCCAGACACCTACAATGAGATGGCCAAAGAGAACCCGGGCCTGCTTTCGGGTGACCCGAACAGCGCGCAGAACAATATTATGGCCGGGGCGCTCTATCTTAAACAGCAGACCAATGCCTTTGGTGGAAATATTGGCGCAGGTCTGCGTGCTTATAACTCGGGCCCGAATGACGTGAATTTATCCAACCTGTCGGATATTTCGAAAACCGGAACCGGTGCCGCGCCTTATGTCGATAATGTTTTAAGCTTTGCTAAAATTATTGAATCAGGCCAAGGCCAATTACCGGCCTAAATAGCGGATTATGTCATTTGAATTGATTTAATAAACTTCATCCGATAATGAAAGAAATTCATTATCGGATTTTTTTATGGTTATTATTTTGAAGATATAACTTTTCTGAAACCTAATTTGGCTTAGTTTTCTAATAAAATTCCCAGTTAAGTGGTAAGAATAATCTCAAATCTTATGGATTTCGCGTCGGCTGGGATATGTCTAATTGTAAGAAGTATGTCAAAGCACGATTTTTTTGCCGATTCTGGTGAGCATCATATTAAGATTTCGTTAAGAAGTGAGATCTGACGCACTATTTTTATGCAAGATTCAGCGAGTTTTAATCGGTTTTTTCAATGGCTGGCACGGTCCATTAGGGGAAATATATTCAAAGATTGAAAATAAATTAAACTGGGAACGTGCCCAGCATCCCATTGATTGTATAACGCTTTTTTGATGCTCTTTAATTGACCATTTTGCTGGTGATCCGCGCTAACCTCTTGTTTGAGCGAAAGGTATGATTTTCCGAAATAGGCAAATAATGACCTATAGGGGGTGGTTTTTGAATGTTGTGATAGGTAAAACCGTATTGAGTAATATCTTTATTAATGATTTGAACCTTGTAAGGATTTCCCTACAATCTTCATTCCGTTTTCCTGATTGCCAGTCTTATTTCTAGTGATAATTTATCTGCAGATTAACGCTGTCAGAGAAACTAAATATGCATCGTTCCTGCATGTTTAACTTTTAATATGCCTACCGGGCGCTAATTCATTCCTGAGTCATTATTTTATTTTAATAATCACAACATTATTATTTTCTTGATAGAAATGGATGCGAGGAAAGTATGAGAGACAATCTTCCGAACTCGACAAAGCCGGCTAAAATAAACCACCACGTTTATGAAGAGTCCCTGGATGAGGATATTCCTGAACAGCGAGAAGTGCGTGAAGAGTGGGATATTCATAGCGACTTTGATTCCATGCTCCAGACCTTAGCGCCGCTGAAAGTTGACCTCGCCCTCGAGGGGGAAACTGGCACAGGTAAAGACACTTTCGCCCGCCGCCTGTATGAGCGCTCCGGCTGCAAGGGGGCTTTCGTGCCGATTAACTGCGCGGCGATCCCCGAATCTCTGGCCGAGAGCGAACTGTTCGGCATTATGGCCGGAGCCTACACTGGCGCGACTCACGCCCGCGCGGGCTATATCGAAAGTGCCAACGGCGGGATTTTATTCCTCGATGAAATCGACAGTATGCCGCTGAGCCTGCAAGCCAAGTTACTGCGCGTGCTGGAATCGCGCAGCGTCAGTCGACTGGGCAGCACGCAACAAATTCCTCTGGATCTGCGTATTGTGGTGGCTTCGCAAAAGCCGCTGGCAAGCCTGGTTGAGCAGAAGCAGTTTCGTCAGGATCTCTATTTCCGACTGACTACCATCAAAATCACGCTGCCCGCGCTGCGTTCCCGCATCAAATATATTATTCCAATGTTTGCCCGTTTCGCGCAGGAGGCGGCGTTGCGTTTAAATTGCGCGCTACCCTCTATCACCGCCAATCTTAGTGAATCGCTGATCATGCACGACTGGCCGGGCAATATTCGTGAGCTAAAAGGGGCCGCCGAACGCTTTGTGCTGGGCATGCCACCTCTGGGTAATGCCATGCGTATCGACAGCGGATCTTTCCGCCTGAAAGAGCGCATGCGCCGCATTGAACACTGCCTGATTGAAGATTGCCTGATGCGCCATCAGAACAAAATTGTCAGCGCAGCCAATGAGCTGGGGATCCCGCGCCGCACGCTGTATCAGCGAATTAAATCATTGAATAGTTTGGATTAATTGTTTTTTCTAGGCGGATTCTTAATCCGCTTAAATTCGTGAAAATAATTACCCCATGATGGAACCCATCGCCGCCAATTCCTACTCAACTAGTGAATGAACACTCATTCACTCTATTCACCTTGAGAGGAGTAACACTATGGGCCCGTTAAATATTCTTGGTGGTTTGGCGTCAAGCGCCGCTGGTAGTGCTTCTAGCCAAGCTCTGCAAGCTGGTTCCGATGCAATCCAAGGGCAGTCTGTTGCAGACACCCTGACCAAAATGGAACGTGACCGTCAGAACGCACAGATCGCTGGTGTGCAAGGTTCTGCGACCACTTTCATCAGTGCTATCCAACAGAACAAAATTTCGTTCTAAGTGTTAACAGGGAACCGATGCTGGTTCCCTGTATTCCCTTCCTGTGCAGTCGCGGAGTGACATTATGAAAATCAATCAACCCCCTGTTATCCAGCCGCTGGCGGCACCTGACCTGTCAGGCAGTGAAGGAAGTGCAATGACCCCCGCCGATGCCAGCTTCTTTGCCTCAGAAATTGGCCAGAGCAGCGATGTCGACGGCAATGATTCTAATGGTCTGCTGAACCACGTCTCCGGCATGTTCAAGCAGATCAACGTGGACAGTCGCCACATCAGCAATGAGCTAACCAAAGCCGCTGGCTCTACCGACCCAATGGCACTCAGTAAAGTGAGCGGCGACTTGTCGAAGTACGATTTAGAAAACCTGATGAACGCCAAAATCGTCTCTAAGTCCGTACAGGGCCTGGACAAACTGACCAACTTGCAATAATGAACATGGTTAACATCGCGCTGAAGATCTTCTCCACTCTGCTGATTGTTTTGGCCTTAGCCGGATGCGAACAACGGGTGGTGCTCAACACCGGTCTGACCGAAAACGACGCCAACGACATTATCGCCGAGCTGTCCCGCTACAAAATCTCTGCCGATAAGCAGATCGATAAAACCGGCGTAACCGTGCTGGTGGATCAGGACACCATTGAGCGTTCCGTGCAGATCCTCAACGCGGCCGGTTTGCCACACAAAGCGCGCACCAATCTGGGTGAGGTATTCCAGAAAAGCGGCATTATCTCCAGCCCGCTCGAAGAGCGAGCGCGCTACATATTCGCCTTATCGCAGGAAGTGGAGTCAACGCTGGCGCAGATTGATGGCGTGGTGGTGGCGCGGGTTAACGTGGTGCTGCCAGAGCGCGTCGCACCGGGCGAGCCGATCCAACCGGCCTCCGCATCGGTCTTCATTAAGTACCAGCCGGACCTTGACCCGGACAGCATCGAGCCGCAAATTCGCCGTCTGGTTTCCACCAGTATTCCGGGGCTGGCGGGCAAAGATAACAGCGCGCTGTCTATCGTGTTTGTTCCGGCAGAGGTCTACAAAGATCATATCGAAATGGTCAACCTCGGGCCTTTCCAGTTGACCATGAACCAGTACGGCACGGTGAAAATGCTGTTTCTGGCTCTGCTGGTGATACTGGCGTTAATCGCCATCGCGCTGGTGGTGAAACCGAAAATTCAGCGGCGCATGTCAGCCAAAAAGGGCGCTGACGTCACCCCAGAAAACGCATGATATTCAGGGGGAATAACCGATGAATGAGGCACAAGCCTGGTTGCACTGGTGGACCGAGGGTTATTGGCAGCAGGCGGAGGAGAGTTGGCAGGGTCTGGCTTTCTTCCAGCAGCCTGAGTCTTTAATCGCGCGGTTGCAGTCTATCGACCCGCAGCTGATTGCCCGCCAGTTAGGCATTGAAGCCCGCCTGCCGTCTGCCCCTCACACCTTGACGCTCAAGCTGCTGGCGCTGACGGCGGAGCAGCAGAGCTTAGCGCTGCGCCTGACCGCCCAGATTTGCGGTATATACTCCCCCGAAGCCAACGAACAGTTACTGCCTGAAGAAGCCCGGCTGTGGAGCAAGCGCATCTCCCGCGCGCTGCGCCCCGGCCTGTGGCTGCCGGAAAACCTTACGTCGCCTTGGCAAGTAACCATCCTGTTGCTGTTGCGCCACGTATTGCCGATAGGTTGCTGGCAGCGCGTGCGTTTTCTCTTTCCCCAGCCGTGGATTATTGCCTGTGAAGCCGAGCAGGGCGCGGAACTGGCGGCAAACAAGCTGCTGCCGCTGTGGGAAGCCGCGCTGTGGCGGGCTTCACTGCCGGTAGCCTTGGCATCCGGTCCGGCGCAGGAGACGCAAGATGTGGCAGCTTAAAACCCTCGAACTGCTGGCGGAGGCACAGCCAGCAGACAGCATTCGGCTACCGCAGGCCATGTTGCACCAGCATCAGCAAGGTCTTTTGCTGATGGCAGAGGCCCGGCGGCAGGCCGAGCAGATTGTGCAACAGGCCGAAATTCAGGCCCAGCAGCTCATTGACCAGGCGCGCTACGACGCAGAGCAGCGGGTTGCCGACCTGCTCGCCAATAGCCAATCCGAGTTTTTGAGCCGGGCGGAAACCCTGTTCGCTGGCTGGCAGGAGCAGCAAATCGAGCAGGAAGCGATGATTGTCGGGCGAGCCAGCGAGTTGCTTTATCAGGTGATGACGCGCCTGCTGGAAGACACCGGCCCGGCGCAGCAGATGAATGCCTTACTGCGCCAGCTATTGCAGGCCCAGCCGCGCGGCCAGCAGGCTACCCTGTGGTGTCATCCGGCCAATAAAGAGCATATTACTCAATGGCTTGACGCGCGCCCGCATCTCACGTGGGAGCGGCAGTTTGATGAATCCCTTGAGGCTGACCAGCTGCTGTTAGAAACCGCCAGTGGTGAATTGCGCATTGGCTGGCAGGCTCTGAAAACGCAGCTGCTGCGCGCTTCGGCCTAGAACGCCTCATTTATCAGTTTAAATAGCCCAATCTTCATTGATTAAATAAAAGCATTGATGAAAACCCGCCGCTTTTTTGGAACCAATTCCTGTCCACCGCTACTCATTATCACCTTTAGTCAAAGCAGGAGGTGAGTATGAGCAGTTTCGATAAGGTACAGCGCCGTCTCGATTCGGCACTGATAACCAGCAATTCCAATGTCTATGACTTAGCCCGTGACTCGATGGGCGGGGCACCGGACTTCTCCGATATCGTTGAATTCAAGCAAGCCATGCTGCGCGAATCCACCGCTAACTGGGCGTCTGGTCAGTTGAGTACGCTCACGCACGATCTGAGCAAAGGCATCATCGATTCAATTAACTAATGTCTGCAACGGCTCGTGGCTGGCTGAATCTGGGTAGCTTCAGAGCCGTTTTTTGCTTTTATCCACTCATTAAGACTCGACGGAAATCAGGGCAACGATGCGCACAACGACTCTTTTTATCTCTTCGAACGGACTGGGTCCTTTATTGAAGAGAGACATTCTCCCTCAGAGGGGAAAATCGCTATGAAGACCTTTTCAACCACACTGACTCATACCCTGATGGCCGCCACTTTGGCTTTAAGCCTGGGCAGCCTCTCTTTTAGCGCCTCAGCCCGCGCCCCGGACGGCTGGAGCAGCGGCGCCTACGCCTATTCGGCACAAAACACGCCGCTGCGCACCGTGCTGGCCGACTTCGCCAGCAGCCACGGCGTCACTCTGAAACTGGGCAATGTGCCAGAAGCCACGGTCAGTGGCCGCCTGCGCGCCGACAGCGCCGCGACCTTCCTCGACCGCCTCGGCCTTGAGTACCAGTTCCAGTGGTTTGTCTACAACGACATGCTCTATATCAGCCCGCAGTCTGAGCAGATCTCCAAGCGTATTCGCGTCTCCTCGGAAGCTGCCCCGGATTTAAAAGATGCCCTCGACGGTATCGGCCTGCTTGAGCCGAAATTTGGCTACGGCGAACTGCCCGACGACGGCGTGATTCTGGTTACCGGCCCGCCGGAGTACGTGGCGCTGGTCAGTCAGTTCAGCGAGCAGGAGAAAGATTACAAAACCGGCAAAGAGATGATGAGCTTTCCGCTGAAATACGCCTCGGTCTCTGACCGCGAAATTCATTATCGCGACAAAACCCTCACCGTGCCGGGGGTGGCGACCATCCTCAACGAGCTGTTGGGGAAGAAAAACAATAAAAGCGCGCAGGGCGTGAAGGCCAGCGGTAACGGGCAAGACGGCCTGAGCCAGTTGTCGCAGCAGCAGGCGGACAGCATTCTCTCCAGCCTGATCCAGAGTGGCGATCCGCGCGGCTCCAACGATGATTTTGACGATGGCAAAAGCGGCCTGAACCCGCTGGTTTCCGCCGACGTGCGTAACAACGCCCTGCTGGTGCGCGATGATCCAAAAAAACGCGAGCAGTATCAGGCGCTGATTTCGCAAATCGACGTGCCGCAGAAGCTGATTGAGATTGATGCGCTGATCGTTGACGTCGACCGCCACGCCATGTCGGCGCTCTCCGCCAACCTCGGCGGTAGCTTCGGCAACATCACCGCTGGTTCAACCTTGCTCGACGGCAGCAGTACGCTGTTCGTTACCGACTATCAGCGCTTCTTCGCCCAGGTGCAGGCGCTGGAGGGCAACGGCAACGCCTCAATCGTTGCGAACCCGTCGGTGCTGACGCTGGAAAACCAGCCTGCGGTGATCGACTTCAGCCAGACCGCCTTTATCTCCACGGTCGGCGAGCGCGTGGCCAACGTCACGCCAGTGACCGCGGGTACCAGCTTGCAGGTGATCCCGCGCGCCATCGATAACGGCGGCAAATCGACGGTTGAGCTGATTGTTGACGTTGAAGACGGCAAGCTGGACAAGGGGGATGACGGCCAGGCCACCGGCGACAGCCGCGCGGTGGTGAGCACGCAGGCGCAGGTTCAGGAGAAAAACTCGCTGGTCATGGGCGGTTTCCACTCGCGTGAAACCGGCGACGAAGAGCATAAGATCCCCATCCTCGGCAGCATTCCGCTGATTGGTAAATTGTTCACGTCGACGCGCCATGAAACCTCGCAGCGCGAACGCCTGTTTATCATCACGCCGCACTTGGTGGGGGATCAGGTGGACCCGTCGCGCTACATCGGCGACGAGTTCCGCTCCCAGCTGAATGGCTCGCTGGAAGAAGTACAGCGCCGCCAGAAATATGGCTCGATTAAGAATGACGTCGAATCCGCAATGCGCGACTTGGCCGAGAGCGATATCCCGGCGGGCTTTAATCCGGGCGGCGAGGGCGTGGGCATCAACACCCTGTGCGACCCGCTGCGCGGCATTGCTTACGACACCTCGCACAGCCAGTGGTTTAGCAACAAAAACGTGCAGATCACCGTCGGACTCGTGCGCAACACCTCGCTGGCCCCGCTGCGTTTCGACGAAGCAAGCTGCCGTGGTCAGGACGTGCTGGCGGTGTCGGTCTGGCCAAGTGCGTCGCTGGCACCGGGCCAGTCGGCTGAAATCTATGTGGCGTATGAGTCGCGCGGCACGGCTCGCCGTACCCGTACCTCTCTGCTGAGCACCACCCGTTAAGGAGCTGCAATGAAGATTCGTTTAGCATTACTCGCGGTAGCCAGCCTGTTGCTCAGCGCCTGCGCGGCCTCCAATGACAACGGCTGTGACAAGGCGGCCTGCCGTCCTTTGTCTAACCCGCACAGTCTGACTATCTGGTGGCCGTCGGATATCCGCAGCGGCGTTCAGGATTATTCTCAAATCCCGGTCGGTCGTTAACTCTACGCGCCGTGTGCAGCTTATTGCACACGGCGCAGTTTTCTGATTTTTCTAGTTTTTATCTCTTATCATTTCTCACTTTTCTTTTGCCATTTATCGCATAAATAAAGCGCATTTCCCTGCCGAATTGGGGAACCCAAGAGCCGATTTTGTCACTTAATCATCAGACTTCTGCACATTGTTAGCGAGTCCGGACATCTTTAGCAGATGCCCATTTTCCTACATATCCACGATAGTGAGAGGCGACAAAATGAATAATGCTATTGGCGGTGCCCTGACCTTTACCGTTCCGTTATCTGGAAACTCCGCGCCAACGCAAAGCTTCAGCCCGCTGAACTCGGGCGGCGGTGACTTTATGTCTCAACTGGCTGCTGCCATTACTAACGCGCTGTTCGGCGGCCAGCATGGTGCGCAGGGCGCACAGGGCAACCAGGGCGGCTTTGGTAATCAGGGCGGTTTCGGTGGAGGTCAGGGCGGCGGTTTTGGCGGCGGCTCACCGGTTGGCGGTCAACAAGGCGGCGGCAGCTCGCTGCAACAATTGCTGGCAGAAGTCATGCAAGATTTGGGCATCACGCCGCAGAATTCGCCGTTTAACGGCCAGTCAGGCCAAGCGGGTCAGGCTAACGCTGGCGCGTTCAGTCAGGGGATGCAAAATGGCCTAAGCAACCCATCACAGGGTGGCGGCATGGGCGCTACCGGCGGGCCTGGCGGCTTCGGCGGCCCGGGCCTGGCGATGCCGCCACAGCAGTCCCAGTTTAGCCCGGCTTCTATGCAAGGCCCGGGCAACTTCCAGCAGCTGGGTAACCAGATGGGCAGCGCGATGTCTAACAAAGCCGGTCTGCAACAAATTGACGATATGACCGCCAAAAGTGGCCCTTTCCCGGGCATGAATAAAATCGAAGGTGGCTCGAAAGAAACCGCCAAAGAAATGGGTAAATTCATGGACCAATACCCAGACATCTTTGGCAAGCCGGACGCCGGTAAACTGCCTGGGCTGGTGGGCGGTAACAAGCATAACAGCAGCTGGGAAGATGCCCTGAGCAACGGCGGTATGCTGAGCGATGACTCAGTGAAAAAATTCCAGCAGGCCAAAGGCATGATGAAAAGCGTGATGGAAGGCGACATGGGCAACCCGAACCTGCAACTGCGCGGCGTTGGTGGTTCTTCGGTCGGGATGGACGCTGCAATGACCGCCGGTAACATCAACAAAGCGGCCATGAATCAACTGGTTTAAAACCTTAGTACCTCTCGTTGTGCCGAACGACAAGGATGTCGTTAATAGTTGATAATAAGAAGTTTTACCAGCATTACCCTCTTTGGCGACTCTCATAGGTCGCCTTTTTTATTGGGCATTTTCGTTCGTGATTTCACTCTTCGTATTCAATAATTTGGTCGCTAACCTGCTCTTCCAACTCGCGCAGCAGGCGGTAGATTTGAGCCACGGCTTTGAGGGTTTCGCGCGGGATGTAAGCCCCTTCGCGGGTGGTGCGGTAGAGGGTGCGAGTCAGCCAGATATAGCGAATGACCGGGATTTTGGCGTCGTGCGCCATTTTGATCACTTCGCGCACTTCCTCATCTTCGGTCTTAAACACCAGCTTCGGCAGCGGCGTTTCGTCCGGGCGATAGTAGAGGCCGACGGCGAAGTGGGTAGGGTTGATCAGCAGCACGTCGGCGTTTTCCACATCGGCCGGCGCGACGCGTTTTTTCGGCGCTTCGTTGGCTAACTCCTGCGCCAGCTGTTTGCGGTGGCCCTTGGTGTGCGGGTCGCCTTCGTTCTGTTTATACTCGTTTTTCAGGTCTTCCATACTCATGCGGTTCTGCTTGAGGAAGAAGTATTTTTGCAGCCCGTAGTCCGCCACGCCAAAGGCCAGCAGTACGCCAAAAATGGTGCGAGTGAGCTTCTCAAGGATCTCGACGGCGGCGTGGATAAAGCCCTCCAGCGAAGTGGTCGACAGCTCGGCAATCTCCCCCAGTTTTGGGGTGATCAACTTGTAGAATACAAAGGCCATCACCACGGCTTTTAGAATACTCACCAGCAGCTGCACAAACTGGCGGCCAGAAAACATCTGCTTGAACTTGCCCATTGGGTTCAGCGCGTCCAGTTTGAGCTGCAACGCCTCGGTGGCGAACAGCGGGCCGAACTGCGCCCAGCCGCCGACGATGCGCAGCAGCACCGCCACCCCCAGCGTCATCATGAAAAACACCGCCACCAGCAGCAGGGCGCTGCCGACAATATCATTGAGCGCCGCGTCGAACGGCTGGTCGAGGCGTTGCAGCGGCAGCACGATCAGCGCCTCTAGCTTCTCCAGACTCTCATCCACCATAGCGAACACGGTTTCGGTCACGCCAAGCATAATCAGCAGCTTGGGGATGTCCTGACTCTGACTGACTTGCCCCTTGCGTCGCGCTTCCTGAAGTTTCTGGGGGGAAGCTTTCTCCGTTTTTTCGGCCACTAAAGAGGACCTCCTTTCGGGAAGACCAGCGCCAGATGGGCAATCAGGTCATGGAATGTCGAGAGCTGGTGGTTGGCGAGGTATTCCAGCGTCGGCAAATACATCAGGAAAAACAGAATGCCGACGATGCTTTTCAGCGGCACGGTCAGCACCGTGGCCTGCAGCTGCGGGCTGTAAATGCTCAGCACGCCGACGCAGAAGTCGAGCAGCATCAGCACCAAAACCAGCGGCGCGGCGAACAGCACGATGTGGGTGAACATATCGGCCAGCAGGTCGAGGAAGTAGCTGAAGCCCTGTGCGGTGAAGCTCGGCAGCCAGGACTCCAGCGGCCAGAGCCGGTAGCTATCCCAGATCACCTGAGTCATCAGCGACAGGCCGAAACTGAGCATCATCAGCATGATGAACCACTGTTGCAGCATATGGCCGATAATGGTGACGTCGGGGCCGAGCGACGGGTTGAGCTGGCCGCCGGACATCGCCCCGCGCTGGTTATCAAACAGTGCGCCGACGGATTCGAAGATCCAGAAGGGCAGGGAGAGCAGGATGCCGAGGAACATGCCGATCACCACCTCTTTCATGGCGATACCCAGCAGCACGTAAGGATCTTCCGACAGCGCCGATACCGCGGGTTGCAGCGCCGGAACCAGAAACAGCGACAGCGAAACAATGATCGCGCTGCGCACCATGCCTTTTAGGGTGAAAAAGGAGAAGGCCGGTACAATCAGCAGGCAGGGGAAAATCCGGGCTATGCCAAAGCCCAGCGCCAAAATATGGCTGAACAGGCCGTGCATCAGCGTACTTAACATCTTATGGCGCGTTCACTGTGGCCATCATGGCGAAGGCGGACTGGGTGAGATCCAGCAGCTGAACGCCAATCCAGCGCCCGGTCAGGGCAAGGGTGGCCCCCACCGCCACCAGCTTGATGGCGAAAGGCAGCGTCTGGTCCTGCAACTGCATCACCGCCTGCAACAGCGAGATGATGATCCCGATGATCACCGCCACGGCCAGCGGCGGCGCGGAGAGCATCACCACCAGCACCATCGCCTGCTTAAACATGTAGATAATATCCATACTTCCTCACCCTCAAAAGCGTCACAAATAGCTGTAGAACAGCCCGTCGAGCAGGCGCGTCCAGCCGTTGGCCATCACAAATAACAGAATTTTTAGCGGTAACGAGATGGTCATTGGCGACACCATTTGCATCCCCAGCGCCAGCAGCACGTTGGAGACAATCAGGTCGACAACCACGAAGGGGATGAAGATCAGGAAGCCGATTTTAAAACCGCTTTGCAGCTCGGACAGCACAAAAGCCGGGATCAGCAGCATCAGGTTATTGCGATCTTTCACCGCCGAATCCGCCATATCCTTCGGCCACATGCGCTGGGTATTCTCCTGCAAGTGCGTCTCGATATCGGCGTCCGTGTTGTGCTGCATAAAGACGGTCAGGGGCTGAATGCCATTGGCTAAAGTACTTTCCAGCTTTTCAGACGACGTGGTGTCTATCGGCCGGTCGGTAAACCGCTGGTGCATGCCGTTAAACACCGGGGCCATCACGAACAAGGTGGCGGCCAGCGCGATGCTGTAGAGCGCCATGTTTGGCGGGATCTGCTGCACGCCGAGGGCGTTTCGCGTCAGCATCAGCACAATGGAAATCTTTAAAAAGCTGGTGGTGATCATTAACGCCAGCGGCATTAAAGATAGCGCGCCAAGCAGCAGCGCCAGCGCCAGCGGGTTAAAGGCATTCAGGTCGGTGGTCATTACACACCTTTCTCGGCGCCAACAGGCTGGTTATTGATGATACTGGTCAATTGCAATCCAAGGCGACCATCGACGTTAACCAACTCCCCTTTGGCAATCGGGAAACTGCCGTGACACAGCATGGCCGCGCCCGGCGTGACGTTATCCACCACCACCGTCGAGCCGACGTCCAACTGCTGCAATTCGCCCAGCGTCAGTTTGAGCTGCCCGCAGCGAATGCTTAACTCCAGCGGCAGGGCGTTAAGCGCCACGTTGAGCTGACTCTCACCGCCGATGTCGCCGTGCATTTCGCTTTGCGCGTAATACCCTGACTCCGTCTCATCCACGTGTGGATAGGGATTATCTTCATCTTCAGGCAGCAGTGGGTCATTTGGATAGCTCATGGTTAACTCCTTGATATCGTAAAGTGAAAAGTAGGCGCTGTGCGGGGAGTCGGGCGAAGGTTGTAACGCTCCGTGCAGTGCCAATTGTCCGATGTTAATCACGCCGTCACCTTCAACGCTGAAGTGCGAAGAGGGCGCACGCAGAACATCACCTGCCTGTAATTGGGTTATCTCCTCCAGCGGCAGCGAGAAGGTCGCCACCACCAGAGGCAAATTGAGCGGCAGGGCCTCAATCAGCGCCGCGCCTTGTGGCTGCCAGCCGGGCGTGGCCGCCAGCCGGTTAAGGGTTTCGGCCGACAGGCGCAGCTGGCTGCGAGCCTGCTGACCGGCAAAGCTGACCTGCATCTGCAAGCAGAGCGCGTCCGGGCTGCCGGATGCCGAGTTCAGCGGGCGCAGGCTGCCAAACAGCGACGCCACCTCGCTAAACAGGCTCTGATTGAACAGCCCCCAGTACCATTCGCCGTCGTCATCGCTGTCGCCGCTCATCGCCGGGCATTCGCTGAGCAGGGAGAACAGCGGGGCGAAATCGCTAAATGCCAGCGTGCCCGCCGCACAGCTAAAACGCTGCCAATCGGCGTCGCTGGCGGCGTTCTCGCTCAGGCGAAGACTCAGCTCGCCGGGCTGATTGTCATGGAAGAAGGCCAGTGTCTGGCCCTTACCTATCCAGCGGCGGGCATCGGCCTCAGCGCGGCTTTGCTGTCTAAAAAAGAGTGAACTCATGCCCATTTATCCTGCGTGCTGTCCTGCGGGCGGCCGTCTTGCAGGTTGAAGCGCAGCCGAACTCGCTGCCCCAGACGCTGCGATAGCGAGCGGCCGCAGTTCTCCTGTGCGCCGCGCACCGCCTCAAAACTGCCGCGTGAGAAGGCCAGCGCGACTTCCAGCTCGCCGCTGGTGTTTTGGTTCACCTGCGCGGTGACCTCCCCCAGCTGCGGTAGCAGCAGGCTGAAGGTCGCCGGGAAGGCGGGCTGCTTGTCGATACCCTCCGTCAGCGCCGGTTCGACAATCTGCCAGCAGGCCGGAGGCGGGGCAGATGGCGCGGTTTCGCTGGTTTCCGACAGCATCGGCTGGAAGCTTTGCCCGGCGTTGTTGTCGGTCAGCATCACCGGCAGCAGTGGGGCCAGCGGTTGGTCGTCACCGGAGAGCAGGCTGGCGAAATCGTCTTTATCGCGGTTCAGCCGCTGTTTGTCCGCACCGCGTGACGGCGCAGAAGGGCGGCTGCTCTGCTGGCTCGATGCCGGTGTAAACGGCAGATTTTTAGGCTGCGCGGGTGCTTTCGGCTTGTTGTCATTCGGCGTCGGGTCCGGGCGGTTTCTCGCCTGAGCCTCGGCCTGCTCGTCGCTGTTATGGTGCTGCGGCGGGCGGGCCACGGGGGCCAATGGATGAAGCAGAGGGCGATGCATCATGAGTGATTCCCTTGATGTTGCTGGAGCAGATACTCCACTTTTTCCACTTCGCGCTGGCGCAGGGTGACGTCGCGCTGGGCGCTTTCATTCTGAAGCTGCTGCTGTTGGCGGTCGGCGTCTAACTGCGCCAGTTGATGCTGTTGCTGCTGGACCGCGAGGCGGCGCGACTGCTCATCATTCAGGGCCTTACGCAGCTTGTTTAAGGCCTCGGTTTGGCCGACGTGCTGGGCATCCACCAGCTCGCTGGCGGTGCTGTAGTGCTCGCGATGCTCGGTGAGTTTCACTTCACCGGCGCTCAGCGCGTGGTCGCAGGCCACCAGCTTGGCGGCCTCGGCGCGTTGCAGGCGCTCACTGCGGCTCAGGCGTTGTTTGCGGATCGGCAGCAGCACTTTGAGAATGCGGTGCAGCTCTTCGGCTTGCAGATCGGGCTCTGGCGGGGTTTCAGCATCAATGTGTCGGCGCATAGCGGCTTACCTCAGCAAGGGCGTAACGAACATCTTCGAAGGCGGTCGGCGAGCGGCCCGCCTGACGCAAATAGGCATTGATGGCGTCCTGCGCCACCACGGCGGCGTCCACCATGGCGTCGTTGCCGGGCTGGTATTCGCCGAGGCGGATCAGCATTTCAACCTGCTGATAGGAGGACATCAGCTGGCGCACCAGCGAGGCGTCCTGCATCTGGGATTTTTCCACCACGCTGGACATGGTGCGGCTCAGGCTGGCTAACACGTCAATCGCCGGATAGTGGCCGCGCTCGGCCAGACGGCGGGCCAGCACGATGTGACCGTCAATCAGCGAGCGCACTTCGTCCGCCACAGGGTCATTCATCGAGTCCTGCTCGATAAGCACGGAATAGAGCGCGGTAATCGAGCCTTTAGAGGTTTTCCCCGCGCGCTCCAGCAGGCCGGGCAGCAGGGTGTAAACCGACGGAGGCAGGCCGCCGCGCCCCGGCGGTTCGCCCAGCGCCAGACCGATTTCACGCTGGGCGCGGGCGAAACGGGTCAGGGAGTCGATGATTAACAGCACGCTTTTGCCGCTGTCGCGAAAGGCTTCGGCAATCGAGGTGGCGGTAAAGGCCGCGCGGGCGCGCTCCATGCTGCTGCGGTCCGAGGTGGAGCAGACCAGCACGGTGCGGCTACGCAGCTCGGCGTCAAGCTCGTGGTCGAGGAATTCGCGCAGCTCGCGGCCACGCTCGCCAATCAGCCCGAAGACAATGGCGTCGCACGGCGTATTGCGCGCCAGCTCGGCCAGCAGGGTCGTTTTGCCGCAACCGGCACCGGCGAACACGCCGACGCGCTGGCCCACGCCGATGGTCAGCAGGCCGTCGATGGCGCGAATGCCGGTGGTCAGCGCGGTGTCGATGCGCGGGCGGTCGGTCGGGGAGGGGGCGTCGCCCAGCACCGGCGTGGCATTAGGGTGTTCGCTGGATAAGGCAAAAGCTGAAATGCTCTCTTCATCAATGGCGCGGCCAAATCCGTCGAGCACGCTGCCGAGCAGCGCTTCGGACACCGCGATGCTGTGCGGCTGGAACAGCGGCACCACCTTGGCCCCTTGCGCCACGCCGTCCAGCGGACCGAGCGCCGAAAGCAGGGTGTGATGCGGATTGAAGCCCACCACTTCCGCCATCATCTCTTCGTCACCGCTGCGGCTGACGCGGCAGAGGTCGCCAATGCGCGCCTGCGGCAAACTGCTCTCCAGCAAAATGCCGTTGATGCCGGTAATTTTGCCGCTGGCGGTCACCGCCGAAACGGCACCCAGCGCCTGCGAGCGTTGCTGATACCAGCTGTCCAGTGCGTCGGAGGCGTTCATTACCAGTTCACCGTGATGTCGCTATTGTCCTGCCCGCTAAACTGCACTTCGCTCGCGCTGATGCGCACTAAGCGGAAGCCGTCGTGCTCGTCGCCCACGAACAAGCGCTGGCCGTCGTCAGTGACGATATTGGCCTTGCTGCCGTCGGTGATTTGCGTAATGCGGAATGGCAGGGTGGTGGCGCGCGCCTCAGTGTCGTTAATCAACGGCACGCCCAACTGATAGTTGTTCTCCACGTTGTCGACCATTCTTTGGACAATGGGTAACTGTTCTTTAGCCAGCGAGCCGCGCAGGATAATGCCTTTTTGCGACGTGTCGATTTTCACCTGATTGTTCAGCTGGCGCTCGCGCAGCATGTGATCCACCACGGCGCGCATGGCGGCCTGATCGTCGAGGCGCGGCTTGCTGATTTGCGCGGTGGTGTCGGTGCTTTGTTCCGCCATGCCCGGCTGTAAAATCCAGCTGGTCACAGTGATGGCAAACAGCAGCATCAGCGACACGGCGGTGATCTGCGCCCACGGTGGCAGCAGGCGTTTGATCAGCGATTTTTTCGTCGGAGTTGGCGCAATGCGGCCATCGTTGCTGGCAGCCTGAAATGCCAGCTCGGGCTGGGCCACGGACTGCGCCGCAGGCTGGATGATGGCCGGGCCGCTGGCCCACGCGGCTTCGGCGGCTTCCAGACAGATCCACACGCCGCTGAGGGTGAAAATCTCTCCCGGCACGATTGTGAACGGCATGGTCTGGCGCTCGCCTTCGCGATTGCACACCACGCCGTCTTCGGCCTGAATCTGCCACTGAGCGGGCTGACCCGAGGGGTCGTCTTGACGCATGAGCTGACAGTGGCGCGCCTTGATGCCATTGTCACAAAGTTGCAGGTCGCTCTCGACCGCGTTGCCTATCCACCACAGGTTGCCGCTGAGGGGGAGTGCGGCACCTTCATGAAGACCATTTAAGACTCTGAGCTCATACATGATGACGTCCTTATGCGTTGAAGGATTCGAGTGAAGTATTCAGCTCAATACGGCCCAGCACGTTCACCGGCAGATTGAACTGCAGCTCGGCAAACGACAGGACAGGTACATGGTTGAATTCATCCTGAATCAACATGCGTAGCGGGCTGCGTAAGTCTTGCGCCGTTAACAGCACGCCGGATAACGAATCAAAGGGTGAGAAGATCTCTCTTAGGCGTTCTAGTAATTGGGAGTGCTGCTGTTGATCCAGTGCGAAGAAGGTATCGCTCTGGGTCTGACGCAGGCTGTCGCGCAGCACTTCTTCGGTTTCCGGCGTCAACAGCCAGACCGGCATGCCGTCGTCACCGGCATACTGGTGGCAAATGTGCTCTTTCATGTCGATGCGCACCTGATCGACCAGCAGGTTGACGTCGCGCTCGTGCTGGCCGTGCTCAATCAGCGATTCAGTAATGCTGCGCACCGCGCGCAGTGGGATGCGTTCCGCCACCAGACGCTGCAACACGGCGGTCAGGCGCGGCAGAGGGAAGATGCGCTGGAACTCCTGCGCCAGCTCAGACTGCTCGCTCTCCAGCCAGCCCAGAATGGCGCGGGTTTCCTGCAAGCCGAGGAAGCGCGGGCTGTTGGCGAACAGCGCCTGCTCCATGCGGGTGAGCAGCAGCTGGGAGGCGCTCCACACCGGGATCTCTTTCTGTTGCAGCAGACTGTCGTTGTCACTGAGCCACAGGAATTGGCCTTCGTTGCGGCGCTCGTTGCCCGGCATGCGGCCGTTGTTCTCATTGCGCTGCTCTTCGGTCAGCCAGCGCGAATCCACGGCGTAGCGATCGCGGCTAAGGCTGGCGATCACCTGTGGGATTTCATACACGCTGAAACGAAACTCGTCGTCAGGCATGGCGGTGGTGAATTCCACATTGAACGGCGGCAGAGTAAATCCGTAGCGATAGACAATGCGGTTACGCATGCGGCGGATCTCTTCCGTGATTTGCTCCACCATCGGGTCGCCATTGAGCGCTGCCGGGAAGCTGAGCAGGAAGAAGCGAGACGGATTGAAGGAGCGCAGATCTTCGCTGCCGTTCATGTCAGGTGCGACGGCGTCGCCCCCTTCATGCACCACCTGCGAGGCCTTCTTGCGCGCGCTCCACAGCTGGAAGGAGCCGGTGGTACAGGTGATGGCGGCCAGAATAATAAAGATAACCGTCGGCATTCCCGGCAGCAGGGCGAAGCACAGCATGCCGAACGAGGAGATGATCCAGGCTTTCGGCTGACTGGTGAGCTGCTCGGTGATCTCGCGACCAATGTTGTTGTCCTGAATCTCATCGTTACCCGACACGCGGGTGATGATCATCCCGGCGGTCAGCGAGATCAGCAGGGCGGGGATCTGGGCAATCAGGCCGTCACCGATGGTCAGGATCGAGTAGGTGTGCATCGCGTCGCCCGCCGCCATATCCAGCTGTAAAACGCCGATACAGAAGCCGCCGATCATATTGATGAACAGGATGACCAAGCCGGAGATGGCGTCGCCTTTAACGAACTTCATCGCGCCGTCCATGGCACCGAACAGCTGGCTCTCCTTGGCTAAATCTTCACGGCGCTTTTTCGCCTGCTGCACGTTGATCATGCCGGCGCGCAGGTCGCTGTCGATGGACATCTGCTTGCCCGGCATGGCGTCGAGGGTGAAACGCGCCGCCACTTCCGCCACGCGCTCAGACCCCTTGGTGATAACCAGAAAGTTGACCACGGTCAGAATCAAGAACACCACCAGACCCACGGCCAGGTTGCCGCCCACCACGAAGTCGCCGAACGCCTGCACAATGTGCCCGGCGTTCTGTTGCAGCAAGATTTGGCGAGTGGTGGAAATCGACAACGCCATGCGAAACATAGTGGTCAGCAGCAGCACCGCCGGGAAGGTCGAGAAGGCTAGCGGTTTTGGCAGGTACATCGCCAGCACGATAAGCAGCGAAGACAGGCTAATGTTGACGGCAATCAGCACGTCAATCAGGGGCAGCGGCAGCGGAATAATCAGCATGAACACGATCGCCAGTGCGATAGCCGCCCCGACAATTTCTGAGCGCTGCATCGCGCTGATGGCAATTTTATTTAACAGGTTAAATAGGGTATTCATCTACAGCCTCAGGCCATCTCCATGCTCAAAATGGGTAACGAACGGGCATTAGCCGCCGGTGGATGTTTTAGTTTGTCGGGCCATTTTCTGTTCCCAAGTGACGTACTCACCAATCAGCGAGCGCAGCATGGTTAGCGCGCTGCCACGGTTCTTATCGTCGCGCCACAGGGTGGCCGGCAGTTGTTGCAACAGCGGCAAAAGCTGGTTGAAAAACACCGACTGATGCTGCGGCTGCGGGCCAGCCACTTCCTGCCCAAGATTGGTCAGGTCGCGGGCGTAGAAGCCGTTCTGGGTCAGGTTGAGCAGGCGGCGGGTCAGCTGCGAGCCGTCGAGAGAGATGTGCGGATATTTGCTGTTCATGCGCTGCAACAGGGTATCGACCGCTGCCATGGTGTGGGTAATGGAGCGCGTGTCATTCAGGCCGCTCAGCACTTTGCGCAGCGCCACCGGCGTCATCGACGGAGCCAGCGCGGCAATGTCGTCAGCTAGCGCGCGTTGCAAGGTGCGCAGGGCGGGCATGAACCCCTCTTTGCCGAACTTATCGAGCAGGGCGTCGAAAATCGACCCCGAGGATTGCTGACCAATCACCGAGTTGTAATAGATTTGGCGCATCGCCTGTTTCTGCTCAGGCTGGGTAGTAAATAGAGAAATAGCGGCGGCGGTGTTTACGCCAGCGGCAATCTGTTCGCCGAACTTGCTGCCAAGGCTGGCCAGCGCCTGCTGAATACTTTCAATCGCCGCGCTGTCCTGACTCTTCTGCGCCTTCTCCAATGACATGCGCAGCAGCGTATCCGCCACCGCCGGGTCGCCGTCGGCGGCAGACACATACTCTTCCGGCGTGGCGCCGCCGCTGCGTGAGGTCAGGGCGTCAATCGCTCCTTGCTGCCTGCTTTGGGTCGCAGAGGGTTGGTTGTCCAGCAGCTGATACAGCTCGGTCAGGCGCTCGATTTTGTCGATAGCCACCCGCAGCCGTCCCGTCGGGCGGTTATTCGCCGCGCGCTGTTCGTCAATCTTCGAACGGCTTTCGATCGACTCCGCCAGCTGGGTCCCGCCTTTCTCCATGGCTTCGGCAAATTCCACCGCCGGTGATTTCACCTTGCGCAGAGTGGTGACGCTCTTACCGCTGTCGTCGCTATCGCCGCCATCAATGTCATTCAGCTCATCGGCCGTCGGCTGAATCTGGTGATGTACTTTCGGAAGGGGGGGATGAATTCGCATAAACACCTCTACAGGTCAATGCAGTTGTGTGGTGCGTAATGCGGCGCGGTTCCGTAGGAATTGAAATTTTTAAAGCCGGGATGGATTTGTGTCAAAAGTTGCACAAGTGGCTAAAAAAGCTGTGTCGCTTCAGACTCAGAATGGTCCTAATACGTCTTTGTGATTTATATAAATCAATGGGTTAAAGTGGTTTTTTATGCTGGCACGGCGCTTGCTATAGGAGTAACTCCATCCCTTATAAGGAGTTCTCAAATGTCAGCATTATTAGATTATGAAATGCACTACGTGGATCAGCCTTTCCCGCAGCCGGTGCCGGTAGTTCGTTGGGAGAGCGTGATGAGCCAGCAGGAAAAGCGCCTGATTAACTTCATCCGTAAACGCGTGGCAAACTACGCTGACGTGGAGGACTTAGTTCAGTCTACGTGGCTGGAAGTGTTGAAAAACAAGCATAAGTATTCGGGCGCTTCTCGCCCTGAGACGTGGGTTTTCGGCATTGCGCTGAATCTGGTGCGCAATTATTATAAATCGCGGGCCACCAGTTTCCTGCACGATGAGTTAAGCGATGAACTGCTGAGCCAACTGCCTTGCCACGACAAGCCAGATGACCTCACTGCCGGGCACCGCACCTTAACCAAAGTGCTCAGCGTTGTGGCGCACCTACCCGAAGAATCCCAGCAAATGTTACAGCTGATCGTCGACGGTGATATTAGCTATCAGGAAGTAGCGCTCGAAATGGCAATCCCGATTGGCACCGTCCGTTCCCGGCTGTCGCGCCTGCGTCAGTCACTGCGAAACGAGCTTGATCCGGATATCGCTTTCTAATTTCACATGAAAAATATGAAAATTGGTCGCCAATAACGTTGCCCTGTTCTGTGAACGCAGGGTGATGTTAATGCGCCAAAGGATCAACCGGCAATGCTAGAAAACCAACCGCAGCATGAAGAGTTATCTGCCGCTACCAATCTGACCGACGCGGCTTTCGAGAATTTGCGCGAATCGGTTTACATCATTGATGACAACAATCGGATCGCCTACGCCAACCGACATGCGATGAAGCTAATGGGCGAAACCGCCCAGACGCTGTATGGCAAAGACATACTCTCTTTTCTGCATGGGCATCAGGAACAGAATATTTTGGCCCTGCTGTGGCAAGTGGAAACCACCAGCTACGGCGACAAATTTAACGTTTTTTATGCCACCCAGACGCAGGGCATTATTCCCGCTGAAGTCTGCACCAGCCGATTTATCTACCAACAGCGCCAGCACGCGACCGTAGTGATTTGCGACACGCGCCACCGCAACGATTTACACCGCTTTTACTACGAACGCGAAAACAGCCTGCGCGGCATGTTGAAAAACGTGCCCGACGTTATGCTGCGCGTGGATACTCATCTGCGCTGTCTGTACGCCAATGAGGCGGCCCAGCGCTGGCTGGACTATGTCGACGGCCCGCTGGTGGGGCAGACATTACAAAACGTGTTGGAAAACAGCCTGTTGTTCCAACAAATCGCCCTGTCGGTGCGCTCCGTAGTGCAGACCGGCAAGCTGTTCGAGAACGTGTTACGCAAGCTCGATGGCGAAGAGGAGTCGATTCTTCAGCTGCGCTTCATCCCGGAATTTAGCGATCGCCACGTGCTGAAATCAGTGCTGATCACCGGCCAGGACATTACTCGCCAGTTCAAAGATGACCAACTGCTGAAACGCACCCACGAGCAGCTGCGCCAGATGACCCAGCAAATTCAGGTCAGCGTGGAGAACGAGCGCAAGCACATCGCCCGCGAAATTCATGACGAGCTGGGCCAGCGACTGAGTACGCTGCGGGTGGTAATCTCGCTGATGCATGCCGAAGGGCGTGAGTGCAGCGAGCAGATGCAGGCGCTGAAGGATATTGTCGACGGTACCATTCGCGTTGTGCGCGACCTGTCGACTATTCTGCGTCCGGCGGTACTCAACATGGGCCTTATCCCGGCGCTAAGATGGCTGCGCGATGAGTCGAATAAATATCACCGCGACTGCTGCTGTACGCTGGAGGTGAGCGAGGATGACATTGCGCTTTCCGACGAGCACACCACGGCGATTTTCCGCGTGGTGCAGGAGTCGCTGACCAATGTATATCGCCACGCGCAGGCCAGCCGTGTGCATATCAAAGTGGTTCAGACCGGGAGTTCGCTGGCTATTGACGTGCGCGACAATGGCCAGGGCTTTGACGTCAACAGCGTGCCTTCTACCGCTTTTGGCCTGCTGGGCATGCGCGAGCGTTGCACCATGCTGGGTTGGGAATTACAGTTTTGTAGCCAGCCGCAGCAGGGAACTCACGTGCGCATCACGGGTGAATTACCAGCATCATATTAAGAAAGGTTATGTTTAATGCCGAAACGGATCATTTCGGCATTACTGCTGAACTGCATCTTTTCCACCATCCGCGCCTTGTGCGTACTCACCGTTTTATTGCTGATTTTCAACGCGTCGGCGATGGCGTTAATGCTGTCGCCGCGCGTCAGCATGGAGAGGATCTGCTTCTCACGCTGGGAAAGGGTGGCGTAGCGATATTGCTCGCTGGTGTCGCCGTTGGAGAAAATGATCGCCTCCGCCAGACTGGGATCGATATAGCGCTGATGCTGGCTGACGCGATGAATGGCGTTGAGCAGGGTTTGCGGGTCCTGATCCTTGGTGATAAAGCCCTGCGCGCCGCTGTTAAGCACGGTCATTGCCACCTGCGGCTCGTTATACATGCTCAGGACCAGCACCGGCAGGCTCGGCCAATCTTTGGCAATTTTGCGCACCATCTCTGTCCCGCTGATGCCGGGCATGGAGAGATCGAGCAGCAAAATGTCGCATTCAGTCTGCGCCAGCGCGGCTAAAACCTCTTCGCCGTTGCCTGCTTCCGCGACCACGGTCAGTTGTTTATCCAGATTAAAAATCTGTTTTAGCCCTTCGCGCATCAGAACGTGATCGTCGGCGAGCATTAATCTTATGGTTGTTTGCATGAGGATAACGATTTTTCTTATTGTGGCGACCGACTCGGAATAATCCGGAAATGATCGATTTTTGAGTGAGTGTAAGCGGCGAAAAGAAGGGGAACAAGCTTAAACCTTCGTAATGAAACGGACTGAGTCACTCAGCCCGTTTCTGTTTAACATTTGTTTAGGATGTGAAGAAGCGATAGGTCGCGGTATAAGGCACTTTGAGGGTCGCGCCGTACTGCGCCTTGGCGCAAATCGCTTTGCCGGAGGTACCGCCGTGGGTGTCAACGCGCTGAATAGTCGAGACGTGCGCGAAGATGCCCGGCAGCTGGTGCGACGAGCCGGACAGAATCAACCACGGAATGTCATTGGTATCGGGTGCGGCCTTGGTGGCGCGGACTTTGCCGCTCACCTGACTGCCGTCCAGCGCCTGCCACTGTGGGCCGTCGAAGTGTTTGGCGACTAAATCCGTCATGGCTTTATCGCTAAACAGATCGGCCTCTGGTGCCTGAAACACCCACTTGCCGGTCTGGTTGTCGTCGTTGGCGGCGCAGCGATAAATCTGCACCCCGCGCGCATAGAGCTGGGTCTGTAACTTCTCCCAAGAGGCCATTTTCCAGCTGCCCGCCACGGCGTCGCTGTTACCCGCCCATGCGCCGACTGACAGCAGGGCTAACGTGGCTAATGCTAAACGTGGACGCGTGATACTTACCATTTAGTCACACCACACACCATGCGCGCCCCGCCACCGCCGAGCATGGCCGGATGGTCAGAATGGTTGTCGCCACCCGCGTGGATCATCAGCGAGTGGCCATTAACGTCAGAGATTTTCAGGCGAGGAGCCATGACCGGGTAAGTCGCGGTGCCGTCCATGCCGACATACAGCGCGGGTAGGTCGCCCAAGTGGCCGTTGCCCCACGGGCCTTCATGCTTGCCAGTATGGGCCGGGTCGAAATGCCCACCGGCGGCCAGACCGGCCACCATTTTGCCGTCTTGCTTAGCCGGGCCGCAGTCCGGATTGGTGTGGACGTGGAAGCCGTGGATGCCCGGCGGCAGGCCCTTCAGGTTAGGCGTAAACAGTACGCCGTACTGGGTTGCTTCAACCGTGATGGTTCCGGCGGGTTTAGAAGTGCCATCGGCAAAGACTTCATTCATTTGAACAGTTTGAATCGTTGCGGCATGGGCCACACCGGCGAATGCCAACGCGGAAGAGAGTAGGGCAGCGTGCTTGATTGTGCGTAGTAAAGTCATTATTTCCCCTTGGAACAGTCAATGCTGGAAACCAGCCAAGCTTATGGGGCGCCACCGAGGATTATCACCTCGTTGTTTTGCCCTCAGCTAAGTAGTTATAACAACAACAATGGTTCCAACTGGGGCGACTATCGCTTTAATAAGCCAAACCGATTATTTCCAACGCGAGTTAAGACACGGATGACAGTGAAACCGTCACTAAGAGTATAGACAGCGCCTTCTAACTACGAAGGCGCTGAACGTGTCTAACCTCCCCAGTTGTGATATTCGCCTTTTAACTTGCGCGGGGCGGTTTCCGGGAGCAGGGCCAGCCCGATGATAGACACTACGCCGAGCACCATCATGTAAATCGCCAGCCCGTGGTAATCACCGCCGGTGACCTGCAAAATTTTCACGGCGATCAAGCCCAGCACGCCGCTGCCGATCAGCGAGCCTATTTGCCAGATAAGCGCGATGCCGCTGCAGCGGATGCGAGTTGGGAAAAGCTCTGGGAAATATGAGGCTTGCGGTGCGTAACACATGCTGTGGCCGAAGGTCAGCGCCAAAATCATGGCGATTTGCGTCATCCAGAAGCTGTCATGTTTGAGCACCAGGAAGAAGGGAATAATGCCAACCACCAGCAGCAGCGCGCCCGCCATATAGACTGGTTTTCGGCCGATTTTGTCGGACAGGTGCCCCATTATTGGAATGGCGAATATCTCGAGGATCACCGCCACAATCATGGTTTGCAGCAAGATGCTTTCACTCAGATGGTTAGCTTTGCCGAAGGCTAAAATAATCACCGTGAACATGGCAAAGGCGCAGGCTTCAATCAGCTTGGCGCAGACCCCTTTGGCAATGATGCCCGGATAGAGTTTGATCACTTCGACTACCGGACGCGACTCCACCGCCTTGGTTTTGCGGATTTCAGCGAACACCGGCGATTCATCAATGCGTAGGCGAATAAACAGCCCGACTATCACCAGAAGCAGACTCAGCAGGAAGGGAATGCGCCAGCCCCAATCCAACATTTGGCTTGGGCTAAGGGTAGAGGTGAGCAGGGCAAACAGCGCCGACGGCAGCAAAAAGCCTAATGGCGCACCAATCTGCACCCAACTGGCGAAGAAGCCGCGCCGCTCGGGGCGGGAATATTCCGCCGTCATCAGCACTGCCCCGGCCTGTTCACCCCCCACGCCAAATCCTTGCAGCACGCGAATGAAGATAAGCAGTGCTGGCGCCCAGAAGCCAATCTTCTCGTAGGTCGGTAGAATCCCAATACAAAATGTCCCCAGACCGACGATAAGAATGGTGATCACTAAAGCCTTTTTGCGCCCAACTTTATCGCCAATGTGCCCAAAGACAATTCCCCCTAACGGACGAGCGAGAAAGCCGACAGCGTAGGTCGCAAAGGCGGCGAGGGTGCTGACCAGCGGATCTGAGCTGGGGAAAAATAGCTGTCCGAAGAACAGAACGGCGGCGGTGCCGTAGGCGAAGAAGTCATAATATTCTGCCGCCGTGCCAATCGCCGATGCTCCGGCGACGCGTCTTAACAGTGCGCGTTCTTCTTGCGTAGTAGGGGCGTTAGCGTCTGAATGTGCTGTTGAAACCTGAGACATAGGCAGGGCTCCGGTTGATAAAAAGCGGGTTCACCAAGGGAATTACTCCCCGCAAAAGGTCTGCGGGGAGGAGAGAATTACTCCTGAGTTACGCCGCTGAGTGGCAGGTGTTTAGGCGGTTTAATGACGAAGAACACCAGAATCGCGCCCAGCGCGGCAACGCCGCCAGCCAGCATAAAGGCGCTGTCGAAGCGTCCGGTGTTCTGCACGATATAACCGGTGACTACCGGGCCGATGATGCCCGAGACGCTGCCAATCAGATGGATGAATCCGCTGGTGCCGCCCACGTGTGACTTATGCACCACGTCCTGAATGATCGCCCAGTAGATAGCGCCGGTGGTGTAGAGGAAGAAGATAGAAATCGACATCAGCACCACTGCCGGCACCACGCTGGTCACTACCCCTGCCAGCGCCACGCAAACCGCCGCGGCTAACAGGCTGACCACCAGAATGATTTTGCGCGACAGCAACAGGCGTCCGGTAATGTTGAAAATCTTATCGGAAATGATGCCGCCTAGCGCCAAGCCGACGAAGCCGACAATCCATGGAATAACCGTCGTCAGGCTCATCTCCTTGATATTCAAGCCGTGGGCCTGCACCAGATAAGCCGGGAACCAGCTGAGGAAGAAGAATAGAATATAGTTGTAGCTGAAGAAGGCGAAAGCGGTGACCAAGATGATTGGTTGACGCAGGTAGTAGCCCAAGCCGTGTGCGGCCTGCGCTAAGTCCTCTTCTTGGGTCAGATTTTCATTTTTCATCTGGTCGATGACACGCAGCTCATCTGGTGAAACGCGCTTACTTTTCAGCGGGTTGTCCGCCACGACAAAGAACCAGACCAGCATCCAGACGATACCAATCGCGGCAATCACCATAAACGCCGGACGCCAGCCGAAGGAGATCGCCAGATAGCCGACGATCGGACCCGCCACCGCGCCGCCAAGGGGCGAACCGGCACTAAGCAGCCCCATGGCGGTGGCCGCCTGTTTCTTCGGGAACCAGCCGTTAATCATCTTATTGGCCGACGCGCAGATTGGCCCTTCCGCCATCCCGAACAGCACGCGCAGGATGAGCATGGAGTAGAAGCCGGTGGCGATAGCCGTCATGCCGCAGAAGATTGACCATAGGCCGACGGCGATACCCAGCACCAGCGTCGGGCCGAACTTATCAACCGCCAGCCCGCCGATGAAGTTAAAGATGGCATAGCCGAAGAAGAAACTGCCGAAGATCATCCCGAATTGCTCAGGGTTGATGGTCAGCTCTTTTTCAATCATCGGCACGGTTATCGACAGCGCGACGCGGTCGAGGTAGTTGATCATGTAGACCAAGAACAGCAGGAAGACGATGATCCAGCGTAGGTTTTTAAACATAGGTGCTCCACTGAGTATTGTGTTTTTTTAATTAGTGTTGCGTTCTGTAGGGTGTTGACGACTTAAAAAAGAAGGATGAAAACTCACCCTTCCTGGACTTCAGGTTTCTGCTTTAACCATGCGCGCTTTCCATCGGGAACCGCAGCAAAACCTTGCAACAGGCGCGCTGGTCCTTCTCGAACAGGGTCATGGCCGTTTCAACGTCGCTGGCGGGCATCCAGTGCGTCACCAACTTCTGCGGGCTGATTTTCCCTTCCGCCATCCATTCAATCACCTGCGGGAAGCGATGGCTGTTGAGGCGCGAGGAAAACAGAGAAATTTCTTTGCTGGTAATACTCTGTTGGGTTAACGGGCTGGCTTCGCCGGAGAAGCCCATCATGCCGATGCGCGCCGCCGGCGAGGCCAACAGGATCGCTTCTTGCAAAATAGCCGGATGGCAGGCGGCATCCACGATAAGCGTCGGTTTCACGCCTTCAGCTGCCAGCGCGTCAGCTACCGACTGGTGATGGTTGTTGATGGTCCAGTCCGCGCCGCTTTCCCGCGCCATGGTCAGGCGTTCATCAATGCGATCGGCGACGATCACCTGTTTCACGCCATAAACCCCTTTCAGCACTTGGATCACCGTCAGGCCCATCGGCCCTGCGCCGTAAATCAGCGCGGTGTCCTGCGGCTGTGGCTTGAGGAAGGCGGTGATGTTGGCGGCGATGGTGAAGGGTTCCACCATGCTGGCTAACTTATCTGGAATGCTGTCCGGCACCACATAGGCATTACTGGCCGGAACGCAGGCCGCATCGCTAAAACCGCCGTCGCGGTGAACGCCGATAACCTGCAACGTGCTGCAAACGTTCGGCCTGCCGATAGAGCAGGGGTAGCAATGGCCGCAGCTCACCACTGGGTCAACCACCACGCGCTGGCCGACACGGCTGCTTTCCACGCCTTCGCCCACGGCGTCAATATGGCCGAAAAACTCATGGCCGATGACGCGCGGGTATTTAGCAAAAGGGTTGTGCCCATGATAAATGTGCACGTCGGAGCCACAAATTCCGGCATAGGCGACTTTCACCCGTACCTCGCCCGCCGCGGGCTGCGGCAAGGGTTTCTCTGTAATGACCAGTTGGCCAGGCTGTTGAATAACAACGCTTTTCATGATGATTTCCTTACCAGTTCCACAAAGTGCCGTCATCCAGACGGGCCACCGGCAGGTGTGCCGGTTCATACGGATATTTCGCGGCCAGCTTCTCGTCAAACTCAATGCCCAGCCCCGGTTTTTCGCCCGGATGCATATAGCCGTCGTCGAAGGTCCAGCTATGTGGGAAGACTTCCAGCATTTGCTCGGAATAACCCATGTACTCCTGCACGCCAAAGTTAGGCACCCACAGGTCGAAGTGCAGGGCGGCGGCCATGCAAATTGGCGATAGGTCAGAAGGTCCGTGCGAGCCGGTGCGCACCTGATACAGCGAGGCAAAATCGGCAATGCGGCGCATGCCGGTGATGCCGCCCGCGTGGGTCAGCGTGGTGCGGATATAGTCGATCAGCTGCTCTTCAATCAGCTGTTTGCAATCCCAGATGCTGTTGAACACTTCGCCTACCGCAATTGGCGTGACGGTGTGCTGGCGGATCAGGCGGAAGCACTCTTGGTTCTCAGCAGGCGTCGGATCCTCCATCCAGAACAGGCGATACTCTTCGATGCTTTTACCAAAGCGCGCGGCTTCGATAGGGGTCAGGCGATGATGCATGTCGTGCAGCAGGTGCTCGTTGAAACCGAATTTGTTGCGCACCGCCTCGAAAAGTTTTGGCGTGAAGTCGAGATACTTTTCGGTATTCCACAGCTGCTCTTCCGGCCAAACGCCTTTGGTAGCTGGCTCGTATGCCAGACCTTTGCCTTTCGCCATGCCGTAAGTGGTTTTCATCCCCGGCACGCCGCACTGCGCACGGATCGCCTTGAAACCAAGCTCTTTATGTTTGGCGTAGTCATCCAGCACTTCATCAATGGAGTGGCCGGTGGTGTGGCAGTAAACCATCACGCCAGTGCGCGAAGCCCCGCCCAGCAGTTGATACAGCGGCATATTGGCAGCTTTGGCTTTGATGTCCCACAGCGCCATGTCCACCGCCGAAATGGCTGACATGGTCACCGGGCCACGACGCCAATAGGCGCCTTTGTAGAAGAACTGCCAGATATCCTCAATCTGATGTGCGTCGCGGCCAATCAGCTGCGGGCAGACGTGATCTTGCAAATAAGAGGCCACCGACAGCTCGCGCCCGTTGAGCGTGGCGTCGCCAATCCCCGTCAGGCCGCCGTCGGTGGTGATTTTCAGGGTGACGAAGTTACGGCCCGGGCAAGTGACAAATACTTCAGCGTTAACAATTTTCATCAATCAGACCTTTTTCCAAGCAGGAAGACATAAGTACATTGAGTGAAAAATACGCTTTATGCTGACTACCATACAAGTATCCATATTGGATTTTGCTGGTGGGGATCACAAAGATCTTAGGAGGAGGGAAGATAGAGATGGCCTTCTCCCATGAAAGGAGAAGGCAGAGGATTAGCTAGCGAAAGTCTGGAAGGGCGGTGTTAGCCCAGCAGCGCACAGTGCGGCGGCAGGCGGCACTGAATGGCGTTAGGCAGAATCTCAATGTGGAATTCGGTGCCGGTGAGCGGCTCGCCGTCCAGATTAAAGGTCATGTCATGGGGGGCTTTGATTTCCAGCCAAGGCAGAGAGATAGAAATAACGTTTTTATTCTCTTCATTGCTGACCAGGCTACGAATAAACGACGGCAGCAGCTCTTCTGAGGTGAGCAAACGTAGTTGCAGCAGGCCGTCATTGATCAGAGCGTCGGGGCAAATCTGCTGCCCGCCGCCGGCCTGACGCCCATTACCAATGCCAATCACCAGCGCATCGCCAGCCCATGAAAAATCCGGCCCGGTAATTTCGCAGCTGTCGGCTTTAAGGGTGTCCATGCGCAGCAGGCCATGAATAAAGTAAGACACGCCGCCCAGTGCTGATTTCAGCTTTTCAGGCGTCTCGGTGGTGATCCGCGTGCCAAAACCGCCGGTAGCCATATTGATGAAGTAGCGATCGCCGTTAACACGCGCCAGATCGATATCCACCGCACGGCCTTTAATCGCCAGGCGCAGCGCCTGATCGAACTCTGGCGGGATACCGCAGCTGGTAGCGAAATCATTGGCGGTGCCCAGCGGCAGCAAGCCTAGCGCCGGACGCTGACCCTCTGGCAATTTGGCGAGCGCGGTGGCAACTTCATTGATGGTGCCGTCGCCGCCACCGGCAATCACCGTTTCACAACCTAAATCAATGGCTTCATGCACATAGCGCGCGGCGTCGCCGTGTTCCCAGGTGACACGGACTGCAAGGGCAACGCCTTCGCTGCGCAGGGCGTAAATGGCTTCGCGTAACATCTCATTGCCTGCCCCTTTTCCATTTATTATCAGAAGCGCCTCGGGCGTTTCTTTTATGCTTTCCTTCATTAATGTCTCCTGTCCGTAACAAGGTTCAGACTCTGCCTCTAAGGATAGATGACAAACAACCACCACGGCTATCGGAATAATCAGGTATTCAAAAGGCAAATCTTAGGGATATTCCCTGCGAATTAATTAAGTAGGAAGATTAATATTGGTGAGCGTTAATTGAACGCATGAATGAATTGCTATTTAATTATCGGAGTTATTAATTCTATTAACCTATTCTGTTAATAGAACGAGTGCCGCCAATAATAAACTTCTGTAAAAAAGAAAAGCCAGCTCAAGGGAGATTGAGCCGGCCAAGGAGGTGGTTCTTAGTATCGTTGGATAACTTATTTTTCATTCGTCTAAATTGCGAAGAGGATAGTATCTAAAGCCTCTGTTGCTGAATGTGACCGGATTCTTATTTTTAGATTTTTTATTGTTTTTGTTTTATTTCATTCCAATAAAAAACGCCACGGTTAGTGGCGTAATTAGCGCTAATTATTAAGGTCAGGGTTTAGCGTGTGGGTTACGCGTGTCAGTCTCTACCAGATTGCGCAACAAAATAGCGAATTCTAAATTGATGTCTTCCGGCAGTGAGACGTAAACAATATGACCATTTCCCGGTGCGACATCCACCGGCTGGCCTTTTTTGTTGCGTAAGGCTTCGAGGGTGAATTGCACATTTCCCTTTGGCGTCATCATCTCGACGCTGTCACCGACGCTGAACTTGTTTTTCACGTCAATTTCCGCCCAGCCGTCAACGCGATTGCCGGTAAACTCGCCGACAAACTGCTGGCGATCGCTCACCGAGTGACCATATTCATAGTTCTGCTGCGCGTCATGGGTGTGGCGGCGCAGGAAGCCCTCGGTATAGCCACGGTGCGCCAGGCCTTCCAGCGTGGTCAGCAGGCTTGGGTCGAAAGGCTTGCCCGCGGCGGCATCATCAATTGCGCGGCGATAGACCTGCGCGGTGCGGGCGCAGTAGTAGAAGGATTTGGTACGGCCTTCGATTTTAAGCGAATGCACGCCCATTTGGGTCAGGGTTTCGACGTGCTGAATGGCGCGCAGGTCTTTGGAGTTCATGATATAAGTGCCATGCTCATCCTCAAAGGCACTCATATATTCGCCCGGACGCATCGCCTCTTCCAGCATATACACTTTATCCGTCGGCTGGCCGACGCCGAGTGTAGGCTCGACCTTTTCAGCCGCAGCCACTTGTTTTACCGGAATCGGCTCGTACTGATGCACAATATTTCCGAGATCATCCTCTTTGCCTTCCTGCACTTTGTATTCCCAGCGGCAGGCGTTGGTGCAAGTTCCCTGATTAGGGTCGCGCTTATTAATGTAGCCAGACAACAGGCAGCGGCCGGAATAAGCCATACAGAGCGCGCCGTGGACGAAGATTTCTATTTCCATATCCGGCACCTGTGCACGGATCTCGGCAATCTCTTCCAGTGACAGCTCGCGGGACAAAATAACCCGCGTCAGGCCCATCTGTTTCCAGAATTTTACCGTCGCCCAGTTCACCGCATTGGCCTGCACCGACAAGTGAATGTCCATCTGCGGGAAGGCTTCACGCACCATCATAATCAGGCCGGGGTCGGACATGATCAGCGCGTCCGGGCCCATGTCGATCACCGGCTGTAAGTCGCGCAGGAAGGTTTTCAGCTTGGCGTTGTGAGGCGCGATGTTAACCACCACGTAGAATTTTTTACCCAGCGCGTGGGCTTCGTTAATGCCGATAGCCAGATTCTGGTGGTTAAATTCGTTATTGCGCACCCGCAGGCTGTAGCGCGGCTGACCGGCGTAAACCGCATCTGCACCATAGGCAAAGGCGTAGCGCATATTCTTCAGCGAACCGGCCGGAGAGAGTAATTCCGGAGTAAACATAAGCAATCTCAGTCTGATATCAAGTCAGGGCCGTCCCATAGCGGGGCGACGAAAGGCCGAAATTGTAGCCTCTGAAAATGCAAAAAGCAGCCGATCAGTGTGGGTATTTGAAGTTTACTGGGGCTAGATCAATTTTGCGTAAAGTGCAGGCCTAACCGGAAAGTATTTTTCCGTAAGAGAAACGCCTCTTCCGGAAAGAGAGTGTAATGAGCACTTTCTTTTTCTAACATAATGATTATTGTAGGTTTTTTAAGTTGGCATAGATATTGCTAAAACAACAGTCATTTGCAAAGGAGGATCGGTTATGTCGCCACTCGTGAGTGTTATTGTTACTAGCTATAATCACGCTAAATATATTGTAAGAGCATTAGATAGCGTATTTTCACAAACATATAAAAACCTTGAAGTTATTGTTGTGGATGATGCGTCTACAGATGACTCACAAGAGATTATCAAAGAATATCAACGTAAGCATGAATTTCAATTTATTGATAGGAAAGAAAACTATTTTAGCAATAGTACATCTCAGGAAGAAAATCCTGGGATTGAAGCCATTCTGAGTTCAAAGGGCAAATATATTGCTGTTGTTGATTCTGATGACTTCATTTATCCGGATAAAATTGCGATGCAAGTCGCCATCATGGAGGATAATGAATCCGCAGTGCTGTGTTATGGCGGTATAGAGGTTATGAATGAAGATGGAAGTCGACATGAATATAAGGGTAATTATAAGGATAAATTCCTTTCTGGCGATCTTTTTGAGCCACTTTTGACCTATGGGAATCATATCCTTTTTATTGGAACATTAATTCGTAAATCTGCCTTTATCGAAATAGAAAAGCCTGCTAAAGGTCTGATGCAGGTAGACTGGGATGTTTTTCTCAAACTGGCAAAGAAAGGTCCATTTATAGCTGATAAACGCACTGTTGCCTGTTATTGCCGTCATGGCAGTAATACCTGGTATCGAGCAGATAAAGAAACATTGATGTATAAAAATAGAATGATGATTCTTGATTGCTGGATGGATGAAGATGCATGGCCTACAGCCATGAATATTCGCTGGACACGTTACATGCAAAACCGGTCACTTGATCAAAATGCGATTGATAGCTTGTTAATTGAAAGACCCAAGGATGCGCTTCTGCATTTTTTGAAGTGTAAAGCGTGCGTTGACGATAAAAATTATATTGATGCTGAGAAACATCTTTCACTTTCCATTGAATATTGCGATGACCGGCTTGCAGTACTGCCGGATTTATACCGGCTAAAAGAAAACTTTATTAAAGACGAACGCGCAAAGCTGTCTCATGCGGAAGAGTTGAGACGGCGCTTACAATAGGCTCAAGTTCTGAGGGCACATAAATAATATGCCAGTAATTAAATCGGATGCGGCAATATTTAGTATTACCCACATCGATATAGATATTGTTGGGAATAGGTTATGACTCAAAAAAAAGAAGTGCTTATTCTGGATGCGGGATTTTCCGCAGTGCCATTTATTGAGATAGCAAAAGAACAAGGTTTTTTTGTGACGGTGTGTAGTGGTAAAGAACATGATCCGGGCCATCAATTTGCAGATCGTAGCATCATCGAAAACTACGCTAGTCGCGAAACCGTGCTGGATATTGCTCAACTGCATAGCATTAATGCTTTGCTACCCGGCGTCACCGATATTTCTTATTTAACGGGAGCCTGGGTTGCCCAACAATTGGGGTTAGCCGGCTTTGATACGCCAGAGGTGAGCGAAATCATCTTTATGAAAGATGCATTTCGCCGTTGGGCCAATAAACAGGGTTATCCAATACCACAGGCGGTTTATAACCTTGAGTATGCTAAAAGATTGCCATTGCCGCTATTGGTAAAACCGGTAGATGCGTATAGCGGGCTTGGCATTATAAAGATAAATAATCTGGCAGAATTAGATGCGGCGGTTAAAACCGCCCGTGAAGTTTCTGCATCGGGCCAGATAGTCATCGAGACCTTCTGCGAAGGGCAATTATACAGTCACTCTGCTTTTATTCGCGATGGCAATATCGCTTGTGAATTTTTTGTCGACGAGTACTGCACGGTTTACCCGTGGCAGGTTAATAGTAGTTGTATTAGCGTCACATTATCGGAAAGTATTCGTAAAAATGTGCACGAATGTATGCAAACTCTGGTCAGAGAACTACAGCTAACCGATGGTTTATTACATACCCAGTTTATCGCCAATGAAACATGTTTTTGGTTGATTGAATTAACGCGTCGTTCTCCGGGAGATCTCTATTCTCGCCTAATTGAACTTTCGACGGGAATTCCCTATTCCCACTATTTTTCTCAGCCATTTCTTGGTTTAAAAAGTGCCTTTGAATTGCAACGGCCCACGCCATGCAGGGCGATTGTGCGCCACACTGTTTCACTCTCACAGACTCAGCAATTTACTACTTTCGACTTTAGCAAGCTCGATGGAAGGGTCATTGAAACAGTGCCGTTAAAATTACCAGGAGAGAGTGTGAATCCGGCACCCCATGATCGGGCTGGGGTCATATTTGCCGAGCTTGATAATTTTTCAGCACTTAAAACGATAACTCCTGAATTAAAAAACTATATACAAATTAACGAGCAGTAAGGAATGTGAAATGAAAAAACCTTTGGATTTAGGTTTCATTGGTGGGGGCAAAAACTCCGCTATTGGAGAGGCACATAAAATCGCCTGTCAAATGGATGGCCATTTTAAATTAGTTGCAGGCTGCTTCAGCCGTAATAGCGAAATTAATACACAGACGGCTCTGGATTGGGGGATTAACACTGACCGCGTTTATCGCGATGCCCACGCATTTCTCGAGACGGAACATAAGAAGTTAGATGCGGTGGTTATTCTGACACCAACTCCCACGCATCGTGAAATCGTGATGGCATGCCTTGAATATGGTTTAACTGTTATTTGTGAAAAAGCACTGGTCAGCAATGTTCAGGATGCTTTGGATATTCAAAAAACCATCGGAAATTTGGATGGAAGGCTATATGTAACTTTCAATTATACCGGCTATCCGATGGTACGGGAGCTGCGTCAGCGTATTCAGACAGGCGAGCTGGGGAAAATTCAGCAAGTGATGGTTGAGATGCCGCAGGAGGGTTTTGCCCGAATGAGTATTGAAGGAAACGCTCCCTCTCCGCAGCCATGGCGCTGTGAAGATGCTGATATTCCTACGGTTTACCTTGACCTGGGTGTCCATCTTCATCAGTTAGTCGATTTTCTGACCAATAAGAATGCAAAGGATGTTTATGCCGTAAACAGCCATTTTGCTCTGGTCCCGGGCGTGGTTGATACTGTGAATATTGTTTCACGCTATGAGGATGACATGGTGTGTAACTACTGGTTTGGTAAAGCAGCGTTAGGTTACCGAAATGGATTGAAAATTCGCGTGTTTGGCGAAAAAGGAAGTGCTGAATGGCTGCAAATGGATCCGGAAATTTTGCGATTCAATAATGTGTATGGTGAAAATATACTGATTGACAGAACAGCGGCAAATAATTTAGTCGCATCACAATCGCGTTATTGTCGATTCAAGGCTGGGCATCCTGCCGGTTTTATTGAAGCATTTGCCAACTATTATGCAGATATCGCGGCAAGTCTTAATAATGAGAAAATATCATTCGCTATTGGTGCTGATGCAGCAATAAGAGGGTTGAATTTTTTAACTCAGGCTCAACGCAGCGCTACTCATAATAGTAAAGTAGATGTCTGATTTTCCATTTCATTATGTCCCTGTTATTTCTATTGAGGAGTTGATAGAAGGATCTGCGTATTATAACTATATTATCGCACTACAAATAGTTGATGATGAGAGGCTTGAATTATTAAAGGGAACTGCGAAGGAGATACTGGTATTCGACCCCGCCTTTATTGGCGTGAATACCACAAGATACTATACGGCCGATTTTTTCTTCGCCCATGCACAGCCCTTGGGCACTCTGTATGATGAATTATCGGATGATAAATCCCGGGCGAAAATGGTAGCATTTATCAATCAGCGAATCTGTGCAGAACGCAGCTACTGCCATACCGTTTATGAAGCGCAACATTATTTTCCTCAGAACGTGGTTCAATTAAAGGATAATGAGATTTTTATCGACTGAGCCTACAATGGTGACAGTATTGAAGCCTTTATGGCTGAAATTACCCGACAGAATAGAATGTTACCCCAGCGTATTATCGCCTTTGATCCTGATGATAAAAGTTTTTTCAGCTAACAGAAAATACAGGCTTAATGGATTTTTGCGAGTGTGTTAATAAAGGTGTTTGGGATAAAGAGTCTGTTCTGTATTTCCATTCAGGAAAAGATCTCTCTTCACATATTAATAGTGATGCAGCACAGGAAATTCTATTATCGTGGGTAGCATTGATGCGACTTTACAGGACGATGCAGCTACTTTCATCAAGATGGATGTCGAAGGTTCTGAACTCAAAGCCCTGCATGGTGCCACTGATACCATTAAATCGTACCAACCTGTTCTGGCAATCAGCGTCTACCATAAGCCAGAGGATCTGGTTACGATCCCGCAATTTATTAAATCTCTTTCACCAAACTACAGGTTTTATTTACGAGCCCATCATCCAGAGTTGTCCTTTGAATTAGTGCTTTATGCAATTCCTGTTGATCGTGTACTCGTTTAACTTTTTAAAAAACCCGTTCTGAAGAGGGGGTATGATGACTAACGCAAGCAGATGATTTCACCAACTCGCTGATCGTGACAACCTCATCATGGGTTAAATCAGGATAGATGGGTAAGCAAAGAACTTCATCCGCCACTGCGTTGGCAATTGGCAAATTTGTAGCTGTGGCACCCGAGCAATCACTATAAATCGGCAAATTCGATATTAATGGATAAAAATAGCGTCTTGCGTGCACCCCCGCCTCTTTCAGTTTGTCGTATAATGCGTCTCGCGTCAGAGGATATTCAGTGTTAACAAAAATAGGGAAATAACTGTAATTATGGGTCGCAGAATCCCATGGTTCAGGACTCCTGATCCCTGGAACTTCATTTAAAAGCTCGCGATATAAGCTATCAATGGCTTTACGTTTGGAAATAGCCTCATCAATATAATCCAACTGCAGTAATCCAAACGCCGCCTGAAGTTCATTCATCTTTCCATTGATACCTGATGCGACAATTTTAGTTTCATTAGCGAATCCAAAATTCTTCAAATAATCAATGCGCTTTTTCATATTAATGTCGTTACAAACGATTGCACCGCCCTCGAATGTATTGAACACTTTAGTTGCATGAAAACTCAGTACAGAAAGATCGCCATGCCTTAAAATTGAACCGCCTTCATCTGTAACCCCAAAGGCGTGAGCAGCGTCATAAATACAGCGCAAACCATAATTATTGGCAATTTCGCCAATTAACCTGGTGTTACAGCTACGGCCATAAACATGGACTGGCATGATTAAACTGGTTTTAGGTGTGATAGCCTGCTCAATTTTATGGGGGTTCATGCAGCAACTGTTTTTATCGATATCAACAAATACCGGCGTAAGATGATTCCAGATGACACTGTGTGCGGTGGCAACAAATGAGTAGGGCGTCGTGATCACTTCCCCCTGAATTCTTAGCGCCTGCATTGCTACAATAAGCGCTAATGTTGCATTGTTAAATAAGCAGACATAAGGCACGCCTAGATACTCAGCCAGAGCCGTTTCCAGTTTTTGGTGAAACGGGCCTCCATTGGTAAGGTTTTTGGACGCCCATATATCTTTCAAATACTCTAGATATTTATCTAAAGGTGGCATGAAGGGTTTTGTTACGGTTATTGCACTCATCTTTTCTGCGTCAGCTGTCTTCATTTGTTCCGCAATGCCTGTTATATGCTTTTGAAATGGATCGGTCGGAATTACCGCTATTAGCAATAGCTGTAACTCAGGACTTCATTGTTCACAATTCAGTAATAAAGAATGATTAAGCAAGTCCCATGCCATTAAATAAATTGTTTTATTTCAATGGGATGAAGAGAGCGGGAAAGGTGGGCTGGAAGAGGAGCTTCCGCTTATAGCGGAAAGGAAGTGGGCTTTACAGTCTCGGACTTCAATGAGGTGTTAAATGATATTTCTAAGGTAGTAAGTGCTTAGGGAGCATTCATTATTATTCAATAATGGGTAAATTCCCCATGTGACACTTATGGATACCCCAATGTAAAACCTGAAATTTGGTCATTTATCAATTGGGGTATCACTTAAGTGCCACTGAGGTGGGTATTTAATGTTTATATCACAGAGACTGATTTGACCATTAAATAGTCGTTGTAAAGGATGATTTGCCTTTCCAAGTCGCCCCATTTTCTGGTGAACCTAAGCGGTCAAATCACGGATATCCGTGGTTAGGCCGTTTTTCGTCACCGAGGCAATGCCTTTACGGGCCGAGGCTTCGGCGGTGTACATTTCGCTGACGCCGATAATCTGATGATTTTTCGCCTTGAGGACAAAATAGTGCTGACCGTCTTTTGCCGGTTTCACTTCGTACTGCTTCTCATCCGGGGAGTTAGTCTGCACTGAGGCAATACCATTCTCAGCAGAGGCCTTACTGGCGTACATTTCGCTGGTGAGAATAGTCTCGCCATTGCTCGCCTTTAAATTAAAGTGGAACTGTCCATTCTTGGCTTTCTTGAGTTCGTAGTGACCGGTAGCCATAAAAGTTTCTCCAGTGAGTGATTTCATCCAGAGATAAGTGTAGTTAATGGCTGATTTTTCACAGGCAGCACTCTGCCGCCTGATGTTTTTATAACTAAAACTGTGATCTGTTTAACAGACTCTCAGGTTCTTTACATTTATCAGCCGCCGGTAACGGCACTCAAATGAGCTGGCAGGGTTCGGCTTCCCAGCGATATCCCACGCCGTAAACCGCGCGAATAAAGGCCTTATCGCCGTCGATGGACTCCAGCTTGCGGCGCAGGTTCTTGATATGGCTGTCGATAGTTCTGTCGGTTACCACGCGGTAGTCATCGTATAAATTATTCAACAGCACTTCGCGGGTGAAGACGTAACCCGGTTTGACCGACAGGGTTTTCAGCAAGCGGAATTCTGCTGGGGTGAGATCCAACTCGTGGCCCTGATAGCTGGCCTGAAAGCAGGCTTCGTCAATATGCAGGCCGAAATCTTCGCTGACGCCCTCCACCGGGCGCACGCAGCGGCGCAAAATAACTTTGACCCGCGCCACTACTTCACGCGGGCTGTAAGGCTTACAGATATAGTCATCCGCGCCGATCTCCAGCCCCAGCAGGCGATCGATCTCTTCGGTTTTCGCCGTCACCATCATGATAGGAATGTCGGAGAACTGGCGAATGTCGCGGCAGATACTCAGGCCACTGATGCCCGGCAGCATTAAATCCAGCAGGATCATCGCCGGTGGGTTGGCTTTCACCAGCGGCACCACGTCGCTACCGTTGGACAACCACTGAGTGGCGTAACCTGCGGCTTCGAGGTAGTCCACCAGCAGCTGTCCTAGCTTTGGCTCATCTTCAACAATCAAAATTTTCAACGGCGCGTTGGCGGAGAGTGTGGAGTCGTTCATTCAGTTTCTCTGTCCATGTGGGATCGAAAGCGGCAGGCAAATCGTCATACAGACGCCGCCGGAAGGTGAATGGCTAGCGCTAATCCGCCCGCCGTGGGCTTCGACAATGTTCTGGCAAATCGCCAGTCCGAGGCCGGAGCCGCCGCTGGCGCGGTTGCGTGAACCTTCGGTACGGTAAAATCGTTCGAAGATGCGCTGAAGCTGCTCGTCGCTGATGCCCGGCGCGCTGTCCTGAAAGCAAATATGCAGCGATTTGTCTTTTTTGCTGGCGATGATTTCCAGACCGCCACCGGGATCAGTATAGCGCAGGCTGTTTTCCAGCAAATTATTGAACAGTTGGGAAAGGCGCTGCGGATCGCCGAACAGCAGCACTTTTTCCGGCAGTTGGGTAGTTAGGGTCAACTGCTTTTGCTGGAAACGGTCACGGAAACCGGCCTCGGCCAGTTGGATCAGATGAACAATGTCGATCTCTTCTTTGCGATAGGCCAGCGCCCCCGCGTCTGATAGCGACAGCTGATGCAGATCATCCACCAGCTTGGTCAGAATCGACACCTCGGACTGGAGCGAGCCGAGTGAGTCGAGCGACATCTTGCGCACGCCGTCCTGCATCGCCTCCAGCTCGCCGCGCAGCACCGCCAGCGGAGTGCGCAGCTCGTGGGAGATATCGGCCATAAAGGCCCGGCGCATCTGCTCATTCTTCTCGAGGGTGGTCGCCAGCTGATTGAAGTCCTGCGCCAGCTTGCCCAGCTCATCCTGACTGTCCACTTTAACGCGGGTGCTGAAATTGCCCGCTGCCAGCTGGTGCGTACCCTTCACTAAACGTTTAACCGGCGCCAACATGCCGCGTGACAGCAGCCAAGTGACCGCCGCTGCCAGCAGGGCGGTGAAACCGACGATGATCCAACTGGTGCGATTCTGCTGGCGATCAAAGTTGATGTCGGCATTGCGCGTCAGGCGTTCGGCGGGGGTCGACAGCACGGTGCCGATAGTCACGCCGTTCACCACCATCACGCGGCGCGGGCCGCGCATGTCCGGCGGGATCGGGTAGTCGGAGCCGCCAATGCGCTGGTCATGGCTGTCGAGGATCCAGAACTTGGTGCGCCAGCCCTGTGGCGGCAGGCTGCTGCCGTTGCTCTGCTCAAACGAACGCATAATCTGGTAGATCAGCTTGTCGTTTTTTTGCAAAAACTCCCAGTTGCCGTGCTGCTTGTACTGGTCTTGCAGGGTGTCAGCCAACAGCTCGACGCGCTGCTCATTGCTCTGGCGGATATAGTCGATGAATCCGCGTTCGAAGCTCATCCTCACGCCCCAGTTCATGGTGATTAACACCAAGCCGCAGGTGAAGAAGATAGCCATAAACAGCTTGGCGGTGATTCCTGGTCTCATGATTTTCTCATCGGATCGGGTGAGCCTGCTTGCGCGCGGCGACGGTCAATCAGGGCATTTTTTCGGTCATCGTTCGGCACGCGGGAGAAAATCCACGCCGGAATAGCGATAACCAAGGCCATGCATAAATAGCAATATAGGAAGGCGGTGTGCATATTCTCGCTGCCCGCCTGCACCTGCTGATGGGCGAACAGGCCGAGGAAGATACCGGCGACGCTCACCCCGACGCTCATTGACAGCTGCATAATCATCGATAGCAGGCTGTTGCCGCTGCTGGCAAGGCGCGGCGGCAGGTCTTTCAGCGTCAGCGTGTTCATCGACGAGAAGCGCAGCGAGTTCACCATCCCTTGGAAGAACAGCACGATAGGGATCATCCAGAACGCGCCGTAAATGGCAATCAGTGGGAAGATCAGGGTTATCAAGGCCAGCAGCAGCGTAGCGGTGACCAGCGCCCGGCGATACCCCAGTTTGTTCACCAGCCGCACCACCACGCGCTTCATGCCCATGCTGCCGAGCACCATCGGCACCATCATCAGACCGGCGTGGAAAGGCGTGAAGCCGAGGCCGAGCTGTAAAAAGACCGGCGTCATAAAGGGCAACATGCCGCTGCCGATGCGGCCAAAGAAGCTGCCAATCAGGCCAATTTTAAAGGTGGCGGTGTGGAACAGGCGCAGGGAGAACAGGGCGGAGAGATTGCCGCGCGCGTGCAGCCAGTAAATGCCGAGCGATGCCAAACCCACCGCCACCAGCAGCGCCAGCTGCCAGCCCGAAAGCCCCAGCCCACGGCTACCGTCCAGCGCCAGCGTTAGCGTCGCCATGCCAATCGCCAGCATCACAAAGCCGCTGATGTCGAAGCGCCGGGTCTGCATCTGGTAATTGGGGATAATCATGATGGTGGCGATACAACCGGCGATGCCCACTGGCAGATTAATCAGGAAGATCCAGTGCCAGCTGGCGTACTCCACCAAAAAGCCGCCGAGCGCCGGGCCAAGCAGCGGGCCGACCTGTCCGGGCAGCGTCACCATGGTCATCGCCGCCATATATTCACTGCGCGGCACGATTTTCAGCACCGTCAGCCGCCCGACCGGCACCATCATCGCGCCCCCCACGCCTTGCACCACGCGGGACATCACCAGCTCCTGTAAGCTGGAGGACTGCGCGCAGAGCAGCGAGCCGACGGTGAACAGCACAATCGCCGAGAAGAACACCCATTTGACGCCAATACGGTCGGCCAGCCAGCCGCTGGCGGGCAGCATCACCGCCACGGTCAGCACGTAGGCCACCACCACGCTGTGCATATGCAGCGGGTTTTCACCCAGACTGACCGCCATCGATGGCAGGGCGGTATTGACGATGGTGGTGTCGAGCGCTTGCATAAAGAAGCCGAAGGCGACAATCCACAGCTGCCAGCGAACCGAGGGCGGCAAAGGTGCGGGTGGGGGTGTTTCTGTTATCTCTGTCGGTGAAGTCATAAATCCGTATCCGCCAATGGCGCAATTTTGGTTGTTGTTGTTGAGTTAGGACTAAAGCGGCTGCGCAATCGGTCAAAGAACAGGTAAACCACCGGCGTGGTGTAAAGCGTCAGTAGCTGGCTCATCGCCAGACCGCCGACAATGGTGATGCCGAGTGGCTGGCGGAGTTCTGCACCATCGCCCGAGGTGAGAACCAGCGGCAGCGCGCCAAACAGCGCCGCCAGCGTAGTCATCATGATTGGCCTAAAACGCAGCAGGCAGGCCTGAAAGATAGCTTCGCGGGCGGTGAGTTGGCCGCGCCTTTGCGCATCAAGCGCGAAATCCACCATCATAATCGCGTTCTTTTTCACGATACCAATCAATAACATAATGCCGATCAGAGCAATCAGGCTGAAGGGCGCGCCAAACAGCTCCAGCGCCAGCAGCGCACCCACGCCGGCTGACGGCAGGGTAGACAATATCGTCAGCGGGTGAATGTAACTCTCATATAATATGCCCAACACAATATACACCGTGGCAATGGCGGCGATAATCAGCAAGAGCTGGGAACGCAGCGTTTCCTGGAATACCTGCGCCGTGCCGGCGAACTGGCCGTGAATGGTTGCAGGCACGCCGAGCTGAGTCATGGTGCGCTCAATCGCCGCCGAGGCGTCCGACAAGCTGCCGCCTTCCGGCAGGTTAAACGATATCGTTCCCGCCGCCGACATCCCCTGATGGTTGACCTGCAACGGCGCGCTGGCGGGCTGCCACTTGGCAAAATCAGACAGCGGGATCGATTTCCCCTCGCTGTTGATAATAAACATTTTGCTCAGCGAACTGACATCCTGGGTGTACTGGGGTGCGACTTCCATCACCACTTTGTACTGATTGAGCGGCTGGTAGATGGTGGAAATCTGCCGCTGGCCGAAGGCGTTGTTGAGCAAGGCGTTGGCAGCCGAAATGGAGATCCCCAGCCGGGCCATGGTGGCACGGTCATAGGTCAGCTGCATCTCTGCGCCTTTATCCTGCTGGTCGGAACTGACGTCGGCCAGCTCCGGCAGGTTGGTCAGCGCGTCGGTGACTTTCGGCACCCACTGGCGTAAATCCTGCAAATTGTCCGACAGCAGCGTGTATTGGTAGCTGGCGTTGCCCTGCCGCCCGCCGACCCGCACGTCCTGCACCGCCGACAGGTAAAGCCCCGCGCCCGGCTCTTGGGCGGCGGCCACGCGAATGCGGGCAATCACCTCTTGGGCATTGCTTTTTCGCTCGGACAGCGGCTTGAGCGAAATAAACATCATGCCGCTGTTGGTGCGCGATCCGCCGGTGTAGCCGGTGACGTTGGCGACGTCTTGGTCCTGACTGACGATACGAATAAAGTCCGACATTTTGCCGCGCATCGCCTGAAACGAAATGCTCTGGTCAGCCTGAATAAAGCCCATCAGCCGCCCGGTGTCCTGCTCGGGGAAGAAGGTTTTGGGAATCGAAATATAGAGCCAAACGTTGAGGGCGATGGTCGCCAGCAGCACCACGCCTACCCAGCGGGCGTGGTTGAGCACCCAGTTCAGCGAGCGCCCGTAGCCCTGCTGCATGCGCAGCAACAGGCTAGTCAGCCCGCGCTTTTTCGGCTGTTTTGGCACAGAGGAGGCGCGTAGCGTCCAGGCGCACATCATCGGCGTTAAGGTCAGTGAGACGACCAGCGATATGCCGATAGCCACAGAAAGCGTCACGGCAAATTCGCGGAACAGGCGCCCCGGCAAGCCACTCATCAACAGCAGCGGGATAAACACCGCCACCAGTGAAACGCTCATCGATAGCACGGTAAAACCCACTTCCTTCACCCCTTGTAGGGCGGCGTTCATTGGTTTCATCCCCGCTTCGATATGCCGAGAAATATTCTCCAGCACCACGATAGCGTCATCCACCACAAAGCCGGTGGCGATGGTCAACGCCATCAGCGACAGGTTATTGAGGCTAAAGCCGCACAGATACATGGCGGCGAAGGTGCCGATCAGTGAAACCGGCACCGCCACGGCGGGAATAAGCGTGGCGCGACCCGAGCGCAGGAACAGGAACACCACCAGAATCACCAGCCCGACAGCGATGGTCAGCGAGGTTTCGACCTCTTCCAGCGAGGCGCGAATGGTGGGCGAGCGATCCTGCGCCACCTGCATGTCGATAGAGGCGGGCATGGATTCGCGCAGGGCCGGAAGCTCGGCGCGGATCCTATCAATGGTGGCGATGATATTGGCGTCGGCGCTGCGGCGGATCACCAACAAAATCGCCGGGCGCACGCTGCCGTCGGCCAGACTGGTTTGCCCGGCATTGCGCTGATCCTGCACACCATCGGTGACAGTGGCGACATCGCTCAGGCGCACGGTGTTGCCATTGCTGACGTGGATCACCAGCGGCGCGTACTCTTTGGCGGTTTTCAGCGCGTCGTTGGTGCGGATTTGCCAGTGCGAATTGCCATCTTCCAGCGCGCCCTGCGGCTTGCGCACGTTGGCGGCGGCAATGGTCTGGCGCACCGCGTCAAGGGAGACGCCCTGATTAAACAGGGCTTCCGGGTTGAGATCGACCCTCACCGCCGGTAAAGAACTGCCGCCGACCGTGACGTCGCCCACGCCGTCCATCTGCGAAATGGTCTGCGCCAACTGGGTAGAGGCGTAGTCGTAAAGCTGGCCCTGACTGTATGTATCGGAGGTCAGGGTAATTATCATGATGGGCGCGTCGGACGGGTTGGCTTTGCGATAGGTCGGGCGGCTCGGCATGCCCGAAGGCAGCAGGCTCTGCGCGGCATTAATCGCCGCCTGCACGTCGCGCGCCGCGCCGTTGATGTCTCGGTCAAAGTCGAATTCGAGCGTGATGCGGGTGCTGCCGAGCGTGCTGGTGGAGGTCATTTCATTCACCCCGGCAATGGTGCCCAAGGTGCTCTCCAGAGGCGTAGCCACCGAGGCGGCCATGGTTTCCGGGTCAGCCCCCGGCAGTGACGCGGTGACCGAAATCACCGGGTAATCCACCTGCGGCAGCGGCGCGACCGGCAGCAGGCGGAACCCCAAAATCCCCGCCAGCAGAATAGCTAGCGTCAGCAGGGTAGTGGCCACCGGGCGATGGATAAACAGTGCGAAAACCTTCATCCGTCAGTCCGTGGGTGGCTGGTGCGAGGGCGAACGCGGCGCGCCAGTTTATCAAACAGCAGGTAAATCACCGGCGTGGTGAACAGGGTCAGCACCTGACTGACAATCAGCCCGCCGACCATGCAGATCCCCAGCGGGCGGCGCAGTTCGGCACCCACGCCGGTGCTGAGCATCAGCGGCAGCGCGCCGAGCAGCGCCGCCAGCGTGGTCATCAAAATCGGCCTAAAGCGCAGCAGGCAGGCTTGGTAAATGGCCTCGTACGGTGTCATCCCCTGATCGCGCTCGGCGGCCAGTGCGAAGTCGATCATCATGATGGCGTTCTTCTTCACGATACCAATCAGCAAAATGATGCCGATGATGGCAATCACGTCCAACTCGCTGCCCGCCAGCATCAGGGCCAGCAGCGCCCCGACCCCCGCCGTCGGCAGAGTCGAAAGGATGGTGACGGGGTGAATAAAGCTCTCATAAAGCACCCCGAGCACGATGTACATCGCCACTACCGCCGCCAAGATCAGCCACAGCGTGCTGCCGAGTGCGGCTTCAAACGCCAGCGTCGCCCCCTGGAACTGCACGCTGATATCCGCAGGCATCGCCAGATTTTGCTGGGTGTGTTTAATTGCCTCAACCGCCTCGCCGAGTGAGTAACCCGGCGCGACGTTAAACGACACGCTGGCCGACAGGAACTGGTCGAGGTGATTGACCGACAGCGCGGTTTTTCGCTGCTCGAACTGGGCGATGGCGCTGAGCGGAATACTGTTGCCGTTGCTGCCATTGAGGCGAATATCCTGCAACGCGCTAAAGCCCGGCGTTTGCGCCGTGTCGTGCACCAGCACCACGCGGTACTGGTTGGCCTGCGTATAGATGGTGGAAATCAGCCGCTGGCCGAAGGCGTTATACAGCGCGTTATCGACGTCGGTCAGGCTGATGCCCAACCGGCTGGCGCTGTCGCGATCGACCTTGATATAGGCTTCCAGCCCCTGATCCTGCCAGTCGCTGCTGACGTCCTGCAGCTGCGGCAGGCTGCGCAACTGCTCCAACAGCTGCGGCACCCAGCGTCCCAGCGAATCCGTGGTCAGCGTTTGCAAGGTGAACTGGTATCGGGTGCGGGCGACCTGCGTGTCGATGGTCAAATCCTGCACCGGCTGGAGATAAAGATCGACCCCCGGCACCTTGGCGACCTCGTCGCGCAGGCGCGGAATAATGGTATCAACGCGATCGCTGCGATCGCTCAACGGCTTCAAAGCTATCTGCAAACGGCCGGTATTCAGCGTCGGGTTGGCGCCGTCCACGCCGATAAACGAGGTCAGGCTTTCGACATCCGGGTCTTGCAGCAAAATCGCCGCCACCTGCTGCTGGCGCTCTGCCATATTGCTAAAGGAAACCGACTGCGGCGCGACCAAAGTACCTTGAATCAGGCCGTTATCCTGCACCGGGAAGAAGCCCTTAGGGATGAGTAAATAGAGCAGGGCGGTGAGCGCCAGCGTGCCCAGCGCCACGCCGAGGGTTAGCCACTGGTGGCGCAGCACCACGGTCAGCCCGCGACCGTAAGTGGCAATCACCCGCTCGAACATGCGTTCAGAAGCGCGCGAGAAACGGTTCTGTTTGCGCAGCGATTCGTGGCTGAGCATGCGGGCGCACATCATCGGGGTCAGGGTCAGCGACACCACGGCGGAGATCAGAATGGCTATCGCCAGCGTGACGGCAAACTCGCGGAAAAGCCGTCCGACGATATCGCCCATAAACAGCAGCGGGATCAGCACCGCAATCAGCGAGAAGGTCAGGGAGATGATGGTGAAGCCGATTTCGCCAGCCCCTTTTAGCGCGGCATTGAGCGGCGTTTCGCCCTTTTCGATATAGCGCGAAATGTTTTCGATCACCACGATGGCGTCATCCACCACGAAACCGGTGGCGATGGTCAGGGCCATTAGAGTCAGGTTATTGACTGAAAAACCGAGGAAATACATTGCGGCAAAGGTGCCAATCAGCGACAGCGGCACGGCCACGCTGGGGATAAGCGTCGCCGCCATATTGCGCAAAAACAGGTACATCACCATCACCACCAGCGCGACGGAGAGCAGCAGTTCGAACTGCACGTCGCTCACCGAGTGGCGAATGGTCACGGTGCGGTCAGTCACCAGCTTTACCTTGACCGATTTCGGCAAGTTCTCTTGCAGGGTCGGCAGGATATTGCGAATGCTGTCCGCCGTGGTGATCACGTTGGCCCCCGGCTGGCGCTGAATATTGAGCACGATGGCGGGTTTTTTATCGGCCCAGGCCGCCAGTTTGTCGTTTTGCGCCCCTTGTTCAATCTCCGCGATGTCCTGCAATCTGACCGGCGCGCCGTTTTGATAGCTGACCACCAGCGCGCGATAGTCGGCGGCGCTTTTCATCTGATCATTGGCTGATAGCGTCACCGAGCGCTCCGGCCCGTCGAAGCTGCCTTTGGCCGAATTGACGTTGGCTGCCGCAATCGCCGTGCGCACCTCTTCGCTGGTTAAACCCAGTGCCGCCATGGCGGGCGCGTTGAGTTTGACGCGCACCGCCGGGCGCTGACCGCCGGAAATACTCACCCGGCCGACGCCGCTGACCTGCGCCAGCTTTTGCAGCACGCGGGTTTCCACCAAGTCTTCTACCTCCGTCATTGCCATCGCGCTAGAGGTCACCGCCAGCGTCATGATTGGCGGGTCAGCCGGGTTAACTTTGCTATAAACCGGCGGGTTCGGCAGGTCGGTCGGCAGCAAGTTGGTGGCGGAGTTGATGGCTGCCTGCACCTCCTGCTCGGCGACGTCCAGCGACAGGTCGAGGCCAAACTGCAAGGTGATAACTGACGCGCCGCCGGAGCTTTGCGACTGCATCTGTTTCAGGCCGGACATCTGCCCAAACTGGCGCTCCAGCGGGGCGGTAATGGCGGACGTAGTGACGTCGGGGCTGGCGCCGGGATAGAGCGTCACCACCTGAATGGTCGGGTAATCCACCTCCGGCAGCGCGGCGACCGGCAGGGCGCGATAGCCAATAATGCCCGCCAACAAAATGGCGATCATCAGCAGCGTGGTGGCGACCGGGCGGAGGATAAACAGGCGGGAAGGGCCGCCCTGTGGTCTGTCTGGCATCACCTGCATCAGGAAGAGGACCTCTGGCGATGGTGTTTGCCCGCGTGTTTCTCAGCGTTTTTCTCCGCCTCGGCGGCCTGCGCGGCGGTTTGCGGCGCAATCACTTCCACGGTCGCGCCTTCCGTCAGACGGTCAATGCCGTCAGTGACCACGTTTTCCCCGGCACTCAGTCCGCCGGTTATCACGGTTTGTTGGCTGTCTTGTGTGCCGGTGGTAACAATGTGTTTGCTGACTTTCTTCTCATTGTCCACCACCCAGACGAAGTGGCCTTCGTTGCCCATCTGCACGGCGGCGGTCGGCACCACTACGGCGTTTTGCAGGGTGCCGATTTTCAACCGCGCGTTGACGAATTGGTTAGGAAACAGCGCGTTATCCTGATTGTCGAACCGCGCTTTCAGCTTGATTGTGCCGGTGGTCGGGTCGATTTGGTTATCCAGCGTCAGCAGCTGGCCCTGAGTTAAGAGGTGCTGATTGGTTCTGTCCCAAGCTTCCACCACCAGGGGTTGACCTGCGCGCTGCGCCTCAACAATGGTGCTGATGTTGGCTTCGGGCAGAGTGAAAACGGCGTCAATCGGTTGGGTTTGGGTGAGAATAACAATGCCGGTGGTATCGCCGCTGGAGATAATATTGCCGATATCCACCTGTTTAAGCCCGACGCGGCCATTGATTGGCGAGGTAATTTTGCTGTAGGTCAGTTGCAGCTTGGCGCTGTCCACCGCGCCTTTGTCCACGGCCACCGCGCCTTCGCTCTGGCGAACCAGCGACTGCTGGGTGTCCAGCTCCTGGCGCGAAACCAGATTGGTTTTCACCAGTTGCTGATAACGGGCCAAATCGCGGCGGGCGTTTTCCAGCGTGGCCTGATCTTTGTCGAGCTGGCCCTGTGCCTGCGTCAGTTGAACCTGAAACGGTCGCGGGTCGATTTCCGCTAGCAGGTCACCGGCTTTCACCTGCTGCCCTTCGGTAAAGTGCAGCGCCATCAGCTGGCCGTCCACCCGGCTGCGCACCGTCACGGTGTTGGACGCCGTTACCGTGCCTAGCCCACTGAGATATTGCGGCACCGATTTTTCCACCGCCAGCGCGGCCTGCACCGGCGGCATCGGCATATTGCGACGACCCCCGCCGGAGCCTGAGGCGCGTTTCTGCTGGGTTGCGCCTGGCGCATTGTTGCCCGACGCCGAAGATTTATCGACATAGAAATACCATACCGCCAGCGCGGCAATGACCAATACCAGCAAAGTAATAAACAGTCTCAGAGGGCTTTTTCGCACAGTATGGGTTTTCCCTTGGTAGATAAATCTTATTAATTAAAGGGTAGCAATGATTTCCGCCGATCTACGGGCGTTTTTCGGTTCTTTTAGGGGTGATATTGTAGCCAGCAGGGGGCAGTGAAAAATGGAGGAAATAAGGAGAGATTTTCATAATTTGTGTAAATAAGGCCTTATCCTGCCTGACTTTTTTTGAACCAATGCTACTGTTATTGTTCACCTTAAAATAGTTAATAAGCGAAGCATTATTCACGTCAGAAAAAGGGAAACGTTATGAGTAAAAGAGAATTAGGTCGTTCAGGAATTCAGGTGCCAGTGCTCACTTTTGGTGGCAACGTATTTGGCTGGACGGCGGACGAATCCACATCTTTTAGCCTTCTCGACGCCTTACTTGACCATAAGCTTAATTTTATTGATACCGCCGATGTCTATTCCAGCTGGGTTGAAGGCCACAGCGGCGGCGAATCAGAAACTATTATCGGCAAATGGCTAAAAAAAACCGGCAAGCGCGACCAGATTATTTTGGCGACCAAGGTCGGCAAGCCGATGGGCGAGGGCAAAGTAGGCCTATCGCCGCGCTACATTAAACAGGCGGTTGAAGCTTCTTTGAAGCGCCTGCAAACCGACCATATTGACCTCTACCAGTCGCACGATGACGACGCCGACACGCCATTAGCCGAGTCGATGGCGGCCTTCGACGCCTTGATTAAAGAGGGCAAGGTGCGCGCCATTGGTGCCTCGAACTACAGCGCGCCGCGCCTGGCGGAAGCCTTGAAGGTGAGTAAAGAGAACGGCTTGGCGCGCTATGAAACCCTGCAACCGCTCTACAACCCTTATGACCGCAAAGTCTACGAAGAAGCGTTAGAGAAGGTGGTGACGGACAACGGTCTGGGCGTGATCAACTTCTATGGCCTTGCCGCTGGCTTCCTGACCGGGAAGTACCGCACCAAGGCAGATGCCAGCAAAAGTAAGCGCGGCGAGTCGGTGGTTGAGCGCTACCTGAATGAGCGCGGACTGAAGGTGCTGGCAGCACTCGACAGCGTGGCGGAGAAACATGGCGTCAAGCCGGGGCAGGTGGCGCTGGCGTGGCAAATCGCCCGCCCGAGCATCACCTCGCCAATTGTCAGCGCGACCTCCCTCGAGCAGCTAGACGAGCTGGCAACGGCCGCCACCTTGAAACTCGATGATGCCGATATTGCGTTGATCAATGAAGGCAGTCGCTGGGAATAAGTCAGCCAGCGAGAAACAAAAAAACCGCCCGAGGGCGGTTTTTTATTGCGGCTAAATCTTAGCGGAACAGCGTTTGTGCCCAGCGCGCCAAACCGGCGGTGACCGAGCCAAAGTCGTTGCCACCGACCAGTGGGATGCCCGGCAGCTGTGCCTGTAACGCGGCGCGCAGCAGCGGCGAACGGGCGCTGCCGCCGGTCAGGTAGATCACGTCAGGCTTAATGTCGCTGGTTGAAAGCGCCAGATTAACCTGCTCCTGAATACGCTCCAGCGGCTGGGCGATGGCCTCGCTCAACTGCTGCTGGCTGATGCTTTCCGCCAGACCGGCTTCGATAAACTCCAGTCCGGCGATCACGCTTTCACGCTCCGACAGCGCAATTTTGCTCTCTTCCGCGGCGCGTACCAGACGGTAGCTCAGACGCTGCTGGTGGACTTTCAGCAGGCGCTTCACTTGTTCAGGCTGCGCGGCGTCGCGAATCAAATCGCGCAGCATGCGGCCATTGGCGACGCTGTAGAAATCGGCCTGCGCCGGCACGTCGTTGGTCGCCACCGCGTTCCAATAAGGCAGTGCGGGAATGGCGATCCCCTTGGTCATTTCAGTGCCCATGCCCAGTTGTGGAGTCAACTGTTTGAAGGCGGTCATGATGTCGAGGTCGTTACCGCCAACGCGGCAGCCGCTGTGCCCCAGCAAACTCTGCTGGCGTTCGGCTTTATCACGCCACTGCGGGCCCATCAGCAACACCGAGCAGTCGGTAGTACCACCGCCGATATCCACCACCAGCACGGTTTTCTCTTCTGTCAGCGTGGCTTCGAAATCCAGCCCCGCCGCGACGGGTTCAAACTGGAAGGCGATATCACGGAAGCCCGCGCGTTCGGCAGCGCGTTGCAAAATGCCCTGCGCCTGACGGTTCGCCTCTTCGCCACCCATCCCCTGAAAGTTGATCGGGCGACCAATCACCGTCTGCTCGATGCTCTGCTGCAAAGCAGATTCAGCCTGACGCTTGATGTGGAACATCATGGCGCAGACCAAGTCTTCGAACAGGGCAATTTGTTGCGGTTTCAAGCCATTAGCGCCCAAGAAGGATTTCGGCGAGCGCACGAAATAGACTTCTTCCGGGTCTTCCATATAAGTAGAAAGCGCGTGCAAGCCAAAGTTAACGCTGTTGGCGTTGACCGGAATATCTTCTTCCCGGTTAAAACTGATACTGCGGCGCAGCAGAGCTAAATTCTCATCGCTGCCCGTCGGAACCTGCCCATGACGGTTCAGCCATTCGCTGACCGCTTCACGCGTAGGCGCACAGAGCATGGAGGGTAAATAAGGATCGTTGTTTTCCAACGCCAATAAGTGGGCGTCATTGCCGCGCATCACTGCTACCGAGCAATTCGCTGTGCCGTAGTCAAATCCAATAAACATCACGGTTCCCCATGCCAAAGAAGGGGGGGGACTTTATGTGGTTTTGGTTTTAATTTCAAATTTAAGTGTGGGGTTGGAGCTTACAGTGGATGTTGCTTTGCTCCCTCCCCTTGCCTGAGGAGGAGTAACATCAGACTGGGAGTTTAAAAGCAAAAGACGCATTTGAAACTCCCGCTTTTTTCCTGTTACCTTTAATTTCCAAAAACAAATAGGCCCGCCCCGTGACTAAACCCCGCTACCTCCCTTATACGCCGCCTTACGACTGGGACTGGATGACCTCCTTCCTTGGCGCTCGCGCCTTAACGGGCGTTGAACAGATGCTGGATGGCTTCTACCAGCGCACGCTGCTAGTGCAGTCTGAAACCGGCACTATTGCGGGGTGGCTGCGGTTACGGCCATTGCCGGAAAGAAACTGCGTGGAGCTGTTTATCTCGCCGTCGCTCGAGCCGGTTGCTGAACGCGTCGAGCGGCAGGTTAGTTTACTGTTGGATTTAGAGGCTGACCCGCACCTGATTGCCGCGGGACTGGGGAAGCTGGCGCAAAACAACGTTGGGCTGCGGCTGCCGGGCTGTATCAATCGGTTTGAACTGACGGTGCGGGCGATCCTCGGCCAACTGGTGAGTGTCAAAATGGCGGCCACGCTGGCGACGCGGCTGACGCAAAACTGGGGGCAGCCGGTGGAAACGCCTTTCGCCGGGCTGACACACCTGTTCCCGACGCCAGAGCGCATTGCTCAACTGAGCGTGGATGACCTGCGCGGGATTGGGGTTCAGGCTAAGCGGGCGGCGTGCTTGATTGGCGTGGCGCAGGCGGTGGCGGAGGGCTGCCTGTCGTTGGATAACATGCCGGATGTGCAACAGGGTGTGAAACAGCTGCTGGCGATGCCGGGGATTGGCGGCTGGACCGCCAGCTATATCGCCATGCGGGCCTGGTCAGCGCCGGACGTTTTTCTCGGCACCGACTACCTGATCAAGCAGCGTTTTCCTGACACGACGCCGGGCAAAATCGCCCGCTACGCCCAGCGTTGGCAGCCGTGGCGCACTTACGCCACCTTGCATCTGTGGGCCAATAATGACTTTTTACCCGACGATGAGCCGCAGACGTAAACTGCCTGCTTAATGAATGCCAAAATAACCGGTGTTGAGCAGCGTATTGAGCGACGTCAGCGGCGCGATGGTATCGCCTTCCACCAAATCAATGCCAATGCTGGTCAGCTTTTCCAAGGTTTCGTTTAAATCTGCCGGGCCAGCCAGCGTCTGCGCCGCCAGCCGATGAGTGTTGCCATGGAGGATCGTCACCAGCACTTCATCCATCTGGTTATAGTGTAGTTGGCTCATAAAGGTCGGGTCGATTTGCACGTAATCCACACTGCCTTCCGGCAAGGCATTAAATTCATTCAGATTTCTTCCAACGTTGCGCAGCACGATTTTACAACCACGCTGCCTCAGTTCGGCAACGTACCGCCGCAGATGCTCATATTTGAGCAACACATCGGGTTCAATCATTAGATTCACCGAGCCCATCGGCATCAGGGTGTTATCCAGCAGGCGATTTAACTCTTGCCGCAAACTCTCTTGCAGCAGGCTTTCCGTGGCGAGCGGGATAGCCACGCAAATTCCCTTATTATTGATACCCTTAGCATGAACCTCGAGGACCTGACGCAGCGTCCACAGGTCGATTTCGGGCATCATGTCGTAAAATCGTGCGGCTTCCAACAGCAATTCGGCGTGCTGAATGCCATTCACCGGCTGCACGAATTGCAGCGAAAGTTGATAGAAGCAGACGGAAAGCGGCGTTTTCGGTGGTGACGCGGCGCGGCAGTTGAGCGACAGCTGATTTTCATTCAGCACCCGGCGAATATCCTCGGGGCGGAACAGCACGGCGTGGGAGGCCAATAAGCGTTTTTGCTGCTCTTCATAGGCGAATACCTGCCCCCGGCCGCGATTTTTGGCGGTGTAGCAGGCAACATCGGCTTGGGCCATGTATTCGCTGCTGCTAAGGGAGGCGTCGGTGATGCGCGTAATGCCCGCGCTGGCGCCAATGCGGTAAATTTGATTTTCCCACATGAATTGTAATTCATTGATTTTATTGACTAATGACTTCACCACTTGCAAACCCTGCTCGTGCTGACAGTCTAACAGCAATAGGGCAAACTCATCGCCGCCGAGGCGAGCCAGCCGGTCGCTATTGCGAATATGATCCTGCATGAGATGGCTTAATTGGCGCAGCAACTCGTCTCCCGCCGCGTGCCCGGCGGTGTCATTGACCGCCTTGAAATGGTCGAGATCGATAAAGGCCAGACTGTGATGTTGTTGCTGCTCGGCAGTCAGTTTTAGCGCTTCTTTCAGGCTATCTTCAAAGCTGCCGCGATTGGCTAAATCGGTAAGCAAATCGTGGGAGGCGCTGTAGCTGAGTTGGCGCATCAGCTCGCGCGATTTACTTACGTCCTGTAGCACCAAGACTAAGCCGATTGGCTCGGCATTTAGTTTACGCATTGGCGAAATCGCCAGCTGCACGTCGAACTGCCCGGTGTGATAGCCGTGCAAAATCAGCGATTGCTCGAGGGAGGAGTGCAGATACTGGCTGCTGTACATGGCCATCAGGTCGTTAATCAGCTCGCCGTCTGGCCCAATAGTTAAGTGCACCACATCGCTGACCGGCTTGCCCTGCGCTTTCTGCTGACTCCAGCCGGTCATCTTCTCCGCCACCGGATTCATAAAGGTGATGTTCATCTGCTGGTCGGTGGAGATCACGGCATCATTGATCGCATTCAGCGTGATGTGCAGTAGCTCTTTCTCTTCGTGCAGAGCTTCGCTCAGCCGGTTATTGGTGATTTCGGTGTGTTTTAGCTCATTGATATCTTCAATCTGAGCGATGAGATAGACCGGATTTTGCTCATCATCGCGCACCAGTGAAACCGCCAGCAGTGCCCAAACAATCTCGCCATCACGGCGCAGATAGCGTTTTTCCATCTGGTAGTTCTGAATCTCGCCGTCGAGTAGTTGCTGGAGTAGCGTCAGGTCTTTGCTCAGGTCCTCGGCGTAAGTAATCTCCTGAAATGTCAGCGTTTTCAGGTAGTCTGCCTCATAACCTAGCAGAGTGCACAGGGCTTTATTCACCTGTAGCCATTTGCCCTGTGGCGACACCAGCGCCATGCCGATGGCGGAATATTCCATCGCATTGCGAAAACGGTTTTCGCTCTGAGTAATGTGTGACTTCTCGACGCGCAGGGCGTGCATCGCCATCGCCATGGCATTGGCGGGTAGCAGAATCAGCAGCAGCGGCGTGAAAAGCAGGCCCGGCGGCACCACGGTAATGTGCGGAACGATGTCGATAATGCCGGTGGTTTGCAGCAGCGCAATCATCAGGGTCAGGCTGAGGAAAATGAAAAATGCCTCAACGCGCGGCAAGCGTATCGCCGCCCACAGCAGAGGAATGGTGATAAAGGCAAAGGGGTAAGGCAGCCATTTTAGCGCCAGAAAAGCCGCCACCATGTTGATAATTAGGGTCGCCATCAGCTCAAGCAGGCGGCCTGAGTTGTGGAAAAGTTGCTGTAGATAGCCTCTCTGGTAAATCAAACCCAGCGGAGTGAGTGCCAAAATGGCGACCGCCTCGGACATAAACCAGGTCGCGAACCTTTGCTCTGACGCCTGTGGCGCAAGGGTGTGCTGGACAAAGATCGTCATGATAATAGCGCTGAGCAGCGGACTGAACACCACGGCCACCAGCAGGAATTTTGCCCAATTCGCCAGACCAGAGAGCGGGTCCTTGGTGGGCAGAAAGCGTCGCAGCAGCAGCGCGCAGCTGCCCGCCTCTAACAAGTTAATAAATAGGTAGGGCAGGTAGCTCGTAGACCACGAGTACGCCAAAAAGTGGGAGGCGGCGATGCCCAAGCCCGCGGCGCAAAACAGCGGCAACCAGTCGCGGTAGCGATGGTGGAATAAAACCGGGATGAGCAGTGCCGTCGGCAACCATACCGACGCCAGACTGGAGGATTGCTGGATGATCTTCATGCAGGCGAGTGCCAGCAGGCAGATGCTCACGGCCAGAACCAACAGGATTTTCCAACTGATGGGCGACTGTGAATCCAGACGGGATATGTTCTTTTCCACGGCAAAACCCTTTCTTAAACCCGTCCGGCCACGAACGATAAGCTTGCTGAATTCTACAACAGTAATGAATTGATAACGAACCTTGAGTGAGAAGAAGATCAGGTTTTTATGGGTTTAATTAATGAGCTGAAGGAGTCAGCTATGGCCTTATCAGGGAAAACGAAGAGTAGAACCTTTGCTGCGCCTTGAGATTAAGGCGCAGCAAAAGGGAGTTAAAGCAGGAAAATTGTCGCCAATCCAAGGAAGATAAAGAAACCGCCCGTATCGGTGATGGCGGTGATCATCACGCTGGCGCCCACCGCCGGGTCGCGGCCAAGCCTTACCATGGTCAATGGAATAATCACCCCCATGCTGGCGGCAACTAATAGATTGAGCACCATCGCCAATGTCATGACCGCGCCCATCTCCCAGTCGCCATACAGCAGCCAGGTAATGACGCCCATCAGTCCACCCCACACCAGACCGTTGATCAGTGCGACGCCCAATTCCCTAAATATCAGGAATTTAAGATTGCCGAGCTGCACCTGATGCAGCGCCAGAGCACGCACAATCATCGTGATTGTCTGATTACCCGTATTACCGCCAATACCGGCAACAATCGGCATTAATGCCGCCAGCGCCACCAGTTGCGAAATCGTACCTTCAAACAGGCCGATCACCCGCGACGCGACAAACGCGGTGCAAAGATTGATGGCCAGCCACGCCCAGCGGTTTTTCACTGCCTTGCCTACAGGCGAGAACACGTCCTCTTCCGGGCTTAAGCCCCCCATGCGGCGCAGATTGGTGTCGGTATCGTTATTAACGAAATCGACAATTTCCTCGACCGTCAGGCGACCCATCAGTTTGCCCTTTTTGTCGATGACGGGCGCGGTGATTAAGTCATAACGTTCGAAGGCGCTGGCCGCGTCTTCGGCTTTGTCTTCGGGTTCGAAGCAGGTTGGGTCATCGTTCATCACCTGGAAAACCTGGCGATGCGGCGAGTTAAGCAAAATGGTGGTGAGCGGCAGTTCGCCCAGTAGCATGTTGTTTCGGTCAGTGACGAACAGCTTGTCACTGGCTTCGGGAATGTCTTTACGGTAGCGCAAATAGCGCTGCACGGTGCCCAGCGTGACATCCGCGCGCACGGAAAGCAGCTCGAAATCCATGATTCGCCCGACGGTATCCTTGCCGAACTTAACCACTTCGCGCACTTTTTCGCGCTGGCGCGGATCCAGCGAGGTCAGCACGCGGCCCATCAGGTCACGTGGCAGATATTCCGCCAGATAAACCTGATCATCCACGTCCAGCAGCGACATGGTTTTCAGCAGATCTTTGTCGCTCATTTCCTCAATCAGACTGTCCCAGACGGTTTCTGAGACTTCGACCAAGGCTTTACCGCGATCTGCGGGATCGACTAAACGCCACAGCGCCAGACGTTCGCGCTCCGGCAATGCTTCTAAAATATCGGCAAGGTCAGCCGGATGCAGCCCGTCAATCAGATTGCTGAGCTCGGCAGTCTGGTCCATTAGCAGGGACTGCGTGGCGGGGTCGATATCTTTGGATTCGCCGAGAATGCTGTCGGCAAGGTCGTCGCTGTCTAGCAGCAGGTTGAGGATGCGGGTACGTGTTTCCGCCAGCTTTTGTACGTGGTAGCGATGCTTATTGGCAGACATGCTGCGTCCTTATCCTTTGAATTCCAAAACTAAAATATCAGGGTGTCGGTGTCGTCGATTGTTCTACCTGAGTCTGTTTTTGAGTTTGATGATGTGACCAGGCCCCGACGGCGGAGTAGACCAGGCGGCCGAATAAAATAATAAAGCTGATTGCTAATACGATCTTAGTCATCTTGATGTTGGCTTTTTTAGACATAGTAATTTCAGCTTATTAAACCGTAGCTCCATCAGGGTGAAATAATGATTTAAAACAGACTCATTCGCATAATCAATATATAGCACAACGCCTAACCCAGCCAGAAAAGTCTCATTGTGTAGGAGTGTTCCGTTAGGATATTCAGAATAATCTCGCACTCTGGGCGCTGGATTGAATTGTGAATAAAAATATCCGGCAGGGAATCATACGTGTATGAAATTTATAGGGTATTTTTTCACTCTTGAGTGAATGCATTTGAGGCGATTTTTACGCTAATTAGCAAAGTCTAGGTTTATTGATCCCCATCAAATAGTTTAATATGAGCCAACTTAGAATCTGGTTTTATTTTAGTGATGCTGCGAAATCTGTTTTTACCGCTTTTTGTGGCCAGTCTTTTGACGTTTCCTTAAACCCGTTGTTTCTTTGGCGTTGTTGACCGTTCATCTGGCCTCTCAATGATTCCAGCACGCGACCTGCGTGGATCGCCTGCGGAAAAACATGGCATATCCTATGAGTAAATTTTTATCTTGGCGTGAATACAGCCGCCACTGGTGGGGCCTGCCCCTGCTGTGCGCACTGGTGTTTATCAATATCTCGTCTTACTTCTCGCCCATTATTTTCTTGCCGGAAGGTCGAACTTATTTGATGTACATGCCGCTTGCGGTGTGTGTAGCGCTAATGATGGTCTTTGATTGGCGTGCCTTGCCGGGTATCGCGATAGGCATGTTCATCCGCTATGACCTGCGTATCGGCGCCGAAATGGCATCGCTACTGACGCTTATTTATCTGTTCTGCCTGAGCGTTTCTTGGGCCGGTTATCGCTGGCATGCCGGTAAACGCTGGTCTGCGACCTTTGGGTTACTGCGTCTGCCGCTCCCGCGCGTCTTCTGGCTGGTGATTTTCCTCTCCTGCCTCTACATCTTTATTTTGCAAATCGTAGTGGAGTTGGGACTGCTGCCGGGCTATCTGGGTATGGTGACCCATGAATTTATGACGCTGCGGACCCTGATCAATCTTCAGGCGATGATGCTGGGTATCTTGCTGAGTGGGCATCTGTGGTACCTGACGTTTCGCGTTTTGCGTAAACCTCGCTATCTGCGCGTGCTGCGCCAAATCATGCTTAATCAGCGCTCGCCGGGCGTGAAGTCTGTCGAGATTGTACTGTGGTTTGCGTTGCTGAGCGTGATGGTGATTTTGCTGAGCATGGAGGGGATCAGTGAGCCGATTGCCAAAATTCTGCTCAGTGATTACACCTTAACCCTGCTGCTGCCGGTGCTGCTGTTTGGTGCGATGCGCTACGGCTATCACTTCATTACGATCGTCTGGACTGGGGCGCTGATTGTGCTGTTTAGCAATTATCGCGGCTTCATCAACGAGAAGGACTTTGTCCATAATCTGGTATTTGTTTCTGCCCTGATGCTGGTGTTTACCCTTTGCCTGCTGCTGATGGCATCTATCTCGTCGATGCAACGCCAGCTGATGAAAAAGACCCGACAGGCCGCCCTGCTGGACCCGGTTTTTGGTTTGCCGAACCTGCGGGCCTTCAATCGTGACTTATCGCGCTATCCGCGCTCTTTACTCTGCTTTGTTCGCGTGTCGGAAATGGACGTGCTCAGCCGCAACTACGGCATGCAGTTACGCATTCAGTTCAAACAGCAACTGGCCACTGGCCTGCGGCCTTTCTTGCAGGAAGGGGAGAGGGTATATCACCTGCCGGGGTACGATTTGGTGTTGCGTCTCAACTGTGATGAAACGCTGGAGAAGTTGGACCGCTTGCAGCAATACGTCGATGATTTTCGCCTGATTTGGAACGGCCTGCCGCTGCATCCGAATATCGGTTTGTCCTACTGCACCGTCTTCCCGCCGGTTGAGCACCTGCACATGCTGCTGGGGGAATTGAGCGGTATTGCCGAGGTGTCGCTGACCACCGGTAAGCCGGAGTCGAATAAAAGTGACCACAGCCAGGTGCAGAAAGAGATTAAATCCAAAGTGGCGATGCTGCATAAAATCCAGCGCGCGCTGGATGAAGATCGCTTCGTGCTGATGGCGCAGCCTATCGCCGGTATTCGCGGCGACAGCTACCATGAGATCCTGCTGCGCATGCAGGATGATGAGGGCGGGTTGATGACGCCGGAAAAATTCCTGCCGGTGGTGCATGAATTTGGTCTGGCCTACCAATTGGATATCTGGGTGCTGAAGCACACACTCATGTTTATCAACGATAACCGTGAGAAGCTGCCGAGCGTGCGCTTCGCGGTGAACTTCTCGCCGTCGACCTTCTGTCGCCCCTCTTTTAGTAGCCAATTCAAGGCGTTGATGGCGCAGTATCAGGTCGAGCCGTTCCAAATCGTGCTGGAAGTGACGGAATCTCACCTACTGCATAATGTGAAATATGCTGATTTCTCCATGCGCGATTTACGCCACTACGGCTGCCGCATTGCGATTGATGATTTCGGCACGGGTTATGCCAGTTATGACCGCTTGAAGTTTATTCAGGCGGACATCCTGAAGATTGACGGCAGCTTCGTGCGCAACATGATGACGGACCCACTGGATGCCTACATCGTGCAGTCAATTTGTCAGGTTGCGCGGATGAAACACTTGGCGATAGTCGCTGAGTTTGTGGAAACCGAACAGCAGCGCGAAGCACTGCGGGCGCAGGGCGTGGACTATATGCAGGGATATTTGATTGGAATGCCTGAGCCACTCAGCCAGCTGGTTCAGGAGCCGATAAACTCGGCAATAAACTAAAAGCGTTACCGCGATCCTCCCCTTGTGAAAGGGCAGGATCGCGGCTAACCAAAGGCTGGCGGGTTATTTAGCAGGATCTTCCTGCTCGCCGTCCTCTTCTTCCAGAATCAGCTTCCAGCCCGTCACGTCGTCCCAGTAACTCTGTTCCCGTTCAAAATCCAACTGCACCAGGTTGTTCTGCGCCAAATACCCGGCGGGGAAGCGCAGCGTCCAATGGTTGTCATCGGTCAGCAGTCGCAGCGTCTCTGGCGTGGTGGTGGATTGACGCTGATTGTTCAGCAGTGCGCCGAGGCGCAAAAGCTGCACCAGCGGCAGGTAATGCTTTTTCTTGAACAGGTTAAGGCGTGGCAGCTCTTCCAGTTTCACCCCTTTACGGTGGAAACGCACCAGCGTAGCCAGTAGGGTTTGCTGCTCCTGATTGAAGCCCGGCAGGTTGGTATTCTGCAAGATATAGGCCGAATGGCGATGCATGCCGCTGTGGTTAATGCTTAACCCCACTTCATGCAGCATGGCAGCGAATTTCAGCAGAGATTCGAGCTGTGGCTGCACCAGTTTTGAGTTTTGCGCCAGCCACTGGGCATAGAGTAATTCGGTGGTTTCCAGCACGCGGCGCGCCTGCTCGCGGTCAATGTTGTAGTGCTCGGCCAAGCTTTTTGCGGTGCGAGTGCGGATATCCTGATGGCGGAAACGACCTTCCATCTCATACAGCACGCCTTCGCGCAGTGCGCCGTCCGACAGTCGTAACTCTTTGATTGCCAACGCATCGAACACGCCGCACAAGATAGCCAGACCCGGCACAAATACCGACTGGCGATCTTCGGACAGGCCCGGCAGGCTCAGCGAGGAGAAGTTTTTGTAATTCATCACTTCTTCAGTGAGCATTTTCAGGCGTTCAGGGGTAATAAGGCCGTCTTTTTCGCCCATTTCCACCAGCACTTCATAAGTGGCTTTAATGGTGCCCGACGCGCCTAGCGCGTACTGCCAGCCTTGCAGACGATACTGCCAGGCCATGGTTTCCAGCTTTTGCGCGGCGGCCAGCTGGGCGCGTTTAAAGTTAGCGCGGCTGATTTCGCCCTCAGGGAAGAAGTATTGCCCAAAGCTGACGCAGCCCATGCGGCGGCTCTCCGCCAGCAGTGGCTCAAAATCTTCGCCGATCACCAGCTCCGTCGACCCGCCACCGATATCAATCACCAGCTTGCGGCCTTTTTCGGGCTGAGTGTGCTCGACGCCCATGAAAATCAGGCGCGCCTCTTCCTGCCCGGAAATGATTTCAATCGGATAGGGGATAACCTCGGCGGCGCGCTGGAGAAACTCTTCAGCATTCACCGCCTGACGCAGCGAGTGGGTGCCGACAATGGTCACGTTCTGTTCGGGAAAGCCTTGTAAACGTTCGGCAAACAGCGCCAGACAGTCAAGACCGCGCTGGATAGCTTCTTCGCTCAATACGTTGTTGCTATCCAGACCGTCAGCCAGATGCACACGCTGCTTCAGGCGGCCCAACACTTGTAGCGCGCCATTCACGACGCGCGCTATCACCATATGGAAGCTGTTTGACCCGAGGTCGATAGCCGCAATCTCTTGCGGTTTGGCGTTTATGGTGTTGTTCAGGGGCATAATATGTGGTGCTCCAAAGTGTCAGGCCTAATCGTGTTGCTGTTTATTATGTTCAAGCTCGAAGGCTTTGAGGTAGTCGTAGATAGCCAGCTGCGCGCGCACCTTACGACGATTTCCGCGTGGAACATAACGATTACTGAGATCTTTATCAATATATCTGGCTTTCACCGTGTCGCTGAACAGCAGGTCGAGGATGTCGAGCACGCGCTGTTTTAGCGTCGGATCCAGCAGGGCGACGGCCACTTCAATACGGTAGTCGATATTGCGCGTCATCCAGTCCGCAGAGGACAGGAACACTTTAGTGTCGCCATTATTTTCAAACACATACACCCGGTCGTGCTCGAGATAACGGTCAACAATACTGGTCACCTGAATGTTTTCACTGACGCCCGGCAGTTCCGGTACCAGCGAGCACATGCCGCGGATCAACAGGCGGATTTTCACTCCAACGTTGGAAGCGGCGTAGAGGCGATCAATCAGGCCCTTATCCACCAGGTTGTTGATTTTCAGCGTGATCCCGCCGTTACCGCCAGCCTGCACGTTGGCAATCTCCTGATCGATCAGCTTATACAGCATATCGCGGGAGTTTTGTGGCGATACCATCAGGTGCTCGAAAGTCACCGGCCGGTATGGATTCTCAATAAAGTTAAACACCCGGCGCACTTCATTGGTGATGCGGCTGTCCGCCGTCAGCAAGGAGTAGTCGGTATAAAGACGGGCCGTTTTCTCGTTAAAGTTGCCGGTCCCAATATGAGCATAGCGGACGATTTCATCGCCTTCCCGGCGTGAGATAAGAAATAGTTTGGCGTGAATTTTCAGGCCCGGCGCGGAGAAGATAACGTGCACCCCAGCTTCCGTCAGGCGCTTGGCCCAGTGGATGTTGGCTTCTTCGTCAAAGCGCGCCTGTAGCTCCACCACCACCGTGACTTTTTTGCCGTTATGCGCCGCGTGGATCATCGATTCGATAATGCGCGAGTCTTTGGCTACGCGGTAAATATTGATCTTGATTGACAGCACGTTGGGGTCGAAAGAGGCCTGACGCAGCAGCTCCAGCACGTGCTCAAAGGTGTAGTACGGGTAGTAAAGCAACACGTCTTGTTGGCGAATCGCTTCAAAGCCGTTGCGGAATTTATCGAAGAACAGATGGCGCAGTCTCGGCAGCGGGCGGTTGACCAGGTTGGCTTTGCCGACATTTGGGAAGCCGATGAAGTCTTTAAAATTGTGGTAGCGGCCGCCGGGAATGACGGAATCATAGTTAGAGATCCCCAGTTTACCGCGCAGCAGCTCGACCATGTCATCGGGCATATCGCGCTGATAAACAAAGCGCACCGGCTCGGCGGTCAGGCGCTGTTTCAGGCTCGAAGACATTAATTCCAGCAGGCTCGATTCCATCTCCGTCACCAAGTCGTACTCGGCGTCGCGGGTCATTTTCATCGAATAGGCGTTGAGCTGGTCGTAATCAAAGAAGCCTTTAAAGATGTCATCAAGGCAGTAGCGCAGGATGTTATCCAGCAAGATCATCGGCTTGCGGCGGCGCGGCGTTTCTGGCGGTAAGTTAACGAAACGCGGCACTTTGTCTGATGGAATTTCCAGCAGCGCGTAATGGATCTCTTCACCGCGAATAATTTCGACTGCCAGATAGGTGTAATCGTCTTTGAGGAACTGAACCAGATTGGTGTCGTGATTAATCAGAATAGGCGTGATGAACTGGCGCAGATGCTGTTTGAAATACTGACGCAGCCAATTTTGCTGATTTTCAGACACCTGGCGTTCGTTGATCAAGAAAATCTGGTTGCGCGCCATCTCTAGCAGCAGGTCGTTGTAAAGACTGTCAAACTCTTGGTCGATGCGCAGAACCTTGGCCTGAATCTTTTTCAGCAAATGGCGAGACGCGCCGATAAAACCTTGTTCTTCGCTGATTAAAATTCGGCGTTTTAAATCGGCAAAACGAACTTTATAGAATTCGTCCAGATTGTTGGAGTAGATGCCCAAAAAACGCATGCGTTCGATCAGAGGATTGCTTTTGTCTGCCGCTTCCTGCAAAACACGTTCATTGAAGGACAGCCAGCTCAGTTCTTTTTCTATATAAAGCTTTTCCTGACCCATTTTAACTCCATTCTTTATGGCCCAACATTCAGCGTTATCACGATGAATCACCAGGGAAAATCTCGCTATTTCCAGCTCACATCCTGTGGATGTTCGACATATCTCTAATGGAAAATATTGAGAGAGAGGGGCCTAGTGTCTACTACCAATATTGCGAAAGATTGACAGGAAAGTCCAATACAAAGCGGAGGTTAAATCAGAGGGTGGAAAGTGAGCATTAAATGGCGTAACGAGAGAGGAAAAAGCTTAGCGGTGAACAAGATATCTCATGAAGATACGCTTTAGAAAAGCAGCTTGTTCACCGCTAATAGGGCGGTTAAACCACGCCTGCGCCGATAGGATCAACGCGTTTGGATTCCGCCGGCTTGGTTTTGTACTTCGCCAAGAATTGCGGTTGGAAAATACACATACGGATGGCGCTGCGGTATTCCCCGTTAACGAAGAATTCCTGTTTCAGTTCGCCTTCCACTTCAAAGCCCAACTTGTTGTAGATATGAATCGCCTTTTTGTTCTCTTTATCGACGATTAAATACAGCTTGTAGAGGTTAAGAACGGAAAACGCATAGTCCATCGCTAACTTGACGGCATCACCGGCAAACCCTTTGCCTTGATGAGCGGGGTCAATAATGATTTGAAACTCAGCACGACGGTGTATGTGATTAATCTCGACTAACTCCACCAGACCAACAGGCCCGCTTTCATATTCAATGATAAAACGGCGTTCGCTTTGGTCATGAATATGTTTGTTGTAGAGGTCGGTCAGTTCGACAAAAGCTTCATAAGGCTCTTCGAACCAGTAACGCATGATGCTTGCGTTGTTATCGAGACGGTGAACGAACGCCAAATCGTCTTTTTCCAGTGGACGTAATCTGACGTGGGTCTTGCTAAACATAAAATTTCCCGAAATGTCGTTTATTCGGATACTTTTTAGAAACTAGGCTCTTTAAACAGTCCTGTTTTAAGAAAAGGTGAGCACACAAACGACTTTAAACGTGCACTCACGCAGTCATTATAGCGGTCAATATGTAAACGAACGTAAACAGATATAAAACAAAAAACCGGCACGTGGCCGGTTTATAGTGAAATCATCGCCTGCGGGCAGTTTAATCTGCGGCGTAACCCTGCTCTGGTAGCGGATTACCGTCGAGGTAGGCCACGCCATCTTTTAGCGCTAAACGACCATCGACAAACCAACTTACCACCAGCGGATAGATGCTGTGTTCCTGCGTCTGCACGCGTTCAACCAGCTCATCTTCGCTGTCATCACTGAAAACCGGCACCTTGGCTTGCAGAATAACCGGACCGCCGTCGAGTTGTTCAGTCACGAAGTGGACGGAAGTGCCGTGAACTTCATCTTGATTTTCAATCGCTTGACGATGGGTGTGTAGACCGGGATATTTTGGTAGCAGGGAAGGGTGAATATTGAGCATCCGCCCAGCGAAACGCTGAACGAACTCAGCCGAGAGAATGCGCATGTAGCCCGCAAGCACGACTAAGTCAGGATTATAAGCCTCGATGGCATCGGCCAGCGCGACGTCAAACGCCGCGCGGTCGGCAAAGGATTTTACATCTAATGCATGGGCGGGAATACCGGCCGACTGCGCCCGTTCCAGCCCGAATGCCGAGGCTTTATTACTGAAGACGGCGCTGAGCGTCGCGTAAATACGTCCTTGCTGGCAGGCATCAATCAGCGCCTGAAGGTTACTCCCTTCGCCTGATACCAGCACCACGATCCTTTTCATCTCAACACCTGTCTGTAGTCGAATTTACTTGATGATAACGCGTTCTTCGGAATTAGAGGCTTTTACGCTACCAATTTTCCACGCTTTTTCGCCATTATCATTCAGTAAGGCCACGGCTTCATCGGCCAGCTCAGCAGGCAGAGCAACCAACATACCCACACCACAGTTGAAGGTGCGGTACATTTCGTGGCGGCTGACGTTACCGGCAGTTTGCAGCCAGTTGAACACGTCCGGCCACTGCCAGCTTGCTTCGTCAATCACCACTTGGGTGTTATCCGGCAGCACGCGTGGGATATTTTCCCAGAAGCCGCCACCGGTGAGATGCACGATGCCGTGAACTTCAACTTGCTCAATCAATTTCAGAATCGATTTCACATAGATTTTGGTCGGTGCCAGCAGATGATCTGCCAGAGACTTACCGGCCAAATCCGTGGTTTCTGGATTGGTTTTGCTCACTTCGAGGATTTTGCGCACCAGCGAGTAGCCGTTGGAGTGCGGGCCGCTGGCTGCCAGAGCAATCACTGTATCGCCGTCAGCCACTTTGCTGCCATCGATGATTTCTGACTTTTCTACCACGCCCACGCAGAAGCCTGCCACGTCGTAATCTTCGCCGTGATACATGCCCGGCATCTCAGCGGTTTCGCCGCCGACTAATGCACAACCAGACTGCTTACAGCCTTCGGCAATCCCGGTGATCACGCTGGCGGCGGTGTCGACGTCCAACTTACCGGTGGCGTAATAATCGAGGAAGAACAGGGGTTCAGCACCCTGAACAATCAAATCGTTAACGCACATGGCGACCAAATCAATGCCGATAGTGTCGTGGCGTTTCAAGTCCATTGCCAGACGCAGCTTGGTGCCAACGCCGTCGGTACCCGAAACCAGCACAGGTTCACGATATTTTTGCGGCAGCGCGCACAGGGCACCAAAACCACCCAATCCGCCCATCACTTCCGGACGACGAGTCTGTTTTACTACACCTTTGATGCGGTCTACTAATGCGTTACCTGCATCGATATCCACACCTGCGTCTTTATAGCTGAGAGAGGTCTTGTCGGTCACTGCGTAATCCCCAAGGCGGTTGGTAAAATAAAACGCGGCAATTCTAACAGCCAAGGCAAACGTTTGCGAGGGGCTTGTGAGGTTGAGAGTCATTCTGCTGTCTATACTGTTGATCGACATTCTATTGACCGCGATCAGGCTATTGGCAGTGGCGTTCAAAAAAAAAGGCGTTATAATCTCGCGATTTTTTTTTGCAGCACAACCACCTTAGGAGAAATAAAAATGAAGATCGTTGAGGTGAAACACCCGCTGGTGCGACATAAGCTGGGCCTGATGCGTGAGAATGACATCAGCACGAAACGTTTTCGCGAACTGGCTTCTGAGGTGGGGAGTCTGCTGACCTATGAAGCAACTTCTGATTTAGAAACTGAGAAAGTGACTATCGAAGGCTGGTGCGGCCCGGTAGAAATCGATCAGATCAAAGGTAAGAAAATCACTGTAGTGCCAATTCTGCGTGCCGGCCTGGGCATGATGGAAGGCGTACTGGAGCACGTTCCAAGCGCGCGTATCAGCGTGGTGGGCGTCTACCGTGACGAACAAACTATGCAACCTGTGCCTTATTTCCAGAAGCTGGTTTCTAATATTGAAGAGCGTCTGGCGCTGGTGGTTGACCCAATGCTGGCGACCGGCGGCTCGATGATTGCCACGATCGACTTGCTGAAAAAAGCTGGCTGCCAGAGCATTAAAGTGCTGGTACTGGTTGCTGCTCCAGAAGGGATTGCCGCGTTAGAGAAAGCGCACCCGGACATTGAGCTGTACACCGCCTCCATTGACCAAGGGTTAAATGAGCATGGTTACATCGTGCCGGGCCTCGGCGATGCGGGCGACAAGATATTTGGTACTAAATAAGCGTTCGTTACAAAGCAGCCGACTGAGAAGTCGGCTTTTTTTTGATTTTTTATCAGGGTTTTACCTTTTCATCAGGCCGCCACGGCTGAAACATGACACCTATAATCGCCAACTCTTTGAGAGGATCTATTCATGACACGTCGCGTCATTGGGGTAAGTGAGCGCCCGCCGCTGTTGCAGACCATTCCCCTAAGTTTCCAGCATCTGTTCGCTATGTTCGGTGCCACGGTGCTGGTGCCGATCCTGTTTAAAATTAATCCGGCCACGGTGCTGCTGTTCAACGGCATCGGCACTTTGCTGTATCTGTTTGTCTGTAAGGGCAAAATTCCCGCTTATCTCGGCTCCAGCTTTGCGTTTATTTCGCCGGTCCTGCTGTTATTACCGATGGGCTATGAGGCGGCGCTGGGTGGGTTTATCGTCTGCGGCCTGCTGTTCTGCTTAGTCGCGCTGATTGTGAAAAAGGCCGGGATTGGCTGGATAAACGTCATGTTCCCTCCTGCGGCGATGGGCGCAATCGTTGCCGTCATCGGGTTAGAGCTGGCGGGGGTTGCCGCCAACATGGCCGGATTGCTGCCTGCCGAGGGCGCGTCGGCTGATTCCACCACCATTACCATTTCCATGGTAACGCTGGCCGTGACGGTGCTCGGCTCGGTGCTGTTCCGCGGCTTCCTGGCGATTATCCCGATTCTGATTGGCGTGCTGGTGGGCTATGCGCTGTCATTCTTTATGGGCGTGGTGGATGTGTCTACCATTGAATCTGCCCACTGGTTCGCGCTGCCAACCTTCTACACCCCGCGCTTTGAGTGGGTGGCGATCCTGACTATTCTACCCGCCGCGCTGGTGGTGATTGCCGAGCACGTCGGGCACCTGGTGGTGACGGCGAATATTGTCAAAAAGGATCTGCTGCGCGACCCGGGCCTGCATCGCTCGATGCTGGCAAATGGTTTATCCACCGTGCTGTCGGGCTTTTTTGGTTCTACGCCAAATACCACCTATGGCGAAAACATCGGCGTAATGGCGATCACCAAGGTCTACAGCACCTGGGTTATCGGCGGCGCGGCGATTCTGGCGATTATGTTGTCCTGCATCGGCAAGCTGGCAGCGGCGATTCAGGCCGTGCCGGTTCCAGTGATGGGCGGCGTTTCTCTGCTGCTGTACGGCGTGATTGGTGCCTCGGGTATCCGCGTGCTGATTGAGTCCAAAGTGGATTACAACAAAGCGCAGAACCTGATCCTCACCGCGGTTATTCTGATCATCGGCGTCAGCGGCGCGAAAATCCACATTGGCGCTGCGGAGCTGAAAGGCATGGCGCTGGCGACCATCGTCGGTATCTTCCTCAGCCTGCTGTTCAAAGTGATTGAACTGGTGCGCGGCGAAGAAGAAATCATTGATATAGAAGATGAACGTGAGGATCGCCCAGCGTAAATCTTCCCGCTAATCGCCGGTTGCGGGATCCTCCACCCGGCGATTAGCTCGGTTAGCAAGCGGTTGTGCGGGGCACAGTTCAACTCCGGCAGGATCCTATGCTAGAATTCTGCCGTTGCCCGCTTTCTGTTTATGGCGGCAACAACCCGAAAAATAACCATGAGATACGACTTTTTGTTGATAACAACATTTGCGGTTTATAAGCCGTATTGGTTGAGGTGCTTCTGAATACGCCGGCACAGCTTTCCCTGCCACTTTATCTTCCTGATGATGAAACCTTTGCCAGTTTTTATCCGGGGGAGAACCCCTCTCTGCTTTCTGCCATTCAAACGGCGCTGCATCAAGAGCACGGCACTTACATCTATTTCTGGTCGCGCGAGGGCGGTGGCCGCAGCCATTTGCTGCACGCAGCCTGTGCTGAACTCTCCCAGCGTGGCGAAGCGGTAGGCTATGTGCCTTTGGATAAACGCGCCTATTTCGTGCCGGAAGTGCTTGATGGCATGGAACATTTGGCGCTGGTTTGTATCGACAATATTGAAGGGATTGCGGGGGATGACGAGTGGGAAGCCGCCGTGTTCCACCTGTATAACCGCATTTTAGAAACCGGCCGTACCCGACTGTTTATTACCGGGGATCGCCCGCCGCGCCAGCTTAATCTCAGCTTGCCTGATCTCGCTTCGCGTTTGGATTGGGGGCAAATCTACAAGTTGCAGCCGCTGTCTGACGAAGAGAAGCTGCAGGCGCTGCAATTGCGCTCGAAACTGCGTGGGTTTGAACTGCCGGAGGACGTCGGTCGCTTCCTGCTGAAGAGGTTGGATCGCGAGATGCGCACGCTGTTTATGACGCTTGATCAGCTCGACAGAGCTTCCATCACGGCACAGCGCAAACTCACGATCCCCTTTGTGAAAGATATTCTTAACCTGTAATTCGGTTCGCCGATTTACAGGATCTCCAGCACCTGCTCAGGCGGGCGTCCCAACCGCGCTTTACCTTTCGACAGCACGATCGGGCGCTCAATCAAACGTGGATGATCGGCCAAGGCTTGCAGCAGCTGCTGCTCATTCAGCGCCGGATCGGCCAGATTCTCCTCTTTATAAATCTCTTCCCCTTTACGCATTAAATCGCGCGCAGAATCAAACCCCAGCTTCTTCACCAGCTCTTTCAGCGTATCCACCGACGGCGGCGTTTCAAGATATAAAATCACGTCCGGCTTAATGCCTTTATCTTCGAGTAACTTCAGCGTTTCTCGGCTCTTACTACAGCGCGGATTGTGATAAATCGCGACATCATGTTGCATAAGGTTCTTCCTCTCTGTTTATTGCTCAGCGTCCAATCAGCCCTTTTGATATTGGCGGAAGCGCTTCTGTAGCTGGCGCAACTGGTCAATACGGGCGTCATAGCGCGACTGTTCAAGACTGCCCAGCTTCTGCAATGCACTGGCGTTACTCAGAAGTTCGATGGCCTGATCAAGCTGGCCCATCAGCGCCATGCTTTCTGCCCTGGCCGCTAACTCTTGAGCGCGTAAGCCCTGCGCACCACTGGCTTGTGACAGTAAATCCCAACCATTTGGATCATTCGGGTAATTGAAAGTATAGCGGTTGAGGATGCGACTTGCGTTTGCAGGCTGGCCGCCTTCGAGATAAGCATTGGCTAAGTTGAGCAGCAACACCGGGTTTTTACTGGTTTCAGCATTGGCCTTTTCCAGCCGCGCAATGGCCTGTGGCGCGTGTTTCTGCTCGACATCGACGTCAGTGGCTAAGTCGAGGAACCAGTCATTGCCCGGGTTTTTCTCCAGCAAAGATTCCAAAATACTGCGCGCCTGATCGTACTTTTTGGCTTTGTAGAACTGCAACGCCTGACCATATTTCGCCGCCATCTGGTCGCGGATATTGCCGTTGCTCAGTTGAGTTAAATATTCATCGGTCAGCGGATTTCTTTCCGTGCCGTACATGCCGAGCATACGCACTTTAGCCAATAAATAGCTCTGCGAAGACTGAACGTTAAGGTGCGGCATCTGGTTAGCGCGGTTGCGGATGTCGGCCAGACGGCTGTCCGGCAAGGGGTGGGTCAGCAGCATTTCCGGCGGCTTGCTGGAGTAGCTCGATAGGTCCGCCAGCTTTTGTAAGAACGCGGGCATCGCCTGCGGGTCGAAGCCTGCACGTTGCAGAACCTGAATGCCGATACGGTCGGCTTCCTGCTCGTTACCCTGCGTAAAGCTGATCATTCCCTGCTGGGTACCGGCCAAGGTGCCGGTCAGGGCGGCCATACCGGCCTGCGGGCTGGCCATCGCCAGCAAGATAGAGCCGAGGGCGCCGACCCAGGTGAGCGGGGCGTTTTTGCGCTGATCTTCCATCGCGCGGGCCAGATGGCGCTGGGTCACGTGGGAGATTTCGTGCGCCATCACCGAGGCCAGCTGGCTTTCATTATCCGTATAGCGGAACAGGGCAGAGTGCAGCACCACGTTGCCGCCAAAGAAGGCAAAGGCGTTTAATTCATCGTTATTGACGATATAGAAGTGGAACGGCGTGCGCACCGAGTAGGCGCTGGCCACCAGCCGCTGCCCCAGCTCGTTGATGTAACGGTTGAGCAGCGGGTCATTAATCAGCGGGGTACTGGCGCGCATCTGGCGAACATAAAAATCGCCCATTTGCAGCTCCTGATTGATACTCAGGGTGCCGCCAGCCGTGGTGCCCATGTCGGGAAGCTGGTCAGTGATCGACGGCTTATTCGGATTGGAGGACGCAATCGGCGTGGTCCAATAACTGCTGTCATCGGCCAGGGCCGGCGTCAGGCTGCCGACCGTTAAGCTTCCCAATAATAGGGCTGTGAGCGTTTTTTTAAACCGCATCGCCATAATTAAATCATTCCTAGTGAATTCATCAACACTCTGACATAAACCGCTTTAAGAGTTATCCTTCCATGAACGCACTCCGGTACACTCCGGTACAGACATATTCTTGGCTATTTATCTGATACTTAACAATAGCGATTTCTGGAATATTTGCAGTGTCTCCCCCTGCACCCACTGTGACAACACATTCAACTAAAAGTTAGTTGCAGGCCGGGAGCTGACCATGAGTGTATGGGCTTGTCACATCAGGATCTAACAGGAGCGATATCCTATGCTTGAGATGTTATTACAATGGTACCGCCGACGTTTCACCGATCCTCAAGCCATTGCTTTGCTGGCCATTTTGGTCGCCGGTTTTTGCATTCTCTACTTCTTACATGGCATCCTCGCCCCTCTGCTGGTGGCAATTGTCTTGGCCTACCTGCTGGAATGGCCGGTGGTGCGTTTGCAGCATTTCGGACTATCCAGAACGCTGGCGACCAGCGTGGTGCTGCTGATTTTCGCCGGTATCGTGATGCTGGGCGTGTTTGTTATCGCGCCCGTCACTTGGCAACAGGGCATTAATTTGATGGCCGACCTGCCGAATATGCTCAACCGTTTCTATGATTTCGCCGCCACCTTGCCGAAACGCTACCCCGCGCTGGTGGATGCCGGGATCATCGACATGATGGCCGAAAACCTGCGCAGTAAGCTCTCCGGCGTGGGTGATAATCTGGTGAAGTTCTCTCTGGCGTCGCTGGTCGGGCTGCTGACGCTGGCTATATACCTAATTTTAGTGCCGATGATGGTGTTCTTCTTGCTTAAAGATAAAGAGCAGATGCTGTGCGCGGTGCGCCGGGTGTTGCCGCGTGACAGTGGTTTAGCCGGGCAGGTGTGGCAGGAGATGAACCAGCAAATCACCAACTATATTCGTGGCAAAGTGCTGGAGATGATTATCGTCGGCGTGGCGACCTATCTGGTGTTCTTCGTCATGGGGATGCGTTATTCGCTGCTGCTGTCCGTGCTGGTGGGGCTGTCGGTGCTCATTCCTTATATCGGCGCGATGCTGGTGACTATTCCGGTAGTGGTGGTGGCGCTGTTCCAGTGGGGGATGGGGGCGGACTTCTGGACGCTGTTTGTCGCCTATCTGGTGGTGCAGGGGCTGGATGGCAACGTGATTGTGCCGCTGCTGTTCTCTGAAGCCGTGAACTTGCACCCTCTGGTGATCATCCTGTCAGTAGTGATTTTTGGCGGGCTGTGGGGCTTCTGGGGGGTGTTCTTCGCTATCCCGCTCGCCACGCTGGTGAAAGCCGTGGTGCACGTCTGGCCTGACGAACTGCTTAACGAAACTACCTAAGCTGTAAATCGGCTGATAGAAGACATAAAAAAAGCGCGTCTGCGCTTTTTTTTATGTCAGTGTTAGTGCTCAACGCACAACGCTTATTGGCCGTTGATGTAGGCCAACACGATGTCGTGGTGATCGCTGGTTTTGAAGTTGTCGAATACTTTCTCAACCTTGCCATTGCCATCCAGCAGGAAGCTGATGCGATGGATACCGTCATAGGTTTTGCCCATAAAGGTCTTCTCGCCCCAGATGCCAAATGCCTGACAGACCTGATGATCTTCATCTGACAGCAGCGTGAAGTTCAGCAGCTCTTTTTCAGCAAATTTCGACAGTTTTTCTGGTTTATCAGTGCTGATCCCCAGCACTTCTACTCCGGCCTTTTTCAACTGATCCATGTTGTCACGCAGGCCACAGGCCTGAACGGTACAACCTGGGGTCATGGCCTTAGGGTAGAAATAAACCAGGACCTTCTGTCCCTGGAAGTCGGCCAGATTAATTTGTTCGCCGTCTTGGTCAGGCAAACTAAATTGCGGCGCAGGATCACCGGCTTTCAGTGGGTTCATTACAAATCTCCGTCAATTGTCATCATGCTGAGTGTTGCTCACGACGTTAATACTGCCTTGCGCTTTCAGTTCTGTACATAGCTGATGAAAGGCTTGTTCAATTATTGTAGCGTCAGTGTTAGCTGGGCTATGGGCGGTTATCTGTATAGACAACTGCGCCGGATTTTCACTGTCCGCAGGGCGGGTTTTAGAGGCCAGCTCAGCAATGTTCATTTGATGAGTATCGAATAAATCGGTGAATCGCTCAATCAGGTGCGGGGAGTCTTTTACGTCGACTTTCACCCAAACGGTGGCAGGCATTGGTGGCCGGTCATGGGCGCTGGTGCGTTTCATCACAATCAGTAACTCAAGCTCTGCGCCTTTTTGCGGCAGCGTGGACTCAATGAGCGTGATGGCGTTCCAACTACCTGAGAGGAACATGATAAACGTGAACTCGTCACCGAGCATTGCCAGACGGCTGTCTTCAATGTTGCAACCGCAACTGCTGACCTGACGGGTAATGGTGTTGACAATACCCGGACGGTCGGCACCCAGTGCGGTGATAACAAGATAGTGTTGTTGTTGCTGTTGCTGTTGCTGCGGCAAAATTGCTCTTCCTGTCATGCTTGGGAGTATTCCCAAGGTAAACATAAAAAAAACCGCCGGACAAGCGCTTACAACACGTTGATTGCTTGCTTTTGCAGTGGTGTCAAAAGTACCATGGATGACCTGTTTGTGGAGGGGAAGGTCAATGTTTACGGGAAGTATTGTTGCACTGGTTACGCCGATGGACGACAAAGGTGTTGTCGATCGCGCGAGTTTAAAAAAACTGATTGATTATCATGTGTCCAGTGGTACTGCGGCGATCGTTTCCGTAGGCACAACCGGTGAATCAGCCACCTTAACGCATGATGAGCACGGCGACGTGGTCATGCAGACGCTTGAGTTGGCTGACGGGCGCATTCCGGTTATCGCGGGGACGGGAGCTAATTCGACCGCGGAAGCGATTTCTCTCACCCAACGTTTCGAAGGCACTGGCGTAGTAGGCTGTCTCACCGTGACACCTTATTACAACCGCCCAACGCAGGAAGGCCTGTTCCAGCACTTTAAAGCCATTGCTGAACACACGGCGCTGCCGCAAATTCTCTACAACGTGCCTTCGCGTACTGGCTGCGACATGCTGCCAGCCACCGTGGCGCGTTTAGCAAAAATTAAGAATATTGTTGCTTTGAAAGAAGCGACAGGGAACTTAAGTCGTGTTAGCCAGATCCAAGTGCTGGTTGATGATGAAGACTTCATCTTGCTGAGCGGCGATGACGCCAGCGGGCTGGACTTCATGCAACTTGGCGGCAAAGGGGTTATTTCGGTCACTGCCAACGTGGCAGCGCGCGAAATGGCGCAACTTTGTGAGCTGGCGGCGCAGGGCAATTTTGCCGAAGCGCGCCGTTTAAATCAGCGCTTGATGCCGTTGCATCAGGATTTGTTTGTAGAAGCAAACCCAATTCCAGTGAAATGGGCCTGTAAGGCACTGGGGTTGATGGCAACCGATACTCTGCGTCTGCCTATGACGCCGTTAACAGATGCTGCCCGTCCGGTAGTGGAAAAAGCTCTTAAAAGCGCCGGTTTGCTGTAACTCTTAGGGAGATTTGATGGCCTGTTCATTAGTTCAAAAGACCAGATTGCAAAAGTCGATGGTAGCGAAAGTGGTGGGTGTGTCCCTCATTATGTTGCTGGCGGCATGTTCCAGCGATCAGCGCTACAAGCGTCAGGTAAGCGGCGATGAAGCTTATCTGGATGCCCCACCTGTCAGCGAATTAAAAACGCCAGCAGGGATGATTTTGCCTCTGCAAAACGGCACTTACGAAATTCCTTCCGGCTCGCTGAAAGGCAACGTCGGTAAGCAATTAGATATTCGTCCACCGCAGCAACCACTGGCTCTGCTCAATGGTTCTCGCACTCAGTTCAGCGGCGACAGCGGCACGGTATTGCTGGAAAACACCCCGCAGAACCGCGACCTGTGGAACAACGTGGTGAAAGCCGTTCAGCAAAACAATTTCAAAATTGCTAACCGTGACGATGCTAACCAGACGCTGACCACGGATATGGTTGATTGGAACCGTGCTGATGAAGATTTCCAATATCAGGGCCGTTACCAAATCACCGTGCAGCAGCAGGGCTACCAGCTGGCGCTGATTGCCAAAACGCTTGAATTGAAACAGCAAGACAAGGCGGTGACCTCACCGGCTGAGATCCAGCGTTACAACAGCCAGATGCTGAACTCCATTACGGCTAGCCTCGATAAAGTCCAACAGGACGAGCAGGCGCGTCTCGAAAACCGTAAAGTGGGCGAGATTGACGTCCAGAGCGGCGCAGATGATACCGGCCTGGCCGTGTTGATCGTGCGTTCAAGCTACGGCGTGGTTTGGGATCGCTTGCCGAATGCTTTGGCGAAAGCTGGCATGAAAGTGACCGACAGCAGCCGTCCGCAGGGTACGCTTTCTGTGACTTACAAACCGTTGAATGACGACGCGTGGGACACTCTGGGTGCCAAAGACCCGGGCCTTGCTTCCGGCGACTACAAAATTCAGGTCGGCGACCTTGATAACCGTAGTAGCTTGCAGTTCCTTGATCCTAAAGGACATGCACTCAGCCAGTCGCAGAACGATGCGATGGTTGCGGTCATGCAGGCTGCGTTTAACCAGAGCAGCGCGGCGAAGTAAGAATGAACTAAAAGGGGCTTCGGCCCCTTTTTACATCCCTCTTTTCATCGGTTATTTTTAAAGAATCACCATTAATTGTTTACTACTGGAGTAAGTAAAGATGCAAAAGTTAGCTGAGTTGTATCGCGGAAAGGCGAAAACCGTCTATACCACCGAAAACCCAGACCTGCTGGTTTTGGAGTTCCGTAATGATACATCAGCACTCGATGGCGAGCGTATTGAGCAGTTCGACCGTAAAGGCATGGTTAACAACAAATTTAACCATTTCATCATGAGCAAGTTGGAAGAAGCTGGCATTCCTACCCAAATGGAACGTCTGCTGTCGGATACCGAAGTGCTGGTGAAGAAGCTGGATATGGTTCCGGTTGAATGCGTTATCCGTAACCGCGCTGCTGGGTCGCTGGTAAAACGTCTGGGCATTGAAGAAGGTCTGGAATTGAACCCACCGCTGTTCGATTTATTCCTGAAAAACGATGCAATGCATGACCCAATGGTCAACGAGTCTTACTGCAAAACCTTCGGCTGGGTTAACGAAGAGAACTTAGCGCGCATGAAAGAGCTGAGCTACAAAGCTAACGACGTGCTGAGCAAGCTGTTCGACGACGCGGGCCTGATTCTGGTCGACTTCAAATTAGAGTTCGGTCTGTTCAAAGGCGAAGTGGTTCTCGGTGACGAGTTCTCTCCAGACGGTAGCCGCCTGTGGGACAAGCAAACGCTGAACAAGATGGACAAAGATCGCTATCGTCAAAGCCTCGGCGGCCTGATCGAAGCCTATGAAGAAGTGGCTCACCGTATTGGTGTGAAACTGGACTGATCGGCAACGATTTTTTCAGGCTAGCGACGCAATCGTTTACGCGGTGGCGTTAGATGCAATCTAGCCTGAATGCGCAGCAAACGGGTGGCCTATCTGGGCTGCCCGTTTTTCTTTTGGCTCCTGACTTATCTCAATTCCACTAAACCTATCTCAAATTCCATTCATTTCTGGAATAACTCCCGTAAAATTGCCCGCTTGGGGAAATGGTATTTCCCGCACTCATTATCTAGTCTTAAAAAAACAGCTGGGAGGTGGACTATGCGTTGGCAAGGGCGTCGCGAGAGCGACAATGTGGAAGACAGGCGCGGGCAGAGTTCGGGACCCGGCTTGGGCGGCGGCATGCGCCTGCCAATCCGCGGTAAAAGCGGCATAGTGATTATTATTGTGGTGCTGGTGGCGGGTTATTACGGCGTGGATCTCACTCCGTTAATTGACGGCGGCCAGTCCGGCGGGGTGCAGCAAACCCAGTCTCAGTCCATCAGCCCGAAAGATGATGAACAGGCTAAGTTCACCTCGGTAGTGCTGGCTTCCACCGAAGATACCTGGAAAGATATTTTCCAGCGTCAGGGCCAAACCTATGTCGACCCTAAACTGGTGATGTATCGCGGCCAAACCCGTACCGGCTGCGGCACCGGCCAGTCGGTCATGGGGCCATTCTACTGCCCAGCGGACAGCACGGTTTACATCGACCTGTCCTTCTATCAAGAGTTGAAAAACAAGCTCGGCGCGGGCGGAGACTTTGCTCAGGCCTACGTGGTGGCGCACGAGGTGGGACACCACGTGCAGCACCTGATGGGCATCGAGCGCAAAGTTCGCCAGATGCAGCAGGGCGCGTCGCAAACCACGGTGAATCAGCTTTCAGTGAAAATGGAGCTACAGGCCGACTGCTTCGCCGGCGTCTGGGGCCACAGCGTGCAGCAACAAAACATGCTGGAAGAGGGCGATCTGAAAGAGGCGCTGGACGCCGCGCAGGCGATTGGCGATGACCGTCTACAACAGCAGAGTCAGGGCCGCGTGGTGCCAGACAGCTTTACCCACGGCACGTCACAGCAGCGCTATACCTGGTTCAAACGCGGTTTCGACAGTGGCGATCCTAACCAGTGCAACACCTTTGCCAGCCGCTAATCGCCTGATATTTCAAGGCTGAATCGCTGGTTTGCATGGCAAAACTGTTCAATAATTGACGTCCGACTCTGAGAGGCTTTCGAGCCTCTCTTTCTTCTTTTGAACCGCTGGAATCGTTATGGCCTTTCTGGATCCAACCTTGCTCATTCTGCTGGTGTTCGCGGGTTTAGGCATCATCAGCAATAACAGCTCGGTCACTATTGCGATGTTTTTCCTGCTTACCGTGCGCATCACGCCGCTGAACCAGTTTTTCCCCTGGATTGAGCGCTATGGCTTAACCATCGGCATTATCGTGCTGACCATCGGGGTGATGGCGCCTATCGCCAGTGGGAAAATCAGTGCCAGCACGGTGGTTCACTCCTTTATGCACTGGAAGTCCATTCTGGCGATTTTGGTCGGCGTATTGGTGTCATGGCTGGGGGGCCGGGGCCTGACGCTGATGGGCTCGCAGCCTCATCTGGTTGCAGGGCTGTTAGTGGGAACTGTGCTTGGCGTCGCCTTCTTTAAAGGCGTGCCGGTGGGGCCGCTGATTGCCGCCGGGCTGCTCTCACTGATGGTCGGGAAGACCTGACGTGACGTCGCCATGGCCGCAGAAAATCACCTTGCAGCAGCAAATGCAGCGGCAGGGCATTCGCCATCTGCTGGTGATCAGCGGAGAAGCCGGCTGGTGCGCCGAGCAGGCCGCCGACTTTATTGAAGGCCAGCCCGGCGACTGGCCGTGGATGTCCGATATTCCGCCTCTATGGGTTGCTGAATCCCTGCCGTTTTCTGCTGCGCATACCTTGCTTGGGCAGGAGAGGCTCCACGGCGTGTTTGACGCCCGGCAGGGGCTGAACGTAGAAGCGCTGGCCGCCTTTGCCGGGACTTTGCAGGCGGGAAGCTGGCTGCTGCTCTTAGTGCCTGAGTGGCAGCTGTGGGCTGAAAAGCCGGACACTGACAGCCTGCGCTGGAGCGAGCAGCCCCGGCCCACCGCCACGCCGAACTTTATCCAGCGTTTTCAGTCTTTGATTTTGCAGGACGTGGCTTGCACGCTGCACCGCCAGCATCAACCTTGCCAGCTTACCGCTTTGCCAATGGCCGCCGACTGGGCGCCGCCCGACGGCCAGCCGACGCCGGAGCAGCAGCAGATTTTGCAGCAATTAAACGCGGCGCATAGCGGTATTTATGTGCTGACGGCCTCGCGCGGCCGGGGCAAATCCACCTTGGCCGGGATGTTAGTGGCTGACTGGCCCGGCGAGTGCTGGGTGACAGCTCCGGCCAAATCTGCTGCCGACAGGCTGGCCGAGCAGAGTGCGGGCAAGGTGCGTTTCTGGTCGCCAGATGCTTTGCTGGCGCAGCTCGAGCAGCATCCGGTGGAAAATGTCGACTGGCTGTTGATTGACGAAGCGGCGGCCATTCCTGCGCCGCAGCTTTCACGGCTAATTGCCGCTTTCCCCCGCGTTTTGCTCACCACCACGGTTCAAGGCTATGAGGGAACCGGGCGCGGTTTTATCCTTAAGTTCTGCGCCTCCCTGCCGCAGTGGCGTGATTTACGCCTCGACGCGCCGATCCGTTGGTCGAAAGCGGACCCGCTGGAGCCTTTCCTTAATCAGCTTTTGCTGTTCAACGATGCGCCCGCCGAAGTGCTCCCCAGTGAGCAATCACTTCAGCTAATAACCATTCAGCGCGGGGCGTGGCTAGCCGAGCCGGGCCTGCTGGCCGATTTTTACGGCCTGCTGACCAGCGCGCACTATCGCACTTCCCCCCTGGATTTGCGTCGCCTGATGGACGCCCCCGGTCAGTCGTTTGCCGCCGCTATGGCGGGTGACCGCGTCGCTGGAGCCATCTGGCTGGTGGAAGAGGGCGGGCTTGCTCCAGCGCTGGCCCATGAGGTGTGGGCAGGCAGACGCCGCCCGCGCGGCAATTTGGTGGCGCAATCACTGGCCGCCCACGGCGGGCAGATTGACGCCGCGGTGTTGCGCTCCCGCCGGGTTAGCCGCATTGCCGTGCAGCCAGATGTGCGGCGTCAGGGCATTGCGCGGGCTTTATTGGCGCAACAGGCTGAGGTGGCCGCCAACGAGGGGTTGGATTTTCTGTCCGTCAGCTTCGGCTATACCGCCGAGCTCAGTGCTTTGTGGCAGCAGGCCGGTTATCGCCTGTTGCGCGTGGGAAGCCAGTTGGAGGCCAGCAGCGGCTGTTACGCCGCCATGGGCGCGCTGCCTCTCAGTGACGCGGGCTGGCGCATGGTTGCACAGGCCGAGCGACAGCTGGCGCGCGACTGGCCTTGGTTGCAGCAGCTTATCGCCCTCGATCTGCATGTGGAACAGGACCAGAATCAGGCCCTCAATGAAACTGACTGGCGCGAACTGGCCGGTTTTGCTTTCGCCCATCGCGCCGTGGAGAGCAGCTATGCCGCCTTGCAGCGCCTGCTGCTGGCGAGTGAACTGCCGCTGGCCGCCCTGCGGGCGCATCTGCAAGATAAGTTATCCGCTACGCGATGTGTCGAACAGCTGAAATTGAGTGGTCGTAAAGCCCTGCTCCAGCGCTGGCGACAAGAGGCAGTGCAGGCGCTAACGCAGCTCGACGCCGTGCGCTGCGAGACGTGGTGCAGCTTCGCCAAACCGCAAAATGGCGCTGGGGAATAGCCTGATTTCATTGCAATAAATGGAACGACTCGTTCAACAAAACCCAATTTACCCGGTTGTGAACCTAGGTATAGTGGCAGGAGAAACGCGCCGCTGTGCGCAGTAATGAGGATTGAAAGGAAAAGGTCATGGCGAGTCAAAATGTGATTGTCCAACAGCCGGAAGGTGCCGCGAACAAACTGATCCTGCTGTTTCACGGCGTGGGGGATAACCCGGTGTCGATGGGCGAGGTGGGGAAGTTCTTCGCCAAGGCTTTCCCTCAGGCGCAGGTGGTCAGCGTGGGTAGCCCGGATCCCTGTGATTTTGGCCGGGGGTTCCAATGGTTCTCCGTGCAAGGCGTGACCGAGAAAAACCGCCAGTCGCGCATTGACGAGGCGCTGCCGCTGTTTGTTCGCACCGTGCGTGAATGGCAGGCCAGCAGCGGCGTGGCGGCGCAAGACACGGTGATTATCGGTTTCTCGCAGGGCAGCATTATGGCGCTGGAATCCACAAAAGTTGAGCAGGGATTGGCGGGGCAAATCATTGCTTACAGCGGGCGTTTCGCCACTTTACCCGAGCAGCCGATTGCGGCGGAGACCCGAGTGCATTTGATTCATGGCGAGCAGGACCCGATCATCAATCCGTATCAGTCGAAAACCGCCTTTGAGCGTTTGCAGACTCTGGGATGTGACGCGACCTTAGATTTGCTGCCGCACATGGCGCACGGGCTGGATGAAGAGATGATCGCGCTGGCGCTGGGGTATTTGCGAGGTTAGGTGATTGTTTTGCGCCCTCTCCTTTCTAAGGAGAGGGCGCAAAACCAGAGTCAAATCAAAAATCTACTTCTTCTTCGGCCAATCGTCTTCTTCGTCCCACTGGGCATTGTTATCACGATGCGGTGGGATTTCAGGCTTATCATTGAGGTATTTTTTCACATCTACGCGGTTTAACTCTTTGATCCCGCTGATGATGATGCCCGCCAGTATGATCAAAATAATCCACCAGTAATCTTTAATCCACTCCATGGCTGACTCCTTATTGTTTTGGTATTGCGATAAAACGCGGGAAAATCGTTGCCAGATGATGCGTCACCCAGTCACAGCCCGCAACCTCTTGTCCTCGCCATGCTTCAATCAGCACCTCTGGCGTCAGCCGTGCTTCACACTGCGCTGCCAAAGGTCGATAACTCAAATGCCAGGGTTCGACGGCGACGCCGCCACGGTCGATATCATAAGGGCGATAAAAACCAAAGCTCGCCATATTCTCTGAAAGCCACTGATTCAGGTCGGCGAAATAGCCGCCCGTCTCATACTCCCACGGTTCCAGCTGCAGCTTGCTCCCTTCTGGCAGTAGGTCGGGATCGTAAATATCCAGATCACTGCCCCAGTGATGGCGGCTGGCACCCGGCAGGGCAGACCAGCGTAAAATCAGCTCGCAGCGCTCTGCATCACTCAGCGAAGCCACCTCAACCGGGCGGCTCTCCTTATCTAATACTGGGCGCTCGCCGCGAAATTTGCCATTCCAAATCGCTAATTGCCGCTCAAAATCACGAAAGGTGCTCGCCGGTTGCAAGTTAAAACCAGCCAGACGAGCCGCGTCTTGCATGCGGATGAAAGCTTCTACGGCCTCGGGCTGTAGCCGATGTGGACCCTCACTGATGGGCGCGAGGTGGGCCGCCGATCGGCCGGTCAACATCAGATTATCTATCATGCGACCAGTTGCTCCATGATTCGCTGGTACATGCGGCTCAACAGTTGCAGGTCGGCGGCATGGACACATTCATTGATTTTATGGATGGTGGCGTTCACCGGACCCAGCTCAACCACCTGCGCCCCCATCAGCGCGATGAAACGCCCGTCGGACGTGCCGCCAGTGGTTTGTAGCTCTGGGGTGATTTCGCTGTAATGGCGAACCGCGTTCACTACGGCGTCAACCAATTCGCCACGGGAAGTGAGGAACGGCTGGCCGGAAACCACCCAGTTTAGCGTGTATTGCAGATTGTGCCGGTCGAGCAGCTCTGCCACGCGCTGCTTGATGATGGCGTCGGTCAGTTCGGTGCTAAAGCGGAAGTTGAACTGCACGTACAGCTCGCCGGGAATGACGTTGTTGCTGCCGGTTCCGGCATTGATATTGGCGATCTGCATGCTGGTCGGCGGGAAGAATTCATTGCCCTGATCCCACTCGGTGGCGACCAGTTCATTCAGCGCGGGCATGGCGCGGTGCACTGGGTTATCTGCCAGATGCGGGTAAGCCACGTGGCCCTGTACGCCGTGAACGTGCAGGTTGGCGGTCATGGAGCCGCGACGGCCATTTTTGACAATATCGCCTACGCGGGTGGTGCTGGACGGTTCGCCCACCAGACAGAAATCTAAACGCTCGCGGCGCTCCATCAGCGCATTAACCACTTTTACCGTGCCATTGATCGCGCTGGCCTCTTCGTCGGAGGTGATCAGGAAGGCCAGACGACCTTTGTGGTTCGGATTGCTGGCGACGAAACGCTCGGCGGCAACCACCATGGCGGCCAGCGAGCCTTTCATATCTGCCGCGCCGCGGCCATAGAGCATGCCGTCGCGCAGGGCTGGCTCAAATGGGCCTGTGACCCACAGGCTCGGGTCGCCGGTCGGCACCACGTCAGTGTGGCCCGCGAAAGCCAAGGTTTTACCTTCGCCACGGGTGGCCCAGAAATTCAGGGTGTCGCCAAAGTTCATCGGCTCAATTTTAAAGCCGATGGCTTTGAGGCGCGCAATCATAATTTCCTGACAGCCCGCGTCGTCCGGGCTGAGAGAGGGGCGGCGAATTAACTGTTGTGCTAAATCGAGAACGGGGCAGCTCATGTTATTTCACCTGTGCAATAAATTGCTGATAGCTTTCTGGCTTGAAGCCAAGCAAGGATTCGCCGCTGGCGGCCAATAAAAATGGGCGCTTAATCATGGCGGGATGCTCCAGCATCAAGGCTTTGGCGGCATCCTGATTGTCACAGGCGGCGCGGGTGGCTTCATCCAGCTTGCGCCAGGTGGTTCCCTTGGTATTGAGCAGCGCTTCCCAACTCTGTTTGTCAATCAACTGCTGTAACAGCTCGGCATCAAGCCCGTCTACGCGATAATCATGAAAGCGATAATCGCTGCCGTTATCTTCTAACCAGCGACGCGCTTTTTTAATGGTGTCGCAATTTTTAATACCGTAGAGGATGAAAGGAGTCTTTGAGGATGTTTCTGCCATGGGAAAACGTTACCTGTTATAAGCTGAAAGTGCCTGTCAACCAGCCTCGGGCTGATGTAATAAGATGAGGCACATAATGCGTGAAAATCCCTTAGGGGTCTACCTGAGGCACGGATTGAAAGATTAAATTCAAAGAGTGTAAGAATTATTAAAAATATTAATGAATATTTACAGTGACTATTATTCGATTCGATCCAAGTCATCACTATAAAAGGTGATGGCTTTCTTATAGCGAATAATCTCTTCGCTGGAATTACTGCTGATCAGCAGCATTAATAATTGCGCCACGGCCTCTTTGGCATGGCCGAGATTATATAAGGTCATGGCGCGGAACATCCTGATTTCGCTGGCGTTCGGAAACTTCTTCAGCCCGATGTCAAAGGTTTCCAGAGACTCGTGATAGCGGCCTAAAGCACGGTAAGTGCTGCCTAAACCGAGGTAGGCGTCGCGTAAATCCTGACCACTCAGCTGGTGATTAATGGCGGCCTGATAAAACGGAATGGCCTGCTGCTCGAGTCCAAGACAGTCATAAAGCGACGCCACGGTATAAAGCAGTTGCGGGTTTTGTGGCAAAGAGGCGAGCAACCCCAGTGCGTTTTGCAGTGCATCCTCATAGCGCCCCTGAGCGCTTAAATTCTCAATAGTTTGCAGCATTACTCTGACCTTATGGGTTCTTTTTGTTGGATATTGAACAGTTGCGACATGCTTGTCAGCGACTTAAGCCAAATAAAATAACCTTTCGGCACGCGAAGGGCAAATAACTGAGGGATTTTTAGCCGTATTGCTAAGCGTATGATTAGTTTGATTACCGGTTTTACTACTGTGATCCTGATTAAAATATCGTTAATTAGAATTTGTGAGGTTAATTTTTCGCCGTATAATCCCTTTCGTCAATTCAAGGGGAGTACCATGGTCGAGCAAGAGTTAGTTAACTGGAAAGACTTTATCGACGCTATGCTGCGCGGTTAATCGCCAGTCTGAGATAAGATAAAGTAAAAAATAAGAGTGTAATGAAGTCCTTCTTAACGTTTTAAATGCTTTAAATTAAAAGCACCAACGGGACCAGAATTAGTACCTAATTAGAAAACATTTATTAGAGTACTTTAAATAAAAAGGCGCTAATTTGATTAGCGCCTTTTTCTATGGGGTATTTTCACCGTGGTTATTTATGCGGATCGCCATGCGGGCCGGAATGAGGTTCTGGCGCGGCTTCAACAATATCGCCAATCAGCGGCGCGACGGTTGGCTTCGCCGGGAAGCGGCGGCGCACTAGCATAAAGAACAGTGGCACGAAGAAGATAGCCAGTACGGTGGCGGAAATCATCCCGCCGATAACGCCGGTGCCCACGGCGTGCTGGCTGGCAGAGCCTGCGCCTTGGCTGGTCGCCATTGGCAGCACGCCGAAGACGAAGGCCAGCGAGGTCATCAGAATCGGGCGCAAACGCATGCGGGAGGCTTCAAGCGTCGCTTCCAACAGCGCCTTGCCTTTGAGGTTCAGATCATTGGCGAATTCGACAATCAGAATGGCGTTCTTCGCTGACAGCCCGATGATGGTCAACATCCCCACCTGAAAATAGACGTCGTTTTCCAACCCGCGTAGCCAAGTGGCAATCACCGCACCAATTACGCCCAGTGGCACAACCAGCATCACCGAGAACGGAATGGACCAGCTTTCATACAGCGCCGCCAGGCACAGGAAGACTACCAACAGTGAAATGGCATACAGCGCCGGGGCCTGTGCCCCTGACAGACGCTCCTGATAAGAAAGGCCGGTCCACTCAAGGCCAAAACCGCTTGGCAGCTTGGCGACCAGTTTCTCCATGGTGTCCATAGCCGCGCCGCTGCTGACCCCCTGCGCCGCTTCACCCACAATTTCTACTGCGGAATAGCCGTTATAGCGTTCGAGACGCGGCGAGCCGGTTTCCCAATGGGAAGTGGCAAAGGCGGAGAACGGCACCATGCCGCCGCTGCTGTTGCGCACATACCATTTATTCACGTCGTCCGGCAGCATGCGGTAAGGCGCGTCGGCCTGCACGTATACCTTCTTCACGCGGCCGCGATCGACGAAGTCATTGACGTAGGTCGAGCCCCACGCGGTGCTCAGCGTGCTGTTGATATCGGAAATCGCCACGCCCAGCGCCTGTGCTTTGGCTTGGTCAATTTCGATTTGCAACTGAGGGCTGTCATCCAAACCGTTGTGACGCACGCGGCTCAGACTTGGGTCTTTGCTGGTCATATCCAATAGCTGGTCGCGCGCATTCATTAATGCATCGTGGCCTAAGCCGGCGTGATCCTGCAATTCCATATCGAAGCCTGCCGAGGTGCCTAAACCGTTGATTGACGGCGGGGCGCTGGCAATAACGCGGGCTTCTTTAATGTGGCGGAACTCTTTGGTGGCGCGCTCGATGATGTCCTGCGCCGAGTTGCCACTGGCAGTTCGGTCATCCCAGTCGGTTAAACGCACGAACATACGGGCGACGTTCTGCCCGTTACCGCCGGGGCCTGCGCCCAAGGTTGCGAACACCGATACCACGTCTTTAGTCTCTTTGGTCAGCAGGTAGTGCTCAATCTTCTCCACCACTTTCTGCGTCTGTTGCAACGTCGAACCCGGCGGCAGCTGGACCTGAATGGTGAATACCCCTTGGTCTTCCTGCGGCAGGAAGGAGGTTGGCAATTTGACGAAAAGGAACGCCAGCAGGCCGACAATCAGCAGGTAGCCCAGCATGAAGCGCACGCTGTGTTTCAGTACGCTGCCGACGCCATTTTCATAGCGATTGGCGTTGCGATCGAACATCCGGTTGAACCAGCCGAAGAAGCCGGTTTTGCCATGATGATGCCCTTTGGCAATAGGTTTCAGGATGGTAGAACACAGGGCAGGGGTGAGGGTCAGCGCAACAAACACCGACAGCACCATAGCGGCGACAATGGTGATGGAAAACTGGCGGTAAATCGCGCCGGTGGTGCCGCCAAAGAAGGCCATCGGGATAAACACCGCTGAAAGCACCATGGTGATACCGACCAACGCACTTTGAATCTGCCCCATGGATTTTCGCGTGGCTTCTCTGGGGCTTAGCCCCTCCTCGCTCATCACGCGCTCGACGTTTTCCACCACCACGATGGCGTCATCCACCAATAGGCCGATGGCCAGCACCATGGCGAACATGGTGAGGGTGTTGATGGTGTATCCAAACTGATGCAGCACCACGAAGGTGCCTAACAGTACCACCGGCACGGCGATGGTTGGGATAAGCGTAGCGCGGAAGTTCTGCAAAAACAGATACATGACTAAGAATACCAGCACGATAGCTTCAAACAGCGTTTTCACCACGTCGGTGATCGCGGCTTTAACGAACGGCGTGGTTTCATAGGCGATGCGGGTTTCGAGGCCGTGCGGGAAGTACTTTTCCAGCTCAGTAAGGCGGGCACGTACCAGCGTGTCGGTTTGCAGCTCGTTGGCACCGGAGGCCAGTTGAACACCCATCCCGGAAGCCGCCTGACCGTTATAGCGGCTCAGAATGCTGTAATCTTCCGCGCCTAAACCGATGGTGGAAACATCGCCGAGCTTCACCTGTGAGCCGTCTGCATTGACTCGCAGCGTGATGTCGCGGAACTGCTGCGGCGTTTGCAGTTGTGACTGGGCGTTGACCGTGGCGTTCAGCGCCTGGAAATCAACCGACGGCGCGCCGCCGAGCTGGCCTACCGCCACTTGGCTGTTCTGCGCCTTGATCGCATTCACCACGTCGGTGGTGGTCAGTGAATAGTTATTGAGTTTATTCGGGTTGAGCCAGATACGCATGGCGTACTGTGAACCGTAGGCGGTGATGCTGCCCACGCCATCAATACGGCTCAGCGGGTCCTGAATGTTGGACGCCACGTAGTCGGCGATATCCTGTTTATCCATGCTGCCGTCGGTGGAGACGAAGGCCACGGTCATCAGGTTGGTATCACCGGTTTTGGAGACGGTAACCCCTTGCGTTTGTACATCCTGCGGCAAGCGCTTCAGGGCCTGTTGCAGCTGGTTTTGCACCTGCTGCAAAGCCTCGTTGGGGTCCGTACCGGCAACGAAACTGAGGGTGATCTGCGATTTACCGTTGCTGCTACTTTGCGACGACATGTACATCAGGTTGTCCAACCCGGTCATGTTCTGCTCAATGATCTGCGTAACGGTATTTTCTAATGTTTGTGCTGACGCGCCCGGATAGGTCGCGGTAATACGCACGTTTGGCGGTGCTAAGTCTGGATATTGCTCAATGGGTAAAGAGTGAATGGCCAGTGCGCCGGATAAAGAGATAATGATCGCTAAAACCCAAGCAAAAATTGGGCGATCGATAAAAAAGTTGGCCATGCGTCAAAAACCTCATTATCACCAAAACAGCGTGAAGAACATCAGCAAATAAACAGAATGTCGGTCACCTGGGGTGAAGTTATATTCTGACAAATAGTGCAGCGCTAAAGATCCCAGCGCGTCGATGCTGTGCATCGAAATTATTATCCATTCCCAATAAGGATGCCGCAATGCGACGTGTAAGCACTTTACCCGCAACTCGCTAAGAAAACGTGGAGAAATAAAGGAGATAATGTAAAAAATAATAGCCCTGACACATTATCAAACCGGTAATTTTCCTACGTTCAGACTACTATTTGATGACAGAAACAAGATGTGCACTATTTGCGATTCGGACGAATGCGCGCTGGAGATAGTCAGAATAAAGTGCCGTTAAACGTCAATGCAAACAAAAAACGAAGCAGATCAGGAGTTATTCATGGAATTGAATTCAGTCTTTGCTCGCCGATTATATCTCTGTTGGTTGTTGAAAAATGAACCACGCCTAAACGTACCCAAATTAATGGCGCATACCGGCTGGCCGCGCCGGACATTACAGGATGTTTTGAAAGCACTGCCGGGCATGGGCATCGAACTCGAATTTGTACAGCAGGGGATCAGAAATAACGACGGCTATTACCAGATAAAAGAGTGGGGGCCGATTGATGCCGCGTGGCTTGACCGTCACCCGGATCTGCTGCTCGAAGCCATCGCCAGAGGATAAACGCCAGTGCGCGGCATATATTTCCTTTGTCATCCCCTCCCTAAGACGCCTATGATGGCTGGCTTCTCTCACTGACTTTTATTGGGCGGGGACGCGGTATGTCATCAAAGATTGAAAATGTGCAAAAGCAGTTACTTTCTGATAACTGGTACGTTTTACACAAATACACCTACGACCTCATTAAGAACAACGGTGAGCGCCAACCTCAGGTTCGTGAAGTTTATGACCGGGGCAACGGGGCCACCATTCTGCTCTACAATCGCCACAAAAAAACCGTCCTGCTAATTAACCAATTTCGCATGCCGACTTACGTCAATGGCAATGCCACGGGCATGTTGCTGGAAACCTGCGCAGGCCTGCTGGACGACGACTCGCCGGAAGATTGCGTGCGCAAAGAGGCGATTGAAGAGACGGGCTATGTGGTGGGGCCGGTGCAAAAGCTGTTCGAAGCCTACATGTCGCCGGGCAGCGTGACGGAAGTCGTACACTTCTTTGCCGCCGAATATGATGACTCGCAGCGCGCCTATTCCGGCGGCGGCGTGGACGATGAAGATATTGAAGTGGTAGAGCTGCCCTTTACTCAGGCGCTGGAGATGATCAAAGACGGGCGCATCAAGGACGGCAAAACCATTATGCTGCTGCAATATGCCCAGACGCAGGGTTGGATGGCGTAATCTTATCCGCTGAATCACCACGCAAAAGGCTGAGAAAAGCCCTTTGCGTGGTCAGCGTGAGGTCTGAAAGTAGCAAAGCTACTGCGGCAAGTGCAGCTTCACGTTACCTGTATGGCCATCAATGGCGCTCCACGGCAATATCGACCAGTCTGGTCCTTCGCAAGAACGCATCACGCGGGCAAAGGATGGACCAAAATAGATCCCCTTAGCTGTCAAATACCACGCAGGGAAATGCCAAACCTGTGCATCCGAATAGTCGCAATCATCATCGCTATCCTCGGTGGGCTTAACCATCTCTGTGGGATGAGCAAGGGCCATCTCTTTTACCAACCAAGGTGCAAATTTTTTCTCGCGATAGGCCGAAAAGGTGTCGAAGTCCACGTCGCTGGCACCCGGCGCGGCGCGGTCTTCTGCTTCGCTATAGTGGAAAGGTTTACCTTCACCTACCCACAGCACGTCTTCCAACGTCAGCGGCTCGGCGGTTTTCGCATTGAGGTTAATGGGGGACTCGCCGAAATCAGGGTGCGCGCCGCCACAGTCATAGTTGGTAAACAGACTAACGCTTACCACGTCTGCTGACATATAGGTCGGCGTCACCGTCTGGCTATAATCACCCTCGCCAAAGCGCGTGGCGCCCAGCATGCAGGCGTGCCAACTGATCACTTCTTGCCACAGGCGGGCGCGAAGCCGGGTATTGATGGCTTCCATCTGCTTTTGCGGGTAGCCAGAAACCACTTCGAACAGGCTGATATTTGACTGCGGCTCGCTCCACCACTGCAGGGTGAATCCCATGAAATCCTGCTGCTTGCCCTCCACTAGATTGATGCCAGAAAGGCGCAAATACTCATAAGGGTCACTGTGCAGCAGAGAACCCGGATAGCTGTCATCACTCTTATCTGGCAGGGCTGCGGGCTTGAAGCTTACAGGCAGCGATTTGCCTTTCGGGTCGGTCCAGGTACCTTGCCAGTTGCCCTGTGGATCATGCTCCAAAGTGAGGGAAGGGTGTGGAGTATCATCAAAATCGTCAGCGCCTTCAGTCAGGCTCAACTCATTATTTTTCAGCGTGCCGCTCAAAGGCAGGTCCAGCCGATATTTCTGATAGAAATAGCGCCCGGTTACCTCTTGCGGCTTATTCAGGTCTAACTCGACGACTATGTTGGCCTTACCTAACGTGCCGGTGAATACTGAAAGAGGTTCTTCAGCAAAGGCCGACATCGAGAAAAGCGCCACCCAAACTATCCAAAACTTCATCCGTTTCTCCTGAAAAGACGATGATGCTTTTTGCATCTTTTTTATCTATTTTTCGGCCCCAGACAACCGCGCTACAGAATATCAGTCTGATGAGACAGTGAAAGTTTTGTCGCAAAATTAATTTTAATGGCTCGGCATCCTCTTAAGCTATTATCAGGTCGATGAATTCAAAAAAGAGCAGAAAGTGATGAACGCCAACTGGATAACCGCTCCCCTTTTTGTGCTGGCAGGCCTCTTCGCCTCTAGCGCTTTTGCCGATCCTCTACAAACTATCTACAACGACTGGCAGCTCAGTTGCGACAACCTCAACCACTGTTCCGCCAGAAATTCGCAGGACGGGCAGGAACTGATTCTCAATATTTCTCGCGATGCCGGGCCAGAAGGGCGGGCCGCGATTAAAATTGATTACCAGCGCAGTGGCGATGATTTAGGCAGCGAGCAGCCTATCGCCAATCGTTTACAGCTTGATGGCAGAACTTTACCCTTTAATCACCGCGAATGGGATGTCAGTAAAAACAGCCTGACGACCAGCAATCGTCTGGTGGTAAATGAGTTTATCGCCGCGATCCGCGAAGGCAATACCATTCAGTTAACCGGCAAGCTGGATCCACAGCAGGCCGTTAAACCTGCTATCTCTTTGAAAGGCTTGAAGGCCGCGCTGCTGGCAATTGACGCCCAGCAGGGACGCGTCGGCACGAAAACTGCCTGGGCAAACCGAGGTAATAAACCAGCCAACACGGTTCCGCTGGCACCAGCGGCCCCTTTTCAGCCGCGCTTTAGTGAACCTCATCCTTTAACTGACACCGAAATCTCGGCCATTACCCAGAATGCCGCCGCCACTATTGATAACAATGATTGCAGCCTTGAGCCGTCTGAGCGGGAAGTCCACCTGTTTGCCTTGAGTAATGATAAGGCGCTGATGACGGTCAACTGCGATATGGGGGCCTATAACCTGTTTGTCCTTGGTTTTAGCGTGTCGCGTCAGGCTCCTTATAAAACGGAAGATTTGGCTCTCAATATGCCGTTCAAACTGGGGGATGAAGAGGAGTCGCCGGAGCTTATCAACGCCGACTTTGACCCGAAAACCGGCGAGCTGTCTACCTTTGACAAAGGCCGAGGCATTGGCGATTGCGGTGTGGCTTCTCGCTGGGTTTTCGACGGTAAAGCTTTCCAGCTGACCTCGTTCTCCTCCGAGCCAAGCTGTGATGGTTACAGCAGTGGCGGCGAGTGGCCGGTATTGTGGGTAACGCAAAAACGCTGACTTCCAACGGGTTAACGTTTCTCCGTAGACAAAAAAGGCATCCCTCGGGATGCCTTTTGCTTTTGGTTGATTAGCTCATTACTTGAGTAATGACTGAGCCTGAGCCACCACGTTATCCACGGTAAAGCCGAACTCTTTGAACAGCAGATCAGCCGGAGCAGACTCGCCGAAGCTGTGCATGCCCACTACCGCGCCGTTTAACCCGACGTATTTGTACCAGTAGTCGGCAATCCCAGCTTCTATCGCGACGCGCGCGGTGACGGCTTTTGGCAGCACGGATTCACGGTAAGCCGCGTCCTGTTTGTCGAATGCGTCGGTCGATGGCATAGAAACCACGCGCACTTTAGTACCAGATGCTGCCAGCTTATCAGCCGCTTCCACGGTGATGCCCACTTCTGAACCCGTGGCGATCAGGATAATGTCCGGCGTACCTTCACTGTCTTTCAGCACATAGCCACCGCGAGCAATATTGGCGACTTGCTCCTTGGTACGCGGCTGTTGGGTCAGGTTTTGACGAGAGAAAATCAGCGCCGCCGGGCCATCGTTGCGCTCAATGGCATATTTCCAGGCTACGGCAGACTCCACCTGATCCGCCGGACGCCAGGTGCTCATGTTTGGCGTAACGCGCAGGCTGGCCATTTGCTCGACCGGCTGGTGGGTTGGGCCATCTTCGCCCAGACCGATGGAGTCATGGGTATAGACGAAGATATTGCGGATCTTCATCAATGCCGCCATACGCACCGCGTTACGGGCATATTCAACGAACATCAGGAAGGTGGCAGAGTACGGCAGGAAGCCGCCGTGCAGCGCGATACCGTTACTGATGGCGGTCATACCGAATTCGCGCACGCCGTAGTGAATGTAGTTACCGGCAAGGTCATCGCCCAGCGATTTCGAGCCAGACCACATGGTCAGGTTGCTTGGCGCGAGGTCAGCGGAGCCGCCGAGGAACTCTGGCAGCACTTTGCCGAAAGCTTCCAGCGTGTTCTGTGAGGCCTTACGGCTGGCGATGTTGGCAGGTTTGGCCTGCAACTCTTCGATAAATTTCTGCGACTCAGTGGCCCAATTGGCTGGCAGTTCGCCTTGCACGCGGCGTTTAAACTCTTTTGCCAATTCAGGATGCGCTTGGGCGTAGGCGTCAAACTTGGCGTTCCACGCGGCTTCTTTGGCTTTACCGGCTTCTTTCGCGTCCCAACCGGCATAAATATCCTGTGGGATCTCAAACGGCGCGTGGGTCCAGCCGATGTTTTTACGGGTTGCCGCCACTTCATCGTTACCCAGAGCCGCGCCGTGCGCCTCGTGAGTCCCGGCTTTGTTCGGCGAGCCGAAGGCAATCACGGTTTTACACAGCAGCAGTGAAGGCTTGTCGGTGACTTTGTGAGCTTCATCAATGGCTTTCTTGATGGCTTCGGAGTCATGGCCGTCAACACCGCGGATCACGTGCCAGCCGTAGGCTTCAAAACGCTTAGCGGTGTCATCGGTAAACCAGCCTTCGACGTGACCGTCAATGGAAATGCCGTTGTCATCATAAAACGCGGTCAGTTTGCCGAGCTTCATGGTACCGGCCAGGGATGAGGCTTCGTGGGAAATACCTTCCATCATGCAGCCGTCGCCCAAGAAGGCGTAGGTATGGTGGTCAACGATGTCGTGACCCGGCTTGTTGAACTGCGCCGCCAGCGTGCGCTCGGCAATCGCAAAACCTACGGCGTTGGCAATGCCCTGACCCAACGGGCCGGTGGTGGTTTCCACGCCCGGCGTGTAGCCATATTCTGGGTGGCCCGGCGTTTTGGAGTGCAGTTGGCGGAAATTAGCCAATTCGCTGATTGGCAGGTCGTAGCCAGTAAGATGCAGCAGGCTGTAAATCAGCATTGAGCCGTGGCCGTTAGACAGTACAAAACGGTCGCGATCGGCCCAGTTTGGGTTGGTCGGGTTATGATTCATATAGTCACGCCATAGGACTTCGGCAATATCTGCCATGCCCATCGGGGCGCCTGGGTGACCAGAATTGGCTTTCTGTACGGCGTCCATACTCAATGCGCGGATAGCGTTCGCAAGCTCTTTACGAGAAGGCATTATTCGACTCCAGTTAATTAAAGTTCAGCGGCCAGCATGTCTTCCAGCTTCTGCTGGTCAACGGCGAAAGTACGGATACCTTCGGACAGTTTTTCAACCGCCATTGGATCCTGATTGTGCAACCAGCGGAACTCGCTCTCAGTCAGTGGCTCAGGCTGAGGGGAACCTTTCGTTGAAGGTTCAAGTTTGCGTTCTACCGGCGCGGTGCTGGCTTTCAGCTCTTCTAACAAATTCGGGGAGATAGTCAGGCGGTCACAACCGGCCAGGGCCAGAATTTGTTCCACTTTGCGGAAGCTGGCCCCCATGATCACGGTCTGATATTTATGGGATTTGTAGTATTCATAGATATCACGGACGGATTTCACACCCGGATCTTTTTCGACATCATAGGTCGCATTTGGCTCTTTGGCTTTATACCAGTCATAGATACGGCCGACGAATGGGGAGATCAGGTACACGCCAGCTTCGGCACAAGCGCGGGCCTGAGCGAAGGAGAACAACAGAGTCAGGTTACAGTTGATACCTTCGCGTTCTAACTCTTCGGCGGCTTTGATGCCTTCCCAGGTTGACGCCAGCTTGATGAGAATGCGTGATTTATCAACGCCTTTCTCTTCATACATCGCAATCAGCTTACGCGCTTTGGCCAGACACTGTTCACGGTCGAAAGAGAGGCGAGCATCGACCTCTGTCGAAATGCGACCCGGCACGCTTTTCAGGATTTCTAACCCGATGTTAACGGCGAGCCTGTCGCTGGCATTGACTATTTGAGTCTCTTTGCTGCCACCTTTATTGCGAGCGTAATCCAGCGCGTCTTTGATAAGCCCTTGATACTGCGGCAAATCGGCGGCTTTGAGGATTAAGGATGGGTTGGTGGTGGCATCTTGCGGTTCGAAATGACGGATAGATTCAATGTCGCCACTGTCGGCGACCACCGTGGTCAATTTTTTCAGTGCGTCTAACTGGTTCATCTCTACTCCTTTAAATGCTTTTCGTCTTGCAAGCATTGTTATCAAAAATCTTGCGCGCCGTTGCGCAACTCGTGGCGCAACTTTTTACGTGGGGCTCATACCCTGCATCAATTTGTTAACAATTTGAATGTGCTTTTTCTGATTGTTGTGATGGGCCAGAGCAATGGAAAACACAAAAGCTAACGCAAGGCTGAACGTTCAACCTGAGTTGCGCAAGGGGGAACTTTAAGCGTAGTTCATTTTTGCGAGATGTCTTCCGTGAACGAAAAGTAAGCGATGTAACGACTCGATTTTGGTCGTGCTTCATAGTTTGTCGTGGCAAGTTACCTATACTAGATTTCGTGAAAGGCCGAACTCAAAGCCTTCCCGATCTCTACAGATGACCCTACAAAAACGACGAATAACTACCTCACCTACAAAAAGAAAAGAGGCCCCGACGATGGATGAACAGCTGAAACAAAGTGCGCTCGATTTTCATGAGTTTCCTGTACCGGGAAAGATTCAGGTTTCTCCGACCAAACCCCTCGCCACTCAGCGTGATTTAGCGCTGGCTTACTCTCCGGGCGTAGCGGCTCCTTGCCTTGAAATTCAAAAAGATCCGCTGGCGGCCTACAAATACACCGCCAGAGGCAATTTGGTTGCCGTGATTTCAAACGGCACGGCGGTGCTTGGGTTGGGTAACATCGGGGCACTGGCGGGCAAACCGGTGATGGAAGGTAAAGGCGTATTGTTTAAGAAATTCGCTGGCATTGATGTGTTTGATATCGAAGTCGACGAGTTAGATCCGGACAAACTGATAGACGTGATCGCCGCCCTGGAGCCGACCTTTGGCGGCATCAATCTGGAAGATATCAAAGCGCCGGAATGCTTTTACATTGAGCAAAAGCTGCGTGAACGCATGAAAATTCCTGTGTTCCATGATGACCAGCACGGCACCGCCATTATCTGTACCGCCGCCGTGCTCAACGGTCTGCGAGTGGTGGGTAAAAACATTTCTGATGTCCGTCTGGTGGTATCAGGGGCCGGTGCCTCAGCCATTGCCTGCCTGAACCTGTTGGTCGCACTAGGCCTGAAGCGCCATAACATCACCGCCTGTGATTCGCGCGGGGTTATCTACAAAGGCCGCGAAGAGAACATGGCGGAAACCAAAGCCGCCTATGCGATAGATGACAACGGGCAGCGCACGCTGGCCGATGCTATCCCTAATGCAGACATTTTCCTCGGTTGTTCTGGCCCCGGCGTGTTGACGCAGGATATGGTCAAAACCATGGGTAAAGATCCGCTGATTTTAGCTTTGGCGAACCCCGAGCCGGAGATCCTGCCGCCGCTGGCCAAGGCGGTGCGCCCTGATGCCATAATCTGTACCGGCCGCTCTGATTTCCCTAATCAGGTCAATAACGTGCTGTGCTTCCCGTTTATCTTCCGTGGCGCGCTGGACGTCGGCGCAACCACCATAAATGAAGAGATGAAACTGGCCTGTGTCCATGCCATTGCCGATCTGGCGATGGCCGAGCAGAGCGACGTTGTGGCCTCGGCCTACGGCGAAGAAGAGCTCTCTTTTGGCCCGGATTACATCATTCCTAAGCCCTTTGATCCGCGCCTGATTGTCAAAATCGCTCCCGCTGTGGCGAAAGCGGCAATGGAGTCCGGCGTGGCGACCCAGCCGATTGAGGATTTCGACGCCTATGTCGAGAAACTCTCTGAGTTCGTCTACAAAACCAACCTGTTTATGAAGCCGATTTTCTCCCAAGCCAAAACCGACGCTAAACGCGTGGTGATGGCAGAGGGGGAGGAGGAGCGCGTGCTGCATGCGACTCAAGAACTGGTAACGCTGGGGCTGGCGAAACCCATTCTGGTTGGCCGGCCAAGCGTCATCGACATGCGGCTTAAAAAGCTCGGATTGCAAATTGAGGCAGGCAAGGATTTCGATGTTGTAAACAATGAGTCCGACCCGCGTTTCAACGAATATTGGAGCGAGTACTACCAGTTGATGAAGCGTCGCGGTGTGTCTCAGGAGCAGGCGCGTCGCGAAGTGATCGGCAATCCAACCCTGATCGCCGCCATCATGCTGCTGCGCGGCGAAGCAGACGCGATGATTTGCGGCACCATTGGCACCTATCACGAGCATTATGACGTGGTGGAGAAGGTGTTTGGTTTCCGCGAAGGGACGAGCGTAGCCGGGGCGATGAACGCGCTGCTGCTGCCGAGCGGCAACACCTTTATTGCCGACACCTATGTCAATGACGATCCAACCCCTGAGCAGCTTGCCGAAATCACCCTGATGGCGGCGGAAACCGTGCGGCGTTTTGGTATCGAACCAAAAGTCGCACTGCTTTCTCACTCGAGTTTCGGCACCTCGGATGGCACGTCGGCGGTGAAGATGCGCAAAACGCTGGCGTTAATTAACCAGCGGGCGCCTGAGCTGGAAATTGATGGCGAAATGCATGGCGATGCTGCCTTGGTGGAGAGCATTCGTCAGGACATCATGCCGGACAGCCCGTTAAAAGGCGCGGCGAATATCCTCATCATGCCCAATATGGAGGCGGCGCGTATCAGCTATAACTTGCTGCGCGTCTCTAGCTCGGAAGGTGTAACCGTGGGGCCGGTGCTAATGGGCGTTTCTAAGCCAGTGCATATTCTCACCCCGATTGCCTCGGTGCGGCGCATCGTCAATATGGTGGCTTTAGCCGTAGTGGAGGCACAAACCGAGCCGCTGTGATGGGGCTGGGTAAGCTGAAAAGAGATAAAAGAAGAGGGGAGACGAGGCGCTGAGTCAGCGCCTCTGTTTAACGCTTAGGTTGTGCCAACGCTTAAAACTCAACTTCACCAATGCGCTCAAGGGCATCGACAATCAAGTCCCAGAAACGCTGGTTGTCCAATTTAACCGCCACCTGTGTATGGCAGTCAGGTGGGGGAGGAGAGCGGAAGTCAGCCACGGTCATGCCCAGCGTGAGGGTGCCGGTAAGCTCGATATCAACCGGCGCTTTGCGCACCGTCATCACTTTCGGGTCGATGACATAAGCCACGGCACATGGATCATGAACCGGCGGCGCGTCGAAACCCTGACGGTCTTTGTAACTCTGGCTGAAGAAATCGAGCAGTTCGGTCACGAATTTGGCCGGGCGAGTGCCTACGGCAGCAATGCGGTTGTAAACCTCCGGGGTTGCCAGTGCCTGATGCGTGAGGTCTAGCCCGACCATGGTCAGTGGCCATTTTTCGTTGAAAACGATATGCGCGGCTTCGGGGTCGATTTTGATATTAAACTCCGCCACCGCGCTCCAGTTACCCTCGTGGTAACCGCCGCCCATCAGCACCACTTCTTTAACGCGCTCAGCAATGCGCGGCTCTTTGCGCACGGCTAAGGCGATATTGGTTAATCCGCCTGTTGGTACCAAAGTAATGGTTTTTGGCGGATGGGACATGACAAGGTCGATGATCAGATCAATGGCGTGGATCGGCTCAATCTTAATGGCGGGTTCTGGCAGCACAGGGCCATCAAGTCCAGAGTCACCGTGGATTTCCTCTGCCACCTCAACCTGACGCACCAGTGGGCGAGTGGCCCCTGCGGCGAAGGGAACGCCGGTGATGTTCGCTACCCGAGCTACCGCCAACGCGTTACGAGTGACTTTCTCCAGCGTCTGGTTGCCGACGACGGTGGTGACGGCGAGCAGTTCAATCTCAGGGTTGCCGTGTGCTAAAAGCATGGCGATTGCATCGTCATGCCCCGGGTCGCAATCAAGAATGATTTTTGTAGCCATTATTATCTTCTCTTTGTAGGGGGGCCTTCATACAGGTAAGTGGATAAAAATTAAGACATTGTTTTTATTATGGCCGGATCATTTTTTGGCTTTTTGCAGCCACTTATCCAGCTCATTGGCGAACTGTTGGCGGTCACGCTGGTTGAGTGCCGGTGGCCCGCCGGTCTGCACGCCGCTGGCGCGCATGGTGTCCATGAAATCGCGCATGTTCAAACGCTCTTTGATGGTTTCATTGGTGTAGCGCTCGCCGCGCGGGTTAAGCGCCACGCCGCCTTTTTCGATTACTTCGGCAGCCAGCGGGATATCAGCCGTGATGACCAAATCCCCCGGCTCGGTGCGTTTGACGATTTCGTTATCCGCCACGTCGAAGCCCGCCTCAACGCGCAGGGTGCGGATAAACTTCGACGGCGGGGTGCGGATAATCTGGTTGGCGACCAGCGTCACCATCATGCCGGTACGTTCGGCAGCGCGAAACAGCACCTCTTTGATGACGTTCGGGCAGGCGTCGGCATCGACCCAAATTTGCATTAATTGGACTCCTTGTCGGCCAGCCAGTCGCGAACCGGCAGGAAGTCGCGGTACAGCGCGGCTTCCGGGCTGTCGGTTTCTGGCTGGAAGTTATATTCCCAACGCACCAGAGGGGGCATAGACATCAAGATAGATTCCGTTCTGCCGCCGGTTTGCAGGCCGAATAGCGTGCCGCGATCCCAAACCAGATTGAATTCGACGTAGCGGCCACGGCGGTAGAGCTGGAACTGGCGCTCGCGCTCGCCCCACGCCATGGATTTGCGCTTCTCAACGATAGGCAGATAGGCCTCGGTAAAGCCATTCCCCACCGCCTGCATGAAGGCAAAGCAGTGGTTGAAATCAGGGGTGTTCAAGTCATCGAAGAACAGGCCGCCGATACCTCGGGCCTCCTTGCGGTGCTTGATAAAGAAGTAGTCGTCACACCACTTTTTATATTTCGGATAGACGTCGCCGCCGAAGGGCTGGCAAAGCTGCTGCGCGGTTAAATGCCAATGACGAGCATCTTCTTCAAAACCGTAGAAAGGCGTCAGGTCGAAGCCGCCGCCAAACCACCAAACCGGTGCTTCACCCGGCTTTTCCGCGATAAAGAAACGCACGTTGGCATGGCTGGTAGGAATGTAAGGGCTGAGTGGGTGGATCACTAAAGAGACGCCCATGGCCTGAAAGCTGCGCCCTGCTAACTCGGGTCGATGCGCCGTGGCTGATGCCGGTAAGGTGGCGCCATGCACGTGGGAGAAGTTGACGCCCGCTTGTTCAAAAACCGCGCCTTGGGTTAATACGCGGCTGCGTCCGCCACCGCCTTCTTCGCGCACCCACTCATCTTCTGCAAACTGCGCCTTGCCATCGGCGGCGGCTAACTGTTGGCAGATAGTTTCCTGTAGGGAGAGCAGGAAGGCTTTTACTTGGGCGATGTCGGGGATCGGTTGACTCATGAGTTAACTCACAGACGTTGGCTTAAAAGACATTCAGCGCCCGAATAGGCGCTGAATCAAAAATGGGCCTCAGTATATACCCAAAATCGCCTGATATGCAGGAAGGCTGCAATAGGCAGAGCGCATTACTGGCGCGAAGCCTTAGCGCGGCTTGCGTTCAGTGGCGTCGAAATAGCTAAAGAAATTAACGATGCCCTGAGAAATCGCCTGAGCAATCTCTTTGCGGAAGGCCGTCGTGCTGAGCAGCTGCTCTTCGTGGTGATTGGTGATAAACGAGGTTTCCACCAGAATCGACGGAATTGATGGCGACTTCAGTACCGCAAAGGCCGCCTGCTCGGTCTGCTGGCTGTGCAGATGGTGAATAGGGCGAATCCTCTCCAGCACGTGGTGGCCGAGGGTCAGGCTGTTTTTGATGGTGTCGGTCTGCACTAAGTCGAATAACACTTGTTGCAGATAGTTGGTGTCTTCTTTCGCCACTTTGGCACCGGCCACTAAGTCGGCGTCATTCTCTTTTTTCGACATATAACGCGCCATCGCGCTGCTGGCACCGCGATTGGACAGTGCAAACACTGAGGCGCCCGAGGCGCTAGGGCTGGTGTAGCCATCGGCGTGAATCGACACAAAGAGGTCGGCCTGATGCTGGTGGGCGATTTCAACGCGCTGATAAAGCGGAATAAAATGGTCGGAATCGCGGGTAAGCTTCACCTCGATGTTGCTATGGGAACCGAGGATCTCGCGCACATAGTTGGCGATTTCCAGCACCACGTGTTTCTCTTCCGAGCCTTCATGCCCCACCGCGCCGGAGTCGATGCCGCCGTGGCCGGGATCAATCATCACCAGTTTTTTAGCATTCGCCGGTTTCGGGGCTGGTGCAGTTTTGGTGATATGCAGTTGTTGTTGCGCCGCAACGGCGGAGCGAGTGCCCAGTACGCCAAAAGCCAGCCCGAGGCCGGAGAGCAACAGTTGGCGGCGGGTTGCAGAAGCAGGTAAAGGTTGGAAATGGAGAAACTTATTTAAAGGGTTAAGCATGGCGCATACCGTCAACATAAAACAGAATGGTTATGTTATAGAGTATCCTTTCCGTGGGTTCGATCTGAGAACTATTACTTTTTATGAATTTTGTGTCGTAAATGAATAAATTAGAAGCGAATGTGAGTAACTGTCTATTTTGATATTGCGTATCAAGCAGATCACGCGATAATTAACCAATACCTATTAACTCTTTAACAAACAGCGGCGAACAGTGATGGACATTCGCATATACCGGCAAGATGATTTCGACGAAGTGCTGACCTTATGGGAGCGCTGCGATCTGCTGCGCCCGTGGAATGATCCTGAAATGGACATTGAGCGTAAACAGAACCACAGTCCTGAACTGTTTTTGGTCGCCGAAGTTGGCGGTGAAGTCGTGGGTTCCGTGATGGGCGGCTATGATGGCCATCGCGGGTCAGCATATTACCTTGGCGTGCATCCTGATTATCGCGGGCGAGGCATTGCTAATGCACTAATTAATCGTCTGGAAAAGAAGTTAATTGCCCGAGGCTGCCCGAAAATTAATTTAATGGTGCGTGCCGAAAATGACGCGGTAGTGAGCATGTATGAAAAGCTGGATTATGAAATTCAGGATGCGCTGACTCTCGGCAAGCGGCTGATTGAAGACCAAGAATATTAAAGCTCACTGCTTATTGAGCCGATAAAAAGCCCCGACGCACTGCTCGGGGCTTTTTTATTTACAGCCAATAACTGCTGCCAAGTGGCGGAAACTTACTTGATGATTTTGATCGATTTCACATCAATCTCAACTGAGTTCCAGTCTTTATCGACTTCACCTTCGATCCGCACTTTATCTTTAGGCGACACGTTCTGTCCCTGCCAGCGGTCGTGGTCGATATCCACATTAATGGTGCCGCTGTTATCGCGGAAAATATATTTGTCGCTGCCAACGCGCTGATCGATATAGCCTTCCAGCTGAACCCATTGGTCATCGTTCATGGTTTGCGCATCTTTCACCGTGCTGAGCGCGGTGGTGTTTCCCGTAAAACCACCTTTATTGCTCGGCTGGGTTTGGGCCTGTGGCGCGTTCGGGTCTTGGAAGCCGCCAGTCTGCTGAGCCAACGCCGGAAGGGTGCAAAGTGCAATGAGGGTTGCCAGAGTGATCTTCTTCATCATAATAGGTCGTCCTTAATTAACTGGTTCTGGTGAGTGTAGCAATTCATCCTTTAATTGGATGTCTTGCCGCGTTGAGAAACATTAAAGCAGACTGTTCTTAACGGTTTCTTAAGCTGGGTTAGTTACTTTTCAGTCACGACAATTCGAAGGAAATATTTCTGAGGCTATGAACCCAGACGATTACAACAATCACGGCATGCTGCGTTTACCGCTGTGGTTTTGGACCATTTTGATTTTGCAGGCGCGCACTTGGTTGCTGTTTGTGATGGCAGGGGCGTCAAGCCAACAGGGCACGGATTTACTCAAGCTGTTCTATCCTGATACGCAAAGTTTTTGGCACGGAATGCTACTCGGCCTACCTCCGGCGCTGGTCTTTATGCTCAGCGGACGTCGCCATCTGTGGCCGCGATTGTGGCAAAGTGGCTACTGGCTGTTGCTGGCGGGAATGTTTGTCACCTTTGTGCTGCAAGGGTTGGGGCTGTGGCAGGGGGCTGACACGCCGTCGCTGGTTGATTTGGCTCTCGCGTTGCTTGACGCCGCCGCGCTGGCCTATTGGCTATTAAGCCGCCGCCTGCGGGCCTGTTTTGACGCATCTCAGCAGGTAACATAAAGCTTGTTGCCTCGTAGCTGAACTTTTTGAGCCAATTAGCACTCGAACTGCCGCTGACCGATAAACTCCATTTTGTTATGAATGGGCTAGACGGAGTCCCGGCAGACTTAAATGGACATGAAAGGAGTGAACCGAATGACGACTATGTCGCACAGGGCAAAACAACAGCCAAGCGTGAAGCATCCGCTGAAGGCTCTTAGCCCACTTTTACTGGCATTACCCCTGTTATTAACAGGCTGTTCGACGGTTTCTAACATGTCCTGGTCGAGCATGAACCCGATGAACTGGTTTAGCAGCAGCCTGAAAGTCACCGATCAGGGCGTGGGCAAAGTCACCGCCAGCACTCCTCTGACCGAAGATGCGATTAAAGATGCCCTAGACGGCGACTATCGCCTGCGCAGCGGCATGTCGATGAATGACGGCAAAATGCTGGCGTTCTATCAGGCGATGGACGGCAAAGAGGTCAAAATTACCCTCAGCGGCGAGCCGAAGGGCCGCGTGCAGCGCATTGATGTCACTGACCCTAAAGTGGAAAGCGAGTGGGGCGTCAAAGTGGGAACGCCATTTAGCGACCTCTACACAAAAGCTTTCGAAAGCTGTGTGAAAGGCACCGGCGACGACGCGCAGAGCGTGGTGTGTAAAGCGCCGCAGAGCCAGCGCGTCAGCTACGTCTTTAGCGGCATATGGCACGGGCCGGAAGAGCTAATGCCGTCTGATGACGCGCTGAAAGACTGGAAAGTCAGCAAAATTGTTTGGCGAGCTAACTAAGCGCCATTCTCTCAACAAGGCTTTAAAACAAGCCTTTAAAAATAGTGCTGAAAAACTCTGCAATGCCTTGCGTCCGCGCAAGGCATTTTTATTGACTTCGGTTATGATAGCCGCCGTCAAATTTACGAGGATAAAAAACGTGACTCAGGTACAGAGTGGCATTCTGCTCGAACATTGCCGTTTCGGCATTTTCATTGAAGCGAAAGTTCAAGGCGAGCTGGATAGTCTGCGGCAGGGTTGCCGTGTGTTTGCTGCCGCATTAAGTGAAATGCAGCAGAAATTCCCCCAAGAAAAACTCGGCGCGGTGCTGGCTTTCGGCCATGACGTCTGGCGCGATCTTTCAGGCGGCCAGGGCGCTGATGAATTAAAACCTTTCGAGCCGCTAGGCAAAGGTCTGGCTCCGGCCACCCAGCGCGACGTGCTGCTGCATATCCAATCTTTGCGCCATAACGTGAACTTCGCCGTGGCACAGGCGGCGCTGGCGGCTTTCGGCAAATCGATTCTGGTGGAAGAAGAGACTCACGGCTTCCGTGGTATCGAAGATCGCGATTTAAGCGGCTTTGTCGATGGCACCGAAAACCCGAAAGACGCAGCACGCGCGCAGGTCGCTATCATTCCAGAAGGGCATCAGGACGCGGGCGGCAGCTACGTGATGGTCCAGCGCTGGAAGCACAATTTAACCCAGTGGAATCGTTTCTCCGTCAGCCAGCAAGAAGAGGTCATCGGCCGCACTAAGCTGACCGACGAAGAGCTGGACTCAGAAACGCGCCCGGACACTTCGCACGTCAGCCGCGTGGATCTGAAAGAAGAGGGCAAAGGCCTGAAAATTCTGCGCCAGAGCCTGCCTTACGGCACCGCCAGCGGCGAACACGGCCTCTATTTCATCTCTTATTGCTCCCGCCTGTGGAACATCGAGAAACAGCTGTTGAGCATGTTTGGTGACTTAGACGGCAAGCGCGACGCCATGCTGCGCTTCACCCGCCCGGTGACCGGAAGCTACTATTTCGCGCCGTCCCTGACTCGCCTGCTGGCGCTCTAATTTCCCCCTTGGCGCGCCTGTGTCGGGCGCGCCACGTCACGCCTCACTACTGTTAATGCCCACCTAGGCCAGCCTTTTTCGGCTTATAGCTTTTCATGCTTGAAAATCACTAAACGGTATATAAAACCGTTACAGCCTGACCCTGAGTTATAAATACACTGTGGACTACTAAAGTGGCTGAGTTTTGCCATGTCGGATGTCCATACACTCAAGGCGGCGCATGAAAATGAACGGATTTAGAAGCGGATTACTCAAGAGTTCTCTTGCCGCCATGCTGCTGGCCAGCGGCGCGGCCTCCGCCACGGAATTACTCAATAGCTCCTATGATGTGGCGCGCGAACTGTTCGCTGCGCTCAATCCGCCATTTCAAAAGCAGTGGGCAGAGCAAAACGGTGGCGACAAGCTGGAAATTAAACAGTCTCACGCTGGCTCCTCCAAGCAGGCTTTGGCCATTCTGCAAGGCCTGAAGGCCGATGTCGTCACTTACAATCAGGTGACTGACGTACAAATTCTGCATGACCGCGGTGACCTGATCCCCGCCAACTGGCAAAGCCGCTTGCCTAACAACAGTTCGCCATTCTATTCGACCATGGCGTTCTTGGTGCGCAAGGGCAACCCGAAAAACATTCACAGCTGGGACGACTTAACCCGTGCCGACGTCAAACTGATCTTCCCGAATCCGAAAACGTCAGGCAACGGCCGCTATACCTATCTGGCGGCGTGGGGCGCGTTCAATCTGGAAGACGGTAAAAACCAGGAACAGACCCGCGCGAAAATGACCCAGTTCCTGAAAAACGTTCAGGTATTTGATACCGGCGGCCGTGGCGCCACCACCACCTTCGTCGAGCGCGGGCTGGGCGACGTGCTGATCAGCTTCGAGTCCGAAGTGAACAATATTCGCAAGCAATACGGCGACGACAACTATGAAGTGATTGTCCCGCCGGTCGACATTCTGGCTGAGTTCCCGGTGGCATGGGTCGACAAAAACGTCGAGAAAAACGGCACTGAGAAAGCGGCCAAAGATTACCTGAATTACCTCTGGAGCCCGCAGGCACAGAAAATTATCACCAGCTTCAACTACCGCGTATATGACAAAACGGCAATGGCGGCAGCGAAAGGGCAGTTCCCAGATACCAAGCTGTTTAAAGTTGAAGATCAGTTCGGTAGCTGGCCGCAGGTGATGAAAACGCATTTCGATACCGGCGGCGAGCTGGATAAATTGTTAGAGCAGGGTCACAAGTAATGTTGTTGTCGAGCAAACGCGTACTTCCCGGATTCACCCTCAGCCTAGGCAGCAGCTTGCTGTTCGTGTGTCTGGTGCTGTTATTGCCGCTGAGTGCATTGGTGATGCAGTTGTCACAAATGACGCTGGCGCAGTATTGGTCGGTCATTACCAATGATCAGGTGGTTGCAGCTTATAAAGTCACTCTGCTGTCGGCGGGCGTGGCCAGTATTTTTAACTGCTTCTTCGGCATGCTGATGGCGTGGATCCTCACGCGCTATGAGTTTCCGGGCAAGAGCTTGCTCGACGGCTTAATGGATTTGCCCTTTGCATTGCCGACGGCGGTGGCGGGCCTGACGCTGGCCGGGCTGTTTTCGGTCAACGGCTTTTATGGTCAGTGGCTGGCGCATTTTGATATCAAAGTGGCCTACACCTGGCTGGGTATTGCAGTCGCCATGGCCTTCACCAGCATTCCGTTTGTGGTGCGCACGGTGCAGCCGGTACTGGAAGAGCTAGGGCCGGAGTATGAAGAAGCTGCCGAAACCTTGGGTGCTTCGCGCTGGCAGAGCTTCCGCCGCGTGGTGTTGCCAGAGGTGATGCCGTCGCTGATGGCGGGCACCGCGCTGTCATTCACCCGCAGCCTTGGCGAGTTCGGCGCGGTGATTTTCATCGCCGGTAACATCGCGTGGAAAACGGAAGTGACCTCGCTGATGATTTTCATTCGCTTGCAGGAGTTTGACTACCCGGCGGCCAGCGCAATTGCTTCGGTGATTTTGGCGGCATCCCTGCTGTTGCTGTTTGCGATTAACACTTTACAAAGCCGTTATGGCCGTCGTCTTGGAGGTCATTAATGTCTGATATTCCGGCTTACTCAAGGGAAGCGCGTCGGCCAATCGACTGGACCAAATGGCTGTTGATTGGCACCGGCATGCTGATTTGCCTGCTGCTGCTGGTCATCCCGATGATCAGTATTTTCGTGCTGGCGTTTTCGGATGGCATTGCGGCGGTGTGGAAGAACCTGTCTGACTCCGACATGCTGCACTCTATCTGGCTGACGGTGTTAATGGCGCTGATCACCGTGCCGGTGAATCTGGTGTTCGGTACGCTGCTGGCGTGGCTGGTGGCGAGATTTAATTTCCCTGGGCGTCAGCTGCTGCTGACCCTGATCGACATTCCTTTTGCCGTGTCGCCGGTGGTCGCTGGCCTGCTGTATCTGCTGTTTTACGGCACCAATGGCCCGCTGGGGCCGTGGCTGGATGCCCATAATCTGCAATTTATGTTCGCCTGGCCGGGCATGGTGATGGTGACTATATTCGTCACCTGTCCGTTTGTTATTCGCGAGCTGGTGCCGGTGATGCTCAGTCAGGGCAGCCATGAAGATGAAGCCGCCGTGCTGCTCGGCGCGTCGGGCTGGCAGATGTTCCGCCGCGTGACCTTACCCAATATTCGCTGGGCGCTGCTGTACGGCGTGGTGTTGACCAACGCCCGCGCCATTGGTGAGTTCGGCGCCGTGTCGGTGGTTTCCGGTTCTATCCGTGGCGAAACCTACACGTTGCCATTACAAGTTGAATTACTGCATCAGGACTATAACACCGCTGGCGCGTTTACCGCCGCCGCGCTGTTGACCCTGATGGCGATAGTCACTCTATTTCTGAAAAGCGGCCTGCAATGGCGTTTGAAGCGTCACAACGACCGTCTTGAGCGGGAGGATAGCAATGAGCATTGAAATTAACGGTATCAACAAATACTTCGGCCGCACCAAGGTGCTGAACGATATCTCGCTCGATATTCCTTCCGGCCAAATGGTGGCGCTGCTCGGGCCGTCCGGCTCCGGCAAAACCACACTATTGCGCATTATCGCCGGTCTGGAAAACCAGAGCGCCGGTAAGCTGAGTTTCCACGGCAAAGACGTCAGTCAGGTTCACGCCCGCGATCGTCAGGTCGGTTTTGTGTTCCAGCACTACGCACTGTTCCGCCACATGACGGTGTTCGACAACATCGCCTTTGGCCTGACCGTGCTGCCGCGCCGCGAGCGCCCGAATACTGAAGCGATTAAAAAGAAAGTCACCCAACTGCTGGAAATGGTGCAGCTGAGCCACTTGGCGAATCGCTATCCGTCCCAGCTGTCCGGCGGGCAGAAGCAGCGCGTGGCGCTGGCCCGCGCTCTGGCTGTCGAGCCGCAAATCTTGCTGTTGGATGAGCCTTTCGGCGCGCTGGACGCTCAGGTTCGTAAAGAGCTGCGCCGCTGGCTGCGTCAGCTGCACGAAGAGTTGAAATTCACCAGCGTGTTTGTCACCCACGACCAGGAAGAGGCAATGGAAGTCGCGGATCGCGTGGTGGTGATGAGCCAAGGCAATATCGAACAAGTGGGCACGCCGCCGGAAATCTGGCGTGACCCGACAACGCGCTTCGTGCTGGAGTTTATGGGCGAAGTGAATAAAATCAGCGGCGACATTCGCGGCTCCCAGCTCTACGTCGGCCCATATCACTGGCCGCTGGAAAACCCGCCGTTGCATCAGGGCGCGGTTGATCTATTCCTGCGCCCGTGGGAAATGGAAATCACCGCGCAGCCAACCCAGCGCTGCCCGTTACCGGTGAAAGTGTTGGAAGTCAGCCCGCGTGGTCATTTCTGGCAGTTAATCGTCCATGCAGAAGGTTGGCACGACGAGCCACTGTCAGTGGTACTGTCTGATTTTGCAGGACAATCTACCCCGCAGCGCGGCGATCGTTTCTACGTGGGTGGCCTGAACGGCCGGCTGTACGCCGGGGACGAAGCACTGCAACCCGTTGCATTGGCGAAAAGTGCCTGATACTTTTTAGCCAATTCAGGTTAAATTTCTTTAAAAAGGGCGGTCTGCGAGCTGCCCTTTTTATCGTCTAATTCTTATTTATTCGTTTTTACATGGTGTTTATAACCCATAGCGATAAGGCAAGCACAGTGAGCACGCTCGAACAGTACATCGGCAATACGCCTCTGGTGAAATTACAGCGACTGACCCAGGATCTGGACAGTGAGATTTGGGTCAAACTGGAAGGCAATAACCCCGCTGGCTCGGTTAAAGATCGCGCCGCGCTTTTTATGGTCGAGCAGGCCGAAAAGCGCGGAGAGATCTGCCCTGGCGATACGCTGATTGAAGCCACCAGTGGTAACACCGGTATCGCCCTGGCGATGATTGCCGCGCTCAAGGGTTATAAACTCAAGCTGTTAATGCCCGAAAATATGAGCCTGGAGCGTCAGGCCTCTATGCGCGCCTATGGGGCAGAATTGCTGCTGATTAGCCGTGCGCAGGGGATGGAAGGCGCGCGAGACTTGGCGTTGGAGATGCAGAGACAGGGGCAGGGCAAGGTGCTGGATCAGTTTAATAATGCTGATAATCCGCTGGCACATTTCACGACCACCGGCCCGGAAATTTGGCAGCAAACGGCGGGACGCATAACCCATTTTGTTTCCAGTATGGGCACCACCGGCACCATTACCGGCGTCAGCCGCTTCCTGCGCACTCAGAGCAGTGAGGTGAAAATCATTGGTTTGCAGCCCGAAGAGGGCAGCAGCATTCCGGGCATTCGCCGCTGGCCGCGGGCTTATATGCCGGGTATCTTCAAGGCAGAACTGGTGGATGAAACCATCGACATGGCGCAGCAAGAGGCTGAAGACACCATGCGCGAGCTGGCTCGCCAAGAGGGGATTTTCTGTGGCGTCAGCTCCGGCGGCGCGGTGGCCGGTGCTCTGCGCGTTGCTCGTGCCAACCCCGGCAGCGTGGTGGTGGCGATCATTTGCGACCGTGGCGATCGCTACCTTTCGACTGGCGTGTTCGATCTCTAAGCCCTACTTTGACTTACAAGTGTAAAATTAGAGTAAAAGCGGCTGCGCGTGGTCGGGTTAGGGATAAAAATAACCAGAACTCAGTTAGGTGGAAATGATGATGAAAATTTTATTGGTCGATGACGATCTCGAACTGGGTACCATGCTCAGCGAATATTTAATTGCTGAAGGCTTTAACGCATCGTTGGTGCTGACTGGCAAGGCCGGAATTGACGGCGCGATGTCCGGCGAGTATTCCGCGATGATCCTCGACATCATGCTGCCTGATATGAGCGGCATTGACGTGCTGCGCCAAGTGCGCAAAAACAGCCGTCTGCCGATCATCATGCTGACCGCCAAAGGCGACAACATTGACCGCGTTATCGGGCTGGAGATGGGCGCGGATGACTATATGCCGAAGCCTTGCTATCCGCGCGAGCTGGTGGCGCGCCTGCGTGCCGTGCTGCGTCGTGTTGAAGAGCAGCAGGAAGCCCCTTCTGACTCATCCGTCATCCATTATGGTGACCTGACATTGAATCCGGCAACGCGCAGCAGTCAGTGGCGCGGTGCGCTGTTTGACTTGACCGCCTCTGAATTCAATCTGCTGGAGCTGTTGCTGCGCGCGCCAGAGCGCGTGGTGTCAAAGGATGAGCTGTCCGAGAAAGGCTTGGGGCGTCCGCGCGAGGCCTACGACCGCAGCATTGATGTGCATATCAGCAACATTCGCCAGAAACTGGCGTCGCTTGCTGGCGGCGATATCCTGACTATTGAGACGGTAAGAAGTATTGGCTATCGCATCAGGTAAACGCCTTCGCGGAAGGCTATTTTGGAAAATCCTGTTTGGATTTTGGTTCACCTTCATTGCCATCACTCAGGTTCTCTGGGTGACTTTTGCTTTCTATAACCACCACGAGCCGCCGGAAAGCGGCATCGCGCGACGGTTTGTGAAGCTGCAAATCACTTCAGCCGTCTCCACATTGCGCTCAGGCGGCATGCCCGCCCTCGACGCCATGATGGCCGACTGGCCGGATGATGACCGCCAGTTCTTCTCCGTCACCCCCTCGATGGTGCCCGCCGAAGGCGAAACGCTGCAGTCGCTGGCGCCGGGTAACGCGCCGAAAGAGATTGTCGAGTTCGTGCAGGGGCCGAAAGGGCAGGGCTATCGGCTGCGTTATAACGTCGAAGGGCTGATGAGCGAATACCGGCCGAAGCATCGCGAGCATATGCTACACATCCCGACGCCGCTGCTATGGATAGGCGGCCTCGGCGGCCTGCTGTTCAGCGCGGTGCTGGCGTGGAACCTAACTCGGCCAATGCTGCAAATGCGTCAGGCCTTTGGCCGCGTGGCGCAGGGGGACCTGTCGGTGCGCCTGTTTGCCAAAATGGGCAAACGCCACGACGAGCTGTCCGACGTGGCGCGGGACTTCGACTCCATGGCCGAACGCCTACAGGTGCTGGTTAAAGCGCGCGAGGAGCTGCTCCACGACGTTTCCCATGAACTACGCTCACCCTTGGCCCGATTACAGCTAGCGATTGGCCTGGCGCGGCAGAACCCCCTTAACGTCGAAACCTCATTACAGCGTATCGAACATGAGGCGGGGCGGCTGGATAAGATGATTGGCGAACTGCTGGCGCTCTCACGAACTGAAAACGACCAGATGCCGCACGAAGAGTATTTTGATCTGTATGGGCTGGTGGAGGCGGTGGTCAACGATGCGCGCTACGAAGCACAGCTTCCCGGCGTAGAGATTGAGCTGAGGCCAGACACTCCTGATCAGAATGACTACACGGTGAAGGGCAATGCTGAGCTGATGCGACGGGCAATTGATAACGTGGTGCGCAACGCGCTGCGTTTCTCCGCCCGCGAGCAAAAAGTGGTGGTGTCGCTGATTCAGTCGGAAGGTTGGTTGACGATTGAAGTGGAAGATCAGGGGCCGGGCGTCGAGGAAGACAAGCTTTCTAGCATCTTCGACCCGTTCGTCAGGGTGATGTCGCCGCTATCCGGCAAAGGCTACGGGCTTGGCTTAGCTATTACGCGCAAAGTAATGGTGGCGCACGACGGCAAAGTCGAGGCGCGCAACGCCACGCCGCACGGCCTGATTATCAGCCTGCAAGTGCCGCACTGGAAGATTTAAACCCAACAAATAATCTAGCCGAACAACACCTTTTCAATAATTTCAGGCAATAAAAAAGGCGCTTAGATTAAGCGCCTTTTCACATCATTGAGAGACTTACTTTTTGATACGGATGATTGGCGTTTCGCCAACGGTCACAGTACCAGTCAGTTTAATCAGCTCTTTGATCTCATCCATGTTAGAGATAACAACCGGAGTCAGGGTAGACTTGGCTTTCTCTTCCAGCAGAGGCAGATCAAACTCGATAATCAAATCACCTTTCTTAACGCGTTGACCTTCTTCAGCGATGCGTTTGAAGCCTTCGCCTTTCAGTTCAACGGTATCAATACCGAAGTGGACAAACAGCTCAATGCCGCTGTCGGATTCGATAGAGAAAGCATGGTTAGTTTCGAAGATTTTACCGATAGTACCGTCAACCGGTGCAACCATTTTGTTGCCAGCTGGTTTGATGGCAATACCGTCGCCGACGATTTTCTCAGCGAAAACAACGTCTGGCACATCTTCAATGTTGACAATTTCACCAGAGATCGGCGCTACGATTTCAATAGTGCCAACTTCTTTTTTATCATCAGAAACTAGTGATTTCAGTTTATCGAACAAACCCATGATCTTCTCCTAAGCATTAATTTGGGCAGCTTTCCAGCATCGCGCAATTAGCAGAGTGTTTTTTCTTCAATGAACTTGTTAACCAGGTTCATTAACTCTTGCGCCGTAGGTTGGGCCAGGGCCTGGTCTGCCAGCGCTTTCACATCTTCGAAGTTCGTATTACGAATAATTTTCTTGATGCGCGGGATAGAGATAGCACTCATGCTGAACTCATCTAAACCCATGCCCAATAGAAGAAGTGTAGCACGTTCGTCACCTGCTAGCTCGCCACACATGCCAGTCCATTTGCCAGCAGCATGAGATGCGTCAATGACTTGCTTAATTAAAGCCAGTACAGAAGGTGACATTGGGTTGTAAAGATGAGAAATCAGCTCATTACCGCGATCTACTGCCAGAGTATACTGGGTAAGATCGTTAGTACCAATACTGAAGAAATCGACTTCTTTTGCCAGATGATGGGCAATCACTGCCGCCGCTGGTGTTTCCACCATCACGCCAACTTCAATGCTTTCATCAAAGGCTTTGCCTTCTTCGCGCAGCTGCGCTTTCAGCAAGTCCAGCTCTGCTTTCAGTTCACGCACTTCCTCAACGGAAATGATCATTGGGAACATGATACGCAGTTTACCGAACGCGGAAGCACGCAGAATGGCACGCAGCTGGTCGTGAAGAATTTCTTTACGGTCCAAACAGATGCGGATTGCGCGCCAGCCCAGGAATGGGTTCTCTTCTTTCGGCAAGTTCATGTATGGCAGGTCTTTGTCACCGCCAATGTCCATGGTACGCACGATAACTGCCTGTGAGCCCATCGCTTCAGCTACGGCTTTATATGCCTGGAATTGCTCTTCTTCGGTAGGCAGGCTTTCACGGTCCATGAACAGGAATTCGGTACGATACAGGCCAACACCTTCAGCGCCATTGCGCTCTGCACCGGCGACGTCGCGCACGGTACCGATATTGGCACAAACTTCCACCTGATGACCGTCCAGCGTGATTGCCGGCAAGTCTTTCAGCTTGGTCAGTTCGTCTTTTTCTGAGATGTACTGGTTCTGAACGGCTTTCAGCTCGTCAATAATATCTGCCGTCGGGTTGACGTAGATTTTATTGTTTACGGCATCAAGGATCAGATAGTCATCATTTTTCACCTGCTTGGTCACATCGCTGGTGCCGACAATTGCCGGTAATTCCAGAGAACGTGCCATGATGGAGGTGTGGGAAGTACGGCCACCCAGATCAGTGATGAAGCCCAGCACCTTGTTCAGGTTCAGCTGTGCAGTCTCTGATGGTGTTAGATCGGTCGCGACCAGAATAACTTCATCCTGGATGGAGCTCAGATCGACAATCGCCAGTCCCAAAATGTTGCGCAGAAGGCGTTTACCGATGTCACGCACGTCAGCCGCGCGCTCTTTCAGGTATTCATCATCCAGCTCTTCCAAAGCCTTGGCTTGCCCTTCAATAACAGAAAAGGCAGCGGCGTCAGCGGAAGCGTGCTCATCTTTGATAAGGGCTATGATTTCCTGCTCAAGCTCTTCGTCTTCCAACAACATAATGTGGCCTTCGAAGATGGCTTCTTTCTCTTCACCGAAGGTCTCGCCTGCTTTGGTTTTGATCGTCTCTAACTGTGCTGAAGCTTTAGCACGGCCTGACAGGAAACGTTTTACTTCCTGATCAACTTCTTCAGGAGAGATTTTTTTCCGGTTGATGACAATCTCATCTTCTTTCAACAGAAGCGCTTTGCCGAAAGCGATACCGGGAGATACTAAAATGCCTGAAATCATAACCCTACCTTTCTCTTGACTGGTTTAAACTATTAAGACCGGGCTTGTTACTCGAGCTCTGCCATCAGTTTTACCAAGTGTTCAACGGCTTTCTGCTCGTCTTCACCTTCTGCAGAGAGGGTTACTACTGTGCCCTGAGTCAGACCCAGAGTTTGCAGTTTGAAAAGGCTCTTTGCGCTAGCGCTTTTACCGTTAGAAGTCACGGTGATGTCAGCAGTAAAACCTTTAGCTTCTTTCACGAACTGTGCGGCAGGGCGGGTGTGCAGACCGTTAGGTGCGGTAATAGTAACTTCTTGCTGGAACATTGTTGTTTCCCCAACTTATTAAAGTAATGTTGTGGAGCTAAAGTCTAGCTCAATAGGCCGACTTTAGCCTGATAAGATTCGCGCCTGACTATGGTTCAGGGGCAAGGTGTGATGCAACAGGAAAAGGCGAAAATAAGCACATTGTGACAAAAAGAATGTCGGGCGCTTCCCAATTCCTAGCAACTTCCCATTATGCCGTGTTTCACCATCTTGTAACAAATCAGTAAATCGATTCAGCAGCAGACATTCAGGAAGCTGATTAATTTCGCGCATCGAAATAATTGAAGGGTTAAATACTAAACCTGGCAGATAAAATCAATCATAGACTGCTATAAACTTTGATGTAGGCCACAAAAAAGCACCCATTTGGGTGCTTTTTTAATCGATTTAAATAATGTGGCATTATTGTTGCAATTCTTTTTCCGTAAACAAATCTGCAAACAATGCGGTACTCAAATAGCGCTCGCCGGAAGATGGCAGAATGACGACGATAGTCTTATCGGCGAACTCTGGCTCTTCAGAAAGTTTCACCGCTGCGGCGACGGCCGCGCCGGAGGAGATACCCGCCAGAATACCTTCTTCTTCCATCAAACGACGCGCCATGCTGATGGATTCGTCATTGGTGATAAGAGACACGCGGTCGATCAGCTCTAAATCGAGGTTGCCCGGGATGAAGCCTGCGCCAATGCCCTGAATCTTGTGCGGGCCTGGCTTCACTTCTTCGCCATTCAGCGTCTGAGTGATGACAGGAGAGTCGGTTGGCTCAACGGCAATCAGTTTTACGCTGCTTTTCTTGCCTTTCAGATAGCGACCTACGCCGGTGATAGTACCGCCGGTACCCACGCCTGCGATGAACACGTCAACCGCGCCGTCGGTATCTTCCCAAATCTCAGGGCCGGTAGTTTGTTCGTGAATTGCCGGGTTAGCCGGGTTGCTGAACTGCTGCAGAATCAAGTAGCGGTTTGGATCGCTGGCCTGAATCTCTTCAGCTTTAGCAATCGCGCCTTTCATACCCTTAGCGCCTTCGGTCAGCACCAGATTGGCCCCCAGCGCCTTAAGCAGCTTACGGCGCTCAACGCTCATGGTTTCAGGCATGGTCAGGGTTAATTTATAGCCACGAGCAGCCGCAACGTAAGCCAGCGCGATGCCGGTGTTGCCGCTGGTGGGTTCTACCAGCTCGATCTCTTTGTTCAGAATGCCGCGTTTTTCAGCATCCCAAATCATGTTCGCGCCGATACGACATTTGACGCTGAAGCTCGGGTTACGTGACTCGACCTTAGCCAGAATACGCCCATTGCCAATACGGTTCAGGCGAACCAGCGGCGTGTGGCCGATTGTTAATGAATTGTCTTCATAGATCTTGCTCATAACCCGTCCTTTAACTGGTTGGAATTCCGCAGTGTGTGGTTTCAACACTATGAAAATAGTGGGAATCACGAAAGCATACGCGATCGGTTTTCCCAGTGAAGTAAGGAATTGGTATATCTATATGTTATTAAGAAATATGTTTCCGACACAAGGATCAAGATGAAAAAACGGCCACTGGGTTGCAGTGGCCGTTGAGAAAATGGGGGCTTAGCGGCGACGAGTTTGACTTATGTCTTGCCCGTCGACCACGTGTAGATCGCGGTAGCGATCGACCCACATTGCCGTTGCGCCACAAACGGCGACCGGCAGGATGACCAGATTCAGCACAGGGATCATGGTGAACAGGCTGACCAGCGCGCCGAACTGTAAATTGTCGACTTTATGGCGACCGAGCGAGCGACGCATATCAAGGAAGCTGACTTTGTGGTTATCGAAAGGGTAGTCGCAATATTGAATAGAGAGCATCCACGCGCTGAACAGGAACCACAGCACGGGCGCGACGGTTTGACCGATGCCGGGAATAAAATAGAGCACCAGCAGCACGATGGCGCGCGGGATGTAATAAGCTAGTTTCTGCCATTCGCGCTTCATGATACGCGGCAGATCTTTCATTATTCCCCAAATACCGGTGTCGGGCTGGACCTTACCCGTCAGTCGGGCTTCAAGCTGTTCCGCCAGAAGGCCGCTGAACGGCGCGGCTATCAGGTTAGCGATGGTACTAAATAAGTAGCTGAACACCAGCAGCACGGAGAGCACGGCTATCGGCCAAAGCAGGTAATCCAGCCAGCTCAGCCAGGCTGGTATCTTGCTCATCATGGCCGGGATCCAGTCACCCAATTTAGCGAATAACCACCAAAACGCGCCACCCATCAGGATGATGTTCACCAACAGTGGCAAAACCACAAAGCGACGAATACCAGGCAAGGAAATCAGTGACCACCCCTTGCTGAAATAGTGAACTCCGTTTACCGCGTTAGCGCCTTGCGAAGATGTCATAAAAGAAATTTTCTCTCTGAGTTGAAGGACGTGAACTATCATATCGATATGATTTTCCACTGGCTAGCAGCGTATTGGCTGAAAAAGCGACAAAAAAAGGTGCCCTAATCATGTTTATTACTAGAAAGTAGTGTCCAGACTTGCACTTATCAACTCAGGCAAATAGAGTTAGAAATGTGAATGTTTGCCGTGGTGGCAATGAATTAGAACAACCTAGAGATAGCAATGATGCAGGATTTGCGTCTGATATTAATCGTTGTTGGCGCGATCGCCATAATAGCGTTGTTATTGCACGGTTTGTGGACCAGCCGTAAAGAACGCTCTTCGCTTTTTCGCGATCGTCCAACTAAACGTGTGAAAAAAGAACGAGAGCAATCTCCGGCCGACGATTTCGTCGACGGAGTGGGTGAAGTGCGCGTGCGTCCATCTTATCCTCAGGATGAACCTTCTTTTGGCGAGTATGATGAACCTGAGCAAGTTGCTCCTGTTCGCACTCAGCCACAGCGCCCACCGCAGGCTCCTCCCGTCCAACAGCCTACTGCGCCGCGTCAGCCGGCTCCTCAGCCCGTTGCGGCTCAGGATGATCCGTTGTTGAGTGGTTACTCAGCGGCTGATCCTGCTGATGCTCCGCGTCGTGAAACCAGTTTTGCGCCGCAGCATGCCGCTCCTCAGCGTGAGGCTGCACCTCAGCCAGCGCGCGAAATCGAGAAGCCACAGGCTCCGGTTCCACCGGAAGAGATCCATCCTGATGCTGCACCAGCGGCCAAAGCTGAGCCGCACAATGATTCACCTTTCTCTCTGGCAGAAGAAGCGCCGGTTAAAGAGAAGCTTAAAGAGACCGTTCTGGTGCTGCACGTTGCCGCACATCAGGGTGGCGTAATTGGCGGTGAAGTGTTGCTCAATAGCGTATTGCAGGCGGGCTTCCAGTTTGGCGCGATGAACATTTTCCACCGGCATGTTAGCCCGGCGGGCAGTGGCCCCGTGCTGTTTAGTTTGGCGAATATGGTGAAACCTGGCTCCTTTGACCCAGATACCATGTCAGACTTCTCAACTCCTGGGATCACGCTGTTCATGATGGTGCCTTGCTATGGCGATGCGCATCAGAACTTCAAACTGTTGTTACAGTCGGCTCAGCGTATTGCTGACGACGTGGGTGGCATGGTTCTCGATGACGAGCGACGCATGATCACACCACAAAAACTGGAAACCTATAAAGCGCGTATTCGCGAGGTTCTTGACGCGACGGCCAAATAAAGCGCCGGGCGTATCCAGATATTCAGTCCTTCCAATGACCCCCGCTTGTCGGGGGTTTTTTATCTTCATGGTGACTCATGGCCACAATCGAAAATCAAATCAATCAATTACGCACCCAGTTACGCCATCATGAATACCAGTATCACGTGCTGGACGCCCCTGAAATACCCGATGCCGAATATGACCGCCTGATGCGCGAACTGCGCGCATTAGAAGAGGCCAATCCGCAGCTGATCACCGCCGATTCCCCGACTCAGCGCGTCGGCGCGGCACCCATTTCAGCTTTCGAGCAGGTCAAGCATCAGGTGCCGATGCTGTCGCTGGATAACGTGTTTGATGAAGAGAGCTATCTGGCTTTCTATAAACGCGTTCAGGACCGTCTGAAAACCACCGAGCCGTTGACCTTCTGCTGCGAGCTAAAGCTCGATGGTCTGGCCGTCAGCCTGTTGTATGAAAACGGTGAGCTAGTGCAGGCCGCCACCCGCGGCGACGGCACCACCGGCGAGAACATTACCGCCAACGTGCGCACCATCCGCGCCATTCCTCTGCGCTTGCAGGGAGAGAATATCCCCGCCCGGCTCGAAGTGCGAGGCGAAGTCTTTATGCCCCAGCCCGGTTTTGAAGCCTTAAATGAAGAGGCGCGCCGGACAGGCGGGAAAGTGTTCGCTAACCCGCGTAACGCCGCCGCCGGTTCTTTGCGCCAGCTTGATCCGCGCATCACGGCAAAGCGCCCGCTGACCTTCTTCTGCTACGGCGTGGGCCTGCTGGAAGGCGGCGAGCTGCCGCGCAGCCATATCGCCCGTTTGCAGCAGTTCAAGGCCTGGGGCCTGCCGGTTAGCGATCGCACCCAGCTGTGTACCGGTCGAGATGAGGTTCTGGCCTTCTATCGCCAAGTAGAGGCAGACCGCGCTACGCTCGGTTTTGATATCGACGGCGTGGTGGTCAAGATTGATTCCTTGGATATCCAAGAGACTCTGGGCTTTGTGGCGCGCGCGCCGCGCTGGGCCACCGCTTTTAAATTCCCGGCCCAAGAGCAGATCACTTTGGTGAAGGATGTTGAGTTTCAAGTCGGGCGCACCGGGGCGATTACCCCCGTTGCGCGCCTTGAGCCGGTTCAGGTTGCTGGGGTGATGGTGAGTAACGCCACGCTGCACAATGCGGATGAAATCGAGCGTCTGGGCCTGCGCATTGGCGACACGGTGATCATTCGCCGCGCCGGTGACGTTATCCCGCAGGTCGTCGGCGTGGTGCTGGCCGAGCGCCCTGAAAACGCCCGCGAAGTGGTCTTCCCAACCCACTGCCCGGTGTGTAATTCCGACGTCGAACGCGTGGAAGGCGAGGCCGTGGCGCGCTGTACCGGCGGACTGATTTGCGGGGCGCAGCGTAAAGAAGCCTTGAAGCATTTCGTCTCGCGCCGCGCCTTGGACGTCGACGGCATGGGCGACAAGATAATCGACCAACTGGTGGAAAAAGAGTATGTCAAAAACCCGGCAGACCTGTTCCGCCTGAGCGCGGGCAAGCTCACCGGTTTGGACCGAATGGGGCCGAAATCAGCGCAAAACGTGGTGAACGCGCTGGAAAAAGCCAAAGAAACTACGCTGGCTCGCTTCCTCTATGCGCTGGGTATTCGCGAGGTGGGCGAGGCGACGGCGGCGAATCTGGCGGCGCACTATGGCTCTATCGAGGCACTGCGCGCGGCCGACGTGGAATCGCTGAAAAGCGTGCAGGACGTCGGCGACGTGGTGGCCAAGCACGTGGTCAACTTCCTCTCCGAAGAGCACAACCAGCAGGTGATTGAGGAGCTACTCAGCCCGGAAATCAACATTCACTGGCCTGCTCCGGTAGTGGTGATTGCCGAAGAGATTGATAGCCCGTTCGCCGGGAAAACCGTGGTGCTGACCGGCTCGCTGTCGATTCTTTCCCGTGATGAAGCCAAAGATCGCCTAACCGCGCTGGGCGCTAAAGTGTCCGGCAGCGTGTCGAAGAAGACCGATTTAGTGATTGCGGGCGAAGCGGCTGGCTCGAAACTAGCCAAGGCTCAGGAGCTGGGCATTGAGGTTATCGACGAAGCGGAAATGATCCGCCTGCTGGGTGATTAATAGCGATGGAAAAAGAAGATTTAATCGAAATCGCCAACATGAAAATGCCCTTCGGTAAGTACGCCGGGCGCGTGCTGATTGATTTACCCGAAGAGTATTTGCTGTGGTTTGCGCGCAAAGATGAATTCCCGGCGGGCAAGCTTGGTGAGCTGATGCAGCTTACGCTGGCGATCAAAAGTGAAGGCTTGCAGAGCCTGATTAACCCACTGCGCCGAGGCGGGCCGGGGCTTTCCGGCACTGACGAGTAATGGCGTTATGCAGCATTGAGTAAAAGAAAAGAAGGCGCTGATTTCAGCGCCTTCTGCTTTCTGTTTCACGCTAAATCAACTCAGTTCATTCTTGCCTGAACCTGTGCTTCTGGCTCTGACTGCTGCTTCGCCAGCTGTTTACGCTGGTAGCGTTTCGCCAGCACGGCGCAGGTCATCAGCTGCACCTGATGGAAAATCATCAGCGGCAGCACCATCATGCCAATTGCGCTGACCGGGAACAAAATATTCGCCATCGGAATACCGTTCGCCAGACTCTTCTTCGAGCCACAAAATACGATAGTTATCTCGTCGGCCTTGCTGAAGCCCATCCAGCGCGCCATATAGGTGTTAATGACCAGAATAAAGGCCAGCAATACCAGACTGAAGACCACGATAAACAGCAGCGAACCCAGCCCCACCTGACGCCAAATCCCCTGAGTTACCGCCTCGCTAAACGCGGTGTAGACCACCAGCAGGATGGAAGTCTGGTCCGTCTTACCAATCATTTTACGGTGACGCTCGACAAAGCCGCCAATCAGCGGGCGCAGCAGGTGCCCGGCCACGAACGGCACCAGCAGTTGCAGCATGATGTGCCACACCTGCTGCAAGCTGTCGCCGGTAGTGCCCTGCACGTGCATCAACAGACCAACCAGCAGCGGCGAAACGAAAATACCCAACAGGCTGGATGCAGAAGCGCTACACACCGCCGCCGCCACGTTGCCCCCGGCCATGGAAGTAAAGGCAATTGCCGACTGCACGGTGGCGGGCAGAATGCACAGATAGACAAAGCCGCTATAAATTTGAGGGCTGACATCAATCGGGTGCCACCACTGGAACAGCAGCCCCAGCGTCGGGAAAATGATAAAGGTGCTGCACATCACCCACAGGTGCAGCCGCCAGTTATTACTGCCGGCGAAGATGGCTTCGCGCGACAGCTTCGCGCCGTGCATAAAGAACAGCAGGCCGATGGCGAAGATAGTCAGGTTATTGAAGAAGGCGACAAACACGCCGCTGGCGGGCAGGAAGGTCGCCAGCAGCACGGTGCCAATCAGAGTTTGAGTAAAACGATCGGGTAAAAAGCGCATGAGTTTCTCTGCATGAAAAGGAATAAAGCCATGCCGCTATTTTGAATCGCTGGTATACAATTAAAAAATTGGTTTATTTAATGCATTGATGAAAATTATTCATGAATTATTCTCTCAAGCAGTTGCGGGTGTTTGTCGCCGTGGCGCGCCATCAAAGTTTTAGCCGCGCAGGGGATGTCATTGGGCTAAGCCAGTCTGCCATTAGCCACAGCATGAAAGAGTTGGAGGCCGAGGTTGGCGTGCGTTTGCTGGACAGAACCACGCGCGAGGTGATTCTCACCAACGCCGGTCAGCGGCTGGCGAGCCGGGTTGAGCCCTTGCTCGACGAGCTGCACGCGATGCTGCTTGATACTCGCAGCTTTGGCACGCAGCACAATGGTCGCGTGCGCATAGCCGCCAGCCAGACTATTTCCGCCCAGCTTATGCCCAGCTGCATCGCCCGTAGCCAAAAGAATTATCCCGACATCACCATCTTGTTGCGCGATCAGGCGCAGCGGCTGGTGTTGAACAGCGTGCGCAATGCCGAAGTGGATTTTGGCATTGTGATCGAACCGGGGATTAGCCCAGACCTCGAGGGCGAGATTATTTTGCACGAGCCGTTCTTATTGCTGTGCCATCAAGACCATGCTTTCGCTTATCAAAGCGCGGTGAAGTGGCAGCAGCTAGGGGAGCAGCCGCTGGTTCTGCAAGATTATGAGTCGGGAAGCCGCATATTGATCGACAACGCGCTGGCGAAGCAGGGGATTGCCGCCAATGTGGTGCAGGAGGTGGGGCATCCGGCGACGCTCTACCCGATGGTCGAAGCCGGGCTGGGCGTCAGCGTGCTTCCCGCGCTGGCGCTGCCTTTGCCGCAGGGCAGTCAACTGGTGGTGAGAACGCTGGAGCCGGAAATAAACCGCGCCTTGATGCTGGTGCGGCGTAAAAATCGTTCGCTGTCACCCGCCGCGCAGGCCATTTGGCAAGAGGTGAAATGGCAGGCGGCGCAATTGACCAAAAAACGCAGCCTGCGGGGTTTGCTATAAAGCCAAAGGGTTAGACGTAAATATCGACCTGACCCGCAGCCTTTTTATCGTCATCTTTTTTAGGATTGGCTTTTTCAGCGTCGAGCATGGCTTTCTCAGCTTGTTGTTCAGCTTTCTGCGCCTGTTGGTGCTGAATTTGTTGGATCTGCTGCTGCAACATGATGATTTGTTGGCGAATCGATGCGATTTGCTTCTGCACTTCTTCCTGAGACTGGTCGCTTTTTTTCGACAGATTTTTCAGCTGCTGCGTAAGTTTATCAATCTGCTTATTCAATTGGGCAATTTGCCCACCGCCGCCGCCAGATGCCGATCCCATAGAGATATTGGTTGTGGTACTAATCGTGCTCATTACTGCCTCGCTTATTTATTGCCTGTTATTGCATACGCGGGTACTTAACAGATATCGGCAAGGCGGCGGGGATCTTTAAGATTGAGGCAGTTGGAGGCGCAACTTAGGCCAGCTCGCGAGCCAGCCTTTGCTCTGCACGCGATCCAGCAGCACTAAGGTATTCCCATGGCGCGGATTGGGCGTGATGCTGAACTCAAATAGCTCGGCGGTGCCGACCGGCGCGACCAGCTGCACCTGATTCAGATCATTGAGCTTCGCGCCAATCACCGTTTCCGTCTCCACCCAGTAACTCATGGCTTCGCTGCTGGACGAGTAGGGGGCATGGTCATGCAGAAGGTGCATCCGCGCCTGATTCTTCACAGACCAAGGCAGATCCGCGATGGCGCAGAGTTGCTGTTCATACTTTTTCTCGACGTCGGCCGACGTATCTTGAGAATTGAAGTAAATCACATCAATGTCGTTGAGCGGCGTGCTTTGGCTGAAGTCGTGCAGCCGGTCCCACACCAAATTGCGCACAAATCCCGCCGCCAAGCACCAATCATTCAGCGCCAGCTGTTTCGCCGCACGAAGGGCCAGCATGCGCATCTCATCCTGCTCAATCCACTGGATAATGTGTTGCTGTCGCTGTTGTTCGCTCATTATCTCGTCCCTTATCGAAATGATGGACAGTATAGATAAATGTGGGAACCAAAGAGGGGAGTTTTAAACTGAATTTTTTGCGAGGTCTAGAAACGAGAAAAGCGCCTAAAGGCGCTTTTCTCTACTCCCTGTAATAAGGAGTGGTGGGCCGTGCTGGATTGATTCGGCCTTCGGCCTCACCCTGCGGGCAACGCGTTGCGTTGTCGTCTCGCTTCGCTCGGCTCGAACCAGCAGCTGGTTCGCCTCCATCACGGTTAAATCACGGTGCTCTAAAAACGAAAAAAGCGCCTAAAGGCGCTTTTCTCTGAATTGGTGGGCCGTGCTGGATTCGAACCAGCGACCAATTGATTAAAAGTCAACTGCTCTACCAACTGAGCTAACGGCCCGCAGAAGTGGTGGGCGATGACGGGCTCGAACCGCCGACCCCCTCCGTGTAAAGGAGATGCTCTACCAACTGAGCTAATCGCCCCCGTCGTGATGGAGTCGCATTATAGGGATACTTAAACTTACGTCAACGGTTTTTAAAAACAAAAAACACCGTTCGCCCGAAAAGTAGACAAGATGACGGATTTCTCGCCCGCGTAGTTGATTCTTTACGCATTCATGGTGTGAATAGCCCTTGTGAACTCCCTATCGGCGTTGAGGATTCAGGGCAGAGTGGTAGAATGACGCCCACTTTTTGTTAATTGATAGCAACGTTTTTTGGCGTTGCGCTATTAAGGCTGCATTCCAGATGAAAATCAAAACCCGTTTTGCTCCGAGCCCAACCGGCTATTTGCACGTCGGTGGCGCCCGTACCGCGCTTTACTCCTGGCTTTTTGCCCGTAATTTGGGCGGTGAGTTTGTGTTGCGTATAGAAGACACCGATCTTGAGCGCTCCACTCAGGCTGCCATTGACGCGATTATGGACGGCATGAACTGGTTGAATCTGCAATGGGATGAAGGTCCATACTTCCAGACCAAACGCTTTGACCGTTATAACGCGGTGATTGACCAGATGCTGGAAAATGGCACGGCATATAAGTGCTACTGCTCCAAAGAGCGTCTGGAAGCGCTGCGCGAAGAGCAAATGGCAAATAATGAGAAGCCTCGTTATGACGGTCGTTGCCGCGACAGCCATGAGCATCACAGTGCCGATGAGCCTTGTGTGGTGCGTTTCCGCAACCCGCAGGAAGGTTCTGTTATCTTTGATGACCAGATCCGTGGCCCGATCGAATTTAGCAATGACGAGCTGGATGACTTAATCATTCGCCGCACCGATGGATCACCAACCTATAACTTCTGCGTGGTGGTGGATGACTGGGATATGGAAATCACTCATGTCATCCGTGGCGAAGACCATATCAACAACACTCCGCGCCAGATTAACATTCTGAAAGCGCTGGGCGCGCCAGTGCCGGTTTACGCACACGTGTCCATGATTTTGGGTGACGACGGCAAAAAACTGTCCAAACGCCACGGCGCGGTCGGCGTGATGCAGTATCGCGATGATGGCTACCTGCCAGAAGCGCTGCTCAACTATTTGGTGCGTCTGGGCTGGTCCCACGGCGACCAAGAGATCTTCAGCATTGATGAAATGAAAGCGCTGTTCTCTCTGGAGAATGTCAGCAAATCTGCCAGCGCCTTCAACACTGAAAAGCTGCAATGGCTGAACCATCATTACATCACCACCATGGATCCACATTATGTGGCGACTCACCTGCTGTGGCACGTTGAGCAACTGGGTATCGAGACGCGCAATGGTCCGCAGCTGTTCGAAATCGTCCAATTATTGGGTGAGCGTTGTAAGACTCTGAAAGAGATGGCTGAATCCTGCCGTTACTTCTATGAAGATTTCAGCGAGTTTGATGCTGACGCGGCGAAAAAACACCTGCGCCCGGTTGCTCGTCAGCCATTAGAAGCCGTGCGTGCCAAGCTGGCTGCGATCACTGACTGGACTGCCGAGAACGTTCACAACGCGATTCAGGGTACTGCTGATGAGCTGGGCGTCGGTATGGGTAAAGTCGGTATGCCATTACGCGTTGCTGTGACCGGTGCCGGTATGTCTCCGGGTATGGACGTCACGGTTCACGCGATTGGTCAACGCCGCACTCTGGCGCGTATTGATCAGGCTCTGGCCTTTATTGCTGAGCGCGAAGCTCAACAGTAATCGTCAGCGTTGAGATAAAGAAAAAGCCAGCGGGTTTCCCTCGCTGGCTTTTTTATGCGACTAGCAAATCAGAACGAATTAACGTTGTTCCGCGATAGATTCTGCATTCGGGCGGTAAGCCAGGAAGTACATCAAACCTACGAAACCAGCACCGCCCACTGCGTTACCCAAGAATACGGCAACGAAGTTTGGCAGGTACTGTGACCAGCTCAGCGCACCGGCAAAGATAGCCGCCGGGATGATGAACATGTTGGCAACCACGTGCTGGAAGCCGATAGCCACGAACGCCATGACCGGGAACCACATGCCAATCACTTTCCCGCCAACTTCTTTACTGGCGAATGCCAGCCAGATAGCCAGACAAACCAGCCAGTTACAGCCGATGCCTGAAATAAATGCCTGAGTGAAGTCAGCATTTACTTTTGCAGTAGCGGTAGCCACGGTTTTAGCCAAGAACGCGCCTTCGGTCAGACCAAGTACGTGACCAAAGAAGTAAGCAACGGCCAGACTGCCCAGCAGGTTTGCCAGCGTCACCCAGAACCAGTTACGCAAAACGGCGTACAGGCTGATTTGACGAGCGAACCAGGCGATTGGCAGCGTCATCATGTTGCCAGTTAACAGTTCACCGCCTGCCAGCACCGTCAAAATGATCCCCACTGGGAAAACAGCCGCACCCAGCAAGTTACTGAAAGAACCCCAGGATGCAGGCAATGTCCCTATTACATGCAAATCCAGTAGAAAACCTGTAGCGATGAAGGCACCGGCCAGGAATCCTAAAATTAACAAATTCAACACGGTTGAACGGCTTTTATTTGTTCCCGCCGTTACAGCGATTGATGCGATTTCTTTTGGTGAATACAAGGACATAAGAGGACTCGACGATAGTTGGTTATGATTATTGCGCGGGCAGTCTAGACGCAGATTTATCCGAAAACAAGACGATTATCATAGCCTGCTAACAAACCATTAATCATTGAGTCACACATGTTAATAAAATGCTTAATAAGATCATAAGGCTGGATAAGAATGGCCGGAATAGAGCAGAGTAATTTAGACGTATTTAGCTACAAAATTGTATCTGGACGGCGGAAAAACTTGATAGTTATGGCCGGGTTGGCGGCTTTTTCAGCGCTTGATTCCATATTCAGATTTAGCCGTTGACAGGGTTGGCTCGGTTTCATATGATGCGCCCCGTTCACTCGTTTTTACGAGTCGGAAATGGGGGTATAGCTCAGCTGGGAGAGCGCTTGCATGGCATGCAAGAGGTCAGCGGTTCGATCCCGCTTATCTCCACCAACTTCCTTCTCAGGGTAAGTTGGTACTTGATTCCTCTGAGCGGAATTGAGTAGAAGACCTAAAACGTGAACAACCTCGTGTGGGGGTATAGCTCAGCTGGGAGAGCGCTTGCATGGCATGCAAGAGGTCAGCGGTTCGATCCCGCTTATCTCCACCAAAATTTAAGAAACCGGCCTCTGGCCGGTTTTTTGCTTTCTGCCATTTGGCATTGCCTGTCCCGACTTCAATCCAGCTCTTCCAGCGAGTTCCTTCGTCAAATAGCAGACACAAAAAAAGGCGCCGAAGCGCCTTTAGAAACTGTTTAGCAGGTTTGTCGCTTACGCCAGTACCAGACCGGCGATAGATGCAGACAGCACGCTCACCAGCGTTGAGCCGTACAGCAGTTTCAAGCCAAAGCGTGAAACCACGTTACCTTGCTTCTCGTTCAGGCCCTTGATTGCGCCCGCAACGATACCAATTGAAGAGAAGTTGGCGAAAGAAACCAGGAACACAGACAGGATGCCGACGCCGCGTGGAGAGAGCTCGCCTGCGACTTTCTGCAGGTCCAGCATGGCCACGAATTCGTTAGAAACCAGCTTGGTTGCCATGATACTGCCCACTTGCAGCGCTTCGTGGCTCGGTACGCCCATGATCCATGCGAATGGGTAGAAGACATAACCCAGCACGCCTTGGAAGGTGATACCGAAAACAACGTCGAACAGCGCGTTCAAGCAGGAAATCAGAGCGATGAAGCCAATCAACATAGCAGCAACGATGATCGCCACTTTGAAGCCCGCCAGGATGTATTCACCCAGCATTTCAAAGAAGCTCTGACCCTGATGGGTGTTGCCGATTTGCAGGTCTTCTTCTGAATCAACTTTATATGGGTTGATCAGTGACAGTACGATAAAGGTACTGAACATGTTGAGAACCAGCGCAGCAACCACATAACGCGGCTCAAGCATGGTCATGTAAGCACCCACGATTGACATAGAAACCGTCGACATCGCGGTAGCAGCCATGGTGTACATACGTTTTTCTGACATTTTGCCCAGAATGTCTTTATACGCGATAAAGTTTTCAGACTGACCAAGGATCAGGGAGCTAACGGCATTGAAGGATTCCAGTTTCCCCATACCGTTGACTTTTGACAATACCGTACCGATCGCGCGAATAATAATTGGCAGGATACGGATGTATTGCAAAATACCAATCAGTGCAGAAATGAACACGATTGGGCACAAGACTTTCAGGAAGAAGAACGCTAATCCTTTATCGCTCATGCCTCCAAATACGAAGCCGGTCCCTTCTGCGGCAAAGGCTAACAATTTCTCAAACAGATCAGAGAAGCCTTTTACGAAACCTAATCCAAACTCTGAGTTGAGGAAGAAATAGGCTAATAAAACTTCAAGGACCAACAGCTGTGCGATGAAACGTAAACGGATATTTTTACGATCACGACTTACCAGCAAGGCCAGTACAGCGACAACGGCCAACGCTAATACAAAGTGCAGTATTCGGGACATGGGTGCTCCAAATTAGAGGCAGGCTATATTTCGACGGACATTCTATGTAACGCGTACATTTAAAACGTGAAGTGGCTTGCAAATATAGAAATTGCGGACACTGATTGCAACATTTCTGAACAGACCACACAAAAAATCAAGATGTTAATAAAATCAGTCATAAGTTGAATTGTTGTGCTAGCTTTATTATTAGCCGTAATAGTTTTCTAAATATGGTCGACCGTCTCTATTTCGCCCCTGAGTCTCTGGTGCCTATCGGAGAAATCAGCTGGATCAATCTAAATGCACTTGATAATCATTATCAATTAGATATGATTGATGTAAGCGCAACAATAGTAAGGTTAATACGACTATGTTTAACAGCCGTGCCGAATCCTCCGGCCGCGCCTCCCGCAAATTAAAGCTTTCCCTAATGGGGCCAGCGTTTATCGCCGCGATCGGCTATATCGATCCGGGTAATTTCGCCACCAATATTCAGGCCGGTGCTTCCTATGGCTATCAACTGCTGTGGGTGGTGGTGTGGGCCAATATTATGGCGATGCTTATCCAGCTGCTCTCCGCCAAACTGGGTATCGCCACCGGCAAAAATCTGGCCGAGCATATCCGCGATCGCTTCCCGCGTCCGGCGGTCTGGGCCTATTGGGTTCAGGCTGAAATTATTGCCATGGCGACCGATCTGGCCGAGTTTATCGGCGCGGCCATTGGATTTAAATTGCTGCTCGGCGTCTCACTGCTGCAAGGCGCGGTGCTGACCGGGATCGCCACCTTTATTATCCTCGCCCTGCAAAAACGCGGGCAGAAGCCACTCGAACTGGTGATTGCTGGCCTACTGCTGTTCGTGGCGGCGGCCTATATCGTCGAACTGTTCTTCTCGCAGCCAAGCATGGCGGCGCTGGGCAAGGGGATGTTGATTCCTAACTTACCGTCGAGCGACGCCGTGTATCTGGCTGCTGGCGTGCTGGGCGCGACCATTATGCCGCACGTGATTTACCTGCACTCTTCATTAACCCAGCGCGCGGGCGACGCGTCAAAGGCGCAGCGCTATTCAGCCACCAAACTGGATGTCGGCATTGCCATGACCATCGCCGGTTTTGTGAATCTGGCGATGATGGCTACCGCCGCGGCGGCTTTCCACTTTAGCGGGCATCAGGGCATTAGCGAGTTGGATCAGGCTTATCTCACGCTAGAACCCTTGCTCGGGCAGGCGGCGGCCATCACCTTTGGCCTGAGTCTGGTTGCGGCTGGCCTCTCCTCCACCGTGGTCGGGACCTTAGCCGGGCAGGTGGTGATGCAGGGCTTTGTGAAATTCTATATTCCGCTGTGGGTGCGCCGCACGGTGACCATGGCGCCATCTTTTATTGTCATCATGATGGGGCTGGACGCCACGCGGATTCTGGTGATGAGTCAGGTACTGCTGAGTTTCGGCATTGCGCTGGCGCTGCTGCCTCTGCTGGCCTTTACCGGCAATCGCGAGCTGATGGGCGAAATGGTCAATTCGAAAGGGATACAGTGGGCGGGGCGAGTGATCGTGCTGCTGGTGGTCAGCCTTAACCTCTATTTGCTGATTGGCATGCTTAAGTAAAACGGAAATAGTGAAAAAGATAAAAAACGGGACAGCCTAAACTGTCCCGTTTTCGTTGGGCGCGAGAAAATTAGTGATGATGCCCGCCATGCCCGCCATGCCCGCCATGCCCACCGTGATCGCCATGCCCATGTTTTCCATGATGCCCGCGATCGTGACCATAAGCGTGACCGTGAGGCGGACGATGCCGCGACTGATGGTTGTTCCACCAGCCGCGATCCCGCCAGCGGCCGCCGTCCCAGTAGTAGCCGCGATGGCTGCGTTCGCCGTAATAACGCCCACGGTGGCTGTTCCACCAACGGCTATCACGCCAATCATAACCATCCCAGTAGTAACCGCGACGGTCGCGGTCACCGATATTGATTGAAAGGCCAGGGGTATTCAGGCTAAAGCTGCTGGCCTGCACGGCGGGGGCCGCGGCAGGCAGCAGGGCAAACAATAAACTTCCGAATAATAAAGGCTTAATCATGTCGCCTCCTCTCTCTTATAATTTCTGCTAACAGTTATAAGAGGAAGGCAACACCTATTCTATTGCTTACAATCCTGTTTTGATTGTTTTACGCGGCTTAACACAAAGCTAACGTTTTCTCCTTTATTCGCCTTATAGGAAAGCGTTTACACCAAAATCCCTTCGATTTCAGCCAGCTCCTGCTCACTAAACTGGCGGTTGCCGAGCATGCCGATGGCATCATCAATCTGGCTGGTTTTACTGGCACCAATCAGCACCGAGGTCACTCTGTCGCCGCGCAGCACCCAGGCTAACGCCATTTGCGACAGCTTTTGGCCGCGCGCTTCGGCAATGGCATTGAGCTTACGCACTTTTTCCAGCTTCTCGGCGGTGAGCTGATCTGTCGTGAGGAACTGGCTGCTGCTCGCCGCACGCGAATCCTGCGGGATGCCCGCCAGATAGCGATCGGTCAGCACGCCACCGGCCAGAGGGGAGAAGGCAATCGACCCAACCCCGTTTTGCGCCAGCGTGTCGAGCAAATCTGCCTCTACCCAGCGTTCGAACATCGAGTATTTTGGCTGATGGATCAGGCACGGCGTGCCAAGGCGTTGCAGAATGGCGAAAGCCTGTTTGGCGCGCTCGGCCGGATAGTTGGACAAACCGACGTACAGCGCTTTCCCTTGACGGACGATGAGATCCAGCGCCGCCATGGTTTCTTCCAATGGTGTGTCGGGATCCGGGCGGTGGTGGTAGAAAATATCCACATACTCCAGACCCATGCGTTTCAGGCTCTGATTGAGGCTGGCGACCAGATATTTCTTCGAGCCCCAATCGCCATAAGGGCCGTCCCACATGGTGTAACCGGCCTTGGAGGAGATAATCAGCTCATCGCGATAGGGCAGTAAATCTTCCTGCAAAATGCGGCCAAAGTGCGTTTCAGCCGAGCCGGGCGGCGGGCCGTAGTTGTTGGCTAAATCAAAATGGGTGATGCCATTATCGAAGGCGTGACGAATCAAATGGCGCGCGTTATCAAAGTGCGCGTTGTCGCCAAAGTTGTGCCACAGGCCAAGGGAGATGGCGGGCAGCTTCAGCCCGCTGTGGCCGCAGCGTCGGTACTGCATCTGTTCATATCGCGTAGGTTTCGCCTGATAAGCCATAGAGTTAACCTTATTATTTTTAGTCGTAGGAATGATAAAAAGCCGTTTTAGTGTATGCGTTTCCACAGATTTTTCCAGCGAGCGGGTTAACAACCTTGGGATGTGACTCATCGGCCTATCAGTCATTGTGATGAATAACGGAACCTGCGCCTAAATCGGGCAGGGGTGTAAGGCAAAATTTCCAACCCTAATTTTTGGCGCACGTTTCCTAATCGGCGATCTGCGTCAATACTTTCTAGAGTTATCAACTATAGAAGCTAAAAATATTAGGGGATCATGATGAGTAATGCTTATACCGTAGGTGACTATCTCCTCGACCGACTATCACTTAGCAATATTGCCCACCTGTTTGGCGTGCCAGGCGACTACAACCTGCAATTCCTCGACCACGTGATTAGCCACCAGCAAATAACCTGGGTGGGCTGTACCAATGAATTGAATGCCGCCTATGGTGCCGACGGCTATGCGCGACGCAAGGGGGCGGCGGCTCTGCTGACCACTTTCGGCGTGGGAGAACTCAGCGCGCTCAATGGGGTAGCGGGAAGTTATGCCGAATATTTGCCGGTGATTCATATTGTCGGCGCGCCTCCGCTTTCCTCGCAGAAAAAAGGCGAATTGCTGCATCACTCCATGGGCGATGGCAACTTTGCTCGCTTTGCCGAGATGTCGCGGCAGGTCAGCGTGGCGCAGGGGTTGCTAACCCCGGAAAACGCGCTGGCGGAAATTGACCGCGTGGTGGCCGAGGCGATTTACCACTCGCGGCCCGGCTACCTTCTCCTACCAAGTGACGTCGCCAAGCTCCCTGTCACCAGCCGTGCCACCAAACAGCCTCTTCTCCAGCCCGCCTTTTCCCAAGATTCTCTTAGCGCCTTCACTGATACCGCCCGCGAGCTGCTGCGCGACAAGCGACGGGTGACGGTATTGGGGGATTTTCTGGCCGACCGTTTTAAAGCCAAACAGGCACTTCAGCAGTGGGTTGATGATGTTCCGTTGGCACACTCGACGCTGTTGATGGGCAAGGGGCTGTTCAACGAGCAGAATCCGCATTTTGCTGGCACTTACTCCGGCGCGGCGAGCTGCCCGGTGGTGAAGAAGGTGGTGGAGCAGGCCGAGGTGGTCATTAATGTCGGGGTGCGTTTTGGCGATACCATTACCGCCGGATTCACCCAAAAGCTGCCTGAAGAGGGTTGTATCGAACTCGAACCTTTCAGCGTGCGCATTGGTAAACAGGTGTTCCATCAGCTACCGATGGCCAAGGCCGTCGAGGCGCTGCATCAGCTGACCGCTGAACTTCGCGACCAGTGGGAAAAGCCTGACTTTAGCCGCACGCCGCTGCCATCGTCGGATAACAGCGAGCTGGATCAGCAGGTTTTCTGGCAATTAATGCAGGAATTCTTGCAACCCAACGATCTGCTGGTGGTGGAGCAGGGGACCTCCAGCTTCGGCGCGGCGGCGCTCACGTTGCCCGAGGGGTGTGATGTTATCGTCCAACCACTTTGGGGTTCGATTGGCTTTACCCTGCCAGCCGCCTTTGGCGCGCAAACTGCCGAGCCTGAGCGTCGGGTGGTGCTGATTATTGGCGACGGCTCGGCGCAGCTCACCCTGCAAGGGCTGGGCGCGGCGATCCGTTACGGCTTAAAAACCCACATTTTCCTCATCAACAATGACGGCTATACGGTGGAAAGAGCTATCCATGGCGAGACGCAGCGCTACAACGATATTGCGCGCTGGAATTGGACCCTGTTCCCCGCCGCCTTTGGCGGACCGGACGTGCTCAGCCAGCGAGTCGAAAGCCGCGACCAGCTAAGTCAGGTGATGTTCACCCTGCGCGATAAACCGCAAATGGCCTGGGTGGAAGTGGTGGTGCCGAAAATGGATATCCCCGAGCTATTGGACGCAGTCAGCAAGTCTATCTCGAAGAGAAATTCCGGCGACTAACCGGACTTATGACTCAGGGTTCATCGGCCAGCAAAGGATCGATTAGCTGGTCGATGAACCAACTTCCCGCCGGGCCGGGCTGATTGTTTTTACTCCACACCGCGTCCACTGAAATCAGCTTCGGCCAACCTCGCATCGGTAACGTCACCAGCTTGTTATGCCCAAACTGGCGCACCAGCCAGTGCGGCAGTACCGACCATCCAAAGCCCTGCTCGGCCATTTCCAGCAGCATCAAATAGCTCGGTGCGGACCAGGTTTGCCCCTGCGCCCGGGTCTCGGTGCGGCGATAGGGCTGGAGGCTTAACTGGCGGAAAGTGTGCAACTGCTCAGGCTGAATGTTGGAAAGCTGGGCCAGCGGATGGTCGCGACTGACAAAAATGTCCATGTCAGTTTGCTCCGGCAGGCGCGCCACGCCGATGTCCGGCGGGTAGGAGTCCTGCACTTCCAGCATGCCAATGTGCGCCCGCCCAGCCTGCAGCAGATCAATCACATCCTGATCCTCAGCAATCAGGCATTCAAACTCAATGTCGGGATAGCGCCGCTCAAAGCGTTTGAGCAGATTCTCATGGTGAGTCGGCTGGTAAGTGTCTGAAAGTACGAAGGTCAGTCGGGTTTCCACCTGCGTGGAGAGGCGAATTGCCAGCTCATCAAGGCGCTCACTGGCGGCCAAAATCGCCTGAACGTGATTGAGCACCCTTTTGCCCTGCGGCGTTAACACCGGCTGGCGGCTGTTGCGGTCAAACAGCGTCAGGCCCAAATCCACTTCAAGATTGGCGATGGCGGTGCTGACCGTGGACTGGCTTTTGCGCAGTTTGCGTGCGGCGGCGGAGAAAGAGCCGGTATCCGCAGCTTCCACAAAGGCGACTAAGGCTTCTGGCGAGTAACGCATGGCAATCTCCAGGTTGGCGGTTAAGGGTTTATCCATCTATTTTATCGATATTAACTATCTTTAACCTATCTTATTTAGCGATGATAATGCCGACCTGTGACCTAAGTCACTCACCCTATTGAGGAATAACGGCAGGTCTTTATGTCAAAGTTAAAAACAAATACTCAACTCGCGAGTAAAAAATCTTTAGGCGAGCGCATCCTGCATGCGGTCGGTTTTGAAGCCTTAGCGGTAATGATTTCCGCGCCGATTGCAGCATGGCTGTTGAACAAGTCGATGTTTGAAATGGGCACCCTGGCGATTTTGCTCTCTACCACGGCGATGCTGTGGAACATCGTTTACAACTCGATTTTCGATCGTCTCTGGCCAGTCAGCCGCGTGGCGCGAAGCCTGAAAGTACGCGTCTGCCACGCGCTGGGCTTCGAGGGCGGATTTATATTGATGGGGCTGCCGATTGCCGCAGGCTGGTTGGGCATTTCACTGCTTAACGCCTTTATGCTGGAAATTGGCTTCTTCCTGTTCTTCCTGCCATACACCATGTTCTACAACTGGCTGTATGACACCTTGCGCCAGCGCATTGTCGAGCGCCGCGCTGCGCGTCTGGCCGATGAGTCGGCTCAGAAAGCCTGTTCAGCAAAACAGTAATTTTCTGCTCGCCGGGCGCGTCACTGTTTGTCAGCAGGGGCGCGCTCGGTTATGTTTTACCCTCACGCAAAATAGAGTCGGCAGGGTGACAGCAGATGAAAACCTTAGGATTAATTGGCGGCATGAGTTGGGAATCCACCGTGCCGTACTACCGCACCATCAATGAACACGTCAAACAGCAGCTGGGTGGATTACATTCCGCCCGGCTGTTCCTGCACAGCGTCGACTTCTACGATATTGAAAAATTACAGGCCCAGGGGGATTGGCAGCAGGCTGGTCAAGTTCTCGGTGATGCCGCACAGGCGCTGGCGCGCGCTGGGGCAGAGGTGATTGTGGTCTGTACCAACACTATGCATAAAGTGGCAGATGACATTGAGCGCATCGGCGGGCTGCCGTTGCTGCACATTGCCGACGCGACGGCGGATAAGATTAAAGCTCAGGGGCTGAAGCGCATTGGCCTGCTCGGCACCAAATTCACCATGGAGCAGGATTTCTATCGCGGCCGCCTGCAGGATAAACACCACATTGAGGTGCTGACCCCGAACGAAGCTGACCGCAATATTGTGCATCGCATCATCTATGAAGAGCTTTGTCTGGGGGAAATCAGCGACGCCTCTCGCGAAGAGTATCGCCGCATCATGGGCGAGCTAGAGCAGCAGGGGGCGGAGGGAATTATTCTCGGTTGTACGGAAATTACGCTGCTGGTCGGCCAGCAGGATGCCGGCGTGCCGGTGTTTGACACCACCGCCATCCATGCACTGGCGGCGGCGGAGTTCGCCCTTTCTGACCGTTAATCCTTTACTCGGCTTCTTTATTCTCTTGGCGGGCAGGCAGATATTTGCTGACCAGCATCAGCGGTTTGCCTGCCAGCAGCAGCCAGGCTGGCAGCATCACAATACACAGCAGCGGCAGCAGTTTCAGGCCCGGCACCACGGCAGCGGCCATAAACAGGCTCAGCCAACCGTCGCGTGTGACCACCAGTACCATGCCCATTACGGCGCAAGAAACGGTGACGGCAGCAGGCACGTCTGGCGCGTATTGATGCAGCATCAGCCCAAGGGAAACGCCGACAAACACCGCCGGGAAGATGCGCCCGCCCCTAAAGCCACAGGCGGCGGCCACCACTAGCGCGGCGAGCTTGGTCAGGGTTATCGCCAGCATCGAACTAATTTCAAATAACTGGTCCGACTCCGCCAGCTGTTTCATCTCATCCAGCCCTTTAAACAGGGTAATTTCCCCGCCAATCAGGGCCAGAAGGCCTAACACAAAGCCCCCAAGGCCGAGCATCAGGACCGGGTTTTTGATGCTGTGGAACAGGCGATGCACGTGCGGGAACAGCCAGACGGCAACCATGCCAATCGCAATCGCAATCAGCACCACCACCGAGCCGCTGAACACATCCACCAGGCGCGAAGCGTCATAAGGGTCGATATTCAAAGAGAAATCAGGCTCGAAGAACTGATCGGTGGTCAGCGCCCCCGCGCCTGCGGCGACCAGCGGCGCAAAAAGCCGGTCCCATAGCGGAATATCTTTATCTCCACCGAGCATTTGCGAAAAAATCAGCGCGGCGGCGATAGGCGTGCCGAACAGTGCGCCGATGGTGCCCGCGGCGGCTAAAATCACCCAGTCCATGGTCGGGACTTTTGGCAGCAAAAAGCGGCCCACGGCGGCGGCGAGGGCAATGTTAATCACGGTAATGGGGTATTCCGGCCCGAGGCTCACCCCTCCGGCCAGGCCCAGCATCAAGGCTAATGCCAAACCGGGAAGGGCATTGAGCGCGACGGGAGGGCCTATCAGCGATTCGGTGGCGGGGTCTGGCCCAGCGTGGCCCGGCATATACTTAATTAGCGCGCCGACGCCCAAACCGGTTAGCGTGAGCATAAATAAGGTCCAACTGGCCGAGCTGGTATCAATATGCAGAGCAGAAGGAATGTGCTGCCAGAGCAGGGTTTGCAGCGCGCCCGCCAGCAGCATAAGGGCGACCAGAATCAGGCTGGATAAGATGCCGATGACCAACGCGGGCAAAGTAAAGACCAACATCGTTTTCGCACGGGGATGCAGCATGCACATATCCTTTTATGATGAACTGCACTCGCTCGAGGCTTCAGCACAGGCTTTGTATCGTAATGATGGCTAAGAAATTGGGCATTAGCGACATTATTTTGGATGCCGCGCCGCATAAATACGCGTTGCCTCAAATGGGCGTTGCAGGCTATAGCAATTACCGCTATTTTGCCCACAATTATTCTGTAAACTTTTATAGTCCTGCAAGCGGGTTTTAACCAGCCTCAACGATTGATAATAACGGTCTTTATCGTTTTTACCCGGCCTCCAGACCAGACAGGATTAAGAATCTACTTTTTCGGAGAAGAAAATGACCAAATACTCCTTGGTGGGGGACGTCGGCGGTACTAACTGTCGTCTTGCACTGTGCGCGCTCGACAGCGGAGCCATTTCGGCTTCTAAAACCTTTTCTGGCTTGGATTACCCAAGTTTAGAAGACGTGGTGCGCGTCTATCTTGAGCAGCAAGAGCACGAAGTTAAAGACGCCTGTATTGCCATTGCCTGCCCGATCACCGGTGACTGGGTGGCGATGACCAACCACACGTGGGCATTTTCGATTGCCGAGATGAAAGCCAACCTGAAGTTGGATCATCTGGAAGTGATCAATGATTTCACCGCCGTCTCCATGGCTATCCCGATGTTGCAGGAGCAAGACCTGTTGCAGTTCGGCGGCAAAAAACCGTTAGACGGCAAGCCGGCAGTGATTTTCGGCGCGGGCACCGGCTTGGGCGTTGCCCACCTGATCCACGCTGACAAACGCTGGCTGAGCCTGCCGGGCGAGGGCGGGCATGTTGATTTCGCGCCAAACAGCGAAGAGGAGGACATCATCCTCGAGCAGCTGCGTGCCGAGATGGGCCACGTCTCCGCGGAGCGTATTCTGTCTGGTCCGGGACTGGTGAATTTGTACCGCGCGATTGTCAAAGCCGATGGCCGCGTGCCGGAGAATTTCGCCCCGAAAGATGTGACCGAGCTGGCGCTGAGTGATGAAAATCTCGACTGCCGCCGCGCACTCTCCCTATTTTGCGTAATTATGGGGCGCTTTGGCGGCAATCTGGCGCTGAATATGGGCACTTTCGGCGGCGTGTATATCGCTGGTGGCATCGTGCCGCGCTTCCTCGAGTTCTTTAAGGCCTCGGGTTTCCGTGCCGCCTTTGAAGATAAAGGCCGTTTTAAAGACTACCTGCACGACATTCCGGTCTACCTGATCACTCACGATCAGCCGGGGCTGCTGGGATCGGGGGCTTATCTGCGCCAGTCGATGGGCATGACGCTGTAATCTTGCCTCTCTTTTCTCCCCCGGCTGCGGGGGAGAATACTCTCGCTAAAACCGCATTAAGCTTCTGAATTCCTTCACTTTGCTGCGACTGACCGGCACTTCGAAGTCCAAATCGCTTAAGCGCAAAATATAGGTGTTGTTAAACCACGGCACGATTTCGCGGATTTTCGACAAATTCACACAGTAGGAGCGATGGCAGCGGAAAAAATGCTCTTCCGGCAGGCGATTGCACAGCTCGGTGATATTCATCGGCATGGTGAATTCTTCTTTGCGGGTATAGACCTGTGTCACTTTCTCCTGCGCCGCGGCGTAATAGATATCATTGATATCAGTAACAATAATCCGCTCATCTTTAATCAAATTGATGCTGTGGCTGGCGCGGTTGCTGCTGGGTGCGGGCTGGGTTAGCGCCTGTTTGTCACGTTTAAAATGCATCTCCAGCTTTTGCAGCATGGTGACAATGCGCGACTCGTGATACGGCTTGAGAATGTAGTCGAAAGCCTCGATTTCATAAGCCTCGGCGGCATGCTCTTTATAGGCAGTGATAAAGATAATGTAGGGCTTGTGCGCGAACTTGCTGATGTTCTGCGCCAGCAATACGCCGTCGAGCGACGGAATGTTGATATCGAGGAAAATCGCATCCACTTCATGGGTTTGCAGATACTTCAGCACGTCCAGTCCGTCGTCAAAGCTGGCTTCGATTTTGATTTCGCTATGCGCATTAATCAGATAACTCAGCTCCTCCTGTGCGAGGACTTCGTCTTCAACGATGATGGCTTTCATTGGTATTTTCCGAGGTGATCAAAAATGAAATTTCCGTGCCTGGCTCAAGGCGGCGGATAGTTAACCCATGGCCATACAGCAGTGAAACGCGATGGTGAACGTTGAGCAGGCCGATTTTATTGCCGGGCATTTCATTTCTCGCCACCCGGTCAATGGTTTCCTGATTTATGCCGTGTCCGGTGTCTTTAATCGACACTCTCACGTTACTGTCCTGACGCTTCACCGCAATCACCACCACCCCTTTACCGCTGCACGGCTGAATGCCGTGGACGATGGCGTTTTCAACCAGAGGTTGAATCAACAGGCTGGGGATCTGCACCGAGATATCGTCATCAATATCATAGATAACCGTCAGCTTGCTGCCAAAGCGCGCCTGCTCAATGGCGATGTAATCCTGCACCTGATGCAGCTCTTTACGCAGGTCAATCAGCTCGTCATTTAGCTCCAGATTGTAACGCAGATAGCGCGACAGATTGATGATCAGCTGGCGCGCGGTGTCAGGCCGGGCGCGGATAGACGATGAAATAGCATTCAGCGCGTTAAACAGAAAGTGTGGGTTGATTTTACTTTGCAGGGCGCGCATTTCGGCTTTATTGGCCATTTCGCGCAGTTGCTCTGCTCGCGACACTTCCATCTGGGTAGAGATAATTTGCGACAGGCCGACCGCCATCACTTTCAGCGAATAGGTGATGCGATGGGCGTGGCAGTAATAGATTTTTAGCGAGCCGGTCACTACGCCGCTCTCCCATAGAGGGATGATAATCAGCGAGTGGATCTCCGGCGTGCGGTCCACTTCATCATTGTTTTTAATGGTGATTTGACCGGACTCCAGCGTCGCTTTGGTGATATCACTGATGATCTCATGGCCGATGTTGTACTGCTCGGCGCCCACGCCAACGTAGGCCAAGATGTTTTTGGTATCGGTAATGGCCACGGCGTCAGCGTTGATATCTTCGCGGATAATACTGCAAATCTTTTCCAGCGAACGGGCGTTAATATTCGGCCCTTCAATGTGGCGGAAATAGGGCAGGGTTTTATTGGCGATGTCCAAGGCGAGTCGCGCCTGGCGGGCGGCAATCACCTCTTTTTCGTCGGCCACGCTTTGCACCAGCAGGATAATCAGGCCGATGGAGCTGGCCCCGAGGATCAGCGGCGCGGCGATGCTCATGACGATATCCACCCCCAGCGAAAACGGCTTCGCCATCAGCAAAATCAGCACCATAGTCAGGGCTTCGCACAGCATTCCGGCGGCAATCCCCACTTTCCAATGGTTAGCTTTCTTCACTTTCAGGTTGATATAGCCCGAGGTAAACCCGGCCACGATGCTGGTTATCAGACAGGGCAGCGAGGTGACGCCGTGAATGTCGATGAGATAACGGTGCGAGCCGGAAATCAGGCCAGTAATAATCCCCACCCAAGGGCCAAACAGTATTCCGCCGGACATAATGGCGATGGTGCGCACATTGATTAGCGAGCCTTCGACGTTAATCCCCGATAGGGTACCGAAAATGGCAAACAGCGAGAAAATCGCGGTAGCGGCGGCGAGTTCCAGCGCCGTGTGGTTATGGCTCTCTTTCTGTAGCAGCTTGCGAAACAGACGGGTACGAGTGAGGAAGAATAGGCAGATTAACATCAGCGCTGCGCGGTCAAAGACCGCCAGCAACATTTCAAACACTTGCGGCACGGCAGGCTCCCTGTTTTCGGCTTAGGCCCATTATAACAGGGAATTGTCTTAGGGAATGAAATGCACTAAAGCCATAAAACGCATGAATAACCAATGATTCAATTGTAAGCTGACGCGGTACCTACCCAGAGGAAAATAATGATGAAAACTCTGACGCCTTTGCAGCTCACTACTCCACGGCTGGTGATGCAACCCATTGAAAATGAAGACTGGTGGTTGTTCCAAAAGCTGTACCAAACGCCAGAGGTGATGCGCTTTATTGGTGATATCGACTCGCCCGCGCAAATTCGCAATCGCTTCGAGCAGCGCCTTGGGCACTGGGATCGCTATGCTGATTTTTGGCTCTGTCTGGTGATCCGCGAACGCGAAACCGGCGCGGCGGTGGGCCTGACCGGCTTCTTCCCCGACTGGCGGCCTTATCAGCAGGGTGAGGTGGGTTTTATCATTTCTCCCGAGCATCAGGGGAAAGGGTATGCCGTTGAATCACTGAAAGCCGTGCTGGATTTTGCTTTTGATACCTGCGGTTTTCATCGCCTGCAGGCCAACGTGCTGGAGGGCAATTTCCCCTCGCGCAGGGTGCTGGAGAAATGTGGATTCCAGCTCGAAGGCTGCCTTCGCGACAGCTACCGCATTGGCGAGGTGTGGCATAACGACTGGCTGCTGGGGATCCTTGCCGACGAGCCGCGAGGTTAATCTCTCGTTGGTTAAAAATAGGTCGTCTGGGGTATCGACAGTTTTTTCTGCCTGAGATATGTTCTTGGAAGGCCGCATCGCGGCCAGCGTCGCTCGGACGGTCCGGGCGCTCACGTATCCTTGAGGAATTTATGTCTGACTCCAGTTCTCCACGTCGTTTTTCACGTATCGATCGTCTTCCCCCTTATGTTTTTAACATTACCGCTGAATTGAAAATGGCTGCGCGACGTCGCGGCGAAGACATTATTGATTTCAGTATGGGGAACCCTGATGGCGCAACCCCGGCGCACATTGTTGAGAAAATGGTGCAGGTGGCTCAGCGCGAAGACACCCACGGTTACTCCACGTCACGCGGTATTCCACGCCTGCGCCGTGCGATTTCCCGCTGGTATGCCGATCGCTATCAGGTTGAAATCGATCCAGAAAGCGAAGCCATTGTCACCATTGGCTCGAAAGAGGGGCTGGCGCACCTGATGCTGGCAACCTTGGATCACGGTGATACTGTGTTGGTGCCAAACCCAAGTTATCCGATTCATATCTACGGCGCGGTGATTGCCGGTGCGCAGGTACGCTCGGTGCCATTAACCGACGCCGTGGATTTCTTTGCTGAACTGGAACGCGCAATTCGCGAAACCATTCCGCGTCCAAAAATGATGATCCTCGGCTTCCCGTCTAACCCAACGGCGCAATGCGTTGAGCTGGATTTCTTCGAGCGCGTGGTCGCACTGGCTAAGCAGTACAATGTGCTGGTTATCCATGATTTGGCCTATGCCGATATTGTGTATGACGGCTGGAAAGCGCCTTCTATCATGCAGGTGCCGGGCGCGAAGGACATCGCGGTCGAGTTCTTCACGCTGTCGAAAAGCTATAATATGGCGGGCTGGCGAATCGGCTTTATGGTCGGTAATCCAGAGCTGGTCAGCGCGCTGGCGAGAATCAAAAGCTACCACGACTATGGCACCTTTACTCCATTGCAGGTGGCAGCGATTGCCGCGCTGGAAGGGGATCAGCAGTGCGTCAAAGATATCGCCGAGCAGTATCGCCAGCGCCGCAACGTGCTGGTTCGCGGTCTACACGAGGCGGGCTGGATGGTCGATAACCCGAAAGCCTCAATGTACGTTTGGGCCAAGATACCACCGGCTTACGAGCATTTAGGTTCGCTGGAATTCGCAAAACGCCTGCTGGCCGATGCCAAGGTTTGCGTCTCGCCAGGTATTGGCTTCGGCGATTATGGCGATACCCACGTGCGTTTCGCCCTGATTGAAAACCAGGACCGTATCCGCCAGGCCGTGCGCGGCATTAAAGCCATGTTCCGCGCAGATGGCGTGCTCCCGGCTAAAGCTTAATAAAAGCTTCTTTTAGAATAAGGCGCCGCAATCATGCTGCGCCTTTTTTATTTCTGGAATGCGGCTTCCAAAATCCTCTCAAAACGCTTATCGTAGTCCCATATTGGGAGTAGTTTGCGGGCATGAAAATAATCTCAGTCAGCACGCTAAAAACTTTTTGGACTGCGTATCCAGACTCTGAACAGCCGTTGAAAGCATGGATTGATGAGGTCAGAAACGCAGAATGGACTACCCCCAACCATATTAAGGAGCAATTCCGCAGCGCCAGTATCTTAAAAAGCCGGCGAGTCGTTTTTAATATCAAGGGTAATGACTATCGATTGGTCGCAGCCATTGCTTATCGATTTGGTGCCATTTACATCAAGTTTATGGGTACGCATAGGCAATACGACCGCGTTGATGCCAATACTATTGAGATGGAGTGAAACCTTGGACATTCATCCGATTCGGAACGAGCAGGACTACCGCGCGGCGCTAAAAATCGTCTCACCTTTATTTGATAATGAGCCAGAGCCCGGCACGCCTGAAGGGGACTTCTTTGAGGTGATGATCACCTTGATTGAAGCTTATGAACTTAAGCATTTTCCTGTCGATCTGCCCGATCCTATTGAAGCAATCAAATTTAGGATGGAGCAGTCTGGCCTAACCGCCAAGGATCTACAGCCGGCCATCGGGCGTACAAACCGGGTTTACGAGGTGCTAAATGGTAAACGAAAACTCACCTTGCCAATGATTTGGAAGTTGCATACGTTGTTTGGCATTCCGGCAGAAAGCCTCATCAAACCCAGCAATTAGCCCCAAAACAACAACAAAAAACCCGGCATTGGCCGGGTTTTTTTATGGCATAAATTCATGCCTTGCTCATGCTTATCGAGCAAACAGGCTGATTATTTACGGCCTGTCAGTTTAGCCAGCAGGAAACCTACACCGGCGGCAATAAGCAGGGCCGGTACTGGGTTGTCTGAGGTTTGGCGCTTCACGGTATCCACGGCGTCGTTCACCGCATAGGATGCCTGAGAAAGATTTTTGCGGACTACGCCTTCTGCTTGCAGACCATGATCTTCCGTTGCGCGACCAAACTGTTCCTGACCTTTGCCAACCAGCTCTTCAGCTTTATCTTTCGCTTTATCAAACATAAGCAGTTCCTTTTGTCTGGAGGGCGAGCAACATGCCAGCCCAACGCACTTCAATGAATAAAAGTGTCATACCTCATTAACTGTAGACCATGAATTGAAGGCAACAGGGGCCGATTTGCTGAGAGTTATCTTAAATCTTAGGTGAAAGCAGCAAAATTGAAGCGTTTCACTAGTCTTAGTCAGGTGGTCTTAGATTTCACTCATTGAGTGATAAGAGGGGAAAAATGACACAGGACGCGCTAAAAAAAAGTCGTATAGAGATTGTGAAACAGTTTTATAGCAAGCTGGATCAGGCAGATGCGACACTGTTGGATCTGTTTACCGAGGACACTGAAGTGTTTTTCCCAAAATTTGGTACAGCAAAGGGAAAGTCATCGCTGGGCGAACTGGGCAAATGCTTCGCGTTGGAAATCGATAAAATTCAGCACATGCAGGATAAATTTCGTTTTATCACGGATGGAGATACGCTGGTGGTTGAGGGACAAATGCGCGGCGTGATGCAAAGCGGCGAACGCTGGCCCACGGCCGAGGCGGGAAGTCACCACTTCTGCGCGGTATTTGAATTTAATGAGCTGTTGATTCAGCGCCTGAGTATTTATCTCGATCCGGATTTCAATTTGGAAGATAAAAAACGGGTCAATAATTACCAGCAGTCTGAATAACATTTCGAGTCAATACTGAGCAAAAAAATGAAAGGAAACCCGCCTCAATCGTTGGGTTTCCTTTCGCCAACTACTGCCAAAACCCGGCGTCATCACGCTACAGGGGATCCGATTTTCTGGGATAACGTGAATCAATTTCTCCAGATTAAGAGGCAATAGGGACAATCAGGTTCTTATACTTTTCGAGCACCGGTGCCTTGGCGTCCTGCGGATTTTGCAGCTGCCACAGGTTGCGGCTAATACCGTCATTCACCAGATAAATCACGCCGGTTTCAATCGCCGACATCAGGCAAAGCATCACAGGTTCATTGGTGGTGTAGCCTAATTCTCCTTCCAGTAATCGTTGATAATCGACAAATCGGAAGACACCGGCCTGCACCTCATAAGACAAAATGGTTTTGCTGGTATTTACCGATGAAAGAACTTCCCCGGTATTGACGTCGACGGCGCGCAGGTTCACGGCTATCTGGTCTAACTGGTACTGCGTGCTGGCCCCGATACCGAAATATCTGGCACCAACTCCGCCGGATTTCACATTGCTTTCGTAGCCAATGATTGACCCTTCAATCAAAATATTCGCCGCCACCAGTGAGGAGAGGGCGCGGGCATTATTCTCTGCCACGCTGCCGTTTTCCTGCGCGGCGCGGATAATTTTGCGTTCATTCAACAGGTTCTGTAGCCCCTGGCGTTCAAGGGGGATAAACCATTTTGAATCCTTAAGTGCCGACACCAGCATGGCGGTGGCACTTTGCGGGACGGCGGTGGAGAAGTTACTCGCCGGATAGGGTTTAAACTGTCCCGTTTCATCCTGAATGTTGTAAACCGAGACAAAAATCTTGCCGCGCGCCGGTGGCAAGTTAGTCAGGTCCTGATAGCTCTGGGCTCGCGGCAGCAAGGTGGGTTTTGCTGCTTGATCTGGTGGTGCAGTCAAACACCCTGTGAGGGCAAAAATCATCAGAAATAGAAACAAACTGCGCATAGTGGCCTTCCCGCTGCTGTGATTGGCGATGTTTAGGTGAATTTTTTGGTTTTAATTCGAGCCACTGATGCCCTGAACCTGAATGGTCGAAATCTTTCCTGTTTTACGATCGGTGACGTTCATCACCAGCTGACCGTCGGTGTTTTGCACATCGACAATAAAATCTTGAGTCACCATTCGCCCCGGCTTGCCCTGATTCACATTGCCCATCAGGGTTCCCAGCAGCTGCGACTGTAAGGCAGAGGTGAAGTTGTCCAGCGCCGACGGGTTATAAGCATCGAAGTTATAGCCGTTGGGATCTTTGTATGAGTTCTGCGCATTGGCCGAATTCAGCAAAAAAGCACCATTGTTCGGGTTGCCGCCAAAGTTGGGATTCACAAACTGATGCACCATATTTCCCGCCCATGAGAGAGGGGAGAAAAGGAACAGCGATAAAAGCGCGACAGATATTTTCACGGTAAGCTCCTAGAATTCATCGCCGGTGAGATCACCGGTGCCCAATAAGGCTTTGTCGATTTGGCGGCGTGACAGGGCTTCATGCACACTGGCCACGGCGGTATCGACCTCTTTGCTAAAATTGCGGCGGTTGGGAAACAGCAATATTTGATACAGCGTGTCTTGCCCAACCTTGATGCTTATCCAGCTTCCCCAGCGGGCGCTTGGCCGTTCGCTGATGGTGATTGTCTCGGCATAATTAATATCCCAGCGATCAGCAAAACCGCGGTAGAAGTCGTGACCCACGGAGGTCACCGTGTGGTCAGTTACCAAGCCAGGGTCTTTAATTTCTGCCGCATTGGCAGTCTGGCCTAACACTAATGTCAGGCCGAAAAGCAGACAGATGACGAATTTCATCATGTCAGCGCTTTAAATTGTCGTTAGCCCAAGAGACGGCCTGAGTCCGGTTTTTGACGGAAAGCTTGCGGAACAAATTGTATAAATGCGTTTTGACCGTGTTCTCACTAATAAAGAGCAGCCGGGCAATTTCAGTATTTGAAGCGCCCACGCGCAGCTTATTTAAGATCTCTTGTTCCCTATGGGTTAGGCCGGTTTCACTATGATTGAGATAGCGATATTGCCCTGACTGACTAATGAGGTAGCTGGCAAAGCCTTGAGTGAAATAACATTCTCCATTGAGTACGTTGTTAATACCTTCAACCAGTTTATTTTCCTCCGTAGAGTTATAGAATACGGCGCTAATGCGCGGCCAGGCTTCTATTTCTCTAAACTGATAATCACTCGGAGTATTAAATAATAAAAGCTTCACATTATCGTCATAGCGACGAATGACGGATTGCCATAAGACAACCTGTCGCTGGTCTGCTTCCATCATGTCAAACAATATGAGTGCCTGGTTTAATGAATCATCTTCTAGTGTCTTATTAATGTTATGCAGTTTAGTGTTGACACTTAACTGATGTTTTAACTGCTGCAATAAAGCACTGGCCTGAAGTGACGGCTTAGTAATTAACAATAAAAGGTTGTTATTTAATATTGCTTCATTAGTCATAATGAAACCCCACCTAATTTTTTTGACAGCCTACAGATGCCTTATAAATGAAGGCATTAAATAGGTTGCTTTGCTGCTGGATGTAGCATGTGCAAGCCCGTGGCGTATTAACCAAAAAAGTAAATAAAACCGGAAAAGTTAAATAACCACTACACACGCAAGTTTGTCATTATTAGAAATAGGATTTTTCCTACATCATCAATCTATCCATTGGACACTCTAAATCAAGGCTTATTTGTGTTTCAAAATGTAACTGAAAATGTGCAAATTTTACTTCGCACTGTTGTGATTAGAAGCAGCCAATCTGTTAAACGCCCTTAACCTATCCTGCCGTATGTTTACCTCAAACTGGCAACTAACTACTGCTAATTCATTCGCCTAGCGGGCAGTTTGATGTACTGGTTAAGCTGATGAGGTGAGTTTTTCTTCTGCTTTATCTCAAATATTGGTCTTGGTTTAGTATTTCCATAACTGGTTTGACCTCGCGATCTGACGCTACTTCGCAGTCTTCACCCTCTAAAAAAGGTGACAGTATATTCAATATCAGCTGTAACCCTCATAGGCAGAGATAAATTTTTCGTCTTCTCAGGCTACGTATTTGATCAGGGTAATGACAGATTTAATAAATTGTATGATAAATGAGGTTGAGCGGATTCTAGGTTAGTTACGCACCTTGATTAATTATTTTCGAAATTTCAGGTTGATGGAATTACGGGGTTTTTTACTCTTTACCTCATGCTTTCTGATGAGTCTTAAATGAAAAATACGACTTACAGGTGAGTTTTTTATTTTTACGACTATCCATACTCAATTCGTCCAGTAAACAATTCTGGCTTTCTCGATGTGTTTGTCGATTGTCATTTTCATAATGCAGAAGAAAGTCAATCAGGGCTGAAATATGAAAAAAATGATTTTTACCGTTGCGCTGCTTTCATTACCTCTTATTACCATGGCGCAACTGAACGATCTCGCCCACAGTGAATTGGGCTTTAGCGCCAACATCAGTGATATTTACTATTACAGCAATTCGTTTGATAACGCCGTTGTGGGGGGCTATACATCCTCGGGCAATGCCGCTTTTATTTTGCAAAAAGGCAATGGCAATACGGCTACTACCCAACAAAATGGGAACAGCAATCGGGCGAATATTACGCAATTTAACAATGATAATAATGCGATTGTTAATCAGCGAGGGAATGGTAACGCGGCCGATATTATGCAAAGCGGCAGTGAAAATACCGCCGTGATTGCCCAGCTTGGAAATAGCAGTTCTGCATCTATTGAACAAAAAGATTTTGGCAATACCGCCGTTATTCTCCAGCGAGGTAGCCGGAGCGTGACGCAAATTAGCCAAAGTGGTACGGACCGGTCAGCCGGTGTCGTACAAAATTCGTCAGGAATGGCGATCAGAGTCACACAGCGTTAATCACTTTGTCTCAAATGAAGATCATCCAACTTTAACCAATGGGGTAGCATCATGAATCTTTTAAAAATTGTGGCAGTATCTGCGTTAGTGATCAGTGGCAGTGCATTGGCAACAACGCCTCCAACCTCTTCTCTGCCAGTATTTCAGACCACCAACTGGAACGCTGAAATTCAAATTTATCAGGCTGGTACGGCTAACCGTGCTCAGGCTAACCAAAGCGGCGTCTCTAAATCGCTGACGTCGATTGACCAGCGCGGCTCACAAAACAAAGTTGGCAGCAACCAAACGGGCAACAACAGTCTGGTAAAAGTCTCCCAGGCCGGTGACTGGAACAACGCCAACGTGTTGCAGGCCGCCAGCAGCAGCATTACCCAAATCAGCCAAAACGGTACGGGTAACTACGCGCAGTCGAATCAATACGCCAACGGCAGTCTGGCGAATATCCAACAGTACGGTACCGGCAATCAGGCTTACGCTAGCCAGCACTGATTCCCCTGACGTTATTGTCATGCAGTTTGTTCGTCGCATAACAGGGCCTATGCCCTGTTATGCTTTATATAAGGAGGAACAATGCAGCTATTGTTGATTGCCGCCGTCATGTCGAACCAACTGTGGTTCGACACCCAAACTGAGGCCGATGTCTATATTGTCCGGCCCATGGCGACCCTGAGCCAAAACTGCACCTGTCAGGTTTCCATGGCCGTCTCACATCGCGCCGAGCAGGGGCAGAGCACCAGCCGCCAGCAGGGCAGTATCAACCTCGCCGCGAACAAAACCCTCTCTCTCGGGCAGATGCGCATCGCGATGCAAAAAGGGGATTGGACCCAGGTGACGGTCACGTTAACCGATGGTCAGGGCTTAAGGCTGGAGAGGCAAATCATTGTGCCAAATAATAGTTAATAGTGAGTGAGAACTAAGGGGAATGTATTTTTTCAATGAATAACTGACTGGGTTAATATTTTAATAACTTTATTAATGATCAATATATATATTCAAGGTGATGCATATATTGATAGTGGTTTTTTTCGGGCTTGGTAAGGCTTGTATTCAACCAGAATTACATTGTTATTTTTGATTTTAGTTATTTAAAATCAAGTGGTTGTGATTTTTATGTTAACGATTTCAATAAGTTGAACATTAATTTCTCTCCTAACTTTTCTGGATTGTTTCTTTTGATAAAGAAAATAAAAGATATCGTAAATTGACTTCGCATGGTCATAATGTAGCTGGATTAAGGATGATTTACCCATGGATTAATAATAAGGATGTTTTTACGTGCGCAGCCCCGCTATAAATATTGCCTGCCAGTCGCTGATTATTTCCCTCAGTCTATTTATTGCCAGCAGCTATGCTGAGCCTCTTACTGGCCTCGCTCCTTTTAGTGAAGCAGGGGGTCAACAATTTATTCATCAGCAGGAGCAGCAACGCGCTCTGCAGCAGAGCCTGACCCCCCAGGCACCAGATGTCCGTCTTTCTCCCCCTCCCAGCAGTTTTGGCCGCATCAATTTTCCGCAGGAAACCCCGTGTTTTACCCTCTCCCAAGTCCGGCTGAGTGGTACCGAGGCCTTGCCGCATTGGCTGCCGCTACAGCACATCAGCAATCAAGCCGTAGGCAAATGCTTGGGGGGGAAAGGCATCAACCTGTTGATGAGTACTCTGCAGAACAGGTTAGTGGATCACGGGTATATCACCACCCGCGTGCTGGCTCCGTCGCAGGATCTGAAAAGCGGCGTGCTGCAGCTGGTAGTGGTGTCCGGCAAGACCCGTCAGGTGAAATTAACGCCAGACAGCGACCATTACGTCACGCTCTACAGCGCATTTCCTGCCCATCAAGATCAGCTATTAGATTTACGCGATATCGAGCAGGGCTTAGAGAATCTGCAGCGCCTGCCGACGGTGCAGGCTGACATGGAAATCCTTCCCGGCGAGCAGCCGGGTGAAAGTGATATTGCGCTGCGCTGGAAGCAGGAAAAAATGTGGCGCGTCGCGGCGGGCCTTGATGACTCAGGCACGCGCAGCACCGGCCGCTATCAGGGCACCGCGACCTTATCGCTGGATAATCCCTTTGCCCTTAGCGACCTGTTCTATATCTCCGGCACCAGCAGCCTGCCTCATAAAAGCGGCAAGAGCACCGGCAACGTCACCGGGCACTATTCAGTGCCTTTCGGCTACTGGATGTTTGGCCTGACGGCCAATAGTTACGAATACAACCAGACCACCGCCGGGCTTAATAGCGATTATCGCTATCGCGGTAAAAGTAAAAATCTCGATTTCCAAGTTAGCCGCATATTGCATCGCAACGGTAGCCAGAAGACCACGCTGACCTATGACGTGCTGGCGCGCGAGTCCAGAAACTACGTCAATGATACTGAAATCGAAGTGCAGCGCAGGCAAACGGCGGCGTGGCGCTTGGGCTTACAGCATCGTCACTATATTTCGCAAGCCACCCTTGACACGGGCATTAGCTATCAGCGCGGTACCCGATGGTTTGGCGCTACGCCTGCGCCGGAAGAGTATGGCGGCTACGCGACGGCGCTAAGCAAAATCGTCCAGCTTTCCGCCCAGCTTGATGTGCCTTTTGCCATCGCCAATCAGAAATTTCGCTACAACGTGCAGTATCAGCGCCAGTACACCGACACTCACCTGACGCCTCAGGATCAATTTGCTATCGGTAACCGCTGGACGGTACGCGGCTTCGACGGTGAACTCACCCTGAATGCCGATCGCGGCTGGTTTGTGCGTAACGACCTGGCATGGGTGACGCCGCTGCCTTCCCAGGAGCTTTATCTTGGGGTGGACTATGGCGAAGTGGGCGGCAACGGCACGCAATATTTGGTGGGCAATCACTTAGCGGGCGGCGCAGTTGGGGTGCGTGGCAGAGCTTTCAGGGTCGGTTATGACCTGTTCGCCTCGGTGCCTTTCTCCAAACCTGACGGTTTCTCAACGGATCCCGTCTCGCTGGGCTTCAACCTCAACTGGTCGTATTAGGGTAAGGACACTCTGCCATGAACAAACATCTCTATCGCATCATTTTTAATAAAGCCCGTGGCCTGTTAATGGTGGTGGCGGAAATTGCTTCGGCAGGCCGAGAGGGTGGACGCCGCGTGCGCCGCAGCAAGACGGCTATACGCCAATGTCGCTTGAGCAGCCTGTCCTGCGCCATGCTGGCGCTCTTTGGATCGGTGGTGCTGGTCAATAGTGCTCAGGCGGGGATCGTGGCCGATGGTCAGGCGCCGAGTAACCAGCAGCCGAATATCGTCAGCACTGCCAACGGCACCCCGCAGGTCAATATTCAAACTCCAAGCGAAGGGGGCGTTTCCCGCAACACCTACAGCCAGTTCGACGTCGATCAAAAAGGGGTGATCCTTAATAACTCGCGAAATAACGTGGCGACGCAGCAGGGCGGTATGGTGCAGGGGAACCCTTGGCTGGCGCGCGGCGAGGCGAAAGTGATCCTCAATGAGGTCAACTCGCGCGACCCGAGCCAGCTTAACGGCTATGTCGAAGTCGCAGGCCGTCAGGCACAGGTCGTGATCGCCAACCCGGCGGGGATCACCTGTAACGGCTGCGGCTTCATCAATGCTAATCGCGCCACCATGACCACCGGGCAGGCTCAGCTCAACAATGGCCAGCTCACCGGGTTTGATGTTGAACGGGGCGAAATCGTGATCCAGGGCGCGGGAATGGACAGCAGCCGTCAGGATTACACGGACATCATCGCCCGCTCGGTGAAAATTAACGCCAACTTAGTGGCGAAAGATCTCAAGGTGACGGCAGGCCGCAACAAGGTGGATGTTGATCATCAGCAAATCGATAAAAAAGCCGCGGACGGTTCACCACGGCCGATGATGGCGGTAGACGTCGCCCAGCTCGGCGGCATGTACGCCAATAAAATTCGCCTGATCGGCACCGAAGACGGCGTCGGGGTGCATAACGCCGGTAATATCGGCGCGCAGGCGGGCACTCTGGTGGTCACTGCCGATGGCCGTATTGAAAACAGCGGGCAGATGAGCGGCCAGGCGGGCGTCACTATTGCTGCTAACGGCGCGATGGAAAACAGCGGCGCGGTGCGTTCCGGCGCCGATGCCAACCTGATTGCGACGGGCGATCTGCACAATAGCGGCGCAATCACCGCCAATAACCATCTGCAAACGAAAAGCGCGACGTTAAATAGCGAGCAGGGAAGCGTGCTGGCGGCGGGTGTTAATCAGGACGGTAAGCTGGCAGGAAGTAGCAATCTCACCCTCGATGCCTCGGGGCAGTTACGAGCTCAGGGGCAAAACTTGGCCTCCGGCGATCTGACAGCTCGCGGGCAGGGCGTCGATGTGCGCCATAGCTCGACCAGCGGCAATAACGTCACTCTGGACGCCGGGCAGGACAATCTGCAGACCGGCAGCGCGCAGGTTGCGGCGCAACAGCAGTTGACCGCGCGCAGTGGCAAAATGCTCAATAACGACGGTGGAAAGCTGCTCGGTGATAAGCTAAATATCAGAGCGGGCTCCCTTTCTAACCAGCAAGGCGCTATTTCGCAATTGGGCAGTGATTCCCTGCAACTCTCCCATCAAGGCTCCCTTAATAATCGTGGCGGCAGCATTGCCAGCAACGGCAAAGATCTCAAAATCAAAGCCTCGCAGATCAACAATCAGGGCGGCAAAATCTTGCACGCCGCCGACGGCGACCTGTCACTGGAAAGCGCCAGTCTGCAAGGGGAGCAGGGCCAGATGCTCTCCAACGGTCATTTGACCATTAACAGCGGCGATGTCCTGCTGGATGGCGGCATCACCTCTGCCGATCAATTCACTCTGACGGCTAATCGACTCTCTAACCGCGAAGGCAAAATCTTGCAGACCGGCAGCGGCGCGATGACGCTCAAGGTGTTTGACGGCGTGGACAATCAGGCTGGGCAAATTGCGGGCAATGGCAATCTCGACCTGAAAGCCGCCAGCCTGAATAACCAGCAAGGGCAGCTCGGCGCGGGGCAAACGCTTACCCTCAATACTGGCACGCTGAGTAACCAGCAGGGGAACATTGCAGCACTTGGCGATATGCAGTTGACCAGCGTCGGGCTAAACAATGACGGCGGGCTGGTGCAGTCGGGCGGCGGTATGGCTCTTGAGCTTCAGGGTGGAGCCTTAAGTAACCGCAATAGTGGCGATAATCGCGGGATTGTTAGCCGTGGGCCGATGTCGATCAACAGCGGTTCACTCGACAACCAGCAAGGGTTTATCGCAGCAACGGGCGATTTACGGCTGACCTCCGCTGATTTCAACAATCTCAACGGCACGCTGGCAAGCGACGGTGAACTGAACCTGACGACCGGGCAATTCACTAATCAGCAGGGGCTGGTGCAGGCCGCCCATAACTTAAGTTTCAATAGCCGGAATCAGGCAGTTGATAACACCAACGGCGTCCTGAGCGCCGGTAAAAACCTGAATTTATTGACCGGTGCGTTGCTTAATCAGGCCGGACAGATCCGCACCGGCGGTGATGCCAGCATCAATACGCAGGGGCAGGCGCTGAATAACGCGCAGGGTAATATTGCCGCAGGCGGAAATGCTCAACTTGATATTGCCGGGCTGAACAACCGGGGCGGGAAACTTCAGGCGGCGGGCAATGCCTTGATCAATGCCTTTAACGGCCTGGTGGATAATACCGCCGGTTTGATTCGCAGCGGCGCGACGGCTACCGTAAACGCCGCGCAGATCGCCAACCGTGATACCAAAGCTCAGGACACCGGGCTTGAAGGCCAATCGGTTCGCCTGAGCAGCGACTACCTCGACAACACCCAAGGCGCGCTGCGCGCCAATGACCTGCTGGATATCCATACCGGCTCGCTAAACAATGCCCAAGGCCTACTCTCTTCCGCCGATACCTTAACGCTGGCTGGCAATGGGCTGGCGCTGAGCAACACCGGCGGCACGCTGATTGCCGGTAAAAACCTGCAATTATCGGCCTCGTCAGTGACCGGCGACGGCAGCCTGCTGTCGCAAGGGGCGATGACGCTGAATCTGGCTCAGGGGTTCAACAACCAAGGCGACGTGATTGCTAACGGCGACCTGAATTTCAATATCGGTCAGGGGCTGGAAAACAGCGCGCTGATCAAAGCCGGTGGCACGCTCAACCTCAACGCCGCCAGTGTAAACAATGGCGCAACCGGGGAGATCAGTGCCGCGCAGAACCATATTCTGACCTCGGGCGACGTCACTAACCGTGGGCTTATCGACGGCAACTTGACCCATATTCAGTCGGCGACGCTGAACAATATTGGCAGCGGGCGCATCTATGGCGACCATATCGCCTTGCAGGCCGGCACCCTCAATAATTTGGCGGAAAACGGCACCGCGGCGACGATTGCCGCCCGCGATCGTCTGGATATCGGCGCGCAGACCATCAACAACCGCGACCATGGCCTGATTTTCAGCGCTGGCGACGTGGCCGTGGGCGGGCAGCTAAACGACCAGTGGCGGGCAACCGGTCAGGCGTCAGTGTTCAACAACAACAGCTCGACGCTGGAGTCGGTGGGCAACATGGTGTTGAACATCGGCGAAATAAACAATCTCAACGATCACTTCGAAACGGAAGTGGTGGTGACAGAGGATTCGCCGCATCACGAGGCGGTGTTAAAAGGTTCGACTCAACGCTATGACTGGAGTGACGTTGATACATCATGGAAAAACAAGTACGACGTTCATGATGCGATCATGCCCGATGGCTCGCGCAGCAATGAGTTTTATGAATACCAGTACCAGCGCACCATCAAGGAAACACAGGTAAAACAGAGCGATCCGGGGCAAATCATCGCCGGGGGTGATCTGACTATCTACAGCAACCAGCTTAATAACATTAATAGCCGCGTGATGGCTGGTGGCACCTTGGGTGGACAAATCGACGTTCCCAATAACGTCAGCACGCCAGGTGAGCGCACCATTACGGATGTCGGAACCCAGACCCGCTGGTACGCGAAAAAAACCAAACGCCGTTTTGGTGGCACCAAGACCTCACAAGGCAAGGACAGCAATAAATACAGCCCTGATGTCATCATTCAAGCTGTTGATTTAAAAGCAATGGTCTATGCCGAGCATACCCAGATAACGGGCAGCGGCACCACCATTGCCGGGCGGGATACATCGACGCTTAATCAGCAGGCGGGCAGCGCGGGCGCGGTGAATAATGGGTCGACGCTTCAGCCCATCAACCCTCCCGCCGGGCAGATATTTGAGATCCAGCCGAAGAATAATCTGGACACAGTTGTGCGCATCACCAGCCCGGACCTCACGCTGCCGGACAACAGCCTGTTCCAGCTGCACGGCGACGTGACCAGCCATTACCTGATCGAGACTGACCCGCGCTTCACCAACCAGAAGCAGTGGCTCGCCAGTGACTATATGCAGAATGCCCTTGGCCAAGATCCCGATCATATGTTGAAGCGTTTGGGTGACGGCTTCTACGAACAGCGGCTGATCCGCCAGCAAATTGCCGACCTCACCGGCCAGCGTTATCTGGCGGGATATAACAACGATACGGATCAGTACAAAGCCTTGATGGACGCGGGTATCGCTTTTGGGAAGCAGTACAACCTGATGCTAGGCGTGGCGCTCACTCCGGCACAGATGGCCTTACTGACCAGCGATATGGTGTGGCTGGTCAAGCAGGATGTGACGCTGCCGAACGGCTCCGTGCAAAGCGTGCTGGTACCGCAGGTTTATGCGCGAGTGAAAAAAGGCGATCTTGATGGCAGCGGGGCGCTGCTCTCAGGTAACAATCTAGTGCTAAATAGCCAGAATGACTTAACCAACAGCGGCAAAATTCTTGGCCGGGAAGTGACGCAGATTAATGCCGATACGCTCAACAACGGTGGTTTTATCGGCGGGAATCAGGTCAATATCAATGCTCGCACCGACATCAACAACCTCGGCGGCACCCTGCAAGGTGGCGACAGTCTGGTGGCGATTGCCGGGCGCGACATTAATGTCAGCAGCACCCTCGCGGGCAACGATGCGAATCGATATCTCGACCGCGCGGCGGGTATCTATGTGCAGAACGACGGAGGTAAACTTGGCCTGCAGGCCTTGAATAATATCAACCTGACGGCGGCGCAAATCAGCAACACCGGCGCGGACAGTCATACCAAGATCATTGCGGGCAATGACCTCAACCTTGCGACTCTCAATACGATGCATACTGAGAACAGCGACTGGGGCAAAGATAACTATCGTCACCTGACTCAGAACCAAGACGTGGGTACGCAGATCAACGTCGGCGGTAACCTTGGCCTGAGCGCGGGGTATGACCTGAATGCCAAAGCCGCGTCGGTGACCGCCAAAGACAGCATCACGGCGGTGGCGGGTAACGACATCAACCTGACCGCCGGTAATGACTCATATCATCTGACCGAGCATAGCAAGCAGAGCAGCAAAGGCATGCTTTCCAGCATGTCGCTGGAGACGCACGACGAAGTGCGTAACCAGAGTGCGCTGGGCAGCAATATCAGTGGCGACAGCGTCACCCTGCAGGCGGGGAATAACCTGCTGGTGCAGGGCAGCAAAGTGGCGGGTACTCGCGACGTGAACCTGCTGGCGGGCAACGACCTCAACATCACCGCCGCCGACCAGTCGCGTCAGGAAACGCACCTGCGCGAAGAGAAGAAAACCGGCCTGTCCGGCACGGGCGGCGTTGGGGTGAGCTATGGCAAGCAGAGCACCAAAATTACCGATGACGGCAGAACCCAGACCAGCGCGGGCAGCACCGTCGGCAGTACGCATGGCAACGTCAACCTCAGCGCGGGCAAAGGCCTGACGGTAAAAGGCTCGGATGTCTTGGGGGGCAAAGACCTCAATCTGACGGGCAAAGAGGTCAACATTCTGGCGGCGGATAACCAGAGCGTGCAGACCCACACCGTTGAGCAAAAACAGAGCGGGCTGACGCTGGCACTGTCCGGCGCGGTAGGCAGCGCCATCAACAGCGCGGTGTCCAGCGCCAACGACGCCAGCACCGCCAGCAGCGGGCGTCTGGCCGCGCTGGATGGCATCAAGTCAGCCCTCGGTGGCGTGCAGGCGTATCAGGCCTCGCAGCTCGGCGAGGCGCAGGGCCAGGACCAGCAGAGCCTGTTTGGCGTCAACCTCTCCTATGGCAGCCAGTCGTCCAAGTCGGAGCAGACCCAGACCAACAGCCAGAGTCAGGGCAGCACCCTGACGGCGGGGAACAACCTCAACATCCGCGCCACGGATACCGACATTAACGTGCAGGGCGGCCAGCTGCAGGCGGGCAAAGATATGGGCCTGATGGCCAACCGCGACGTGAACCTGATTTCGGCTACCAACACCTCGGTGCTGGACGGTAAAAATGAGAGCCACGGCGGCTCGGTGGGCGTCGGCTTAAACTTCGGCGGCAG